>JBGUOB010000053.1:0-1527 GCA_045117755.1 Candidatus Cryptobacteroides sp.
CTGTCCAGTTTCAGCACATCGGTAACAGAAAGTTTCAGGACATAGGTAAGGGTTTGTGTCAGGACATAGGTAAGACTTTCCGGTATACTCGGCACAAAGGAGGTGCCGGAAATGCCGTGGAAGGAGACCGACGCGATGAAGGAGAAGAGAGCGTTCATCGACGCCATGCTGAAACAAACCAAACCGTTCCGGGAGCTGTGTCGGGAGTACGGCATCAGCGAGAAGACTGGGTACAAGTGGCGGAACCGATTTCTGGAGCAGGGCTACGCTGGGCTTGCGGAGGGATCACGAGCGCCGCGGGAGCATCCTAACACCATCGACGGGGACACGGCAGCGGAGCTGTTCCGCTTGCGCAACGTCCACCCCAGTTGGGGCGCAAAGAAGCTGCGAGTGCTCTACCAACGCACCCATCCCGGCGCGGTCCCGCCTTCGCTATCAAGCATCAACCGCATCCTTGAGAAATCAGGCCTGCTGAAGAAGAAGCACATCCGCAAGGCAACAGCTTGCTCGGAATGTCCCCGTCTGAACCAGATGCTTGAAGCCAACGCGCCCAACGACGTCTGGTGCATCGACTTCAAGGGCTGGTGGCGCTCAGACGGTGAAATCTGCGAGCCCTTTACCGTGCGTGACAAGTACTCCCGGAAGGTGCTCTGCATCCGACTCATGACCTGCAAGAGCGCCGAAGCCGTCCGCTCGGTCATGACGGAATTGTTCCGCAAATACGGGCTCCCCAGGGCCATACACAGCGACAATGGCGTGCCTTTTGCCGCTACCAGCGGCATTCTCGGACTTACGACACTCTCCGCTTGGTGGGTCACTCTGGGCATCCTGCCAGAGCGTTCCCTGCCAGGCTGCCCCGGCCAAAACGGCTCTCTGGAGCGCATGCACGGTGACATTGCCCGCGAAATCGAGGGCAGGATCTCCGGTGGCATCGCCGCCAACCAAGTCGCTCTGGACGCCTGGGTCGAGGAATACAACAGCGTCCGTCCGAACGAAGCCCTCGGCATGAAGACCCCCGATGAGGTCTACCGCCCCTCAGATCGGAAGTACACCGGCGACTTCGACGTTCTCGAATACCCCGCCGGTTATCTCCCCAGAAAGGTCCTCAAGTCCGGCGAGATCGTTCTGGGCGGTGTGCGGGTCTCCATTGGCTTCGCCCTGAGAGGATTGCAGGTCGGGTTGCGGGAACAGAAGCAGCAAGGCTTGTATGACGTCTTCCTTGCAGAGTTTCTGCTGGGAACGCTGGACATGACTTCCTGTTGCTTCACGCCGTTGACGGCGGTAAAATCAGACTGAGAACCAGAAAAAACGATTCAGGCATTCTGGTTCCCGGCCTCTCCCGAACCGAGCCGATTTCTTCCGTGGCAGGGGGGGCGCGCGCCGCGCCGCCAAGGTTGAAAGCCCTTCGTCGCTACGCTCCTCAGGGCTTTCAACCCTGGCGTTTCCCCTGCCGAAGCCTTACTCCACCCCTTCCACTGACTTACCGATGTCCTGACACAAAACACTTACCTATGTGCTGACACAACA
>JBGUOB010000054.1:0-87327 GCA_045117755.1 Candidatus Cryptobacteroides sp.
GTAACCCTCAGCACCCGGGACAGATCCAAAGAATCCACCACATGATGCTTGAGGGATATAACCTTCTCAGTTTCACCCCGCGAACAACCGGAAAAAACGATTACAAGAAGACTGAATGCGATAAGAAAACAGGTTCGATGCATAACAAAAAACACTACTATTTTAAGTAACTCGGCGAAAGACTAAAATGCATTTCGCACTTGAGTCTGAGAAGGACGATTATTCTCGTTGTTGGTGTGGATGATTAGCAAATGCAAGATAGCAACTGTCAACCCTTCCTACAAGAAAAGACCCTTTTATTATCTAACAGGTGCCCGCCCGAAATATTGACGGCAATTGGTTGTTTTTCATTATGTTGGGAGGGCAATGGAAATAAGTGTTAGATTTGGCGTTTCTAACACACCGCTCTTATTTGAGCCAAATGATCTTTTATCTTACTTATTATTAGCTTGTTGCGAAAAGTAACAGAAGACCCTGCTTTTGTTAGCTTTTTCGACCTGAACGAACAATAAAGGGGCGCTTAGTTCTCGAACGCGGGCAAGCAAGCGGAATCGTTCTGGATATCTTTCATTTCTTCGATGGGATTGTTCCTATTGAGAAGGGGGACAGAAAAGAAAAAGTAGTATCTTTGCATGATATGCAAAAAGGGGAAAACGATTTTTCACGCCTGGAGCTGCGCCTGCCCGCCTGCAGGAGCAACTATCGCTACTTTCGCGGCCTGCTCAGGCCGGCGACGAAGCTGCTCGTGCTCGTCAAGGCCAACGCCTACGGCCACGGCGCGGTGGAATTCGCCTCGATGATGCAGCAGGAAGGCGCCGATTACCTGGCGGTCGCCCTGCCCGTCGAGGGCGTGGAGCTGCGCCGCAACGGTATCTCCCTGCCCATCCTGGTGCTCACCGCCGGGACGGACTTCTTCCCCGAAATCATCGAGAACCATCTGGAGCCGGGCATCCCCAACCTCTACACGCTGGAGGCCCTCTGCGCCGAGCTGCGCAGCCGCGGCATCCGGCAGTTCCCTATCCATATCAAGCTCGACACCGGCATGCACCGGCTCGGCTTCATGACCGCGGAGCTGCCCGCCCTGCTGGACTTCCTCGCTGCGCACGACGAAGTGCGCGTGCAGTCCGTGTACTCGCACCTCGCCGCGGCGGAAGACCCCGCCGAGGACGACTTCACCCACGGACAGATTGCCATGTTCGAGCGGAACGCGCAGACGGTCACGGACGCCCTCGGGTACAAGCCGATGTGGCACGTGCTCAACTCCGCCGGCATCGAGCGCTTCGCAGAGCACCAGCACGACATGGTACGCCTGGGCATCGGCATCTACGGCATCAGCGCCCTGCCCGGCGTGCAGCTCGCACCCGTGGCTTCGCTGAAGGTCAAGGTCCTGCAGGTCAAGACCCTCGGCCCCGAGGACGGCACCATCGGCTACGGCCGTCACGGCCACGTCGCCCCCACGGGCAGCGTCATCGCCACCATCCCGGTCGGCTATGCGGACGGCCTGGACCGCCACTTCGGCTGCGGCGCTGCCTCGTTCAGCATCCGCGGCCACCGTGCCCCCACCATCGGCAATATCTGCATGGACATGTGCATGATCGACGTCACGGGCATCCCGGACGTGCAGGTCGGCGACACCGTGACCATCTTCGGCGAAGACCCGACCGTCGGCGAACTCGCGCAGATTCTCGGGACCATCCCGTACGAGATCCTGACCTCGGTGCCCCGCCGCATCGAGCGCATCATACTCCGCAAATAATTAATAACTCAATATGAAGAAGACTCTTACCCTGCTTGCGCTGGCGCTCCTCTGCGTCGGTGCGGCCGCGCAGCCGAAAGGCGCCATCACCCCGCAGATGCTCTCCGAAATCCGCAAGGGCTACGAAGGGACGTCCGCCGACAAGGCCATCCGCAACGCCCTGAACACCACGGCCATCACGGTCCTGTCCGCAAATGCGGAGAATGCGGCCATGATCGACACGGAGTTCTCCGACCGCGTCAAGACCTGGGGCATCACCGACCAGAAATCCTCCGGCCGCTGCTGGCTGTTCACGGGCCTGAACGTGCTGCGTGCCGCAGCCGCGGACAAGCACGGCCTGGGCGACTTCCGTTTCTCGCAGAACTACAACTTCTTCTACGACCAGCTGGAGAAGGCGAACCTCTTCCTGCAGGCGGTCATCGACACCCGCGACAAGAGCTTTGACGACCGCGAGGTGGACTGGCTGTTCAGCAACCCGATCAGCGACGGCGGCACCTTCACGGGCGTGGCCAACCTGGTGATGAAATACGGCGTCGTGCCCGCGAACGTGATGCCGGAGAGCCTCTCGGCGAATAACACCTCCGCCATGGCCACCCAGCTCAAGACTCTGCTGCGCCGCGACGGCCTGAAGCTGCGCGAGACGCCCACCGGCGTCAAGGCCAAGGACCTCCCGGCTTTCCTGGAGCGGCAGAAGACGGAGATGCTCAAGGATGTCTATCACGTCCTGGCCCTGTGCCTGGGTGTGCCCCCGACGGAGTTCGAATGGAAGGGCAAGACCTACACCCCGCAAAGCTTCTATCAGGAACTGCTCGGCTACGACCTGGAGCACAACTACGTGATGCTGATGAACGACCCCTGCCGCGAATACGGCAAGGTCTATGAGATCCAGTACGACCGCCACCTCTACGACGGGCAGAACTGGCTCTACGTCAACCTTCCCATCGAGCGCATCAAGGAGATGGCCATCGCCTCGATCAAGGCCAACAAGGCCATGTACTTCTCCTGCGACGTGAATAAATTCCTCGACCG
This sequence comes from Candidatus Cryptobacteroides sp., assembly GCA_045117755.1. Taxonomy (GTDB): domain Bacteria; phylum Bacteroidota; class Bacteroidia; order Bacteroidales; family UBA932; genus Cryptobacteroides. The sequence continues at coordinate 2,786 of JBGUOB010000054.1, forward strand.
TAGCAAGGGCGTGGCCGACCTGAACAACTTCGACTACGAGTCCCTGCTGGGGGTCGATCTGTCCATGAGCAAGCGCGAGCGCGTGATGACGCACGCCAGCGGCTCCTCCCACGCGATGACCCTCATCGCCGTGGACCTGAAGGACGGCAAGCCGCAGAAGTGGATGGTGGAGAACAGCTGGGGCGCCTCCTCCGGCTACCAGGGCAACATCATCATGACCGACGAGTGGTTCAATGAATACATGTTCCGCCTCGTGGTGGAGAAGCAGTTCGTCCCGGCCGACGTGATGAAGATGCTCGACCAGAAGCCCATCCTCCTTCCCGCCTGGGATCCGATGTTCCTCGGAGAAGAATAAAGCACCCGTAGCGTCCCGGGCAGGCTCCCGGGACCTCCCCCTGACGACAGGTGTCCAGCAAAACGCCATTCTGTGCGTTCTGTGTGGACACCTGTCGGCGTTTTAAGCCGAAATGCGGTGTTTCGAGGGGGAGGTGTCCAATTCTACGGCACCAGAGGCCGATTTGGTGGACACCTGTCAACGAAGTGTGGTGAAGCGGGCAGGACTTGGCACCACCGCCGGGCTCCGTGCCCGGCGGTTACGAGCGATCTCCGCTTTCGAACTTTGAGGGTTCGACGCGGAGTGCTCGTTGCCGAGAATAATGGTGGCTGCCCGACCCGATTTTCCCCTACAGTGCCAGACAGCGGCGGGCCTGCGCAGGAGCAACTCGGAGGCGCCGTACGAGATCGTCCCCTATCCGGATGCGCTGCTCGCGGGACAATCGATAAACTGAATCCGCGTGGTAGCCTGGAACGTATTCGACATCAATGATTTTGCAAATATCTTGGTCGGATAGGCGGGAGGATGAGAAGTTGTGTCCTTTTTCACTGGCAAGCATCCTGGCTAACGATTCCTGCGCCTTCTCCGGTTCCAGTTTCTCCAATGTGATGGGCTCTTCTGTGGTCTGGTCTTGCTGCTGCTCCCTTTGCCACTCTTCGCCGGAAAGGCGGCTCATGTAGTAGTCGAAGCATCGAGGCGTTCTGTAGTAGTGCTCCAGCATCTGCAGGTTTTCGAAGCTATTCCGCAACAGCATTCCGTTCCGATTCATCGAGAAATGGTCCGGGAAGTCAGACCTCCGGGGTAGATATCGTGCAATATCCGATCGCGAGGTTATGGCCGCTATGATGGGTTCTTTCCCAAGATCCTGTCGGAAGAGATAGTTGGCCGAACAATGGGGATAGCTGAAGGGGGTGGCGCTCTGTCCGTGATGCAGCCCGTTGCGCAGTACATAACTGATGGCAGCGAGGACGTGATTGTTGCCCTCCAGGGGCAGTAGGAAGACGCCCGCATCGAACAGAGGTCCGGAACCATGGTGCTGATTCCGATGGAACTTGGTGATCCGCATCTTGAGCCGCTGACAACAGAGAACCATTTGCTCCTCTTCGGCGAATGCTATTCCGTGCAAATGTGTGGACATGATGGCATCTGCCCAGAGTTCCACTCCGCAGGCGTAGCTCTCCAGCGCAAGAATATTGGTGATGTTTCGGATGTCCTCGTCGTTCCGGAATAGAACCTCGTTGTGCGAGGTGATGCAGAAATGATAAAGCCGTTTCATAGTCGTTTTCGTTTAATGCCCCAAGATAAGAAATCTTCCCGTCATTCAAAAGGTCTCTCAAGGGTAAGAGTAGTTAAAAATCCAAATTTTACATATCTTTGTGACGTTCTCCTACGGGAGGACAGACATACCGAAAGCGTTTAGCTTGAATCCGACCAAGTCGAATCGCCAGTTCTTTTGGGCATCGGAGTTAAGTAAGACGCTTGCGCTGGCTATATGATGGGCTTCGGCTCACACTATAGCAGTGCGAGCCGTTCGTACTTTACTCATTCTTGCCCGCGGCTCTGGCGAGCCAGACTTGGGGGATGAGATCTAAAGGAGGCTCGCACTTTCGTGTTATATAGAATCGCTCCCCGGGCCGGAACCGAGATGACACCACATAAAACGAATACCGATATGAAACGCCTCTTCCATCTTGCCTTAGCGCTTCTGTGCATCGCGGCCCTGTTCTCTTCTTGCGAGAAAGCTCCTTTCGTCACGATGACCGGCCCCCGGAGTTACACCTTCACGCGGGGTGGTGGCACCCAAACTTTTGCTTTCTCTTGTAATCGCGACTGGAGTATCTCATCCACGGAATCTTGGATTCGAATTACTCCCTCGTCCGGAAAAGCAAGTGACGGTGATATTACAGTGACCATTACCTGCTCACCCAATACGACTTATGACCCTCGTACGGCAACGGTCACGCTCAAGGTGGAGGAATTGACGGAAACAATAACCGTCTCTCAGAATACAGGGTTGGGGTTAATAGTTTCCCCGGCAACCCTGGAGCTGACAAATGCAGCACAAGACATAGAGATTGAAGTCCAAAAGAATGTTCAATACACCGTTGCTATCGATGAGGCAGGCGCTGACTGGATCAAACAAGGTGGGACCAAGGCGCTTACAACTGATAAGGTCACTTTCAGAATCGCTGCAAACACCTCTTACGATAATCGTGAGGGTCATATAACTTTCAAACAAACAGACGGCGATCTGACGGAGACCGTTACTGTCCGCCAGAGCCAGACCAACGGGTTGTTTATCACCACACCGGAGTATAATCTTTCCAATAGGGAGCACAACCTTAGTGTTGAGGTAAAAGCCAATGTTGCATTTGAGGTCACTCCCCAGTCTGACTGGATCGAACTTATTGAAACGAAAGCATTGGTTCCGTCCACAGTGATGCTTTCAGTCAAGGCCAACGAATCTTACGATAACCGTACCGGCACTGTCCTGGTCAAGCAAACCAATGGCGACCTGACCGGTATAATCACCATCAACCAGAAACAGACTGACTACTTGACTGTCACGCCAGTCTCGAGTGAGATAACAAGTGCAGAACAAACCATCGACGTCCAGGTGACGGATAATGTTTCTTATAGCGTCGTCATTCCTGACGATGCTAAAACCTGGATAAGCGTAGTTTCCAATACGCAAACCAAAGCTCTGACGGATGACAAGGTGGTTCTTGCCATCGCGCAAAATCTCACATACGATCCGCGCACCGCCTCCGTCACGATAAAGCAAAAAGACGGTCCATTAGCGGAGACGGTAGAGATTAAGCAGGCGCAAGGAGACGGGTTGTTTGTCACCACTCCAGAATACACACTCTCCAACGAAGCGCATGCCGTGAGCGTAGAACTGAAGACCAACGTTGAATTTGAAGTTATTCCGGATGTTAACTGGATTACGTATGTTGAAACCAAGGCTCTCTCCGCCTTCACGGTTACACTATCAGTCGCGGCAAATGAGGGCTATGACAACCGAACAGGAAAGGTAAAGATTAAACAAAAGAATGGGGCGCTGGAGGAGACCGTGACCATTAATCAAAAACAGACCGATTATTTAGCTGTCACGCCGACGTCATTTGAAGTGAGCAATGCTGAAGAGACGGTAACAATCGAGGTAAAGGATAATGTTTCTTATAGTATTGTCATCCCGGAGGACGCCAAAGAATGGATTTCCGTGCAGTCCAATACCCAAACCAAGGCGCTTGTTGATGATCAAGTGATCCTTGCTATTGCCAAGAATACCACTTACGACAACCGAGAGGCTTCAGTCACCATTAAGCAAATTGATGGCTCACTTGCCGGGACAGTAGCAATCAAACAGGCTTATGGGGAAGGGCTGATTCCTGAAAAAACAAGTTATGAAATAGATCGTGTCGGAGGTTCTCTGCAAATAGACGTTCAAGCCAATGTAGAATATGAGGTCGCTACAGAAGCTACTTGGATTCATTACGGGCAGACTAAGGCCCTTAGTAGTTCTTCTGTTTCTCTAGTAGTTGATGAAAACCCTGGATATACCGCTCGAGAGGCAACAGTCGCCCTTAAGCAGAAAAACGGAAGCATTATTACGAATGTTACTATCAAGCAAAGCCAGTTTGGTTCAATAGTATTCGAAGGAGACACATACAAAACCATAAAATACGGAGATAGAGAGTGGTTTGCAGAAAACCTGAGAGCAAAGTTTGGATACAATCAAGGGGAAAATATAGATGCCAGTGGAAATGTTATATGGTCTTCCTCTGTTGGAAGTCCATGGGCAGAAGCAGGTGGAGAGTTAGTATACTCGCTGGAGCAATTGTATTATGGTCCTACTAAAACCGTCTGCCCTGAAGGGTGGCATGTTTCAACAGCAGAGGATTGGCAGGGTTTATTATCTTTGAGTTCGTCGTCTACCTATGTTCCTTTCGTGAAAACTGAATTAGGGGGTACCGATGAATTCTCTTTTGGGGGCAATTGTGGCAAATGGCACGTGGCGAGTTTCTGGCTTGAGAAGTGGTTGTTCAGTCTTTTCGAGGACTGTGCCATAATAAGTAAGAATGACGGAGCATATTTGGAGAATCGTTCAGCAAATCAGCATCACTACCCTGCTGAAGATTATAGGTATATCCGTTGTGTCCGTGGCCCGATCGCTCCGGTTATTCAAACAATACCAGTTATTAAACAGACCCTGACATCCGCAGAACTACGTCTCGATGTTCTAAACGACCCGAATGCCACATATTTTGTAATGAATAAGCTGGGAAATCATTCGAGCATATCTAAGGTGGAGTTTAAGTATGGAACGTCTCATGAAAACTTGTCTTCCACTATCGTATCGCCGAATGCAAAATGGACTGTCAACCTAAGCGGATTGACTCCTGGGACTACATACTATTATCAGCCCGTGGTTGAGTATGAAGGAGGAGAAAACCCGGTCTTGGGCGATATTATGGCGTTCAAAACTTTTGATGGAACTCTGGAATATCAGGAAAAAACATATTTCACAACCGTATTTAACGGCATTGAGTGCATAACCCAGAATCTTCAGGCTAGTTTGTTAAATGATGGAACACCGATTCCGTACGTCAAAGACAATAATGAATGGGCTTTGGCGACAGGCCCTGCCCAGTGTATTCTGATGAACGACGAGACTCTTCTTGAAGACCATGGGCGATTCTACAACAAAGCTGCAATAGAGAGTGGTAAGATTTGTCCTGAAGGGTGGCGATTACCCAAAAACACAGAGCTCACGACGGACGGGAGCAATTATGGTTATTCATCTGCAGTCGTTGATGATAAATTCTGTTTGGCGAATTTAAAGTATTGGACAAACCCAGTAATTGGCAATAATTTATATGGTTTTTCTGCGCTCCCTTCCGGTTATAGGCGAACTGATGGTGGATTCAGTAATTATGTTGAATGGGCTACTGGAAGTGATGGAAAGAAGGGGTATGACTTCTACATGTGGGTTACAAACGATATAAATACCCCATTCTTGGATATCATACATCTCCAGGCGCAGCTGGGTGTTTCTGAATACTTTGATACATTCTTTCCTGCTTCAGACACCAACGGAATTGGATGTCCTGTGCGCTGCGTTCGGGAACATCCTTAGTATGGGGTGGGTCTTCTGGTCGAACCAACCCTTGCGACTTGAAGTTCTTCCCGTTTGAAGTAACTTCGCTATATGTTCGACGATCCTAGGTGTCCAGCAAAACGCCATTCTGTGCGTTCTGTGTGGACACCTGTCGGCGTTTTCGGCCGAAATGCGGCGTTTCGAGGGGGAGGTGTCCAATTCTACGGCACCAGAGGCCGATTTGGTGGACACCTGTCGGAAATGGGAGGACCCGGGTTGCAGGAAATGAGTAAAAAGGAGTATATTTGTACGTATGACTCCGTTCCTCGAGCAGGTGGCGCGGCACTATTTCGCCGCAGGCGAAGTTGAAGACCTGTGCTTCATCTTCCCGAACCGGCGTGCCCAGGCCTTCTTCCGCAAGTACCTGGGCGCGTGCGTGGCCCGGCGCGGACAGGCGATGCGCGTGCCGGCCCTGTACACGATGAACGACTTCTTCTACCACCTCGCCGGCGCCCGGCAGACGGACCAGGTGCACCTGCTGCTGGAACTCTACGACTGCTACAAACCGCTCTACGAACGCGACGGAGGCCCGAAGGCCGAGCCGCTGGACGACTTCATCTTCTGGGGCGGCGTGCTGCTGTCGGACTTCGCCGACGTGGACAAATACCTCGTCGATCCGGAGAAGCTGTTCACGAACATCGCGGACTTCCGGAACATCCAGGACAGCTTCGAATACCTGGACGAGACCCAGGAGGCGGCCCTCCGCCAGTTCCTGAAGCATTTCCATACGGGCGGCGAATACAAGGACGCCTTCCGGCGCATCTGGAACCTGCTGCTGCCGCTCTACCGGGATTTCCACGCCCGCCTGCGCGAAAAGGGCATGGCCACCGAGGGCCAGGTGTACCGCGCGCTGGCCGAGCGCCTGCAGGACACGTCCGCGGCGGACCTGATGGCGGAGCGCTTCCCGGGCGTGCGGAAATTCGTCTTTGTCGGGCTGAACGCCCTCAATGAATGCGAAAAGCTGCTGATGCGGCGCCTGCACAAAGCCCGGCTCGCGGAATTCTGCTGGGACTTCAGCAGCGAATGGATCCGCGACCCGCATAACAAATCCGCGAAGTTCCTGACGGAGAACGTCAGCGATTTCCCCCAGGCCTTCACCCCCGATCCGGAGGGCCTCGGCACGCCGGAGATCAACGTGCTCAGCGTCCCCTCGGGCGTGGGGCAGGCCAAGCAGATTCCCGCCCTGCTGGACCGGCTGGGCGCCGGCGGCATTGAGACGGCCGTCGTCCTGCCCGACGAGAGCCTGCTGATTCCCGTGCTGAACTCCCTGCCGGCGCGGATCGACGAGATCAACGTGACCATGGGCTACCCGATGTCGGGCAGCGCCCTGAGCGCGCTGATGGACGACGTGGCCGCCCTGCAGATGCACCTGCGCGAGAAGGACGGGCAGTGGTATTTCTACCACAGGCAGGTCTGGAGCATCTTCTCCAACAGCCTTTTCAAGACCGTGACGGGCGACGCCGGCAGCGAGAAAGCCGCCGCCGTGCGCAAGGACGCCCGCTACTATATCCCGCAGTCCGAGTTGAACGGCCTGCCCCTCTTCGACCTGATCTTCCGCCCGGTCGTCCGGGATCCCGGCGTGGCCGGAAAAGAAGTTGTCGAAGCACTGGAGGACTATCAGCAGGAGCTGCTGGGCGAGCTGGGCGCCCGGCTCCGGGACGTGCCCGGCATGTCCCTGGAGCAGGATTTCGCCCGCGAGTACTACCTCGCCGTCGGCCGCCTGCGCAACTGTAAGCTCGCCGTGCTCCCGGCCACCTATTTCCGCCTGCTCGGCAAATTGCTCGGCACGACGACGGTGCCGTTCCGCGGCGAGCCGCTCAAGGGCCTGCAGATCATGGGCCCGCTGGAGACGCGCGCCCTTGATTTCGAGAAACTGATCGTGCTGAGCTGCAACGAGGGCATGTTTCCGCGCCGCAGCGTCGCCTCCTCCTTCGTGCCGGCGGAGCTCCGCAAGGGCTTCGGCCTGCCCACCTATGAATACCAGGACGCCGTCTGGGCGTACTATTTCTATCGCATGATCCAGCGCGCCGGGCAGGTCTGGCTGCTCTTCGACTCCCGCACGGAAGGCGTCCGGGGCGGCGAGGAGAGCCGCTACATCAAGCAGCTGGAACTGCACTTCGGCGCCCGTATCCGGCGCTACACGCTGCGCGCGGACATTTCCGGCGGGCAGCCGGAAGCGACGGAAATTCCCAAGACGGCGGAGCACCTCGAGATCCTGCGGAACAAGAATCTGTCGGCTTCCGCCCTGCAGGATTACCTCGCCTGCCCGGCGAAATTCTACTACCGCGCCGTCTGCGGCCTCAAGGAGCAGGAGGAAGTGAGCGAGACCCTGGAAGCGAACGACTTCGGCAACGTCTTCCACGAGACCATGCAGAAGCTCTACAGCCGCCCGGAAATCACGCGCGACGACCTGCGCGCCCTGCTGGAAGGCTCCCGGATCAAGGACACCGTCCGCGAACGGATGCTCGCCACGCTCCACAGCTTCGAGGTCAGCGGGCGCAACATCATTTTCGAAGACCAGATCTGCCACTACGTCCGCAAGGTGGTCCAGCGCGACCTGGAGCTGCTCGCCGCGGCCGGCCGGGACAGCTTCCGCATCCTCGGACTCGAACTGGAGCGGCACACGGAGATCGGTGGCTTCCGCTTCATCGGCTTCATCGACCGGCTGGACAGCGTCCGGCCCGACGAGGTGCGCGTGGTGGACTACAAGACCGGCAAGGTCACGGACGAGGATTTCCTGATCAACGACGACAACGCCGAAGAAGTGGTGGACAAGCTCTTCGGTGACGACAACAGCAAGCGCCCCAAGATTGCGCTGCAGCTCTATCTTTACGACCGCTTCGTGGCGGGCGACGCCGCCCTGAAGGGCTGCCGCATCGTCAACTCGATCTACCAGCCCTCGCGCCTCTTCGTCAAGGAAGTGGAGAGCGTGGCGGTCGGCGGCCGTTTCCTGACCCTGATGGAGGAGCGGCTCCACGGCCTGCTCGGCCAGCTCGCCGACCCCGCCGTCCCGTTCCGGCGGACGGAGGATGCGAAGACCTGCCAATGGTGTGACTTTAAAAATATCTGCGGACGATGAAGATCCTGAAGGCCAGCGCCGGATCCGGCAAGACATACGCGCTTTCGCACACCTACATCGACCTGCTGCTCGGCAGCCGGGAGCCGCACCCGTACCGTCACATCCTGGCGGTCACTTTCACCAACAAGGCCACCGGCGAAATGAAGGCCCGCATCCTGCGCGACCTGGCGAAACTGGCGGAGACCGACCCGCGGGCGAAGACCCTGCTCACGGACATGCTCCACGACTACGGCGCCTTCTCCATCAGCACCATCGACCGCTTTTTCCAGCAGGCGCTCAAGGCTTTCTCCCGGGAGATCGGGCAGTTCGCCGACTACCAGGTCGAGCTGGACAAGGATTCGCTGATCGGCGAGACGATGGACCGCATCCTCGATTCGCTCACCGAGGACAGCGGCGAACTGCTCGACTGGATCCGCGAGAGCCTCGCGGACACGTTGGAGCAGGGACGCCGCTACCAGGTGGACGAAGGCCTGCTGGAGATCGGCAAGCTGCTGAAGAATGACGAATTCCGCGAACTCGCGGAAGCGGCGGGCATTTCCGGCAAGGACGCCTTCGGCAAAGAGCGCCTGGCCCGGATCCGCGCGGCCTGCCGCCGGGTGATGCAGGACTTCTGCGAACGCGCCAACGCGCTGGGTATCGAAGCCGTGCCCGGCGAACCGGTCAGGAAACCGGCCCCGACCAAGCTGGCGAAGGCGCCGGCCGAAGTCCAGGAGCTCTTCGACCTGCCCCATAAGACCTATTGCACCGCCCTCCTGCTGGACAAGATGCTCTTCCAGCTTGGCCTGGCCGGTGAATTCTATAAGGAATTCGACGCGCTCTCCGCGGAGAAGAACGTCCTCTGCCTGGACGAGTCCAATACGCTGCTGCGCAAGATCATCGGCGGCTCCGACGCGCCCTTCGTGTATGAGAAGCTGGGCGTGCGCTACGAGCATTTCCTGCTGGACGAATTCCAGGATACCTCCCACATCCAGTGGGAGAACTTCCTGCCGCTGCTGCGGGAGAGTGAATCGCAGACGGGGGGCAACCTCATCGTCGGCGACGTCAAGCAGAGCATCTACCGTTTCCGTGATTCCGACTGGGAGCTGCTGGGCAGCGAAGTCGTGAAGTGTTTCCCCGACGCCCGGGTGGAGACCCTGCAGGGCAACTGGCGCAGCACGCGGACCGTGGTCGAATTCAACAATCGCTTCTTCGAGTACGCGGCCGGCCTGCTGGGCCTGCAGGACATCTACGCCGATGTCCGGCAGACGCCGATGCTGCCTGAGCCGCAGGACGGCCAGGTGCGCGTGGACTTCTGCGACGACGAGCTCGCGGCCATCCTGCAGTCCATCGAGGATGTCCGGCGCAGCGGTGCGCAATGGTCCGACATCGCCGTGCTGGTGCGCAACAAGAAAGAAGGCGCCGCCGTCGCCGCCGAGCTGATCGCGCACGGCGTGCCCGTCATCTCGGACGATTCGCTCAATCTCAAGAGCTCGCCCCTTGTCCGGCGGCTGGTGTCGCTGCTGAGCTGCTACGAGAACCCCGACGACCGCATCGGCCGCTTCCTGGCGGATGCGATGAACTTCACCTTCCCGGAGGAATACCATTCCCTGATCGACTTCTGCGAGGAGCTCCTGCGTGCCATGAAGGCCTGGGATCCGAGCTCGTTCGACGGCCAGGTGCTCTTCGTGCAGGCCTTCATGGACCAGCTCCAGAACTGGGTCCAGACCAACGGCAACAACCTCCGCAACTTCCTCCGCTTCTGGGACGAGAAGGAGGAACTCTTCATCGGCTCACCCGAGAACGCCGCTTCCGTGCGCGTGCTGACGGTCCACAAATCCAAGGGCCTCGAGTTCCCGCACGTCATCTTCCCCTTCGCGGAGAAGGTGACACTCTACAAGCACGGTGTGCACTGGAGCCGCCTGGACACGGCTCGAACGCCCCTCGGGGCCGATATCTCCGGCGTCTATCCGGTGGACCTCGGTTCGTTGGCAGAGGAGAGTCTTTTCGAGGAATCCGTGCTGCACGAGCATCGCATGCAGATGGTTGACAACATCAACCTCTTCTATGTGGCGATGACCCGTGCCGGGAAGAGCCTGCACGTGATCGCCCAGCTCCCTCCGGCCGTTTGCCGGAAGGCCGTGGAAAAGGGGACTGCTGCGGATTTCAAGAACCTCAGCCAGATCCTGTACGCCTTCCTGGGCGGGCAGGAGCGTTTCGCGACGGGCCAGCCCTACGACTTTACCCGCATGGTGCGCAAGGAGGAGCAGCGCGAAGAAGATTTTCCGGCAGCGTACCCGTCCATTCCGCTGGGCGGCCGCCTCGCTCCGTCCCAGGATGCGCATGATTTCTTCAACGAGGACGGCACCGTGGGGATTGAATCCTCCCCACGCCTGCGCGGCATCGTCCTGCATGACATCCTTTCGGAGGTCCGGACGGTGGACGAGCTGGATCCTGCGGTCGATGCGGCCCTGCGCGACGGCAAGCTCAATGCCGCCGAAGCGGAGAAGGCGCGCCAGCTGCTGCGTGCCGGTGTGGCGGAGAATCCGGCGTGGCTCCCGGCGACGCTCGAGGACGGCGTGGAGGTGCGCAATGAAGTGGACATCTTCAGGTCGAACGGTAAAGTGGAGCGGCCTGACCGCGTGATTGTCAGGGATGGGAAGGAAGTCGAGATCATCGACTACAAATTCCTGTTCCCTTCGGAAGAAACCATTCTTGAGAAGTCGCCCCAGGTCCTCGGCTACAAGCGCCTCTATGAAAGTTTGGGCTATCGGGTACGGTCAGCTTCTCTCTTGTTCTTCTATGAAGAAAAAGGTAAGTATTTGAGCAGGTCCGTTCCCGTGGCATAGTTTTTAGACTTTTTCGTTGTATGAAAATAAAAAGCATTCTCCCCATTCTCCTGACTCTGCTGCTGTCTCTGACGGCGGCCGCCCAGCCGCAGCTTGCAGAGATCGCTGCGCACCTGCAGACCGACCGCATCTCCCTGCGCTACGACTGCACCTACACGGAGGACACCCCCGTCAAACTTACGGGCGTCCTGCTTATCCAGGGAGACTGCTACCGGGCCGTGGGGAATGGGATGGAAATCTACTGCGACGGCACCACGCGCTGGAGCGTGGATCCCGCCTCGAAGGAAGTGTACATCGAGGTTGCAAACGGCCTGGAGGAGCTGCTGGAATACCGCGACTCCCTCTCGGCGTTGAAGATTTCGGATCTGAAGTATCTGCCCCTTTCCGACGACTTGTCCGCGTTCCGCTTCAATACCGCCGGCCTCGGCGGCGACTGGGTCGTCACCGATCTCCGCTAGCGCCGTCATTCCGGGCTTGACCCGGAATCTTCTATTCTGACTTCGGAATAACGATCTTGTACGTCCGGCCGGCCTTGTTGGTCAGCTTGTCGCTGCGCAGCCAGAGATTGGCCTCTTTCAGGAAGAAATACGTAGTCCCGTGCGCCTCGGCGAAGTCCGTGAGGTTCGGAATGGGTTCGCTGACGGTGACAGTTTCCTTCGTCGCGGGATAGGTGTACACCTCGTCCGGCTCCACGTGGAAGCCGAACTCTTCCGGATTCTCCAGGAAATATTTTGCCGTCAGGATGCGGAACATGTAGCGGGACGTCTCCGTCGGGAGGAACAGGTCCATGGCCCTGTTCTGCCGCTGGTTCGCGATGCGCTGGGTGATGCCGTTCTGGCCGGCGTTGTAGCTCGCGGCCACGGTCATCCAGTCGCCGTATTTCTCGTAGGCCTCCCTGAGATACTTGCAGGCGGCCTCGGTCGATTTCTCGATGCTGTAGCGCTCGTCCACCTCGTCCGCGACCTCCAGGCCGTAGGCCCGGCCGGTGGCCTTGAGGAACTGCCAGGGACCGGCCGCCCCCGCTGAACTGACGGATTTGGGATCCAGGTTGCACTCGATGGCCATGAGGTATTTCAGGTCCTCGGGAATGCCGTTCTTCTTCAGGATCGGGACGACCCGGGAGAACATGCGCTCCGCGCGTTTGAGCATGAGGACGGAGTTGGTATGCCCGTAGGTGAAGGCGACCAGCTCGCGGTCCATCCGCTCATAGAGGTCGGGACGGTCGAATCGGTAGGTCTGCCCGGCGTATTCGATGAAGGCGGGCACCTTCGGGGCGACGAACTGGGTCTCCTGCGGGATATAGACGGTCTGGGCGCACGCGGAGAGCGGCGCTGCCAGGAGGATAGCGCTCAGCAGGATCATCAACGAAGTTCTATTCATTTCGGTGTATAATAATTGGTTCTAACGGTGCAGGAATGCGTCCAGGATAGGCTGCAGGTCGTCCAGGCTGCCGATGAGCACCTGGCGCGGCTTCGAGCCCTCCTGCGGACCCACGATGCCAGCGGCCTCCAGCTGGTCCATCACACGGCCCGCCTTGGCGTAGCCCATGCCGAGCTTGCGCTGCAGGTCGGAGGTGGAGCCGCGCTGGCTCAGGACCACCATCTTGGCGGCCTCCTCGAAGCGCTCGTCCACCTTGGACATATCGACCATGCCGCCGCCTTCGCCGCCCTCGGCGCCCGGCTCTTCCGGTGCCGGGAGGTAGTAGGGCGTATTGTAGCAGCGTCCGTAGCCGATCTGGCCGCCGATGAAGTCGGTGATCGCGTCGATCTCCTTGCCGTCGATGAAGCCGCACTGGATGCGCTCGGAATCGATGCCGGCGGAGAAGAGCATGTCGCCGCGGCCGATCAGTTTCTCTGCGCCCGGGGCGTCCAGGATGGTCATCGAGTCCACGCGGGAAGCCACGCGGAAGGCGATGCGCATCGGGAAGTTGCTCTTGATGATACCGGAAATGACGTCCACCGACGGACGCTGCGTCGCGAGGATCACGTGCAGGCCGGCCGCACGGCCCTTCTGGGCCAGGCGGATGATGGAATTGGTGATGCTCCGACTGGCGGCGCGGGCATCCGGCGAGGCGCCCGTGGTCATCGTCAGGTCGGCGTACTCGTCGACCACGACCACGATGTAGGGGAGGTAGCGGTGGCCGTGGTCCGGCCGCAGCTTGCGCTCCTTGAATTTCTCGTTATAGAGGGTGATCTTGTTCACGCCCGCCTTGCTGAGCAGCTCGTAGCGGTCGTCCATCTCGGTGCAGAGCGAACGCAGGATCTTCTCGGCGTCCTTGGGTTTCTTGACGATGGCGTTGTTCCGCTCGTCGTCCTCGTCGGTGGCGTCCGGCAGCACGGCCAGGTAATGCTTGAGCAGCGAGCCGTAGGCGGAGAACTCGACCATCTTCGGGTCGATGAAGACGAACTTCAGCTCCGACGGGTGCTTGCTGTACAGGAGCGAGGACACGATGACGTTGAGGCCCACGGACTTGCCCTGCTTGGTGGCACCGGCGATCAGCAGGTGCGGCGCATCGGCGAGGTCGAACACGCGGACCTTCTGGGTGATCGTGTAGCCGATGGCGACGGGCAGGTCGGCCTTGCTGCTGCGGAAGGCCTCGTCGTTGAGCAGGGCCTTCAGCGGCACGATGGAGGAGTAGTCATTGGCCACTTCGATGCCGACGGAGTCGGACAGGGTCACGACGCGCACACCCTTGGCGTTCAGCGACAGGGCGATGTCCTCCTGGAGTTTCTTGATGTCGGCGATCTTCACGCCCGGGGCGGGGAAGACCTTGTACAGGGTGACGGTCGGGCCCACGATGGCCTTGACGTCGTTGACCTGGATCTTGTAGTTGGCGAGCGCTGCGCGGATCTTATTGTTGTTGCGCGTCAGCTCTTCGGTGGACACTTCCCGGCGGCCGCTGGCATAGCTCTCCAGCAGGTCCAGCGACGGGAGCTGGAATTTCGGCAGGCCGTCCGGCGGGTCGAGGCGGTTGTCAATCGGGGCCAGGTCCTCGACCTGCTCGGCCTGCAGACCGTTGTCGGCCACGATCTCGAAGGAGCCTTCGGGAGATCCCGCCTCACTGCTTGTGGAAGGGGCGGCCGGCGCGATTTCTACGTCATCCACCGGCTCGACCGACAAATCTCCTGCCTCCAGGATCTCTGCCGGAAGCGTGTCGGTAATATCATCTATGCCAGTGGATTCCGGGTCTTCGAACGGAATGACGGGAGCATCCGGAGCGACTTCTTCTTCCTCCTCTTCCGGCTCGACCTGCTCCTTGACCTTTTTCTCTTTCTTTTCCTTCTTTACCCCGATCGACGCGAACCAGCGGTTGAAGCGCTTAGAGGAGAAGAACAGGAACGCGGCCACGAGGATGACCAGGAAGAGTCCCGTGACGATGGGCCCGAACAGATTCTCCGCCCAGTTCACGACATAGGCGCCGCAGTGTCCGCCCAGACCGCCGCCGAACAGCAGGTCGAGCCCGGCGAGCTGGCCGGCGTAGGCGAGCACGAGCGAGGCGATGCAGGCGCCGAAGAGGGCGATCAGCGTGGTCTTGACCAGCGAATTCATCCAGCGGTGCGACAGCAGGCGTCCCGAGACGGCGGTCAGGATGATGAGCAGGGCGAAGCTCCCCAGGCCGAAGAGCTCGCACACCAGCAGGTAGCCGGTCCGGAAGCCGAGCTTGCCGGCGGCGTTGCCCACCGCGCGGCTGGCGTCCATCGCGTCCGGATCCCCCAGCAGGCTCATATCTTCCTGCCAGTGGAACAGATAGGAGAAAGTGGAAATAAAGATGAAGAGGGTCAGCGCGGCGACGCACAGACCCGCGATCCGCACGGCTGCGGCCCGCTCTTCTTCGTCCCAGGTTCGCCAGATTCTCATTTCTTCTTGAACGGGCGTTTGTAGTTGTTCTTACGCTGCCGGTTGCGCTGGGCGGAACCCGGCTGCCCGACGTTGATGCCCATGCCGGGACGCGCGAAATTGGCGTCGCCCGCGATCTTGCTCAGGCTCAGGCCTTCGGGGACCTTGATCTTGTAGTCGGACATCTTCTCGATGTCTGCGAAGATGGTCTCATCCGCCACGCTGTCCTTGTTCCAGATGAGGTATTGCGTGCGCATATAGATGGCCAGCGAGCGGATCATCTCCGTCTTCACTTCGCCGTCCGGCTGCTCGCAGAGCAGCTTGATGATGCTTTCGATATTACGGCCGTAGTGGAAGGCCTTGATCTTGGAGCCCTTCATCGGGATGGGTACGGGATCGGTGTTGAAGGTCTCCGCCACCGGGCAGGGGTAGGGGGAGTCCACGTCCAGGTCGAAGCCGGCGATCATGTAGAGATGATCCCAGAGCTTGTGTTCGAAATTGTCCTGGCTGTGCACCTGGGGGTTGAGGAGCTCCATCACCTTCACGACGGCGTAGGCCTGCTCGGTGCGCTTGGCCTTGTCGGGGATGGCTTTCAGCTGCTCGACCATCTTGAGCACGTTGCGGCCGTACTCGGGCATGGCCAGTTTTTCGCGGGAGGTGTTGTAATCCAGGGTATGGGAAGATTCGTTGAAATCCATGGTGTTAAATCAGTCAATAGACCACAAAGTTAATCATTTTTGCGGAAACTCCGTGCCTCGGGCCCGCTGCGCGAAGCCGTCCGACATCCAGACGCCGTCGGCGGTAATCAGGTAGCCTTCCAGGTCCGGGCGGGACTCGATCAGCGCGCGGGCCTGCTGCGGCCCGATCACCATGCAGGCGGTCGCGAGCGCGTCCGCTTCGGCGGCGGTCGGCGCCACGACGGTGGCGCTGAGCAGGTTGTGCTCGACCGGATAGCCGGTGCGCGGGTCGATCGTGTGTGCGTACTTCTTGCCGTCCCGGATGTAGAACTTGCGGTAGTTGCCGGAGGTGACGATGCCGTAGGGACGGCCGTCCGACTGCCAGATGCCGCGGAGGTCCCGGCCGGGTGTGTTGTTGCCGTCCACGGGATTGTCCACGCCGATGGTCCAGCCCTTTCCGGCTGCGTTGAAGCCCTCGCAGTAGATCTCGCCGATGTCCACGAGCATGTTGTGCACCCCGATGGCGTGCAGGTAGTCCGCCACGACGTCGCAGGTGTAGCCTTGCGCGATGGCGTTGAAATTCAGCACCTTCTCCTCCTTGCAGGCGGCCAGGGCCGCGCGGACGCGTTCCGGATCCGGCAGGCTGTCGGCGGTGAAGCCGAAACCCCAGATGTCGAAGAGCGGGGCGGCCGCCACGTCGAAGGCGCCCCCGGTCTGCTCGCGGTAGCGCTCGGACAGGGCGCGTACCTCGCGGAAGAAGCGGTCGGGCTCGACCGTCTCGCCGGCGTTGTAGCGCGAGAGCAGGGAATTCTTGTTGTATCCGGACAGGCTGAAATCGATCGAGTCGAGGATGGCGTCGATCCGCTCCTGGATCTGCTCGGCGGGCACGCTGACCAGCTGCAGATCTGCCTTGACGGTGTACGTGCCGCCCTGCGCAAAGCCCGTGAAGGTGGCGTACCGGCCCTGCTGGCATCCGACGAGGACGGCCAGGGCGAGGAGGAAGGAAAAAATATGCTTGTAATTCATCGCTTCGGCAAAGTATTTGCACAAAGTTAGCGGTTTTTCGCGCATTTTTGCGCATATTTGCAAATTGTAAATAGAGAAAGTATGAAGTTGAAAAGAATCCTGCTTCCCGCCGTGGTGGTCGCCGTGCTGGCGGCCGTTCCGGGCTGCAAGAAAGAAGATACGAGCTCGAAGACGCTGGACGGGTATCTCTCCCTGAAGCTGCCCGGTTTCATGGGCGGCGGCGAGACCAAGACGTTCATGATCGACACCCTGATGACGCTGATCTGCCCGGACGGCGAGCCGATCGGGTACTATTTCTATGACCCCGCGACCACGGTATACGACACCCTGGTCACGGCCGACGGCACGATCCGCAAGCATTATTACACCTACACGGCTCCGAGCCAGGCGGGAGACGCCAAGCTCACGCTGGGCGGTTTCCTGAGCAAGACCTCCAGCTATTCCGGCTTCTCGACCACGACCAAGACCGTCGTGGTGTTCCCCGGCCTCTCCGGCAGCGGTTCCATTACCGGTTTCGACAAGGAAGGCTCCCTGACCTTCACGGATTCCCGTGACGGCAAGACGTATTATTCCGCCAGGATCGGCGGACAGGAGTGGATGCGCCAGAACCTGGCGTGGAGCGGGGCCGGCGTCCCGTTCGACGGCTGCGAAGTCATGACGGATGTCTTCGGACGGTACTACACCTGGGAGGAAGCGCAGACGGCCTGCCCTGAGGGCTGGCGCCTGCCGACCGATGCCGAAGTGACGGCGCTCAAGGCGGGTGCCGCCGCGGCCTCCGACATCCCCGACCTGGCCGGCAAGCTGATGGCCGACCTGTATTTCAACGAGACCAAGATGTGGGAATACTGGCGTACGGTGAAGATCACCGATGAACTCTGCTTCTCCGCGATTCCCGTCGGCTACGGAACGGGCGCCGGAAAGAGCTTCGATTTCGAGGGCGACCTGGAGTATGCGGTCTTCTGGACCGCCGACGAAGAGGAGGGGCTGGGCATCTGCCGTTATATCTATCAGGACAAGGACATCGTCTACCGCGGCCGGATGTCGAAGACGGAATTCGTCGCTCCGGTGCGCTGCGTCAAGAAATAGACGCGACCGTTTCCAGAAATTGCAAGAGCAGCTGGCCGACCGCATCGGCCAGCTTTTTTATGCCCTCCGGGCAGTGCTCCCCCAGGGCCAGCACGGGCAGGGAGCAGCAGACGAAGGCTTCCGTGAGCGGCATCGCGCCGAGGTTCGTGATCAGGAAATACTTCGGGAACCCCCGGAAGCGCAGCCACACCAGCGGCGCCGTGAACAGCTGGCAGGACAGGGTGAGTGCGACGGCGCTCCAGATGCGCCGCAGCGGGTCGAGGCGCGGCCCCCGGGGGTACCAGGCGTCCAGGTGCGGGAAAACCGTGACGATGCCGAGCACGGCGAGGTAGGAAAGCTGGAAGCCGAGGCTCGTGATGACGCTGGGCGAGAGGGCCAGCTGGAGGGTCAGGGCGGTGCAGTACAGGTTCAGCGGGCTGCGCCGGCGACCCGGCAGCAGGCGGGCGAGCTCGTTCAACAGGATGAAGAGGAAGGCGCGGACGAGCGATGGCGAAGCCCCGGTCATCGCCACATAGCCTGCGGCGAAGCTCACCTGGATCAGGCTGCGGGCGAGGGAAGCGGGGCGGCTGCGGCCGAGCCAGCGCAGCAGGAGATGCAGGATGCCATACAGCATGCCCAGATGCAGCCCGGACAGGGCGAGGATGTGGGACGCGCCGGCGGCGCGGAATGCCGCCACGGTGGCGGGGTCGAGCCCGTCCCGGCGCCCTGTCAGCAGCGCATGCAGCAGGGCGGTCGTGCTCCCGTGCGGGAAGGCAGCCGCGTCGATGGCGTTCTGCAGCCGGCCGAGTGCGTGCGCCGCGGCCGGTCCGGGGCCCTGCCGGAGCGGCGGGGCGAGGGCGGCGGAGCAGTGGCAGAAGACGCCGAGCACCCAGAAAAGCAGCAGGAAAACGGGCATGCGCGCGCCCCGGCCGCAGGCGAGCGCCAGCAGGACCGTCGCCGCGAGGCAGCTCCCCGCGGCGGTCAGATACAGCGCATCTCCCCCGGGCGACACGAATGCCGCCGTTGCCACTCCTGCTGAAAATGGGATTGAAACCGCCACCATGTCTCTCCGCACGACCATTTCAATCGAATTTTTGCCAAAATACGCAATATTTCGTAATTTTGCGCCGCAAAGAAATAGAAACTTAACATGATTATTCTGGTTATCAATTGCGGCAGCTCTTCGGTCAAGTACCAGTTGCTGGACATGAAGAACGACGAAGTCTATGATCTGCTGGCCAAAGGCCTGGTCGAGAAGATCGGTTTGCCCGACGGCTGCCTGACCCATAAGCCCACCGGCAAGGAGCCGTACACCGTGACCCAGCCCATTCCGGACCACAAGGTCGGCATGAAGCTCGTCCTGGACGCGCTGGTGGATCCCGAGCACGGCGTGCTCTCCAGCTTCGACGACATCGAGGCCGTCGGCCACCGCATCGTGCAGGGCGCGGATTTCTTCTCCGGAAGTACCCTCGTCAGCGAGGACGTGCTGAAGAAGATCGAGATCTGCTGCGACTTCGCACCGCTCCACAACCCGGCCCACCTGCTCGGCATCGAGGCCGTTTCGCACGTCCTTCCCGACGTGCCGCAGGTTGTGACCTTCGACACGGCGTTCCACCAGACGATGGAGCCGTACGCGTACATGTACGCCCTTCCTTATGAATATTACGAGAAGTACCGCGTCCGCCGCTACGGCGCCCACGGCACATCCCACCAGTACGTCTCCCAGCGCGGCGCCAAGCTCGCCGGCCTGGATCTCAACCATTCCAAGATCATCACCTGCCACCTCGGCAACGGCAGCTCCGTGACCGCCATCAAGGACGGCAAGGTGGTGGACACCTCCATGGGCTTCACCCCGCTCGAGGGCATGATCATGGGCACCCGCTGCGGCAACATCGACGCCAACATTGTTCCTTATATCATGAAGAAGGAAGGCCTGACGCCCGATGAGATGACGACCATCATGAACAAGAAGAGCGGCTTCCTCGGCCTGTCCGGCAAGAGCTCCGACCTGCGCGACATGGACGCCGCGGCCAAGGCCGGCGACGTCCGCGCCAAGATCGTGCTCAAGAAGCTGACCTACGATACCATCAAGAACGTCGGCGCCTACATCGCGGAGATGAACGGCGTGGACCTCATCGTCTTCACGGCCGGCATCGGCGAGAACAACCCGCGCCTGCGCCGCCACATCTGCGAGAACCTCTCCTACATGGGCGTCAAGATCGACATCGACGCCAACGACGGCGCCCGCAGTGCCGAGACCATCATCTCCCTGCCGGATTCCACCGTCAAGGTGGCGCTGATCCCGACCAACGAGGAGCTGGTGATCGCCCGCGACACGATGCACATTGTCACTGAACTCGAAAACTAACTGGATATGTCCCTTATCGACAAGATCATCGCGCGTGCTCAATCCAATAGGCAGCGCATCGTGCTCCCGGAATCCTTCGAGGAGCGCACCATCACGGCGGCCGACCGTGCCATCGCCGACGGCCTCGCCGACATCATCCTCATCGGCAACCGCGAGAAAGTCCTCGCCTATGCCGCCGAGCTGGGCCTGAAACATATCGGTCAGGCCACCATCATCGATCCTGAAACCAGTGAGAAGACCGCCGAATACGCGAACCTGCTCTATGAGCTTCGCAAGAACAAGGGCATGACGCCGGAAGTTGCGGCCAAGACCGTGCTCGACCCGCTCTACTTCGGCTGCCTCATCATCAAGAGCGGCGACGCCGACGGACAGATCAGCGGCGCCCTCTCCACCACCGGCGAGACGCTCCGCCCGGCCCTCCAGATCATCAAGTGCGCCCCCGGTATCACCTGCGTGAGCGGCGCCATGCTGATGATCACCCAGACCCCGCAGTACGGCGAGGACGGCGTGTTGGTCGTCGGCGACGTGGCCGTGACCCCGGCTCCGGACGCGCAGCAGCTGGCGCAGATTGCCGTCTGCACCGCCCAGACCGCCAAGAGCGTGGCCGGCTTCGCCGATCCGCGTGTGGCGATGCTGTCATTCTCCACGAAGGGCTCTGCCAAGCATGAGGTGGTGGACAAGGTGGTTACGGCCACCGCGCTCGCGAAAGAGCTGGATCCGACCCTCAAGGTGGACGGCGAACTCCAGGCCGACGCGGCCCTGGTGCCGTCCGTGGGCAAGAAGAAGGCCCCCGGTTCCGACATCGCCGGCAACGCCAACGTGCTCGTCTTCCCGAACCTCGAAGTCGGCAACATCGCCTACAAGCTCATCCAGCGCCTGGGCAACGCCGACGCCATCGGCCCCATCCTGCAGGGTATCGCCCGGCCGGTCAACGACCTCAGCCGCGGCTGCTCGGTGGACGACGTCTACAAGATGATCGCCATCACCGCCTGCCAGGCTATGGACGCGAAATAATCCTTTTGACACCGTCATTCCCGAGTTGATCGGGAATCTGAAAAGCCGCTGCACGAACCCCGCGCAGCGGCTTTTCCTGTTCTATTCCGGGGGACGTAGTGCTACAGCAGCCCGGATTTGCGGCCGAAGTCGATGATGAGGTCGACGCAGC
This sequence comes from Candidatus Cryptobacteroides sp., assembly GCA_045117755.1. GTDB lineage: Bacteria > Bacteroidota > Bacteroidia > Bacteroidales > UBA932 > Cryptobacteroides. The sequence goes on from JBGUOB010000054.1 coordinate 24,323, forward strand.
CGTCGAGGCCGACCAGGGAGGAGTCGAGGCAGAGGTCGTAGTTGGAGGCGACGCCCCAGTTGCCGAGCGTGAAGAAGTTGTAATAGTCGCGGCGGGCGCGCTCCTTCCTGACGATGAACTTCTCCGCTTCCTCGGGCGCCATCCCCGTGCGCTCGCAGACGCGGGCGACGCGGTCCTCCAGCGGGGCGCAGATGAAGACGTCCAGGCACTCCATGTCGCGCAGGACGTAGTCCGACGCGCGGCCCAGGAAGATGGCGCTGCCCTGCTGGGCGATGTTGCGGATGGCGTCGCTCTGGTACTTGAAGAGCTCCGTCTCGTCGATGCCCGAAGGGGCGTACGAGCTGGCGCGGTTCAGCCCGAACAGCGCGCCGAAGCGGAACAGGCGGCGCTTCTCGTCGTTCTTCTTGAAGAAGGCCGGACTGAGGCCGCTCTCCGCCGCAGCCTGCTGCAGCAGTTCGTTGTCATAGACCGGGATGCCCAGGCGCTTGCCCAACAGATCGGCTACGCCCTTGCCGCCGGCGCCGAACTGGCGCCCGATGTTGATCAGGATGTGCTTCTCGTCCATAGTGCTAGGATTGGATGTTACTGCCAAGGATATCGGGATTCTCGCCGTCCTTGAGCCGGTCGAACTTGCGGAACAGCCGGACGATCATGATGGCGGAAATGATGACGTTGAGGGTATCCGAAATCGGGAAACTGATCCAGACGCCCGTCTCCTGCAGCCAGAGCGGCAGGGTGTAGATCAGCGGCAACAGGAAGAGCAGCTGGCGCGACAGCGACAGGAAGATGGACTTGCGGACCATGCCGAGGCACTGGAAGAAGTTGCCCGTGACCATGCCGAAGCCGACCAGGGCGAAGCCGCAGTTCATGATGCGCAGTCCCCGGGCGGCCAGGTCGATCAGCTGCGGGTCGTTGGTGAACAGGCTCACCGCCTGGCGCGGGATCAGCTCTGACATCAGGAAGCAGAGCGTCGTGACGAGCACCTCCCACTTGGCCGTGAGAATGAAGATTTCCCGGACGCGGCTATACTGACGCGCGCCGTAGTTGTAGCCCGCAATCGGCTGCAGACCCTGGCTGAAGCCCATGTTGATCATGACGAAGAGCATCGTCAGGCGGTTCAGGATGCCGTAGGAGCCGATGGCCATATCCCCGCCGTACTTGCCCAGCTGCTGGTTGATGAACAGCGCCACCAGGCAGGCGGCCACGTTCATCAGGAAGGGACCCACGCCGATGGCGAGCGACTGCTTCGCCACCTGCCAGTCCAGCTGGAAGATCGGACGGGTAAAGTGCAACAGGCGTCGCTTATCGGACAGGAAGCGGAGGGTATAGACCAGGGCCACCAGCTGGCAGAGGATGGTCGCCAGGGCGGCGCCGCGGATGCCCATCCCGAGCACGAAGATGAAGATCGGGTCCAGGATGGCGTTCGAGAACACGGTGAAAAGCGTCAGTCCCATGGCCACCTTCGGGTGGCCGGACGAACGGATCAGGCCGTTGAAGCCGTGATACAGGTGCGTGAACACATTACCCGCCAGGATGATCGTCATGTAGTCCCGGGCGAAGGGCAGGGTGGTGTCGCTGGCCCCGAAGAAACGCAGGATCGAATCCAGGAACGGGAGGGTGATCGCCGTGAAGATCACGCCGATGATGACGTTGAGGGTCAGCACGTTGGACAGGACCTTCTGGGCGGCGCCGTAGTTGCGCTGTCCCAACAGGACGGAGATGAGCGTCATGGCGCCCACGCCGACCAGCGTACCCATTGCGATGGACAGGTTCATCAGGGGGAAGGTCACGGCGAGGCCGCTGATGGCCGCCGAGCCCACGCCGGGGATGTGCCCGATGTAGATGCTGTCCACCATATTGTACAAAGAAGCCGCCGTCTGGGCGATGATGCCCGGGACGGCGTACTGTCTCAGAAGCTTGCCGATTCTTTCGGAACCGAGCTCGGTCGGAGCTGCACCGGTCGTTGCTGCCATACCCTAGGAAGCGGGTTTGTCAACGACCTCGAAATCGAAGCGCAGCGGAGAATAGGCCGGGATCGCGTAGCCGGATCCGTTGGCGCCGTAGCCCCAGTTCGAGAGGAAGACGGCCGTACCCTTCTCGTGCGGATGCATCTGGTCGAGGCCGAAGGAGAAGCCGCTGATCACGCTGGAACCGCTGCTGGCGCCGGGCATGATCATGGTGATGGCCGTGTAGTTCTCGTCCGTGGCGTACCAGTCGATCGAGCAGGGGCCATAGGTCCGCGAAGCGGAATAGATGCCGTAGAACTTGGCCGTGTCGGCGATGCTGGTGTCGAACACCTGGCCGTCCAGCCGGCGACCGATATAGTTGATGTAAATCGTCGTGTCGCTCTTGAACGCTTCCGTGGAGGACGGAGCGCCGGTCTGAATATAATAGAAACCGAGCTTGACCGAATCCTTGGCGGTCATGCCGGGGAAGTTGGCTGCGAGGTAGCGTCCGGCGGAGTCGATCTGCCACTGCTGCATGTCGGGGATGACCTCCGCCAGCTCCATCTCATAAATCAGGGGCGTGCTTCCGGTCACATTCTCCTCATACTCCTGCGCGGTGTCGTACAGGATCGGCGCGCCGCTGCTGGAATTCAGACCCAGCAGCCAGCCGGGGATGACGACCGTATGGCGGCCGCCGACCTTCATCGACGCCAGGGCCTCTTCCACGCCGGCGGTCTGTCCGCTCTTGCCGCGGGTCCAGACGACCGGGCCGTAGTACGGATTCTTGCTCTCATTCTTCTGGTAGGTGCCGAGCCGCTGGGCCAGGGCCTTGTCCGTGGTGCCCTGGACGGTGCCGTCCAGCGTGCGGACCGTATAGTTGACCCGCACGAAGGGATTGGTCTCCGACGTGCCGGCGGATGCGCCCGTGCCCGGAACATCCTCCAGGACATAAGCGCCCAGGTTGGTGCGGACCGCCTCGGGGTGGAACACCTGGATCCAGGATTCGAGGTAGCGTTTACTGTCTTCGTTCTTGCCCTTCCTGGGGGATTTGGCGCAGCCGGCGAGGACAAGCGCCGCCAAACTCAAATATAGAATGGTTTTCTTCATAATCGGTTCACTGATTACGCATAAATCGTGCCGTTACGGCGGAGACGTAGTCCTCCGCTTCGGCCGGGGATGAAATGTCTTGCGGGAAGAACAGCTTTCCGCCCGCCGCCTGCTCGTGACCGCCGCCGTGGAAGGCTTCCGTGGCCAGCCGGTTGGCGGAAACGCCCGCCTTGGAACGGATGGAAACCCGGAAATGGTTCTCGTCCTCGCGCAGCAGCACGCTGATGCGGACGCCGCCGATGCCCAGCGGCAGATTGACGAAGCCCTCGGTCTCGCCCTCCTGGATGTCGAAACGCCGCAGGAAGTCGCGGTGCAGCACGGCAAACGCCACCCCGTCGGGGCGGACCGTCATGCACTCGGAGAGGAAGGCGCCCATGGCGCGGAGGCGGTTTTCGCGGTACTGCTGGTACAGCTGCTCCAGCAGTGCGTTCCGGTCCACGCCGGCGGCCAGCAGTTCGGAGGCCATCTGCAGGGTGGAAGGGAAAACGGAATTCGCGAAATTATTGGTATCCGTGGTCATGCCCGTCATCAGGGCAGTGAGCACTTGCATGGGAAGTTTGGCCGGCTCGCCGACGCCCGGCAGGGCGAGCAGCACGCGGTAGAGCAGTTCGCAGGCGGACGAGATTTCCGTCTCGCTGAACACCAGGTCGAACGCTTCCCGGTCCGGATTCAGATGATGGTCGATGAGCACCTTGCGTGCGCTCGAAGCGGCCAGGGCCGGCGCCAGCGCTTCCGCGCGGTTGAAGGCGTTCATGTCCTGGCAGATGATGAGGTCGCAGCCGGCGATCCAGGCCCGGGCGGCCTCGGGCTCGCGGGCGGCGTCGATCCAGCCGTCGGCGGGAAGCACGAAATCGAGCGATGCCGGTCCGGCCTCGGGCAGCAGCAGACGGGCGTCCAGGCCCCGGCACTGACGGAGGTAGGCCAGCATGGCCGTACCGCTCCCGAGCGCATCCCCGTCGGGGTGCGTATGCACGACGATGGAAACGCGCTTCGCAGCCGCGAAGCAGGCCTCCAGCTGCCGGATGTCCGTCGGTACGAGTGCTTGCATATCTTCCAAAAAAACTGTGCAAATTTAATAAGAATATTGCATTTGATAAATCAATTTCATAACTTTGTGGGACTTTGGATATCAAATAAAATCAACTCATACAATGAACAAAGCAACTAAAATTATCATTGAGGTCGTCCTGCTGGCGGCCATCTGCGGCCTGGCTTACCTGCTGTACAGCAACATCATGAAGCCGGTCAACTTCAACAAAGAGAAGGATAGCCGGCAGGCCGTCGCCGTCCAGCGTCTGAAGGACATCCGCACCCTGCAGGTTGCCTTCAAGTCCGTCACCGGCAAGTTCAACTCCTCGATTGATTCCCTCAAGCAGTTCTATGAGGCTGGCCAGATGGAGATCGTGATGCAGATCGGCTCCATGGATGACTCCCTCGCCGTGATGAACACCGAGAACATCAAGAAGGCCAACAAGAAGCTCAAACCCGAGCAGCTGACCGAGAAGCTCCAGGAGGCGTATGCCGCCGGCCAGAAGGTCGTGTTCTCCACCGTTACCAAGATTCCGGTGCGCGACACCCTCTTCAACAACCGTCCGGACTTCTGCATCGACTCCCTCAAGTATATCCCGTTCTCCGGCAAGCAGCCCGTCGAGATGGAGTCCACCATCAAGATGGTCTCCGGTGTGCCCGTGCCCCTCTTCGAGGCCCGCATTCCCTGGAAGTCCCTCCTCAAGGGCATGGACCGTCAGCTGATCATCAACCTGAACGCCGAGAGCCGCGACCTCAACCGCTACGAAGGTCTCCAGGTTGGTTCCGTCACCGCTCCGAACAACAACGCTGGTAACTGGGAGTAGTGTTTACGCTCGTTCCCTCCCGCTTTTTCGATCCCGCGACGGCGCGTCAGGCGCTGGCCGATGTGACCGACTTGAAGGAAGGGGATGCCGTCGAACACCTCGACATTCCGCAATATGATGCTGTCCTCGTCTATTCCACAGGCGAGGACAGCGTCGTTGTGGACGGCACGCCCGAAATCTATAAATTATTGATGCGTCTGCCCGACTGCCCGGAGTACAACAAGATCCTCTGCAGTCTCGGCGAAGACCATCTCTTCCTGGCCATCGCGCAGGGCGGTAACCTGAAGCTGGCCAACAGTTTCCCGGTGCAGGACTTCACCACGGCCGAGTATTACATCTTCCTGGCCCTGAAGTCGCTCCAGCTCAACCCGGAGATCTCCACCATCTGCTGGCGGACTCCGCTGGACGCCGAGGACGAGATGTCCCTGTACCGCTATTTCAAGGCCGTCATCAACCTATGAGGATCATCGGCGGCCGCCTCAAAGGCAAACCCATCCAGCCCCCCATGGGCTATGGAGCCAGGCCCACCACGGATTTCGCCCGGGAGGGCCTGTTCAATATCCTGAACAACGAATACGAATTCGAAGACCTGCAGGTGCTCGACCTCTTCGGCGGCACCGGCGCCGTGTCGTACGAATTCGCCTCGCGCGGCGCGCGACGCGTATATTGTGTGGAGATGAATCGCGACCATGCCGCCTTCATCCGCCGCGAAGCCGCCCGCCTCGGCCTGCCGGCCGTCACGGCCGTGCACGCCAACGTCTTTGACTTCCTGCCCATCTGCCACGAGAAGTTCGACCTCATCTTCGCCGATCCGCCTTACGCCCTGGACGGGCTGGACACCCTGCCCGACAAGGTCTTGTCGCGGGACCTGCTCCATCCCGGCTGCTATTTCATCCTGGAGCACGGCGACGAGTATTCCTTCACCGGACACCCGAATTTCAGGAAGGAAAAGACCTACGGACGCGTCCATTTCTCCTTTTTTGAAAAATAAACGAACCGGACCTGCAACAATCCGGTTCGTTCTGCGTTATATAGACAGAGCAAGCGAAAAATGACACGACAGGAGATCACGGAATTCTACCAGGAGCACCACCGGCGGCTGTACAACATCAGCCTGCGGATCCTTCGGGATTCCGACGAGGCGGAAGAGGTGATGCAGGACACGATCCTGAAATTCGTCACCGCGCCCGGAAGCTTCTCCTCGCCCGAGCAGGTATCGGCCTGGCTGGCCCGCACCTGTATCCGCGCTTCCATCGACCGGCTGCGCCGCCGGGAACGCCGCGAGGCCTTCCTGGAAGAATACGCCCGGGAGGAGGGTCAGGAGGAGCCCGGCTTGACCGGCGAATCTCCCTCGGTCACCGAAATCAAAGCCGCGATGGACCGCCTGCCCGAACCCTACGGCCTGATCCTGGACCTCGTGCTCCTCGAAGGCCTGGACTACGGCGAGATCGCGGGCCTGACCGGCAAGAAGGAAACGACGCTTCGCTCCCTGTACTCCCGCGGAAGGAGCAAACTGGTTGAACTGTTGAATCATAAGATATGAACGAACTGGAGAAATACATCCGCGCCCATGCGGCGGAATTCGACACGGAGGCCCCCGCCCGGGGACACGAGGAGCGCTTCCTCGCCCGGCTGGACGTCACGCCCGGGGCAGTGGTTGAACGCCCCGTCATTCGCCGGCTCCGACCGGCGAATCTCCTCGCCCTGGCCTTCGCCGCCTGCGTCGCCGCCCTGCTGCTGATCCGCCCCGGCGACCCGCTCCACGGCCTCTCCCGCGATCCGGAAGCCATCTACCTGGCCTACATGGACCAGGTCGCGGACCTCTACCGCGACATGCCGCTGCAGGACGACGCCCTGCGCGCCATCACGGAAGAAGAGGAGCCCCTCTTCGACCAGATGCCGGAGGACATGTCCCCCCGCCAGCGCTCCCGCATCCTGAAAGCCCATTACGGCGAACTCCTCGCCGCAGCCCGACAACTCAAAAAAATTCAATAAGATGAAAAAGATTTACACCCTGCTCATGACGGCCCTGCTGGCCGTCCTGCCCCTCGCCGCCCGCACGGCTTCCGATGCGGAATTCAGCGCCAAAGAGGAAACCAAGGAATACCATTTCAACAACTTCACCGGCCTGGATGTCTCCTGGATCTACCAGGTCGAGCTGACCCAGGCGCCCCGCCACGGCGTGCGGGTGGAAGCCCCGGACTACCTGATGCCCTTCCTGCGCATCGAGGTCCGCGGCAACCGGCTGGTCCTCGGCGTCGGCGAACTGCCGCGCGATGTCCGCCGTCGGGTCGAGAGCGGCAACCGCAACCAGGTGCGTGCCTACGTCAGTATGCTGGACCTCACCGAACTCTCGATGTCGGGTGCCTCGAAGCTGACGGCGAAAGGGGAATTCTCCAGCCGGAAAGATTTCAAGCTGGAGCTGAGCGGCGCCACCAATGTCCGTGACCTCAGCGTGAAGGCTTCCGACGCCGATCTCGAAATCTCGGGCGCCTCGAAGCTCGAGCTGACGGGCAAATTCGACAAGATGTCCGTCCGGGGCTCCGGCAGCATGCACGGCATCTTCACGGTCGACGCCAAGACGGTCGACCTGAATCTTTCGGGTGCGAGCAAGCTCTCCCTGAAGGGGAAATACGGCTCGCTGACCCTGCGCGGCTCCGGCGCCGCCAACACTGAGATCGTCGGCTCGATGGAAGAGCTGGATGCCAGCTGCTCCGCCGCCGCCAAACTGAGCGCCGGCCAGGCGCCCGTCCGCCGCGCTACGATCGGCTTCTCCGGCGCCGCCAACGGCATGATCGATGTGAAGGATGAGCTGAGTGTCAACCTCTCCGGCGCCTCCGCGCTCAACTACCACGGCGGCCCGGCGCTCCGTATCAAGAGCCAGACCATCTCCCGCGCCTCGACGCTGTCCAGCTATTAACGGACGTACGCTATATAACGAAAGCGGCCCGCCATCTGGCAGGCCGCTTTTTCGTTAAATGCTGAAGTTGTGGTAGTGCGGACCGAATCGCTCGAAAGCGGCGCGGTCCAGCATTTCCCGATCCTCGGGGTGCGCGATGCTGATGAGCAGCTTGGCGCGCTCCTGCAGGCTCCTGCCGTACAGGTCCACGGCGCCGTACTCGGTCACGATCCAGTGCGCGTCCGCGCGGGGCGTGACCACGCCGGCGCCCGGATTCAACTCCGCGACGATCTTGTTCTTTCCCTTCAGCGTGCGGGACGCGAAGGCGGTGATGCTCTTGCCGCCCTCGGACATCGTGGCGCCCTTGACGAAGTCGAGCTGGCCGCCGGTGCCGCTGAAGATGCGCGTGCCGATGGAGTCGGCGCTGATCTGGCCCGTGAAGTCCACCTCCGTGGCGGAGTTGATGGCCTTCATGTGCGGGTTCTGCGAGATGACCCAGGGGTCGTTGGTGTATTTGATGTCGCGCATCAGCACGTCGGGGTTATGGTCGATGTAGGAATAGACCTCCTGCGAGCCCAGCAGGAAGGAGGCCACCACCTTGCCGGTGTCGATCTTCTTGCTCGCGCCGTCGATCACGCCCGCCTTGATCAGGCGGAGCAGGCCGTCGGCGAACATCTCCGTGTGCAGGCCCAGGTGCTTGTGGCCGCCGAGCTGCGCCGCGAGGGCGTTCGGCAGCGCGCCGATGCCCATCTGGATGCAGTCGCCGTCCTCCACGAGCGCCGCGCAGTTCTTGCCGATCTCCACCTCGGTCGGGGTGGGCTCGGCGAACGCGGCCGTCACCAGCGGCGTGTCGTCCTGCACGAGGTAGTCGAACTTCTCCAGCGGGATCAGGTCGCCGTAGGCGAAGGGAACGTTGGGATTCACCACGCCGATCACCAGCTTCGCGGTCTCGATGGCCGCCACGGAGCAGTCCACGGAAGTACCCAGCGACACGCGGCCCTGCTCGTCCGGCAGGGACACGTTGACCAGGGCGGCGCCGAGGGGAATGTAGCCGTCGCGGTAGAGTTTCTGGCTCTCGCCCAGATGCACGGGCAGGTAGTCGGCATAGCCGGCGTTGACGTTCGCGCGGACGTTCGGCCCGACGAAGAAGCCCTGCTCGAAGAAGATTCCTTCGTAGCGCGGCTCGCTGTAGGGGGCGGGTCCTTCCGTATGGAAATGATGGAAGTGCAGGTCGCACACGTCTCCCGCGTCGGCGCGGCGGCAGAGCGCCTGGATCAGGCAGTGCGGCACGCTGGCGACGCTGCTCAGGTGCACGTGGCAATGGGAGGGGATGTGGCTGACCGCCTCGTCGGCGGAAACGTATCGGATCGGCTTCATGTCGAAGATTATTGTTATTTTTGCAAGCGCAAATGTAGCAAATATTTCCATGCATAGCAAAGAAGAAAAACTCGCCGCCTTCGGGCGGCTGCTCGATACGATGGACGCCCTGCGGGAGAAGTGCCCCTGGAACGCGGCCCAGACGATGGAAACCATCCGCCCGATGACGGAGGAGGAGGTCTATGAACTCAGCGACGCCATCCTGAAGGGAGACCGCCCCGGCACGGCCAAGGAGATCGGCGACCTGCTCTACCACCTTGTCTTCTACGCGCGCATCGCGCAGGAAGAAGGCTCCTTCGACATCGCCGACTCCCTGGACAAGGTCGTCGACAAGATGGTCTTCCGCCACCCGCACGTCTTCGGCCCGGAAGCCGGCAAACCCACCTCCGCCAAGGAGATCGCCGACACCTGGGAACTCGTCAAGGCCAAGGAGAAAGACGGCAACAAGACCGTCCTCGCGGGCATCCCCGACGCCATGCCAGCCATCCTCAAGGCCCTCTCGATGCAGGAGAAGGCCCGCGGCTGCGGCTTCGACTGGGAGCAGCGGGAGGATGTCTGGGACAAGGTCGTCGAAGAACTCGGCGAAGTCCGTGAAGCCTGCGGCGAGCAGGACCCCCGCCACATGGAGGAGGAATTCGGCGACCTGCTCTTCGCCGTCATCAACGCCGCCCGTCTCTACGACGTCGACCCGGAAGCCGCCCTCAGCGGCACCTGCTCCAAATTCCGCCGCCGCTTCACCTACCTCGAAGAGCAGACCCTCAAAAAGGGCCGCAAGCTCACCGACATGACCCTCGCCGAGATGGACGCCATCTGGGACGAAGGGAAAGCGAAGGGGTTGTAAGGAAAATTGATTATCTTTGCAAGTTATTATTTGTAACGAAGATGTCCAGTTATCAGATACGTGAAGTGCAGACCCGCAGGGACCTGATGCGATTCATCCGCTTTCCGGATGAACTGTATCGGAACTGCCCGCAGTATGTCCCGGCGCTCCACAGCGACCAGGTCCGCTCGCTCACCAGCGTAGCGCCCCTTCAATACTGCAGCCACAAACTCTGGCTCGCCCTGGACGGCGACCGCGTCGTCGGCCGCATCAGCGGCATGATCAACCCCCGCTACAACGAACGCTACGGCCGCAAGCGTGCCCGCTTCGGCTGGTTCGACTGCATCAAGGACATCGAAGTGGCCCGCCTGCTCATCGGCACCGCCGAAGCCTGGGCAAAGACTCAGGGCATGGACGAAATCCACGGCCCGCTCTACTACAACACCTTCGGCAAACAAGGCATGCTCGTCGAAGGCTACGACCACATCCCGCCCTTCAACTGCCTCTACAACTTCCCGTACTACAACGACTTCGTCCGCGAGCTCGGCTACGAAAAAGAATGCGACTGGATCCAGTACAAGGTCGTCGCCAACCACGGCGTCCCCGACAAGGCCTGCCGCGTCTCCAAGATGGTGAAAGAGCGCTATAAGCTCCACTTCGCCAGCATCGAAAAGCTCAAGCACGACAAAGCCCTGGTACGCAAGTTCTTCCAGGTCTACAACGACAGCTTCGCCACCTCGGTGACGAACTTCGTCCCCCTGACCGACGAAGAAATCGACGAAGAAGCCGGCACCGTCATGCCCTTCCTCTCGGACAAGATCAGCTGCGTGCTGCTCGACGAGCACGACGACATCGTCGCCTTCGGCATCTCCTTCCCGTCCATCTCCCGGGCCCTGCAGAAAGCGAAAGGCAAGCTTTTCCCCTTCGGCTGGTGGCACCTCTGGCGCGCGATGCACAACTACGAAGTCACGGACCTGATGGTCAATGGCGCCGCCCCCGAATGGCAGAACAAAGGCGTGTCCTCGGTCTACTACCAAGAAATGGCGGAAAAGGCTATCAAGGTGGGCAACCGCTGGGCCATCTCCAACCCGCAGATAGAAACCAACAGCGCGGTGAACATCTGGAACAGCTACGAACGCGAGCCGTTCATGCGACGCCGCTGCTACCTCAAGAAGATTTGATCCCATGGCAGACAACAATACCTTACTAGACAAAGTCCTTTCCCTCGAAGGGAAATTCAAGTCGCTCCAGGAGCAGCTTGCGAGCCCCGAGGCGATGGCGGACATGAAGAAATACGTCCAGCTGAACAAGGACTACAAAGAACTGGAGCCGATCATCAAGACCGGCAAGCAATACGAAAAGATGGTGACGGATCTCGCCGCCGCCAAGGACATCCTCGTCAACGAGAAAGACGAGGAGCTGCGCGAGATGGCCCGCATGGAAATCGCGGAGATCGAACCGAAGATCCCCGAGATGGAGCAGCAGATCAAGCTCCTGCTCATCCCGGCCGACCCCGACGACGGCAAGAACGCCATGGTCGAAATCCGTGGCGGCACCGGCGGCGACGAGGCGGCGATCTTCGCCGGCGACCTCTTCCGCATGTACCAGCATTTCGCGGAGCGCCGCGGCTGGAAGCTCGAGATCACCGACCAGGCCCCCGGCACGGCCGGCGGTTTCAAGCAGATCGTCTTCAAGCTCTCCTCCAGCCAGGACGGCGTGTACGGCGTGATGAAATACGAATCCGGCGTGCACCGCGTCCAGCGCGTGCCGCAGACCGAGACCCAGGGTCGCATCCAGACTTCTGCCGCCTCCGTGGCGGTCTTCCCCGAAGCGGGCGAATTCGACGTCGACCTGAACTGGGACGACATCCGCCTCGACCTCTTCTGTGCGTCCGGCCCGGGCGGCCAGGGCGTCAACACGACCTACTCCGCCGTGCGCCTTACCCATATCCCCACCGGCCTGGTCGTCCAGTGCCAGGAGGAGCGTTCCCAGCTGAAGAACAAGGACCGCGCCTTCGAGGAACTGCGTACGCGTCTGTACAACCTGGAGCACCAGAAATATCTGGACGGCATCGCCGCCAAGCGCAAGACGATGGTCTCCACGGGCGACCGCTCCGCCAAGATCCGTACCTACAACTACCCGCAGGGCCGCGTGACCGACCACCGCATCAACTGGAGCATGTACAACCTGCCCGTCTTCATGGACGGCGACATCCAGGAATGCATCGACCAGCTGCAGATCGCGGAGAACGCCGAGCGCCTCAAGGAAGCCGGCGATTAATTCCGTCTTCACATAATAGAAAAAGCTCCGGGTTGTTCGCCCGGAGCTTCTCTGTTAATATAATCAATACTAATACTTTCTGAATGCCAGGCAGGCGTTGTGCCCGCCGAAGCCGAAGGAATCCGAGAGGCCCAGGTTCACGTCGGTCTTGACGGCGACGTTGGGCGTGTAGTCCAGGTCGCACTCGGGATCCGGTGTGTCCAGGTGGACCGTCGGCGGCACGATGCCCTCCTGCAGAGCCAGGACGGTGGCGACGGCCTCGATGGCGCCCGTGGCGCCGAACATGTGGCCGTGCATCGACTTGGTGCTGCTGATGTGGCACTTGTAGGCGAAATCGCCCATCGCGATCTTGTAGGCCTTGGTCTCGGCCACGTCGTTGAGGAGCGTGCCCGTGCCGTGGGCGTTGATATAGACATTGTCCTTGGCCGGATCGAAGCCGGACTGCTCCAGGGCCAGCTTGATGCACTCGGCCTGGGTGGTGCCGTCCGGGCGCGGGGCCGTGGCGTGGTAGGCGTCGCAGGTGCTGCCGTAGCCCGTGACCTCGGCGTAGATGTGCGCGCCGCGGGCCTTGGCGTGCTCCAGCTCCTCGAGCACGAGAATGGCGGAGCCGTCGGCCATCACGAAGCCGCTGCGGTTGGCGTTGAACGGCAGGGAGGCATACTGCGGATCCGTGGCGCGGGTCAGCGCCTTGGCGTTCGCGAAGCCGGCGATGCCGATGGGGATGGTGCAACGGTCTGAGCCGCCCGCGATGATCGCGTCGGCATAACCGTGGCGGATGGCGCGGAACGCCTCGCCGATGGAATGCGTGGACGTCGCGCAGGCCGTGACGATGTCGATGCAGGAACCCTGGGCGCCGAACTTGATGGCGATCTGGCCGCCGGCCATGTCGCTGATCATCGTCGGGACGAAGTTGGGGGAGACCCACTGGCCGGACTGGTCTTCGAAGAACTTGGCCAGCTCGCGCTGGATGGTCGTGAAGCCGCCGATACCGGAGCCGACGTAGGTTGCCAGGCGGCTCGGGTCGATGTTTTCGCCGGACACGAGGCCGGCATCCTGCATCGCCTGCCAGGCGGAGGCCATGGCAAAGATGGTGAAGGGATCCTGTTTGCGGATGAACGGTTTGTCCATCCCGTATTCTTCCGGATTGAAATTCCGGACCATGCCGCCGATCTTGACGGCGAGGTTGTCTGTCGGGAACTCTGTGATATAGTCAATTCCGCACACGCCGTGGATGAGATTGTCCCAGAAAGTCTTGACGTCGTTTCCGATGCAGGACAGGACACCCAGGCCGGTTACTGCTACTCTTTTCTCCATAAAAGAATCAATTTAGTACGGCGCAAAGGTAGTAAATTATTCTTATATTTGCAGTTCATAGGACCGAGGAAGACGATGATTGCACTGAATGACAGGTTGCCCCGCTATCTGCTCGAGAAGGAGCAGATCTGGTCCACCGTGGTTTATACGGCGCTCTTTTCCCTGGTCTTCATCCTGGTCAGCATTCCCTTTTCCAGCTCCGCCTGGTTCGCCCTCGGCGAGAGCGAGGCCTTCTTCTACACCCTGACCTTCGTGGTGCTCTCCGCCCTGCTCGTCATCCTGAGCCGCTCCTTGATGTACCGCTGTCGGGATTTCAAGGGCTTCACCCTGCTGGGCTACATCGCCTGGAACGTGGCGGAAGTGGCCGCGGTGGCGCTGCTGTACACGTTCTTCACGCGCCGGGGCATCAACGTGGGCATCATCGCGGGGGACGCCCGCGAGAACGGCGAGATCTTCCTCAGCGCCCTGGTCTATGCGGCGGTGTGCCTGTGCGTGCCGTTCGCCTTCTGCGCCCTGCACTTCGCGCTCCAGGACCGGGACAACACCATCCGGCTGATGAACTACGGCAACGTCGTTTCCGACAAACCCGCCGCGCCTTACACGGACCAGCGCATCACCCTGTTCGACAACAACGGCGTGCTCAAATTCTCCATCAGCTCGGACAACCTCTACTTCATCGAGTCCGACGACAACTACATCAAGGCGTGGTACATGGACAGCGCCGGGGAGATGAAGCAGTACATGCTGCGCTGCCGGCTCAAGACGGTGGAGGACAGCTTCGCGGACAGCGAGCTGGTCCGCTGCCACCGCAAGTACATCGTCAACATCCGCAAGATCTCGATCCTGAAGTCCGAGAAAGAGGGCTACAAGGTCGACTTCGATATCGATTCCATCGATCCCATTCCCATTTCGAAAACTTACGAGCAGGCCGTGCTGGCCCGCTTCAATTCGCGATAGATTATGTGGCAAAGAGTTCAAACCCTGTATCTTCTCCTGGCGACGGGCCTCGTCGCCGCCCTGCTTTTCAGCAACAAGGCGGGTGATATCCCGTACATGGAATACTGGCCGTACGCCATCCTCATCATCCTGACGACCTTCCTGCAGGTGATGGCCTTGACGACCTACAAGCACCGCATCTTCCAGATGCGCACGGCCTCCCTGTCCGCCATCATCCTGATCGGCCTGCAGATCTGGCTGGTCGTCGATTTCATCAAGACGGGCAACGACCCCGTCTTCCACGTGACCGCGGTCTTCCCGATCGTCGCCACGATCCTGGACTTCCTCGCCGCCCGGGGCATCCTCGCCGACGAGCTGCTGGTGCGCAGCGCCGACCGCCTGCGCGCCGCCAAGCGCAAGAAAAAGTAATAACCACAACCGCATAGTTATGAGAATTCCTGAATCTGAACTGATTATCAACGGCGACGGTTCTGCGTTCCACATCCACATCCGTCCCGAGAACCTGGCGGATACCGTTTTCCTGGTCGGCGACCCCGGCCGCGTCGCCATGTTCAAGAAGCACTTCGCGACGCTCGAAGCGGAGGGTGCGTCCCGCGAATTCTGCTGGGCCACCGGTACCTTCAACAACAAGCGCGTCACCGCCCTGTCCACCGGCATCGGCACGGACAACATCGACATCGTGATGACGGAGCTGGACGCCCTCGCCAACATCGATTTCCAGACCCGCGAGGTCAAGCCCGAGCACCGTACGCTGGATATCCTGCGCATCGGCACCTGCGGCGCCATCCAGCCGGACGTGCCGCTCGGCTCCTACATCTTCTCGCACATCTCCATCGGCTGCGACGGCCTGCTCAACTGGTACGACAACCGCGACAGCATCGCGCTCCTCGACTTCGAGGAGGCCTTCAAGAAGCATGTTCATTGGGACAGGCATCTGCCGGATCCTTACTTCGTGCGCGCCAGCCAGAAGCTGATCGACAAGTTCGCGGACTGCACCGTGAAGGGTATGACCATCTCCGCCTCCGGCTTCTACGGCCCGCAGGGGCGCGTGGTGCGCCAGGGCCTCGCCATGCCGAACATGCTCGAGGACTTCGAAAGCTTCGAGTACGGCGGCTACAGGATTACGAACTTCGAGATGGAAGGCTCCGCGCTCGCCGGCATGGCGGCCAAGCTCGGCCACAACGCCGGCACGGTCTGCTTCGCCATTGCGCACCGCTACCTCAAGGACGCCAACACGAACTACAAGACGGGCGTCGAGGAACTCGTGGAGCTCTCCCTGCAGCGGATGACGGAGTAGTCAGCCTGCTTATCGCTTATACAGATCCCGGGTGGAGAGATGACTCCACTCGGGTTTTGTTATGGTCGGGTCGGTCAGGGTGGCGTCGAGCGGGCGGTAGATGCCCTTGATGACGTTCTCCTCCAGGAAGCGGAGCTCCTCGGGGACGTTGCGCAGCATCGAGGTGGCGATTTCGTGGCCGGCGCCCTGGAAACGGTAGATCTGGAAGTTGGCCCCGGTCGGCTTCAGCTTTTCCGCGAGCGCGGCGCTGCCGGCGAACTGGTTGCGCAGGACGGAGATCTTCCCGAACGGGACGATGCGGTCCTCCGTGCCGTAAAACAGCAGGATTGGGCAGGGCTTCTGCGGGAAGGTGATCGGGCCCTCCATCGTGAAAACGGCGCCCGCGAAGGCCATGACGCCCGCGTAGTTGAACCAGCGGGGCAGCACCTGCGCCGATTCTTTCCCGTTGATGATTTCCCATTCGGCCTGCAGGGCCGTGATGGCGCCCGCCGAGGAGCCGCTGAGGATGATGCGGTCGGGGTCTATACCCAGCTCGGCGGCATGGTCGATCAGGTAACCGGTTGCGGAGAACAAATCCTCCACGGCCGCGCCGATGGCCTCGCTAAGCACGGGCGGCAGGGAGAGCCGGCTCTTGACCACCTTGCCCTTCAGGGCCAGGCGGTAGTCGATGGCGACCACGTGGTAGCCGGCGTCGGCCAGTTGCCTGTACCAGACCCGGTCTCCCGGATAGTTGCGCTGGCCCATGACGAAGGCTCCGCCGAAGATATGGATGATTACCGGCTTGCGCTGGGCGTCGGCGCAGGGGCCGGCGCCGGGTGCGGCGGCGTAGTAGTCCAGCAGCAGCTCGCAGGTGTCTCGCTGCGCGAAAAGCAGGGTCCGGTCCGGCTGGGGGATGTCCGGCCCTTCGACGAAATCAACGCGCGCCTGTGCGTGCAGCAGGCTGCAGCAGAGGAGCAGACAGATGGGGAGTAGAAAGCGTTTCATCAGCTGTAGTAGTTAGTACTTGATGTGGAATCGGTGTAGAGGCGCGTCAGCTGTTCGCCGAGCGGCCCCAGCAGATCCTCCAGGCGGGGCGGGACCATTTCCTCCTGGGGGAAAATGTAGTTCTTCTCGCGCATCAGCGCGAAAAGGTGTTCGTAGTCGAGTGCCCGGCCGCGCAGCAGCTCGGCGGCCGTGCTCTTCTCGTGCCGGGAGAGGGCCAGCAGCAGGTGCGCCGGGAAGATCTCGTGGCCGCCCTGCTTGAGGGCCTCGTAGGCGGCGCCGCCCACCAGGGCCGCCGCGCCGCGCGTCGGGCGGATCTGCGCCTGGTCCTGCCAGGGGACGGCCCGGTCGCGCAGGACCTGCGCGTCGATGTCCCGCTTGAAGGCGTCCAGATCCACGCCGCAGGCGCTCAGGATGCGGCACGCATCGTTGTCCCGATGGCGCAGCAGACCGAGCACGACGTGGTCGGCGCCGACGCCGTAGCTGCCGGTGCGCGCGGCCTCGTCGCGGGCATAGCGGAGGATGGTCTGCAGGTCTGTCGAAAACTTGATTTCCATCGGGATGATTTTGGACAAAAATAGCAATTTAATCGGAAATTTTTGTTATTTTTGCGTGTTTAGATCTATAGTGTATTTTTATGGACGAGGTAATGAATCCTGAAGAAATTCAGGAAGAAGTGAAAGGTATCATCGAACCGGTCGAAATCGACCATGAGATGCGCACCGCGTACATCGACTATTCGATGTCCGTGATCGTGTCCCGCGCCCTTCCGGACGCCCGGGATGGTCTGAAGCCGGTGCAGCGTCGCGTGCTCTACGGCATGGACGGCCTGGGCTTGAACTATGGCGGGCAGACCAAGAAGTCGGCCCGTATCGTGGGTGAAGTGCTCGGTAAGTTCCACCCGCACGGTGACTCCAGCGTGTACGACGCGATGGCGCGCCTGGCGCAGCCGTGGAACCAGCGCTATCCGCTGGTCTTCGGCCAGGGTAACTTCGGTTCGATGGACGGCGACCCCGTGGCCGCCATGCGATATACGGAAGCCAAACTCGAGAAGATGACGGAGGACGTCCTGGCCGACCTGGACAAGGACACCGTCGATATGACGCTCAACTTCGACGACTCCCTCCAGGAGCCGACCGTGCTGCCGACCAAGCTCCCGCTCCTGCTGCTCAACGGCTCGGCGGGTATCGCCGTCGGTATGGCCACGAACATGGCCCCGCACAACCTGGGCGAAGTCTGCGACGCGATCTGCGCCTACATCGACAATCCCGACATCACCACCGAGGAGCTCATGGAGCACATCCAGGGCCCCGACTTCCCGACCGGCGGCATCATCATGGGCCGCCAGGGCATCGTGGACGCGTACAACACCGGCCGCGGCCGTGTGGTGATCCGCGCCAAGACCGAGATCGAGGAGGGGGACAACGGCCGCGAGACCATCGTGGTCACCGAGGTCCCGTACATGGTCAATAAGGCCGACATGCTCTCCCGCATCAGCGAAATGGTGCACGAGAAGAAGATCGAGGGTATCTCCGACATCCGCGAGCTCACCAACCGCGAAGGCATCCGCATCGAATTCCAGGTGAAGAAGGAGGCCAACGCGAACGTCGTGCTGAACACGCTCTTCAAATATACGGCGCTGCAGAGCAGCTTCTCCATCAACAACGTGGCCCTCGTGGGCGGCCGTCCCCGGACGATGTCGCTCAAGGACATGCTGGCCACGTTTGTGGACTTCCGCCACGAGGTGGTGGTCCGCCGGACGAAGTTCGAGCTGGACAAGGCCCTCAAGCGCGCCCACATCCTCGAAGGCCTGCTCAAGGCCATCGACGTGATCGACGAGATCATCGCCATCATCCGCGCCTCCCGCAGCGTCGACGACGCCAAGGCCACCCTCATGGCGACCTTCGGCTTCGACGACATCCAGGCTTCGGCCATCGTGGAGATGCGTCTGCGCCAGCTCACCGGACTGGAGAAGGACCGCCTGCAGGCGGAATACGACGAGCTCGAGAAATTCATCGCCCGCTGCCGCGAGATCCTCGCCAGCGACGCCGAGCAGCTCGCGATCGTCAAGGCCGAGACCCAGGACCTGAAGGCCCGCTACGGCGACCTCCGCCGCACGGAGATCACTCTCTCCGACGACGAATTCAATCCTGAAGATTTCTATGCCGACGAGGACGTCGTCATCACGATTTCCCACCTCGGCTACATCAAGCGTACCGCCCTCACGGAGTTCCGTACGCAGGCCCGCGGCGGCGTGGGCAAGAAGGCCAGCGCCACGCGCGACGAGGACTTCATCGAGCACATCTACGTGGCCAACATGCATTCCACGATGCTCTTCTTCACCGACAAGGGCATGTGCTACCGCCTCAAGGTCTACGAACTGCCGGAAGGCACGCGCACTTCCAAGGGTCGCGCGGTGCAGAACCTGCTCTCTATCGATCCGGAGGACTGCATCCGCACCTATCTCAACGTCCGCTCCATCGAGAACACGGAGTACACAGACAACCATTTCGTGATCCTCATCACGAAGCGCGGCGTTGTGAAGAAGACCAACCTGACTGAGTATTCCAACAAGCGCAGCCGCAACAAGGGCATCATCGCCATCGGCATCCGCGAAGGGGACGAACTGCTCGACGCGCTCCTGACCGACGGCGCCCACGAGATCATGATCGCCGCCCGCAAGGGTCGTTGCTGCCGCTTCAATGAAGAAGAAGTCCGAGCCATCGGACGTAGCGGATCGGGTGTCCGCGGAATCAATATAGACGAGGACGACGAGGTGATCGGAGCCATCTCGGCCAACCCGAACGCAGAGGATGCAGCTGCCCATACCGTGCTGGTAGTCAGCGAGAACGGTTACGGCAAGCGGTCCGACCCTGACGAGTACCGCCTGACCTCTCGCGGTGCCAAGGGTGTCAAGACCATCAACATCACTGATAAGACTGGCCCGCTTGTTGCAATCAAGAGCGTGACGGAAGAGAATGATCTGATGATCATCACGAAGTCCGGCCTGACCATCAGAATGGCTGTATCCGACATCCGGGTCGCCGGCAGGGCTACCCAGGGTGTGAGACTGATCAACATCCGGGAAGGAGATGCAATCGCCGCGGTGTCACCGGTCGCCAAGGCGGAGGAAGAACTCCCGGAGGAGAATCCGGAAGCGGGAACGGAAGTGACCGAATAAGAAAGAGAATGATGGATAATATTTTAATTATTAACGAATAACCCAATGAAAAAGTTTGTAGCAATCCTCGCACTCGCTGCCACTATGTTTGCAGTGAATGCCCAGGCGCAGAACAAAGAAGTGGCTGCCGCCAAGGCCGCCCTCGAGAAGGCTCAGGCAGCTGCCGAGAACCCGAAACAGAACACGAAACTTGCCACCTGGCTTAAATATGGCGAAACCCTGGTGAAGGCTTATGCCGCTCCGTCCGGCGCCGCCTGGGTGGGCATGTCCATGCAGGAATTCCAGATGCTGGCTAACGAGCGTGCCCAGAGCGAGAGCCAGGTCACGATCGGCGGTGAGCAGCTGACCAAGCGCGTCTTCGCCAACAAGAACATGTACTTCAACGAGGCTGGCCAGCTGACCATCATCGAGGTCACCCAGCCCGTTGTGGAGAACCCGCTCGACAAGGCCCTCGAGGCTTATGCCAAGGCCGCCGAGCTCGATCCGAAGGGCACCAAGACCAAGGAGATCAAGGCTGCGCTGGAGGACATCGCCTCCAAGTTCTCCGATGAGGCCTACAACGCCTACAACCTGGGCAACATGAAGGCCGCTTCCGAGTACTTCGAGAAGTCCGCCAAGGCTTCCGCCACCGCTCCGCTGAGCGTCATGGATTCCTCCGCTCTCTACAACGCCGGTTTCGTCGCGTGGGCTTCCTCCGACTGGAACCGCGCCCGCACCTTCCTCGAGCAGTGCGAGAAGGCTGGCTACACCGAGAAGGGTGAGGTCTATGCCAAGCTCGCCGATGTCGCCAACGGTCTCGGTGACGGCGCCGCCGCCAAGAAGTACCTCGAGACGGGTATGGCCAAGTTCCCGGAGAACCAGAGCGTGCTGATCGGCCTGATCAACTACTACCTCAACAGCGGCGAGGACACCGCCCGCCTGTTCGAACTCTTCGAGGACGCCAAGAAGAACGAGCCGGACAACGCTTCCCTCTACTATGTGGAAGGCAACGCCCGCAAGAAGCTCGGCCAGAACGAGGAAGCGCTTGTCGCCTACGACCAGGCCACCAAGGTGAACCCGAAGTACGAGTGGGGTTACATCGGCAAGGGCATCCAGCTCTACGACATGGCTGTCGAGCTGCAGGACAAGGCCAACAACGAGATGGACAACGACAAGTACATGGCGCTGATGGGTGAGTTCGAGAAGTGCCTGAAGGGTTGCATCGAGCCGTTCGAGACCGCCTTCGAGCTGGTGAAGGACGATGAGATCAAGGTCAACCTGGCCGAGTACCTCAAGAACGCCTGCTTCCGCTTCCGCAACGAGGGCGAAGAGTTCCAGGCCAAGTACGACAAGTACAACGCCGTGGCCAGCCAGCGCTAATCCGCGAAGCGTTTAATCTTCGATCCCGCACGTGTCCTTGACACGTTCCCAGGTCGAGATCATATTATCAAAATCTGAAGGAGTGAGCCAATCGTTTCGACGGTTGGCCCATTCTTTTATAAAGACGGTGGCGTAGCTGTCGGGCAGCAGGCGCTCCGGCAGCGTGCACCACAGGAAACGGAGTTCCGGCTCCAGCATCCGCTTCTCGCCCGTGACCGGGTCGCAGACGAAGCGGAGCGTGGCCGCCAGGCCCAGCCGCGAATTGATGATGCTCATGTTGGAGATGGCGTTGCCCAGCGAATAGATCACGGGCACGCCCTGGATGTGCGTGGTGTCCTGCACCACGTGCGGGTGGGAGCCCACGATGGCGTCCACGCCCTGCGAGACCAGCCACTTGGCCCAGGACACTTCCGAAGCGTCCGGGTTGAGCATATATTCCGTGCCCCAGTGGGGCAGGGCCACGACAAAGTCGGCGCCGCGCTCGCGGGCGGTCCGGATGGCCTTGCTGATTTCGTCCTTGTTCATGCGGTTGACGCGCGGCCAGTCCGTGTCGGCGCCGGTATTGGTGCCGTAGGTGAAATTGACCAGTGCGATGGTCATGCCGTGGCGCGAGAGCATCAGCGGGTAGCTCTCCGCCAGTTCTTTTTTATCGCGCGCGGCGCCCGTCTGCCGGGTGCCCAGCGAGTCGCGGATCTGCTCGTACACGTCCAGCGTGCGCTGCAGGCCGCGTGAGCCGCGGTCCAGGACGTGGTTGTTGCCCGTCAGGAAAACGTCGATCCCGCAATCTTCCGCCGCGTACCACGCATAATAATCCGGCGTCGAGAAAATCGGATAGCCGGTATAGGGCTCTCCCGCCATCGGAAACTCCATGTTCGCCACGGCGAAATCCGCCGCGCGCAGCGCCGGCGCAATCTTCTCCAGGAAGGTGCGGTGGTTGCGTTCCAGCTGCTTCGCGTGCATCATCACATCTCCGATCACGATTACGCTGACGGTGTCCGGCGCGTTGAGCATCGCCTTCGGGAACGGGATTTGATATTGATTGGCAAAACAGGGATAATCGCGACGCTGGGCGTGTGCGCTGGCGGCGCACAGAAGCGTCATGAGGAGGAGTATTAAGCGGGTCGTTTTCATAAAATTGTGCAAATATAAGACTTTTTGTATTTTTGTAGTTTAAATATGAGAAAAGCTAGAATCATCGTGGCATTTGCCCTTTCGGCCAGCCTGTTGCACGGGTGCGATTTCCTGCGCATCCTGGCCGGCCGGCCCACCTCGCGTGAGATCGAGGAGAAGCGCAGGGCCATCATGCTCATGGACAGGGTCGAGGCGCAGGAGCCGGAGGACACCGTCGCGCTGACGGCGGTCCAAGAGCCTGCCGTCGAACAGCCCGCCGTGCAGGAGACCCAGCCGGCGACGGCGCCGGCCAAGGCGCCGGAAACGAAGCAGGAGGTCAAGCAGGCCGCGGCCCCGGGCGGTATCCGCGTCTCCACGCGGAAAGCCGACCTGTTCGCAGAGCCCAGACCGACCTATCGCTATTATGTCATGATCGGCACCTTCGGCAGCCGGGACAATGCCGTCCGCCTGTCCGGCAAGGCCGGGGAGGCCGGCTATCCGGTCTCGCTGCTGCCCTTCGCCAACGGCATGACCGCCGTGGGCGTCTGCCCGTCCGATGATTTCGGCGACATCTGCGCCTCGCTGGAGAAGCTCCGCAAGGAGTCCTTCTGTCCGAAAGACGCCTGCATCCTCAAGATCGAATAGCCATGAGACGGATTCTGACCGGTCTGCTGCTCTTGCTGCCCCTGCTCGCTTCCGCCCAACTCCGCCCGTCCTACGGGGCGCTGGAGGACAGCGAAGCCGTGGCCGCGATGAAAGAGCACGTCAGCTTCCTCGCCTCCGCCGCTCTCGAAGGCCGCAAGGCCGGCTCGGAAGGGGAGCGGGAGGCCGCTGTCTACGTGGGCGAAGTCCTGGAATCCTACGGTCTGGACCTGCTGGGCGGCAAGGACGGCGATCCCTTCGGCCTGAAGCGGGAGAGCGGCGACACGCTCACCTCCCGCAACATCCTCGCCTGCATTCCTGGCTACGACGAGACCCTGCGCGAGCACTACATCGTGATCGGCGCCCGTCTGGACAACCTCGGCCTGACTCAGTATAACGTGGACGGCACCGCCCGCGATCGCATCTACTACGGCGCCAACGGCAACGCCTCCGGCCTGGCGGTCCTGCTGGAACTCGCCCGGATGCTTTCCCGCAACAGCGTGCTGCTCAAGCGCTCCGTGATCATCGCCGCCTTCGGCTCCTCGCTGGAGTCGGGCGCGGGCGCGTGGTATTTCCTGAACCGCTCCTTCCCGCAGCCGGAGCGGATCGACGCGATGATCAACATGGACATGCTCGGCACGGGCACGAACGGATTCTACGCCTACACGGCGTCCAACCCCGACCTGAACGTCCTGCTGGAGCAGGTGAACGCCACCCTGCAGCCCGTCCGTCCGGAGCTGGTCTCGATGGAGCCCGTGAGCTCCGACCACCGGATCTTCTACGACAAGGAGATCCCCTCCGTGTTCTTCACGACCGGGCGCTATCCCGAATACAACACCGACCGCGACACCGCGTCCATCCTCGAATACGACGGCATGGAGCGCGAGCTGGAATACCTGTACAACTTCACCGTGAGCCTGGTGAACGGCCGCCGGCCCGAGTTCCGCCGCGACCCTTCGGGCAAGGATGCGGACGCCCAGCTGGGTGTGGTGTCCTTCTTCGACTGCGACGTGCGGCCGACCTTCTTCCGGTCCAGCGACCCGGCCGACTTCCTGCAGCGCTGGGTCTATACCTACCTGCGATACCCGCAGAGTGCTGTGGATGAGGGCGTCCAGGGACGCGTGCTCGTGGACTTCGTCATCGACGAGAAGGGCAAGGTGGGCGACGTGACGGTGGCCCGCGGCGTGGACCCCCGCCTGGACGCCGAAGCCGTGCGCGTGATCGCCGCGTCGCCCGACTGGAAGCCGGGCCTGGTGCGCGGCAAGAAAGTGAAGACCGCCCTGTCGGTCTATGTGGAATTCAGATTGGAGAGAAAGAAGAAAAAATAGTATGGATTACGATTTCAAATCGATTGAGAGCAAGTGGCAGGCCCGCTGGGCCGCGAACAAGACGTTCCGCGTGGCGGAAGATCCCGCGAAGCCGAAATTCTATGTGTTGGACATGTTCCCCTATCCGTCCGGAGCCGGACTGCACGTGGGGCACCCGCTGGGCTACATCGCCAGCGACATCTTCTCGCGCTACAAGCGCCTGAAGGGCTTCAACGTGCTGCACCCGATGGGCTACGACGCCTTCGGCCTGCCGGCCGAGCAGTACGCCATCCAGACGGGCCAGCACCCGGAGGTGACCACGACTAAGAATGTGAACCGCTACCGCGAGCAGCTGGACCGCATCGGCTTCTCCTACGACTGGGACCGCGAAGTCCGCACCTGCGACCCCGCGTTCTACAAGTGGACGCAGTGGGCCTTCCTGCAGATGTTCGACAGCTGGTATGATCCCGCCCAGGACAAGGCCCGCCCGATCGCCGAACTGGTCGCGAAATTCGAGACCACAGGCTACGAGGACGTGACCTCGGCGCAGTGGAAAGCCGCTTCCGAGAAAGAGAAATCCGATATTCTGATGCGCTACCGCATCGCCTACCAGGGCGAGACCTCCGTCAACTGGTGCGAGGGTCTCGGCACCGTACTCGCCAACGACGAGGTCAAGGATGGCCTCAGCGTGCGCGGCGGCTACCCGGTGGAGCAGAAGAAGATGACCCAGTGGCAGCTGCGCGTGTCGGCCTACGCCGGCCGCCTGCTCGACTCGCTCGAGAAGCTCGACTGGTCCGACTCCCTGAAGGAGATGCAGCGCAACTGGATCGGCCGCTCCGAGGGCACCGAGATGGTGTTCAACACCGTCTGCGACGGCCGCGAGCTGCCGGTGACCATCTTCACCACCCGGGCCGACACGATCTTCGGCGTGACCTTCATGGTCCTCGCCCCGGAGAGCGAGCTGGTCGAGTCCCTGACCGCCGCCGACCGCAAGGCCGAGGTGGAGGAGTACCTCAAATATGTCAAGAAGAAGACGGAGCGCGAGCGCATCGCCGAGACCAAGACGGTCACGGGCGTGTTCTCCGGCGCTTACGGCATCAACCCCGTCACCGGGGAGAAGGTCCCCATCTGGATCTCCGAATATGTCCTCGCGGGCTACGGCACCGGCGCCATCATGGCCGTGCCGGCCCATGACAGCCGCGACTACGCTTTCGCGAAGAAGTTCGACCTGCCGATCGTTCCCGTCATCGAGGGCGCGGACGTCAGCGAGCAGAGCGTGGACGCCAAGGAAGGCGTCATGTGCAACTCCGGCTTCCTGAACGGCATGCCCGTGAAGCAGGCCATCGAGGCCGCCAAGGACTACGTCGAGGCCCACGGCATCGGCCGCCGCAAGACCAACTACCGCCTGCGCGACGCCATTTTCTCGCGCCAGCGTTACTGGGGCGAGCCGTTCCCGATCTGCTACAAGGACGGCATCCCGACCCCGCTGCCGCTCTCCGCGCTGCCGCTGCGCCTGCCGGAGATCGACTCCTTCAAGCCGTCGCCGGACGGCGAACCGCCCCTCGCCCGCGCCAAGGACTGGACCTGGGACGGCTGCCCGCTGGAGAAGAGCACGATGCCGGGCTTCGCCGGCTCCAGCGCCTACTATCTCCGCTACATGGATCCCCACAACGACAGCGCCCTGGTCAGCCGCGAGGCGGACGAGTACTGGCGCAACGTCGACCTGTATATCGGCGGCACCGAGCACGCCACGGGCCACCTCATCTATTCCCGTTTCTGGAACAAGTTCCTCTTCGACCTCGGCTATGTCTGCGAGGACGAGCCGTTCAAGAAGCTCATCAACCAGGGCATGATCCAGGGCCGGTCCAACTTCGTCTACCGCGTGGTCGGTACCAATACCTTCGTCTCCCTGGGCCTCAAGGACCAGTACGAGACCACCGAGATCCACGTGGACATCAACATCGTGCGCAACGACCGCCTCGACCTGGAGGCCTTCCGTGCCTGGCGTCCTGAATTCGCCGACGCGGAGTTCATCCTCGAGAACGGCGAATATATCTGCGGCTGGGCCGTGGAGAAGATGAGCAAGTCCATGTTCAACGTCGTCAACCCCGACGTCATCTGCGACACCTACGGCGCCGACACGCTCCGCCTCTACGAAATGTTCCTCGGTCCCCTCGAGCAGAGCAAGCCCTGGGACACCAAGGGCATCGACGGCGTTTCCCGCTTCCTCAAGAAATTCTGGCGCCTCTACACCGACCGCGAAGGCTTCGCCGTCACGGACGAGAAAGCCACGCCGGCCGAGCTGAAGGTCCTGCACCGCCTGATCGGCAAGGAGCAGGAGGACATCGAGAACTTCTCCTTCAACACGACCATCAGCGCCTTCATGATCGCGGTCAACGAGCTCTCCGCCCTCGACTGCCGCAAGCGCGAGATCCTCGAGCCGCTCTGCGTGCTCCTCTCGCCGTTTGCCCCGCACATCGCCGAGGAGCTCTGGGAGCAGCTCGGCCACAGCGAGAGCATCACTTCCGCCGCCTTCCCGGTCTACAACGCCGCTTTCACGGTGGAGGACAGCGTGACCTACCCGGTTCAGTTCAACGGCAAGATGCGTTTCACCGTGGACCTGCCGAAGAGCGCCGCCCCCGCCGAGGTGGAGACGGCCGTCCGCGGGCTGGAGCAGACCGCCAAATGGGTGGGCGACCAGCAGATCGTCAAGGTCGTGGTCGTGCCCGGACGTATCATCAATATCGTTGTGAAATGACGCGCAAAGCCGTTCTCCATACCGTTTGGGAATACCTCGTCCTGACCCTCGCGTGCTTTATCTTCGCGATGGCCTGGGAGTGCTTCATGATTCCGAACGGGATGTCCGCCGGCGGCCTGATGGGTCTTTCCACCATCATCCAGTATGCGACAGGCGGCCTGGTGCCGGCCCAGTATACCTACTTCGGTATCAATGCCTTGCTGATCATCGTCGCCGTCATGGCGATGGGCATCGGTTTCGGCTTCAAGACCATCTGGTGCATCATCTTCTCCAGTGTCGCCATGCACATCGTGGCCGAGCTGCCGGTGATGCACGCCATCCCCGGTTCCTTCTTCTATATGGAGGAACGCCTGCTCATCCCGGTCGTGGCCGGTGTGTTCGAGTCGGTGGGCCTGGGCCTCGTGCTCCGCTACGGCGGCAGCACGGGCGGCACGGACATCATCGCCCTGATGGTCAACAAGTACTGGCCGGTCTCGCTCGGGTCCGTCTTCCTCGTCTCCGACGTGGTGGTGTGTGCGCTGCTGCTGTGCCTGCCGGAAAAGAATTTCTCCGACATGTGCTACGGCCTCACGGAGGTGGTCATCTTCTCGATGGTCATCGACCTGGTCGTGGGCGGCAAGCGTTCCTCCTACCAGCTGCTGGTCTTCTCGGAGCACTATGACGAGATCGCCGACCACATCATCCACAAGATGGACCGCGGCGTGACGGTGCTCAAGGCGCAGGGCTGGTTCACCAAGGCCGACAAGAACGTGCTCCTCATCCTGATCAACCAGACGCAGCTCTCCGGGCTCTCCCAGGTGATCAAGGAAATCGATCCCCGTGCCTTCATGTCCATCTCCCCGACGCACAATGTCTATGGGGAAGGCTTCGAAGAGATCAAGACGGGCGTTCATCTGAAAAAGAAACATAAACATGAATAACAAGACAATCTGGATTGGCATCAAGGAGTACTTCCTGATCACCCTCGGCGTGACGATGTATGTGATGGGATGGATCATCTTCCTGATCCCGAACAACATGATCGGTGGCGGCGTGACGGGTCTCGGCTCCATCGTGCAGTACGCGACCAACGGCGTCATCAAGATCGGTTACACCTATTTCGTCGTCAACGCGGGCCTGCTCGTCGCGGCGCTCTTCACCCTGGGACGCAGTTTCGGCGCCAAGTCGATCTATGCCATCCTCCTCACTTCCGTCCTGCTCAATGCTGCGCAGGGCATTTTCCCGGACCAGATCATCCAGACCCTCGCGCTGGACAACGGCAAACTGATGTGCACCATCATGGGCGGCATCATGGTCGGTATCGGCATCGGCCTCTCGATGTCGCAGGGCGGCAGCACGGGCGGTACGGACATCATCGCCCTGATCGTCAACAAATACCGCAACGTCTCGCCCGGCCGGATGATCCTCATCCTGGACGCCGTCATCATCCTGTCCTCGCTGCTGGTGCCTTCCTACATGGCGGACGGCTCGCTGATGAGCTGGCCGGACAAGATCACGACCGTCGTCTACGGTTTCATCCTGATCACGATCGTGAGCACGGTGCTGGACCTTTACCTGACCGGTTCCCGGCAGTCCGTGCAGATTTTCGTCCTCTCGCCGAAATTCGCCGAGATCGCGGACGCGATTACCAACGATCTGCACCGCGGCGTAACCGTTTTCAACGGCAAGGGCTGGTATACGAAACATGACACGGAAGTAGTCATGGTGATCACGCGCAAGGCGGATCTCAATGTTTTCCTGAAATGCATCAACTCCATCGATCCGAACGCATTCATCTCCGTTTCGTCGGTAACTGGCGTATATGGACAGGGGTTTGATAAATTTAAATCGGGAAATAAAAAATAATTCCGCATCGCAAATCACAATATTTACAATTACCCCCGAACTGCCCCTCGAAAGTTCGGGGGCTTTGTTTATTTTTGTCGCCGCCAATTTACGACCGAATGAAACTCAAGCCCATTTTCTCTCTTTACCGAAGCGTTTGCTGCATCTCTTTTCTGTGTTTGTCGTTGCCTCCTTTCCTGCGGTACTTCCTCTCTGATCGTATGGTCGATCCCGTCGAGCTTGCGGGGGCTGTCCTGGCGGGCTGTGCTGCGCTGCTCCTGCTCCCGATCTTTGACGAATACGTCAAGCCGTCCGTGTACTACGCGGCCCTGGTGCTGGTCCTCTGCGTGGGCGGGACGCTCGCGGAGCTGCCCGTCCGCCTGTGGCTGCTGGCGGTCCTGGTGGTGCACGGGCTATGCCTGCTGCGCCGCTGCCTGGTCCGCTATGCGCAGCTGCAGCCGCTCTTCCATAACATGGCCGTCTGGTACGCCGTCGAGAACCAGGCCCGCCACAGCTATTCGCTGGCGCTCTATCTGCTGGCCGCCATGTTGCCGGGCTCCGACGCGCCGGCCTGGTGCGGCTGGGCGCTATTGGTGCCGGTCGTGACGCTGTATGCCCTGCTGCTGATCCGGGTCTACACGGGCCGGACCTGCTTCCTGCGACCGGCCCGGGAGCTGGAGATCAAGGAGCTGATCCGCGGCAATCTGCGGACGGTGCCGATCCAGGCGGGGGAGAAGACGGAAGAGATGGCGCGGATGTCGCGCCTGTACGCGCGGGTGGTCTCGGTGATGGAGCAGAAACGCCCGTTTCTCGACGAGGGTTTCGGGCTGGACGACCTGGCCGAGGCAGTCTTCACGAACCGCGGCTATCTCTCGCGGACGATCAACATCCTGTCCGGCCGCAACTTCAGCCAGTTTGTCAATTACTTCCGGGTACGCTATGGCGCGGAACTGTTGCGCCGGGATCCCAACCTGCGCCTGATCAGCGTGGCGCAGATGTGCGGTTTCCATTCCAGCCCGTCGTTCAACGCGGCCTTCAAAGTGAACATGGGCGAGACGCCCTCGACCTTCCAGGAGCGCCTCCGCAACGAGAAATTTGAAAAAGAACTCCGTACCTAACGATCGGCGAATCTCCAGCTCTCCGGCACCGGCGCCGTCAGCTCCATCTCCTCCTTCTTGACGGGATGCACGAAGCGGATGTGCCGCGCCAGCAGGCAGATGCCCCCGTCGGGGTTGGAGCGCGGCGCGCCGTACTTCAGGTCCCCCTTGATGGGGCAGCCCAGGTGGGCCAACTGACAGCGGATCTGATGGTGGCGGCCGGTCAGCAGCTCCACCTCCACGAGGTGGTAGCGGTCCGTGCTGCGCAGATAGCGGTAATTGAGTTTCGCGAGCTTGGCCTCGGGGTAGCGGGCCGGCTTGGGGGCGCTGCCGTCCGCCACGATGTAGGACTTGTTCTGCTGTTCGTTCCGGTTCATCCAACCCTCCAGATGCCCTTCGGGCGGTTCCGGCTTTGCGCAGCACAGCGCCCAGTAGGTCTTGTGGACGGAGCCGTCGCGGAAGGCCGCGGTCAGCCGCTCCAGCGCCTTGGACGTCTTGGCCAGCAGGCAGATACCGCTCACCGGACGGTCCAGCCGGTGGGGGAGACCCAGGAAAACCTTGCCGGGCTTGCCGTCCCGCTGCGCGATGAAGGCCTTGTAGGTCTCCGTCAGCGGCTCGTCGCCCGTCTTGTCTCCCTGCGTGATCTCACCCACGCGTTTGCACACCACCAGCAGGTGGTTGTCCTCATAGAGAATCCGCCCCTGCAGATCCTCGAACTCCTGTTTGCTCAGCTGCCTGTACTCCATACCGCAAAGATAATAATAAAATGAACGCCCGCCCCCGCCACCGGCCATGCCCCCGCGGCTGCCTGGTGGAGTCGTTTGAGCCGCTGCTAGGGGCAAAACACCCCCTTTCCGCCCCTGGCAGCTACCGAAATGTGGAGACCGGCCAGAATACACCGGGGTTTTCTGGCCGGTGGGGTCAAATTTGAGGGGACCTGGCAGGTTTCCCCGGAAAAACCTGGCAGGTTACTAAGTATTTGCGGGCAGCTACCTTGCTTGTCGGCAACGAGCACTCCGCGTCGAACCCTCAAAGTTCGAACGCGGAGATCGCTCGTAAGCGCCGGGCGCGGAGCCCGGCGCTGGTGCCAGGTCCTGCCCGCCAGATAGCAGTATTCCGCTGTGAGTTGCGCCGTTTTTCGCAAATCACTATTTGTCAGCATCTTATATGATAAACCTGTTCGATTTCTTGCAGGCTAATTACGTATCTTCTTCAACAACAAGCACTTGAATAAAACAGCTATTGTATCGTCCTGACGGATACTAAACAGGGTCACCAGCGCAGCGCCGCGCCTGCCCGGTTTGGAAAAGCAAACGGTGGCGATGGTCCCGTTTTTGGATATTATTGATTATGAATCAATTATGATTTTACTTGCGGGAAAATGCCCGCAAGCAAAACCACAACTCATTTATTATCAGTTATTTTCAAAAACGGGGGTCACCAGCGCCGCGCACAACTAAGCGCGGCGCCGCTGACCGGGTGCGACGAAAAGTGTTTTCCAAGCTGGGGTATTCAGGTCTGGGGCACCGCCGCCGGAATATACGGTTTCCGGCGGCTGCCGCTAGACGCTGCGCGAGCTCGTCGGAACGGCTCGCGCAGCGCTCGCGGCTGCCCGGTGGGGCTCGTTGAACTGCTGCCAGGGTTGGGAAGAATGACAAAATGTCAGAGAAAAAGGCGTTGGCAAAGGTTTTGATGATGGGATATGCGGCCTGCCGGGAGCGGCGGGTGACAAAAAGTGAAATTTAAAAGTTAAGATATTATGGGAAAAATTATCGGAATTGACCTCGGTACCACGAACTCCTGCGTGGCCGTGATGGAAGGCAACCAGCCGACCGTCATCATCAACGACGAAGGCGCGCGCACCACGCCGTCCGTCGTCGCATTCACGGAGAATGGCGAACGTAAGGTGGGCAACCCTGCCAAGCGCCAGGCCATCACCAACCCTCACAACACGATCTTCTCCATCAAGCGCTTCATGGGCGAGACCTATGACCAGGTGGACAAGGAGATCGCCCGCGTGCCCTACAAGGTGGCCCGCGGCGAGAACAACACCCCGCGCGTCGACATCAACGGCCGCCTCTATTCTCCGCAGGAGATCTCCGCGATCATCCTCCAGAAGATGAAGAAGACGGCTGAGGACTACCTCCGCCAGGAAGTCACCGAGGCGGTCATCACCGTCCCGGCCTACTTCTCCGACTCGCAGCGCCAGGCCACCAAGGAGGCCGGCAAGATCGCGGGTCTGGACGTCAAGCGAATCATCAACGAGCCGACGGCCGCGGCCCTTGCCTACGGCCTCGACAAGAAGAACAAGAATATGAAGGTCGCGGTCTACGACCTCGGTGGCGGTACCTTCGATATCTCCATCCTGGAACTCGGCGACGGTGTCTTCGAGGTGAAGTCCACCAATGGTGACACCCACCTCGGTGGCGACGACTTCGACCAGGCCATCATCGAGTGGCTGGCCCGCGAGTTCGCGACCGACAACGGCGGCATCGACCTGAAGAAGGACCCGATGGCCCTGCAGCGCCTCAAGGAGGCTGCCGAGAAGGCCAAGATCGAGCTCTCCAACGCCGCCAGCGCCGAGATCAACCTGCCTTACATCACCGCGGTGGACGGCATGCCGAAGCACCTGGTGAAGACCCTCACCCGCGCCAAGTTCGAGGCCCTCTGCGACGACCTCTTCCGCCGCAGCATCGAGCCTTGCCGCAAGGCCCTCGAGGATGCCCACCTGCGCGCCTCCGAGATTGACGAGGTCCTCCTCGTCGGCGGTTCCACCCGTATCCCGAAGGTCCAGGAGCTTGTCAAGGAATTCTTCGGCAAGGAGCCGAACAAGAGCGTGAACCCGGACGAGGTGGTCGCCATCGGCGCCGCCATCCAGGGCGGTGTGCTCGCCGGCGACGTCAAGGACGTCCTGCTGCTCGACGTCACCCCGCTGTCCCTCGGCATCGAGACCCTCGGCGGCGTGATGACCAAGCTCATCGAGTCCAACACCACCATCCCGGTCCACAAGGAGCAGGTCTTCTCCACGGCCGCTGACAACCAGCCTTCCGTCGAGATCCGCGTCCTGCAGGGCGAGCGCCCGATGGCCAAGGACAACAAGCAGATCGGTATCTTCCACCTCGACGGCATCGCCCCGGCCCCGCGTGGCATCCCGCAGATCGAAGTCTCCTTCGACATCGATACGAACGGTATCCTGAGCGTTTCCGCGAAGGACAAGTCCACCGGCAAGGAGCAGCACATCCGCATCGAGGCCTCCAGCGGCCTGTCCGACGCCGAGATCCAGCGCATGCGTGACGAGGCCAAGGCCAACGAGGCCGCCGACAAGGCTGAGAAGGAGCGCGCCGACAAGCTGAACAACGCCGACGCCATGGTCTTCCAGACCGAGCGCAACCTCAAGGAGTACGGCGACAAGATCCCGGCCGAGAAGCGTTCCGCCATCGAGTCTGCCTGCGCCGACCTCAAGAAGGCCGTCGACGAGAAGAACATCGAGGCGATCGACAGCGCCAACGCCGCCCTCGAGGCTGCCTGGCACGCCGCATCCGAGGATATGGCCAAGGCCGCACAGGGCGGTCCCCAGGCCGGACCGCAGGGTCCTCAGGGTGGTCCGCAGGGCGGTCCGACCGGCCCTCAGCCGGACTACGGTAACACGCCGGACGAGCAGTAAGAGATTCGCCGATCAAGTCGGCGAATGACGAAAAAAGGCAGCCAAGCGGCTGCCTTTTTTTACTTGATGATGCGGTAGTAATTTTCCTTGCGGGGCTTGACGGTCGGGGGGAGGGAGGCGGGGTAGCCGAGGGCGAGGGCGCCGATGCCGACCAGGCCGTCAGGCAGCCCGAGCTCGCGCATCAGGGCCTGGCCCTCTGGGGTGGCGAACATCTCCCGCTCGCGGTTGATCCAGCAGGAACCCAGCCCGACGGCGTGCGCCGCCAGCATCATGTTGCCGAGCACCAGCGAGCCGTCGGGCGTGGAATTGGCCCACACGGCGGGATCGCTGCCGAACACCAGCACGATGGTCGGTGCGCCGTAGAAAGGATGCTCGCGGCCCCAGACCGCGGCGTTCATCGCGTCGATGCGCGCCACCAGGTCGGGCTGCTGCACCGCCACGATCCAGGGATCCTGCCGGCCCATGCCGGTCGGGGCCCAGGTGCCGGCTTCGAGCACGGCCTGCAGTTCTTCGTCGGAGATCTGTTCCGGCTTGTAGCGCCGGATGCTTCTGCGCTCGCGGAGCGCTCTGAGTATTTCGTTATCCATAATTGCAAAGATACAATAATTTGGAGATAACAAAATTGTTTTTTAGCTTTGTACCATGGACAATATCTTCCAATACAACAAGTACGTCATCGGCAAGCAGTTCCTTGGCCGCGGTGTTGAGGTGCGCGCCTTTGCCAACCTGCTCACGCAGGGAGAGAACGTCGTCATCTACGAGCCGCCGAAAACCGGCCGTAAATCGCTGGTACAGCAGGGATTATACACAATGAAATCCTCCGGCGCCCAGTTTGTCACCGCGCAGCTCAGCCTGCTGAACGTCCGGACGCAGGCCGACTTCGCCCTGCGCCTCGCCGGCACTGTGCTGAACACCCTCGGCAACAGCCCTGCCGACCTGGCCCGCGCCACGAAGGAGCTGCTTCCGGAGACCCGTTTCGTCTTTGACGAGAACCGCTTCGGCGCCTTCGGCGAGCCGCTTTCGCTCCAGGGCGCCCTCGACCAGGCGGACCTGCTGGCCGCCTTCCGGCTCCCGTACCGCATCGGGCAGCAGTCGGGCGTGAAGCGCATCGTCGTCATCGACGAATTCCAGAACGTCATGCAGACCGAGGACGGCGACCGCATCTGTCAGCTGATGGAAGAAGCCTTCAAGACCCTGCCCGCGGAGCTCGCCGGCTGCGCCTCGTACGTCTTCCTGGGCTCGCAGGTCAACGCCATGCACGAGATCTTCGGCGTCAAGCGCTGGTTCTGGCGCCAGGCCGAGCGCCTGCGCATCCCGCCCGTGGAGACGCGGGACATCATCGACCACGTCGTGAAAGGCTTCCTCGCCACGGGCAAGGTCGTGGACCGCGACCTGCTGCTGGGCGTCTGCCGCCTTTTCCGGAATAACATCTGGTATATCAACCACTTCTGCGCGATCTGCGACTCCCTCTCGCGCGGATATATCATGGAGCAGATCCTCAAGGAGGCGCTGGACAGCCTGGTCGCCGTCCATGAGCCGGCCTTCGTGGCCGTCATGAACGACCTGACCACCTTCCAGGTCAGCCTGCTGCGTGCCATCCTGGACGGCCACACCCGCTTCAGCAGCGCCGAGGTCATCCGCCAGTACAACCTCAACTCCTCCGCCAACGTGCGCCGCCTCAAGGACGCCCTGAGCAAGAAGGAGATCGTGACCTTCGACGAAGAAGACAATCCCGTCGTGCTGGACCCGCTCTTCGAGTACTGGGTCCGCAAGGAATACTTCAATATGCCTGTCGCATGAAAAAGAGAATAGCCGTACTGACCGGCGCCGGCGTCAGTGCCGAGAGCGGTCTGGGAACCTACCGTGACAACGGCGGGCTCTGGGACAATTACGACCCGATGGAAGTCGCTTCCGCCGAAGGCTGGTCGCGCAACCCGGGCCTCGTGCTGGACTTCTACAACATGCAGCGCGATAAGTTGCGCGACGTGCAGCCCAACGAGGCGCACCGCCTGATCGCCTCGTTGGAGAAGGACTACACCGTGGATGTGATCACGCAGAACGTGGACAACCTCCACGAGCGCGCGGGCTCCACGCACGTCGTGCACCTGCACGGCGAGGTCACGAAGGTCCGCCCGGAGGATACCTGCAACGACGAAGACGGATTCTCCGAGAAATATGTCGTCGACGTGGGCTTCGAGCCCGTGCGCCTGGGCGACAAGGCCCCGAACGGCGCGCAGTACCGCCCGCACATCGTCTTTTTCGGCGAAGCCGTGCCCAAGATCGAGCGCGCGGTGGAGCTCGTGGCAGCGGCCGACATCGTCCTGATCGTGGGCACCTCCCTGCAGGTCTATCCCGCCGCGGGGCTGTACCGCTACGCCCGCGCCGAGGCCCCGATCTACCTGATCGACCCCGCCGACGTGACCCTCTTCGACAAGCGCGTGCACCACATTAAGGCAGTGGCCACCAAAGGAATGCAAGAATTTGTTGGAATGTTAAAATAAATTGCTAACTTTGCACCCCATTTTAGAAAAAGGAGGTGTAAAAGCAATGATCATCGTTCCCGTAAAAGAAGGCGAAAACATCGAGCGCGCGTTGAAGAAATTCAAGCGGAAGTTCGAGAAGACCGGTGCCGTCCGCGAGATGCGCGCCCGCAAGAACTTCCAGAAGCCGTCGGAGGTCCGTCGCATTGCGAAGCAGAAGGCTATCTACGTCCAGCATCTGCGTCTGGAGGAGGAGTAATTTCCTGCTTGCACCTTTATATATTTTGAAATATTTGATGACCGCTAAGCCAGGTATCAAGAGCTGCCCCGCGGCAGACGCTTACGGCCGAAACTTTTAATAAAGTTTTATTTATGTACGCAATCGTAGACATTGCAGGCCAGCAGTTTAAGGTTGAAGCTGGCAACGAGATCTTTGTGCAGCGGCTCGCCGATGCCAAAGGTGCTGATGTGGAGTTTTCCAAGGTCCTCCTCGTCGCTGAAGGCGCGAAGGTCAAGGTGGGTGCTCCGTACGTGAAGGGCGCCGTGGTCAAGGCCACCGTCCTCGAAGATGATGTCAAGGCTGACAAGGTGCTTGTCTTCAAGAAGATCCGTCGCAAGGGCTTCCAGAAGTGCAACGGCCACCGTCAGAAACTTACCAAGATCAAGATCAACGAAATCGCTTAAGAGTTATGGCACACAAAAAAGGTCAATCCAGTTCCAAGAACGGTCGTGAGTCGCAGAGCAAGCGCCTGGGTCTCAAGAAATTCGGCGGCGAAGTCGTGAAAGCCGGCAATATCATCGTCCGCCAGCGCGGCACGGTCCACAACCCGGACCGCAACGTCGGAATGGGCAAGGATCACACCCTGTACGCCCTCATCGACGGCACGGTGAAGTTCACCCGCAAGCGCGAGAACAAATCCTACGTGTCGGTGGTCCCGTTCGAGAACTAATCTCGGGACTCAAGTCGAACCAAAGGACCTGCATTCCGAGATGAGTGTGGGTCCTTTCATTTTAAGAAAAAGTATATGTTGACGCTCAAGATGCTTCGCGATGACCCGAACGCGGTCGTCGAGAAATTGAAAATCAAGAACTTTGACGCGCAGCCTATCGTTGATAAGGTGCTGGAGCTCGACGCCCGCCGCCGCAGCCTCCAGACGGAGAGCGACGCGCTGCTCGCCCAGCAGAAGCAGAAGGCCGCCGAGATCGGCAACCTGATGAAGCAGGGATTTCGCGACGCCGCCGAGGCCGCCAAGGCCGAGGTCGCCGCGCTGAAGGCCCGTTCCACCGAACTCCTCGCCCGCATGGACGAGGCGGCGTCCGAGCTGGACAACCAGCTCGTCCTGATGCCCAACATCCCCTGCGACCTGGTCAAACCGGGCAAGGGCGCGGAGGACAACGAGGTCGTGAAGATGGGCGGTCCCGAGGTGAATCTCCCCGCAGACGCCCTGCCGCACTGGGAGCTCGCCAAGAAGTACGACATCATCGACTTCGACCTGGGCGTCAAGATCACCGGCGCCGGCTTCCCGGTCTACAAGGGCAAGGGAGCCAAGCTGCAGCGCGCCCTGATCAACTTCTTCCTCGATCAGAATACCGCGGCCGGCTACAAGGAGGTCGAACCTCCGGTGATGGTCAACCGCGACTCCGGCTTCGGCACCGGCCAGCTCCCCGACAAGGAGGGCCAGATGTACCACGCCGAAGTGGACGATTTCTATATGGTCCCGACGGCTGAAGTGCCCGTGACCAACATCTTCCGCGACGTCATCCTGGCGGAGAATGAGATCCCGCAGCGCCTGACGGCCTACACGCCGTGCTTCCGCCGCGAGGCCGGCTCCTACGGCAAGGACGTCCGTGGCCTGAACCGCCTGCACCAGTTCGACAAGGTCGAGATCGTGCGCGTGGAGAAGCCCGAGAACTCCTACGCCGCGCTCGACGACATGGTCGCGCACGTGGAGTCTCTCGTGAACAAGCTCGGCCTCAAATACCGCATCCTGCGGCTTTGCGGCGGCGACATGAGCTTCACCTCCGCCATCACCTACGACTTCGAGCTGTGGTCCGCGGCCCAGGGCCGCTGGCTGGAGATCTCCTCCGTCTCGAATTTCGAGACCTACCAGGCCAACCGCCTGCATCTGCGCTACCGCGACGCCGAGGGCAAGACCCAGCTCGCGCACACGCTCAACGGCAGCTCCCTGGCGCTTCCGCGCGTCGTGGCCGCCCTCCTCGAGGACAACCAGACCCCGGACGGCATCGTGATCCCGGAGATTCTCCGTCCCTACACAGGATTCGACAAAATTGACTAAGGAAAGAGTCATCCTCGGCATCGACCCCGGAACCAATATTTTGGGTTTCGGGGTCGTGCGCGTGGATGCCGCGGGCAAGCCCTCCTTCGTGGACATGGGCGTGGTGGACCTGCGCAGGATCGACTCTCCCTACGATAAACTGGAGGTCATCCACGAGAAGGTGGGGGCCCTGTGCGACCTCCATCACCCCGACGACCTCGCGATCGAGTCGCCCTTCTACGCCAAGAACGCCCAGGTGCCTTTCAAGCTGGGCCGGGCGCAGGGCGCGGCGATGATTGCCGGCCTGAAACGCGGGGCGAAAATCTATGAGTATGCCCCCAGTAAAGCCAAGATGGCCATCTGCGGAAACGGGTCCGCTTCAAAAGAGCAGGTTTCCCTGATCGTGCAGCGCACGCTTGGCATTAAAATTGCAAATAAATATCTCGATGCGACGGATGCACTTGCTCTCGCGATGTGCCACTTCTACCAGTTGTCCAGTCCGCTTGCCAGCGCACAGGGCAGCAGCTCATGGGAGAAATTCGTCGCGTCCAATCCGGAGCGTATAAAAAAGTGATTGTATGAAAAAAGCGAGAATTCTTCTGATGGCCGGGCTGATGCTGCTGGGTTTCAGCGCCTTTGCTCAGAGCCAGAACGTCGTGCAGGGTGTCCTGATCGACGAAACCACCGGCGAAGCCCTCGGCTTCGCGACAGTCTCTCTCACCCGTGACGGCCAGTCCAAACCGGCCAAGTACACCTTGTCTGATGACAAGGGCGCCTTCTCCATGACTTCCGTGCGCAACGGCACCTACGCCGTCGTCGCGGAGCTGATGGGTTATGAGCCCTACTCTTCCCAGATCAAGATCGAGAACAACAACTCCATCGACCTGGGCAAGATCAAGATGAAGGTGGACCGCGAACAGCTCGAAGCCGCTGAGGTCTCCGCCATCGGTAACCCCGTCATTGTCAAGAAAGACACGATCGAGTACAACGCAGGCTCCTTCCTGACCACGGAGAACGACAACCTCATCGACCTGCTCAAGAAGATGCCGGGCATCGAGGTCGCCGACAACGGTACGATCTCCGTGAACGGCCAGTCCGTCAGCAAGATCACCGTGCAGGGCAAGACCTTCTTCCTGGACGACCCGCAGGTCGCCTCGCAGAACATTCCTGCCAAGCTCGTGAAGAAGCTGAAGGTCATCCGCAAGAAGTCCGAGCAGGCCGAGTTTACCGGCATCGATGACGGCCAGGAAGAGACGGTCATCGACCTGGGTCTGACCGAAGGTGCCAACCTGAACGGTATCGTCGGCCGTGTGACCGCCGGCGTGGGCCACGACCTCCCGAGCGACAAGAACCCGCTCAACGATTACCGCTTCTCCGGCAACGCCTTCCTCGGCAACTTCTCCGGCAAGACGCAGATCTCCCTCATCCTCAACGCCAACAACGCCAATGTCCAGGGTTCCACGAACTTCTCCGGCAACATGATGGGCGGCATGATGGGCGGCGGCATGGGCGGCGGCATGGGCTTCGGTGGCGGCGGTGGCATCAACACCTCCTACATGGCGGGCCTCAATGCGGCGGCC
The DNA here is from genome assembly GCA_045117755.1 of Candidatus Cryptobacteroides sp. GTDB lineage: Bacteria > Bacteroidota > Bacteroidia > Bacteroidales > UBA932 > Cryptobacteroides. The sequence continues at coordinate 64,432 of JBGUOB010000054.1, forward strand.
GACTTCTTCGACGGTCGGATGGAAATCGGCGGTAACTACAACTACAACAACAATAACTCGATTTCCGAGTCGCAGTCCAACACGATCAGCTACCTGTCCGGTATGAACCAGATGGTGGACAGCCAGAGCAAGAACGTCAACAAGTCCGACGGTCACAACTTCGGCCTCCGTCTGGAGCATAAGTTCTCCGACAACACGTCCATCGTCTTCGAACCGCGTGTCCGCTTCGGTGGCGGCAGCTACACCCAGAGCAGCGAGAGCACGACCGCTCAGGACATCGGCGTCACCGGCACCTATAAGGATGTCAACCACGCCGTGACCGACAACTCCGGTACCAACAAGAACATCACCACGAGTGGTTTCCTCCTGTTCCGCCAGCGCCTCGGCCTCCCGGGCCGTACCCTCACCGTGAACACGAACTTCAACCTGTCCGACAACAAGATGGACGCGTTGAACCATAACACGACGAATTATTACACCTTCGGCGCGACCGACCGTGAAGTGTTCCAGAACGCCAAGCAGGACCAGCAGAGCTACTCGGTCAGCACCCGTGCCACCTACACCGAGCCGCTCGGTAACTACTTCTACCTGGAGGCCAACTACTCCTTCAACTGGAGCAAGTCCCTCTCCGAGAAGAACACCTACGACCTGCTGAACGGCGGTGTCCTGGATCCGATGTACTCCAACCAGATCATCAACCTGAACCGTCGTCACGAGTTCGGCGGCAACGTCCTTTACCAGGACGACCGGATGCATCTCCAGGCAGGTTTCACCGCGATCCCGCAGTATACTTACAACAGCACGACGGTGTATGACGCCCAGACCGGCACGAACAGGCCGCAGGTCTATGACGACAACCGCTGGAACTTCTCCCCGACGGTCATGATGATGTTTGACCTGACCGACGACTCCTCCCTGCGTTTCTTCTACCGCGGTCAGTCCAGCCAGCCGTCCACCTCGCAGTTGATGCCGGTGCCGGACAACACCAACCCGCTGCGCGTCACCTTCGGTAACCCGACCCTGACCCCGTACTTCTCCCACAACATCAACGGTGAGTACCGCTACAGCAACCGCGCGAACTTCTCGTCCTTCAACATCCGCTTCAACGGCGGTTTCACGCAGAACCAGATTTCCAACGTGGTCATCACGGGCAACAACGGCGGTCAGTACACGATCCCGTTCAACGCCCCGACCACGGGTAGCGCGGGCATGAACCTCTTCAACAACATCCCCCTGGATAAGAAGGGTATCTTCTCCCTCAACAACAATACGGGTCTCAACTGGCGTCAGTCCTTCGCTTACGAAGGTGTCGGCGTGGATATGACCAAGTACACCGAGGACGGTTTCTACGCCTTTATGAACTGGTTCATCGACCAGTTCAACGATCCGGCTTACTACAAGGCCCACATCGTGGAGAACTACACCGACAACCTCAACCTCAACGAGCGTCTGCGCATCACCTACCGTGGCGTGCAGTTCCAGGCCACCATCGGTGCCAGCACCACCATGAACCAGACCTGGTACTCCCAGAAGGGCGACGCCGTGGCGCAGTCCACCCGGGCTTCCCGCAACTCCCAGACCTGGAGCAACGCCGCTACGGCCGAGCTCACCTGGAACTGGCTGCTGACGGGCATCTCCGTGACCGCGAACGCCAACTACCGCTGGTACAACGGCTACACCACGCCGGTGGATCCGCAGTGTATCATCAACATGACCGTGGCCAAGTCCTTCGGTCCCGTCAACCTCTCGGTCTATGTGGCTGACCTCCTCGGCCAGTCCCGTGCCCTGTCCGTGACGGACCAGGCTGCGCAGCACGTCGAGTCCATCAGCAACACGCTGGGCCGTTACTTCATCGTCTCCCTGTCCTACAACTTCGGCACCGTCGGTGGTCGCCGTGGCGGCGGCATGCGCGGAGGCATGGGTGGTGGCATGCGCGGCGGTATGGGCGGCGGCATGCGTGGCGGCATGATGGGCGGCGGCCGTCCCCCGATGATGTAGAGTTAAACTGATTACCTTGTAAAGCGACCTGCACAAGCAGGTCGCTTTACTTTTATTTTATTATCTTTGTAAGATATATGCTGTTATCGCTCTTCAAAGCCCTGCTGGTCGGCGTGATCGCCGCCATCCCCATCGGTCCCATCCTCGTGATGGTGATCCAGCGCACGACGTGCTACGGCCGCCGTTGCGGCTGGATGGTTGGCCTGGGCGCCGCCACGGTGGACATGCTCTACGCGGCCATCGGCCTGATGACCGTGCAGCTGCTGCAGGACGTCATTGAAGAGAACGCGGCCTGGATCATGCTTATCGGCGGCCTGCTGGTCGCCTTCATCGGCGTCGGGATGCTCCGCCGCCGGGTGGTCGTGAGCATGCAGGACGGCGGCGGCCGGATGAACCCCTGGACCTGCTACCTGCAGGGCCTCCTCGGGACCCTCTCGAACCCGCTGGCCATCGGCGTGATGATGGCGCTGCTGGCGCTGTTCGGGCTCTGCTCGGCCGGGGTGCTGTACGCCCCCTGCGTGGGACTGGGGGAGTGCATCTACTGGTGCGTGATCACCTGGGTGCTGTCCCGTTACCTGCGTCTCGACCTGCACGCCCTCCGGATGATGAACATCATCGCCGGCATCGTCGTCTGCGTCTTCGCCCTGATCCTGATGGCTCGCGGCGCCATGATAATAATAGGAAGTTAAAGATATGGATATCAAGCGTATTTGGAACAACTGGATTGTCCGGAATGTCGTCCTGGCCGTGGCCGCCGTCCTGGTGGTCGTCACGCTGGTGAGCGTCTTCCTGAACCTCGGTACCCAGCATGGCCGGGAGATCGAGGTCCCCGACTTCACGAATATGAGCTGGGCGGAGGCCCGCAAGGCCGCGTCCGACCGCGGCGTGCGCGTCATCCTGGCCGACTCCGTCTATGTCAAGCGCCTCAAGCCGGGCGTCGTCTACCTGCAGACGCCCGAGGCCGGCGAGCACGTCAAGCGCGGCCGTCGCATCCGCCTGACCACCAACACCCTGGTCCCCAAGGAGGTGGAGATGCCTTCCCTGGTGGGCTACTCGATGCGCCAGGCCAAGGCTGAACTGGCCCGCAACGGCCTCTCCCTCGGCCGGTTGATCTATGTCCGGGACATCGCCACCAACAGTGTGCTGCGCCAGCAGCGCGGCGGCGTGGACATCAAGCCCGGCACGGTCCTCGCGAGCGGCACGACCATCAACCTCGTCGTGGGCCTGAACCCCAACGACAACATGACTTACGTCCCGAAGCTTGTCGGCAAGCAGTACCTGCCGGCCACGGACCTGGTCCTCGAGAGCTCGCTCAACGTGGGCAAGCTCCATTTTGACGAGACCGTCAAATCCTACGCCGATTCCGTCAGCGCCTTCGTGTACCAGCAGCGCCCGGCCGCGTCCGAGAAGATGCGCATGGGCACCGAGGTCACGCTTTCCCTGACGACCGATCCCGACAAAGTCCCCGCTACCGCGAAGAAATGACGCAGCAGGAGCCGCAGGAAATGTTCGAGCACTTCCGCCTGGAAGTGGATCCGGGGCAGGCGCCCGTCCGGATCGACAAATATATGTCCACCCACCTCGAGGACACCTCCCGCAACCGCATCCAGCAGGCCTTCAAGGAAGGCTACGTGCGGGTGGGGGAGAGCCCCGTCAAGGCCAACTACATCGTCCGGCCCGGCGACGTCATCCGTTTCGTGATGCCCTACCGGCGCCGCGGCCTGGAGATCATCCCGCAGGAGATTCCTCTGACGATCGTCTATGAAGATGACGACGTGCTCGTGGTCAACAAGCCCGCCGGCATGGTGGTCCATCCTGGCCACGGCCACTACGAGAGCACGCTTGTCAACGCCCTCGCGCATCACCTCGGCCTGAGCCAGGACGCCGATGCGCTCGACGAGCGCATGGGCATTCTCGTGCACCGCATTGACAAGGACACGAGCGGCCTGCTGGCCGTGGCGAAGAACGACGAGTCGCAGCTCAAGCTCGCGAAGCAGTTCTTCGACCACAGCATCGAGCGCCGCTACAATGCCATCGTCTGGGGCGACATGCCCGAGGACGAGGGCACGGTGGAGAGTTTCATCGGCCGCGATCCGAACGACCGCCTGCGCTTCCGCTCCGTCGCCGACGAGGAGCACGGCAAGCGCGCCGTCACGCACTGGAAGGTGCTGGAGCGCTTCGGCTTCGTGACCCTGGTCGAGTGCAAGCTGGAGACGGGCCGCACGCATCAGATCCGCGTGCACATGTCCCAGCTGGGCCATCCCATCTTCAACGACGAACGCTACGGCGGCGCGGAGATCCGCAAGGGAACCATTTACGCGAAGTATCGCCAGTTCATCCAGAACTGCTTCGCGCTCTGCCCCCGGCAGGCGCTCCACGCCCGCACGCTGGGCTTCGTGCACCCGCGCACCGGCGAATGGCTGCAATTCGATTCCGCCCTCCCGGAGGATATGACCGCCCTCCTGGACAAGTGGCGCAAATACTGCGGTCAGATGCCTGAGGAATGAAAAAACCGTACGCCCTTCTCTGGCTGCTCTCGGCGCTGTCCGCGCTCCTGCTGAGCCTGCCCTGGCTGGTGCCGCACACCGGTGCGCTGGCGCTGGTCGCCTTCGTGCCGCTCCTGATCGCTGACGCCGTGGCGGAGCAGCTCCGCCTGCGCGCCCGCTGGATCTGGCCCGCCTTCACCTTCGTGGCGTGGAACGCCGCCACGACCTTCTGGGTATGCAATGCCACGCTGGGCGGCGGTCTGTTCGCCATTTTCGGCAACGCCGTGCAGATGCTCGCGGTCTGGCTCCTCTTCCGCCTGGCGCGGAAAAAGATGGGCGGCGCGCTGCCTTACATCTTCCTCGCGGCGACGTGGATCGCCTGGGAACGGCAGTACTTTGCCGTGGACATTTCCTGGCCCTGGCTTACGCTCGGCGGCGCTTTCGCGCGCAGCACGCGCACGGTCCAGTGGTACGAGTACACCGGTATGCTGGGCGGCTCGCTCTGGGTCTGGCTCGCGAACCTGGGCATCTACGGCCTCATCGTGGCCGTCTCCGACGGGCTCTGGCAGCGCTGGAACGGCCTCGCCCGCGCCTGCGCCGCGCTCGGCATCACGCTGGTCATCGCCGGCCCGGTGGTGGCTTCCAAGCTGATCTTTGACGCCTACGAGGAGCGCTCCGAGGCCACGGTGGACGTGGTCATCGGCCAGCCCAACTTCGACCCTTACCAGAAATTCCAAAGCCTCACACAGGCCGCGCAGACGGACATCCTGCTGTCGCAGTTCGACGACGCGCTCGCACATCGCACGGCCCGGCCCGTGCTCCTGCTCGCGCCCGAAACCTTCACCGGCGACGTCATCCTGAATGACCCGGACCAGTCCGCCACCCTGCAGCGTATCCGCGGCTTCCTGGCCGAGCACCCGGGCGCAGAGATGCTGCTCGGCGCCAGTACTTACGAGATTTTCGACACGCACGCGGCGCCCAGCCTGCTCGCCCGTCCTTACGGCCAGGGCTGGATCCTGTCGCACAACAGCGCCCTCGCCGTCCGCCCGGAAGGCCCGGTCGAGGTGTATCATAAAAGCAAGCTGGTGGTCGGCACCGAGCTGACGCCGTATCCCAAGCTCTTCGTCCCGCTGGACGACTGGCTCTCCAAGAAGATGGGCGTGAACGGCCTGATGGGCCGCTGCGTGGGCCAGGACGGCGTGTCGCTGCTGCATTTCGGCGCCCAGCGCGTGCCGCTCGGCTGCGCCGTCTGCTATGAATCCGTCTATGGGGAATACTGTGCGGATTACGTCCGCGCCGGCGCCCGGGCCCTGGCAGTCATCACCAACGATGCCTGGTGGGGGAACACCCCCGGCTACCGCCAGCACCTCAGCTATTCCGCGCTTCGCGCCATCGAGTTGCGTCGGGACATCGCCCGCTGCGGCAACACGGGCATCTCCGCCTTCATCGACCAGCGCGGCGAGATCCTCGAAGCCTCCGACTGGTGGACCCGCGAGACCCTCGCCGGCTCCGTCAACCTCTCCTCGGAGCAGACCCTCTTCGTCCAGCACGGCGACATCCCCGGCCGCGTCTGCACCCTGGTCTTCCTGTTGTTGGCCGCCTTCCTCCTCGTCCGCCTCTTCGTTCCCGCCCGGCGGTAACTTCTCCACCTCATTCCGGGCCCCGATCCGGAATCTCCACATCTACCAGCCTTTCGCCGAGGCCTTATCCCCGCCCGGCGCCAGAAAATGATTTGCCAGGGGCAAAACGGTATGTTTTCGCCCCTGGCAACTGTTTTTTGAAGTGCGCCCCTTTTATTGGACGGGTTTAACAATAAGACTTATGGTTATGGGTCCGGTATTGCACCGGACTCATTCCGTTCAATTTTACCTTGATTCGTTTCTCGTTGTAATAGTGGAGATATTCATCAAGTTCTCTCAAAAAATGGTCGATGGAATCAAACTTCTGCAAATATAACAATTCAGATTTCAGCAGGCCAAAGAAATTTTCTATTACAGCGTTGTCCAGGCAGTTTCCTTTCCTGGACATGCTTTGGATTAGGTGATTGTCTTTCAATAATTTCTGATAATCTTTGTGCTGATATTGCCACCCTTGATCGGAGTGTAGGATTGCATTTGTATCGTCGCCGATTGCAGCGACCGTCCCGGCTATCATATCTTTGACCATGTCCAGGACAGGATGCCTGTAGATGGTGTAAAAGATGAGTTCGCTATTGTACAGATCCAGGACAGGAGATAAATATATCTTGACGCCAAATAAATGAAATTCAGTTACATCGGTGACCAGTTTCTTGCGTGGCATGTCTACTTGAAAATCCCTCTCCAGCAAGTTGGGTGCTATCTTTCCGACCTCTCCCTTGTACGACTTATACTTCTTCATCCTGACCTCGCATTTCACTCCAGCCTCTGCCATCAGCCGACGGACTGTCTTCCCATTGATGACATATCCTTCGTTGCGCATGGCGAGTGTGAGCCGACGGTAGCCGTAGCGGCCCCTATTCTCGTGATACAACTCAGCTATGCGCTGCCGCTCGACGGCCCACTTATCTGGCTTTGGTTTATTGCTATAGTAGAATGTAGATTTGGCCATCCCCTTGATCTCCAGCAGGAGTTCAAGACGGTGATCCGGCCTTAGTTCTTGGATGGCTTCCGCCCAATCGCGCGTAGACGGGCTTCTCTTTCTTCGACTAAGGCCCTCACTTTTTTTAGCAGGGCATTCTCTGCCTCGAGATACTCATTCCGTTTGCGGAGCATCTCGAGCTCATCTAGCTCTGCCTCAGTTCTTCGCCTTTCCTTTTTCATATTCTCTGTAACCCCTTTTCTCATAAACACAGCCTCGCCAAATTCATGATATGCTCTTACCCAACGCCGTAGCGAACGCGTCGATACAAGATGCTTCAGGGCTACCTTTGGCAAAGATAACTGCTTTTGTTCAACTTCCAGCACAATCTCTAGTTTTCTCGCTATCGTCAGCTGGGGTTGATATGATGGTGAAAGAAGTGCAATCTCTCCACCAAGCAAGTAGCGCTGGCGAGCGAGCTTGATAGTCTTTCGATCTAATCCCAAGTGTTTTTCAACGTAATAGATGGATCGACCATCATCTAACAACTGCATTGCTTGGACATACTTCGGGTAATTCTCGTTTCTTTTCATTTACCTTCTGTTTGTGTCCAACTTTTGGGGCGCAGATCATTTTCCGGTTACCAGGGGCGAAAAAGGCCTTCAGCGCCCCTGGCGGGATTCCTGTTTAGAGTTTCCAGTCGATCGGCGCCTGGCCGTGGGCGGCGAGGTAGTCGTTGCAGCGGGAGAAATGGCGACAGCCGAAGAATGCGCCGCGGGCGAGGGGCGACGGGTGCGCCGCCTCGAGCACGAGGTGGCGGGAGGCGTCGATGAGCGGCGCCTTGCTCCGCGCGTAGTTGCCCCAGAGCAGGAAAACGACCCCTTCGCGCCGCCCGGAGACGGTGCGGATGACCGCGTCGGTGAAGGTCTGCCAGCCGATGCCGCCGTGCGAGGTGGGCTCGCCCGCCCGCACCGTCAGCACCGCGTTGAGCAGCAGCACGCCCTGCTTCGCCCAGGGGGTCAGGTCCGGGCTGCCGGACATCTGCACGCCGAGGTCGGTCTCAATCTCCCGGAAAATATTCTTCAGCGACGGCGGCGCCGGCACGCCCTGCGGCACGCTGAAGCACAGGCCCATGGCCTGGCCGTAGCCGTGGTAGGGGTCCTGCCCCAGGATCACGACCTTGGTCTGGTCCAGCGGGCAGAGGTCGAACGCCCGGAAGATCTCCCCGCCCGGCGGGAAAATGGTGCGTCCCGCCGCCTTCTCGGCATGCAGCTGTTGCGCCAGGGCGGCGAAATAAGGCTGGTCGAATTCGTTTTGGAGCGCTTCGCGCCAGGAGGGTTCGATTTTTACGGTCATACTCCAAATATACGCAATTTTTGCCTATATTTGTTTGTTATGAAAACAATAGCTCTCTTCCCGGGATCCTTCGACCCGTTCACTGCGGGGCACCTCAATATCCTTGGCCGTGCGCTGACGATGTTCGACGAAGTGGTCGTCGCCGTCGGTATCAACCAGGACAAGCGCGGCTTTTTCACCAACGAGCAGAAGATCGACATCATCCGGCAGGCCACGGCCCCGCTGGGCGAGCGCGTGCGCATCATCTCCTATGATGGCCTGACCATCGATATCTGCCGCCAGCTGGGCATCCGCCACATCGTGCGGGGCATCCGCAACATGATGGACTTCGACAACGAGAAGGCCATCGCGGACGCCAACCGCCGCCTCGCCCCCGAGATCGAGACCATCATCATCCCGACGGCGCAGGAGTTCGCCCACATCTCCTCCTCGGCCGTGCGCGACCTGCTTCGCCACCACGGCGACACCAGCCAGTTCCTGCCCGAAGGGGTTGTCCTGCCCGAAGCCTTATGAGAAAATTCGTCGTCCTGCTGCTCGTCCTGCTCTGCGGCCTGACCGCCCGGGCACAGGCGCCCGCCGACTCGCTGGCGGCGGCCCGCTACGCCCCGCTGGACAGCCTGCTGACGCAATTCTACGGCGTGCTGCTCTACGACGACATTGATACGAAGAATGCCGAATTCGACGGTCTGATCGCTTCCTGCACCGATTCGCTGATGCGCCAGCACGTGGCGCTCGCGGTCTTCGACCATTACCGCTTCAGCCGCGTGATGGGCGAGGAAGCCGTGGCCGTGCATATCTACGACGAATGGATCGCCTCCGGCAAAGTCGAACCGCGCAGCGAGTTCGAGCTCTTCGAAGCGGAACGCTTCTCGCTCGAACACCGCAACACGCTGATCGGCATGCCGGCGCCGCAGCTGACGCTGCGCAAGCCCTGCGGCGGCCGCCGCACCATCCCCGTCAGCGACCGCGCCTGCGTGCTGATGTTCTATTCGCCGGAGTGCTCGAAATGCCGCCTCGAGGCGATCGCGCTGCCCTCCGTGCTCGAAAAGGTGGAGTTCCCGATGAACTTCTACGCCATCGACGTGGACGCCGACAAGCAGGCCTTCAAGGCCTTCCGCAAGTCGCTGAAAACCAAGAATAAAAAGGTCAAGATGATCCACCTCTGGGATCCGGAATCGGAGACCACCCTGCTGCTCGACTACGGCGTCTTCTCCACGCCCAAGATCTTTGTGGTCTGGGAAGGAGAGATCCTCGGGCGGCGCCTGGAGATGGACAGCCTGCAGGAAATCATCCAATACATCAATATGCTCTATGGCCAGGAAAAAGAAGAGTAGCAAGAAATTCGCCGGCGTCGATCCCGCCTACCTCGACAAGCAGCGCGCCTCGCTACGCCGCATCCACCGCAAGTCCGTGCTGTTCAACGCACAGGAGCTCGCGGCCATCGACACGTATTGCAAGCGCTTCAAGATCTCCTCGCGCTCGGCCCTCATCCGCCAGGCGGTGATGGAGCGCGTCCTCGAAGGCCTCGAGGAGAGCCATCCGAAGTTGTTCTAAAAGAAAAGCGCCGGTCGAAAAACCGGCGCTTTCTTGTATCAGAAGATGAAGTCGATGACGTCCTGGATGGTCTTGACGTAGTGGAATTCGAGGCCGCGGATGTAGATCTCCTTGATGTCCTCGATGTCCTTGCGGTTGTCCTCCGAGATGACGATCGTGTGCACGCCGGCGCGCTTGGCGGCGAGAATCTTCTCCTTGATGCCGCCGACAGGCAGCACGCGGCCGCGCAGGGTCATCTCGCCCGTCATCGCGATGCCGTGCTTGACGGCCTCGCCACGCAGGGCGGACACCATCGAACTCACCATCGTGATACCGGCTGACGGGCCGTCCTTCGGGGTCGCTCCCTCCGGCACGTGCACGTGCAGGTCCTTCTCGCCGAAGGTCTTCGAATCCATCTTGGCCATCTCCGGATGCGCCTTGATATACTGGTAGGCGATGGTCGCCGACTCCTTCATCACGTCGCCCAGGTTGCCGGTCATCGTCATGACGCCCTTGCCGCCGGACACGCTGCTCTCCACGAAGAGGATCTCGCCGCCCATCTGGGTCCAGGCGAGGCCCGTGACCACGCCGGGGGCTTCGTTGCCCTTCTGCAGGTCGTGGAAATTGGTCGGCAGGCCGAGGTATTCCTTCAGGTGCTCCTTCTTGATCACGGCCGGGTACTCCTGCTCCATCGCGATCTTCTTCGCGGTCACGCGGGCGATCTTCGCGATCTGCTTCTCCAGGCCGCGCACGCCCGACTCGTGGGTGTACTCGTCGATGATCGCGGCGAGCGCCGCCTTGTCGATCTTGAGCGCATTCTTCGCGATGCCGTGCTCCTCCAACTGCTTGGGCACGAGGAACTTCTTCGCGATCTCCATCTTCTCCTCAGCCAGGTAGCCCGTCACGTTGATGAGCTCCATACGGTCCAGCAGGGCCGACTGGATGGGGGCGGTGCTGTTGGCCGTGGTGATGAAGAGGACGTTGCTCAGGTCATAGTCCTGGTCCAGGTAATTATCGTGGAAGGTGCCGTTCTGCTCGGGATCGAGCGCCTCCAGCAGCGCGGAGGACGGGTCGCCCTTGAAGTCGGCCGCCAGCTTGTCCACCTCGTCCAGCACGATCACCGGGTTGGAGGTGCCGGCCCGGGCGATGCCGTTCAGGATACGGCCCGGGAGGGCGCCTACGTAGGTCTTGCGGTGGCCGCGCAGCTCCGCCTCGTCGTGCATGCCGCCCAGGGCGATGCGCACGTACTTGCGGCCGAGGGCCTTGGCAATGGACTTGCCCAGCGAGGTCTTGCCCACGCCCGGAGGGCCGTAGAGGCAGAGGATCGGCGACTTCATATTCCCCTTCAGCTTGAGCACCGCGAGGTACTCGATGATGCGATCCTTGACCGTGTCCAGTCCGTAATGATCCCCGTCGAGGACCTTCTGGGCGTGCTTCAGGTCCAGATTGTCCTGGCTCATCTCGCCCCAGGGGAGGTCGAGCATGAACTCTAAATAATTATACTGGACGCTGTAGTCCGGCGAGGACGGATTATATTTCTCGAGCTTGGCGAGCTCCTTGTTGAAGGCCTCGCCGATCTCCTTCGGCCATTTCTTCTTGGCGGCGCGCTCGCGGAACTTGTCGAATTCCTCGGCGTCGTCCATGCCCAGCTCCTCCTGGATGGTGCGCAGCTGGTTGTTGAGGTAGTACTCGCGCTGCTGCTGGTCGATCTCGCTCTTGACCTTCTGGTTGATCTCCTGCTTGATCTTCATCAGCTCCACCTGGGAGTCCAGCACGGAGAGCAGCTTGAGGCCGCGCAGGCGCACGTCATCGTACTCCAGCAGCTGGATCTTCGACTCGAAGTTCTCCACCTCGATGGTCGTGGCGATGAAGTTCACCAGGAACTTGAAATCATCGATCGCCTTCAGGGCGCCGATGGTCTCGCGCGTACCGATATTACTCGCGCGTAAGAGGTTGATCGCCTTCTCCTTGAGGGACTCGGCGATGGCCTTGATGTCCGTGCTGTGCGGATCCTCCACCAGGATGTCGGGGAGATAATGCACGCGGGCGGTGATGTACGGCTCATAGCCGAGCACGGCGTCCAGCGCGAGGCGCTTGAACGCCTGCAGGATGGCCGTGATCGTGCCGTCCGGCATCTCCAGGGTCTTCAGGACCTTGCAGACCGAGCCGTAGTGGCTCAGGTCTTCCTCCTGCGGTTCCTCGACCATCACGTCGTTCTGCGGCACGGCGCCGATGAAGAAACCTTCCTTCTCGGCGTCCTGGATGAGGCGGATGGATTTCTCGCGCCCGATCGTGATCGGGAACACGGCGCCCGGGAAGAGCACCGCGTTGCGGAGCGCGAGCACCGGGAGGATATCGGGGAGCTCGGATTCGTCTATTTTAAGCAGGCCTTCTCCCTGCATAACGGGAATGATGCTGACTTCTGCGCCAGCGGGGAGGGTGAATTCTTTATCTTGTCTCATATTATTGCCAAAATGTCAGTAAAGTCGGTTTTTCAGAACCGCCTGCGAATATAGTCAATCTCCGTGCCATGTCCAAAAAACTGCAAATATCATTTTGAATAATAAAAAATTAACTCTATTTTTGCACTCCCAAAAAACGCAAAAAGTTAGTTACTAAATAATTTAATATTCAAGACAATGACTAAAGCAGAAATCGTGAACGAAGTGGCCAAAGCCACCGGCATCGAGAAAGTGACCGTGCAGACCGTCGTCGAGGCCACCATGGAGAGCATCAAGGCTTCCCTGATCAAGGACAACAACGTGTACCTCCGCGGATTTGGTTCCTTCATCAACAAGCAGCGCGCCCAGAAGGCCGCCCGTAACATCACCCGCCAGACCACGATGACGATTCCGGCTCATTGCATTCCCGCTTTCAAGCCGGCCAAGTCTTTCGCCGCTGCGGTCAAGGAGAACGTCAAACCCAAATCCAAATAATTTATGCCTAACGGAAAGAAGCATAAGAGACATAAGATGGCTACGCACAAGCGTAAGAAGCGCTTGCGTCTGAACCGCCACAAGAAGAAATAATAAGTCGAGGAAAGCCTGACGGGAGATCCGGCGGGCTTTTTCTTGATTTATTAAGTTGCGAACAATGGAAACCGCGAAGACAGAAAAAGACCTGGTGGTGGACGTAGCGTCCGCCGAGGTCCGGATCGCTCTGCTGGAAAATCACCGGCTGATCGAGCTGAACCGGGAATCGAACCAGGGTCAGAGCTATTCGGTCGGGGACGTCTTCCTTGGCAAGGTCAAGAAGATCCTCCCTGCGCTGAATGCCGCCTTCGTGGACATCGGCGACAGCAAAGAGGCTTTCATCCATTACCTCGACCTGGGCTTGTATTTCAATGCTTTCGACACCTTCGTGCGCGAGAGCAATCCCAACCGGGAACTCGGCAAGCTCTACGCGGGGATGAAGATCGGCCCCGCCCTCGCGAAGGAGGGCCGGATCGAGGATCACCTCAAGCCCGGGCAGATGATCATCTGCCAGATCACCAAGGAGCCGATTTCCACCAAGGGATCCCGGTTGACTGCGGAGATTTCATTGGCAGGACGCAACGTTGTACTGCTCCCCTTCGCCGAGAAGGTGAGCGTTTCCCAGAAAATCTCCTCCAAGGAGGAGAAAAAGAGACTTGAGACCCTCGTCAAGAGCATCCTCCCCAAGAACTACGGCGCCATCATCCGGACCGCCGCAGAGGGCAAGACGGCCGCCGTCCTGGTGGCCGAGCTGCGCCTGCTCATCGAGAAATGGGAGGGCTCCTGGCAGAAAGTGGCCGCATCCAAGGGGGTGAAACTCCTCTTCACCGAGTACTCCAAGACCACCACCGTGCTGCGCGATCTGCTCAACGACTCGTTCACCAACATCCACGTCAACGACCGGAAGGTGTACGAAGACACGCGCCGCTACATTTCCCTGATCTCTCCCGAACAGGAGAAGATCGTCAAGCTCTACGAAGGCAGGGAACCGATCTTCGACCATTTCGAAGTGACCCGCCAGATCAAGAGCTCCTTTGGCAAGGTGGTACCGATGAAGCAGGGTGCGTATCTCGTCATCGAGACCACCGAGGCGCTCAACGTGATCGATGTCAACAGCGGCATCCGGGCCAAGACCAACGACCAGGAGGAGAACACCTTCGAGGTCAACAAGCTGGCCGCCGAGGAGATTACCCGCCAGCTGCGGCTCCGCGATATGGGCGGCATCGTCATCGTCGACTTCATCGACATGGCCAAGCCCGAGCACCGCAACGACCTCTACAAGTACATGCGGGATCTCATGGCGAGCGACCGGGCCAAGCACAACGTGCTGCCCCTCACCAAGTTCGGGCTCATGCAGCTCACGCGCCAGCGGATCCGCCCCGTGACAGAGATCAACACCACCGAAAAATGTCCCCTGTGCCACGGCACGGGCCACATCACCTCTACCGTGGTCATCGACGAGGAGATCGAGCGGCATATCGCCGACCTCGCCGAGAAGGGACAGAAGACGATGACCGTTCGGGTCAGCCCCATCCTCGGGGCGTACCTGACGCGCGGCTGGAATTCGTTCCTCCGCAAGTGGAAACGGAAGTACAAGTGCAAGCTGGAGCTGGTCGAAATGACCGACCACAGCATCCTGCAGTATGAAATCGTGAATGAGAAAGGAGAGGCCCTCGTGTAGAGGACCTCTTTTTCTTTTGGATTTTTTTTTCTTATCTTCGCATAGAATTAATAACACGAATGCCTATGAGCAGCGGTATCTGGTTTATCATGCTCGCCGTCATGCTGGCCTCTTTCGTCATCCAGCGTGTCCTGAGCAGCAAATTCGAGAAATACAGCGGAATCCCTTCGCCGGGCGGCCTGACGGGCGCCGACGTGGCGCGTCTCATGCTTGCGCAGCATGGCATCACGGACGTCACGGTGCAATCGGTTTCCGGCAAGCTGACCGACCATTATAATCCCAAGGACAAGACCGTCAACCTCAGCGAGGGCGTCTTCGAGAGCGCTTCCGTCGCGGCCTGCGCCGTGGCGGCGCACGAGACCGGCCACGCCATCCAGCACGCCAAGGGCTACGCGCCGCTGAAGCTCCGCTCCGCCCTGGTGCCCGTCGTCACCTTCGCCAACAACACGGTCCAGTGGGTCCTGCTCGCGGGCGTGCTCCTGATCAACGTCTTCCCGACGCTGCTCTGGCTGGGGATCGTCCTCTTCGCGATGACGACCTTCTTCAGCCTCGTCACACTTCCGGTCGAGATCAATGCGAGCCAGCGCGCCGTCGCGTGGCTGGAGCGCTCTGGCATCGTGGATACGGAGACGCGGCCGATGGCGGTCGACGCCCTGAAATGGGCCGCCTACACCTACATTATCGCCGCCCTCGGCTCCCTCGCCACCCTTTTCTACTACATCTCCCTTGGCAACAGTAGACGATAAGAATATGAAGAGACTATTACCCATAGCAGCGCTGTCGCTGTTGATCCTGTCGGCCTGCACCCAGTTGCCGACGGATCCGTATACCGGGCGTTACACCTTCAAGACGAGCGGGACCGTGAAGGTGGTAGTGTCGGCGGACGTGTCGGACAAGGACCCGGTCAAGCTCGCCCCCAAAGTTTACGATCTGACGACCGAGTTCGGGCGGATGGACATCAAGGCGCGCGGGAACGACACGATGCTCGTGACGATGAACGTACTGGGCGGGGACGTGTATGTCTTCGACGCCGAGTTGACCCCCGGTGGTTTCCGGCTTCTGCCCTCCACCCGGACGCTCCGGGTGGGTACGCTGCCTGATTTTCAGGTGACGGTCTCCGGAGAGGCGTTCATCCTGGACGGCCTCCTGAACGTCAATCTGGTGTATTCCGGCAGTCGGACGGTCCTTCCGCGTATCACCTATTCCATCACGGACTGCAACGTCGTCTGCGTGGCCTCAAAGAACTAGCGCAGATGAAAAGGTGGAATTATATAGGATTGGCCCTCGTGGCCCTGCTTGCCTCCGGCTGCGAGTCGGAACAGGTGTCGCAGCTGGTGGACCGGATCCGGGGCGCCGCCCAGGAGACACAGCGCCCTCCAGTCCGGGTCAAGACGATTTCGGTCGGTTTCCCGGAGATCCTGCCTGACCAGGTGTTCACCGGCGAGGTTGAACCCAAGAAATCCGTCGTGCTGACGGCCCCGTACGGGGGCACCCTGACGAAGCTGTGCGTCCGCAAGGGCAAACGCGTGGGAGGCGGACAGGCCGTGGCCGTGATCCGCTCGCAGAGCGTCGAGAGCGCCCGGCAGATTGCCGAAGCGTCCCTGGACCAGGCGCGCGACGCCAATGAGCGCCTCCAGAAGGTGTACGCCTCGGGCGCGATCCCCGAAATACAGAAAATCGACATCGAAACCCAGCTGGCCAAGGCCGAAGCGACGGCCGCCGCAGCCCGGCGCGCCGTGGCGGATGGGACCGTGAAGACCCCTTATCGCGGCGTCATCGGCGAACTCTACGTCGACCAGGGCGTGGAGGTGCTTCCGGGACAGCGCCTCGCTTTGCTGATGGACATGTCCTCGCTGAAAATCCGCATCGATGTCCATGAGAACGACATCAGCAGCGTCGTCATCGGCACGCCGGCCATCGTGTCCGTGCCTGCGCTCGGACTGGAAAACCTGTCTGCGGTCGTGTCCGAGCGGGGCTATGTGGCATCTCCCCTGACGCGGAGTTACAGCTGTATCCTCCGCCTGGCCGACAAGAACCCGAAGCTGATGCCCGGGATGGTGGTCAAGGCGAGTCTTGCCGTTCCGGAGGTCACGGGCGACCGGCGCATCGTGGTCCCCGCCGCGGCGGTCCGGATGGACACCGAAGGCAAATACGTTTGGACGGTGGTGGACGGCCGCGCCTGCAAGGTGCATATCGTCCCGGACGGCTACAGCGGCCGGGGAATCATCGTCTCGGAAGGCCTGTCGGCCGGTGACAAGGTAATCGTGGAGGGCTTCCAGAAGGTCTCCACCGGAATGGAAGTGACAGAATAATGATGCCTAAGCGCCTACCAGAAATCCGCGGCCGGGTGATCCGGGACGCCATTCGCTACAGGAAGGTCATCTACCTTTTTGTGGCGTTCCTGCTTGTGGTCGGCGTGGTAGGCCTTTTCCGGATGAATCGGGACGAATTCCCGACCTTCCAGATCAAGGAGGGTATGATCGCGGCCATTTACCCAGGCGCCACGGCGGAGGAGGTGCGCGACCAGGTGGCCAAACCGCTGGAGGACGTCCTGTTCTCCTGCAAGGAAGTGAACCGCGCCACGCTTAAGTCGACGTCTCAAGATGGGATCTGCTATCTGCTGGTGGACCTGACCACGCCGGTCCGGACCAAGGATGAAGTCTGGTCCAAGATCAAACTCCGCCTCGAGACCGCCAAGCTGACCCTGCCCGCCGGTGTGCTGGCCGTCGTGGTGCTGGACGATTTCAGCGAGGCCTCCTCGCTGCTCATCACGATGGAATCCGAGGACAAGGGATATGGGGAGATGCTGGATTATGCCCGGGACCTCTCTGCCCGCCTGCAGGAGATCCCGACCCTGTCCAGCGTCACCATTTACGGTGCGCAGGACGAGGAAGTCGCCGTCACCCTGGATATGGATCGGCTGTCGTCTTATGGCGTGAACCCTGCCAGCCTGATGCTCGAGTATCAGAGCGCGGCGCTCAATACCTCGGGCGGCACGTTCCATACCGACTACGCCTATTCCCCGGTCCACGTGGCCAATCCCGTGACGACCGAGCAGGAAGTGGCGGACCGCATCGTCTTCACCGGACTGGAGTCCGGGGTGCTGCGCCTGCGGGACATCGCCACGGTGGAGCGCCGCTACAAGGAGCCGGAAAGCTTCGTTTCTTATAATGGGCATACGGCCATGGTGCTCAGCATCGTGATGCGCCCCGACAACAACATCGTCGACTTCGGACGGGAGGTGGACGCGGTCCTGAAAGAATTTTCGGCCACGGCGCCGCTGTCCCTCCACATGACCCGGATCACCGACCAGCCCAAGGTGGTGCACCGCTCCGTCATGTCGTTCATGCGCGACCTCTTGATCGCCATGCTGGTGGTGATCCTGGTGATGCTGTTGCTCTTCCCGATGCGGTCGGCGCTGATCGCCAGCTCCGGCGTGCCCGTGTGCATTGCCGTGGCGCTGGCTGCGATGTACGTGACAGGCATGCAGGTCAACATGGTCTCCCTGGCCGCGCTGATCGCCGTACTGGGCATGATCGTGGACGATTCCATCATCACGATGGACGGCTATATGGACAAACTTGGCCGCGGGCTTGCCCGGGAAGATGCGGCCGCGGCGAGCGGCCGGGAGCTCTTCATGCCGATGTTCATGGCGACCTTCGCCATCACGGCCATGTTCTTCCCGATGCTCAAGATCATCCAGGGCTATCTGGGCGACTTCATCGCCAGCTTCCCCTGGATTATCGCCTTCGCCCTGGCGGCCTCCCTGGCCTATGCCATGCTGGTCGTGCCCTCGCTGGAAGTGCGCTACATCCGGGAGAACGGCCCTTCGCGTAACAATATCCTCTCCCGGGCGCAGGCCCGGTTCTTCAATCTACTCCAGCGCTTCTACGACGCGCTGGAGCGTTTCTGCTTCCAGCATGCCTTCCTGACCGTCGCCGTGGGTGTGGTGGCGGTCGGCCTCGGCATTTTCATGTTCACCCGGATCAACGTCATGATGATGCCGAAGGCGGCCCGGGACATCTTCGCCGTGGAGATCAACCTGGACGGAAACGCCTCCCTGGAGAAGACCTCGGCGGTCAGCGACTCCCTGTCGCGCCTGCTGCTCGCGGACCCGCGCGTGACGGGCATCACCTCGTTCGTAGGGTGCAACGCCCCGCGTTTCCACGCCACTTATTCCCCGGCGATGCCGGGCAGGAATATCGCGCAGCTGATCGTGAACACCCGCTCGAACGCCGACACCGAGCAGCTGCTGCTCGAATGCGCCCAGCGATACGAGAACTGGTTCCCGGAGGCGCTGATCCATTTCCGCCAGATGGACTATCAGGCCCTCACGGCCGTGGAAGTGATGTTGTGCGGCGCTCCGACCGAGGAGCTCCGCCCGCTGGCGGACAGCCTTCGCACCTTTATGTACGGGATGCAGGACCAGCTGACCTGGATCCACACCGACTACGACAATATCGTTCCTTGTGTTGAGGTCGAACTCGACCCGGAGGAGGCCTCCCGGCTCGGGGTCAACAAGTCGGTCCTCTCCCTGGCGCTGGCCGGCATGCTTGACGGGATGCCCATCGCCACCATCTGGGAGGGAGACCGCCAGGTCCCGGTCAATCTCTACAGCCAGGGCATCACGCGGAACATGGCCTATGAGTCGCTCGGCGACGTCAAGGTGCCGACGTTCCGGGCCGGCTCCACGGTTCCGCTTCGCCAGGTGGCGTCCCTCCGGCCCGCCTGGCGGCCCGAACAGATCGTTCGCTATGCCGGCCGGGAATCCGTGAGCATCAAGGCCGACATGCGCCTCAAGAAGAGCCAGCCCGCCGCGATGAAACCGATCCGGGAATACGTCCGGACCCATATCGAACCCCGCTTGCCGGAAGGCGCTTCGGTCAAGTATCTGGGCCTTACGTTCTCCAACGAATATTTCATTCCGCAGATTCTCTGGAGCTTCATCGCCGCCGTGGCCGTGCTGTTCATCTTCCTGCTGCTGCATTTCAAGAAGGGCTCCGTGGCCGCCCTGACGATGGTGCTGAGCCTGCTCTGCCTGTTCGGCGCCTCCTTCGGGCTGTGGATTTTCGGACTCGATCTGAGTATCACGGCCGTGCTGGGACTGGTCTCGCTCGTCGGTATCATCGTGCGCAACGGCATCATCATGTTCGATTACGCCGAAGAATTGCGCTGGGAGCAGGGCGTGAGCGTGCGCGACGCCGCTTTCTTGGCCGGCGCCCGCCGGGTGCGGCCGATCTTCCTGACCTCCTGCACGACGGCGCTCGGCGTGCTGCCGATGATCCTCAGCGGCGACCTGCTGTGGATGCCGATGGGAGTGGTGATTTGCTTCGGCATCGTTTTCTCGATCCTCCTGATCGTCCTGATCATGCCGGTGTCGTACTGGCAGATTTTCCGCGGAGCGGATAAAAAGAAGAACCATGAAGAAACTGCTTGACATCTCATATATCCTGCTGGGCCTGCTGGTACTCGTGCCGGCCGGCGTCAGCGCCCAGCGTGTCGTCACGCTGGCGGAGTGCCAGGAGCTTGCCGCGGAGCACGATCCCAACATCCGTGCGGCCCAGCTCGACCTGCAGGCCGCCCTGGCCCAGCGGACCGAGGCCCGTTGGGAATACGTCCCCCGCGTCAGCCTGAACGCCGCTGGCTACTATGCGCTCAATCCGCTCATCTATATCACCCCGCAGGACATCCTGGACGGGTATTGGGCGGATGTGCTGTCGCAACTGGTCACGGATATGGCCAACCAGGTCGGCATCCATCCCTGGTATGCCGGGTTTAAATCCGGCTGGGCCGCGTCGGCGATGGTTTTGCAGCCCGTCTATGCCGGCGGACGTATCGTGAACGGCAACCGGCTGGCCTCGCTGGGCGTGCAGGCCGGGGAGCTGCAGCTCTCGCTCAAGCGCCGGGAGAGCGCCGCTTCCGTGGAAGAGAAATACCGCCTGGGCGTCTCCCTGCAGGAAAAGATGCAGACCCTGGAGCAGGCCGGGCAGTTGCTGGATTCCCTGGAGCACGATGCCTCCGCGGCGGTGGCTGCCGGGCTGATCGCCGACACCGATTTGCTGCAGGTCCGGGTCCGGCAGCGCGAGCTGGCCTCTGGCCGGGTCCAGCTGCGGAGCGCCCTGAAGCTGGTCAAGATGGATCTCTTCAATGCGATCGGCTTTGAGTTTGCCTATCTGGACCTGGATTCCTATGTCCTGGAAGGGGATTCTTTCGGGGAGTTGGCCTCCCCGGAGCATTACCTCCAACTGGACGATGCGCAATACACGACCGAGGAGTCCCGCCTGCTGGCCATGCAGGTGGAGTCCGAGCGGCTTCAGAAGAAAATGGCGGTGGGGGAGCACCTGCCGCAGATTTCCGTCGGCGCCGCATATGGATACCATGACCTGGCCGGAAAGGAGCGGGGGAGACTCAACGGCGTGGGCTTCGCCACGGTCCAGATCCCGATCACGGGCATCGGCAAGGCGGCCGCCCGTGCCCGCCGCTACGATGCCCAAGTGGAGAAAGCCCTTTCGCAGCAGGAGTATCTGGAGGCCCAGCTGGCCCTCCAGCTGCACCAGAAGCGACTGGCCGTGGAAACGGCCTGGGAGCAGCTGGGCGTCGCCACGGAGGCGGTGGCCGTCGCCCGGGATGCGGCGGACAAGCTCCGGGCGCGCTACGGCGCCGGGCAGGTGACGATGTCGGATCTGCTGCAGGCGGAGCTGACCCTCCGACAGGCGGAGGAGGAGCGGATTGACCGGAAAATGGAGTACAACCTCGCGGTGAACGCGTACCTCCGCAGATGCGGTAAACTCTGAATATGGATAGCGTCAGAATAGACAAATATTTATGGGCAATCCGGGTGTTCAAGACCCGGAGCGACGCCACCGACGCCTGCAACGGCAACAAGGTCAAGATTGCGGGCGTCAACGCCAAGCCGTCCAAGGCCGTCAAGGCCGGCGACGTCCTGGAGATCCGCAAAGGCCCGGCCCTCTTCTCCTATCGGGTCCTGAAAGTCACCGAAAGCCGCATGGGGGCGCAGCTGGTGCCCGAATTCGCCGAAGACATCACCCCCGAGAGCGAACGCTTCAAACTCCATGCACCGAAGGAAACCATCGTCCTCCAGCGCGACCGCGGAGCGGGCCGTCCGACCAAGCGCGACCGCCGTCAGCTCGAAGAGATGATGGAGTCGATGGATTTTTGAAAAAGTTTCGTATCTTGCACCAAAACTAATAACTGTATCCAGTCATGAAAAAGAAATTCAGATGCCTCGTATGTGGCTATGTCTATGAGGGAGAGAACCCTCCTGCAGAATGCCCGCAGTGCCACGCCAAGTCCGAAAAATTCGTCGAAGTCAAGTCCGAAGGCCTTCAGTGGGCCTGTGAACACCACCTGGGCGACGGTGTCGTCGAGGACGCCGAGATCATGGAGGGTCTCCACGACCACTTCAACGGCGAATGCTCCGAGGTGGGCATGTACCTCGCGATGAGCCGCCAGGCGGAGCGCGAGGGCTACCCGGAGATCGCCGACGCCTTCAAGCGCTACGCCTTCGAAGAAGCCGAGCACGCCGCCAAGTTCGCGGAGCTCCTCGGCGAAGTGGTCTGGGACACCAAGACCAACCTCAAGAAGCGCGCTGAGGCCGAGTGCGGCGCCTGCGAAGGCAAGCTCGCCATCGCCACCCGCGCCAAGAAGCTGGGCTACGACGCCATCCACGACACCGTCCACGAGATGGCAAAAGACGAAGCCCGCCACGGGGCAGGCTTCCTGGGTCTTTACAAACGCTACTTCGGGAAGTAAACTTCCTTAAAGGTTTTCTTCGGGCGGCGCCTCTACAGGTTGGAGGTGCCGTCCGTTTTTATACCCCCCCCCGCTGCTCGATTTCCCGGTCCAACTGCTCATAGACGGAATTGTTGCTCTTGTATTCGGGAACAAACTCCTTCATCTTGCGGACAGTATCCATGTCGTTGTAGAGCTTGGCCAGGGCCACCAATTCTTCAATTTCCTTGGAAACTTCCTCGTAGTCGTATTCCCGCACCTGGGCGATACGGATTTTCTCGTGGAAGGTGGGCTTGGTGTTTTCCATCTCGTTAAGCACTTCCTCGTAGAGCTTCTCTCCCTCGCGGAGGCCGGTGTACTTGATTTCGACGCCCTTGGCGCCGGAGAGGGCTATCATGCGCTTGGCCAAATCGGCAATCCTGACCGGGGCGCCCATGTCGAAGACAAAAATCTCTCCTCCATTGCCCTTGGTGCCGGCTTCCAGCACCAGCTTGCAGGCCTCGGGGATGAGCATGAAGAAGCGCACGATACGCTCGTCCGTGACCGTCACGGGGCCGCC
>JBGUOB010000055.1:0-62866 GCA_045117755.1 Candidatus Cryptobacteroides sp.
GAGTGGGTCACGATCCCACGACCTCCGGATTATGAATCCGACGCTCTAACCAGCTGAGCTACCCCGCCATCAGGCCAAAAAGCTTTGTTGAGATGGAAGGATTCGAACCCTCACTGACAGAGCCAGAATCTGTAGTGCTACCATTACACCACATCTCAATTTGTCAATAAGTCCCGCCGCCTTGCGGTTTTGGGACTGCAAATGTACAACACTTTTGCTAATTTGCAAAATTATTTTTTGGCAATCAGCACAATTGCCCAGACTTCGCAGCCTTCGCGGCGTCCGACGAAGCCCAGATGCTCGGTCGTGGTGGCCTTGACGCTCACCCGGGCGGGGCTGATCCCCATCACCTCGGAGAGGCGCTCACGCATGGCGGGGATGTGCGGAGCGAGCTTCGGGGTCTGCAGAGCGATGGTAATATCGACGTTGACGACGTACCAGCGGCGGAACTCCGGGAGTTCGAGCACGGCGGCGAGCAGTTCGGTGCTGTCCACGCCTTTCCAGCGGTCGTCGGTGTCGGGGAAGAGATGGCCGATGTCGCCAAGGGCCAGCGCGCCGAGCAGCGCGTCGCACAGCGCGTGGATGGCCACGTCGCCGTCGGAATGGGCCACAAAGCCCGTCTGTGAAGGGATTTCCACGCCGCCGAGGAACATCGGAAGCCCTTCTGCAAGGGCGTGCACGTCGTATCCCTGTCCGATTCTGAAGTCACTCATACCGCAAATTTAAAGAAAAATGGTTACATTTGTAAGTTATGGGACTGTTTAATTTTTTCGGTGAAAACGAACACCGGGTTTTCAACTACAAGCCGATCTACTACGATCCGGCGGAGGAAGAGCGCAAGCGCCGTTTCGGCGCCGTGGACGGCACGATGGAGAAGGAGAAGGAAGCCGGCACCTATGTGCCCGGTTCCTACATCCGCGGTTCCTTCCGGGACGGTGCCCGGACCCGCACACCCATGAAGCGCGCGCAGACCATCATCGGCATCATCTCGCTGCTGCTGATCGTCGGCATGCTCCTGTACATCGCGAAGTTCTACACCCTGCTGTAGCGGGATGGGCAAGCTGAAAATCCTACCGGCGCAGATCGCCAACATGATCGCTGCGGGCGAGGTCGTGCAACGGCCGGCGTCCGTGGTGAAGGAGTTGGTGGAGAATGCCGTGGACGCGGGCGCGACACAGATTTCCGTGGTCGTGACCGACGCGGGGCGCACGCTCCTGCAGGTCATCGACAACGGCTGCGGCATGTCCCCCGTGGACGCCGTGCTCTGCTTCGAGCGGCACGCCACCTCCAAGATCGCCACGGCCGAGGACCTGGAGCAGATCCTCACCTACGGCTTCCGCGGGGAGGCGCTGGCCAGCATCGCCGCCGTGGCGGAAGTGACGCTGCGCACGCGGCGGCCGCAGGACGAGACAGCGACGGAAGTGCGCGTGGGCGCCTTCGGCGAAGTGAAAACCGCCAGCGTGGCCGCGCCCGTCGGGTCCAATTTCGCCGTGCGCAACCTCTTCTACAACACCCCCGCGCGCCGCAAGTTCCTCAAGAGCGACAACGTCGAGCTGAAGCATATCCTCGAAGAGTTCACGCGCGTGGCGCTGACCCGCCCCGACATCGCCTTCACCCTGAGCCACAACGGCCGGGAGCTCTTCGTGCTGAAGAAGGCCAAGTCCCTGAAATTCCGCATCCTGGACCTGCTCGGCAGCAATGTGGTCGGGGACATCGTGGACCTGTCGGCCAACACCTCCGTGGTGCGCGTCAGCGGCTTCGTCGGCCGCCCGGACACAGCCCGCAAGACCCCGGGCAACCAATATTTCTTCGTCAACGGACGCTTTTTCCGCAGCGCCTACCTCCACAAGGCCGTGATGAAGGCCTACGAGGAAATGATTCCGGACGGGGTCACGCCCGCCTATTTCATCTTCCTGGAGACGGACCCGCACGCGATCGACGTCAACATCCACCCGACCAAGACGGAGATCAAGTTCGAGGACGATGCCGTCATCTTCCAGATCCTCTACGCCTGCGTCAAGGAGACGCTCGGGCGCAACAGTTTCGGCGCCAGCATCGATTTCAATACCGAAGGGGCCACGCCCCTGCCCCAGCTCGGGAGCAGTTTCGAGCAATATAAAGAGGTCACGATGCCCGTGATCGAGACGGATCCGGCGTATGATCCGTTCAGCGTCCCGGGGACGGGAGATTCGCCGGTCAAGCCGGCGAATGACGAATGGGTCAAGCCGGCGAATGACGGGAACTATAGCCGATTCGTGGACAAGAGCGAGGACTACGGCCGCTTGTTCGAGGAGAAGACGCTGCCGCTGGGACGGCTGCTCATTCTCCAGGGGAAATACATCCTCACGCCGGCGGCCTCCGGCCTGATGATCGTCCACATCGGCCGCGCCCGCGAGCGCATCCTCTACGAGCAGACGCTCCGCGCCCTGAGCCGCGAGGCGCACGTCACACAGAACGCCCTCTTCCCCGTGCAGGTGCAGGTGGGCACGCAGCAGCGCCTCCTCTTCGAAGACAACGCCGCGCTGCTCGCGCAGCTGGGCTTCGACATCGCTGCCTTCGGCACGGACACCGTGGTGGTGAACGGTGTGCCGGAAGGCTACAGCTGCGAACCCGGCAAAGTGGAGCAGCTTGTCAGCGACCTTGTGTACATTTTGTCAGAGGAACGCGAGGCCCTACCGGAGATGCTCCAACAGCGTCTGGCGGAGAAATTCGCCACCCTGGGCGCCTTCCACGCCGATCCGCCGTCTTCCCCGCAGGACGCGCAGCGGCTTATTGACACGCTTTTTGCATGCGACAACGCCGAACTCACCCCGGGCGGCCGGCGCATCGTCAGCATCGTCCCCCTCGGGGATATAGACAAGAAATTCTAAATGGCATACTATTACTACGGCAACGACGGCGGTCGCAGGGGGGGATTCCTCTCCTCGCTGCCTCCCGTGACCAAGAACCTGATCATCATCAACGTGATCGTGTTCGTGGCCTCCCTCCTCAACCAGAACTTCATGATCGGCACCTTCGCCCTGTTCTACCCCACCTCCGTGTATTTTCACTGGTGGCAGGTGGTCACGCACATGTTCATGCACGGCGGGTTCTGGCACATCTTCTTCAATATGTACACGCTGCTGATCTTCGGCGGCGTGGTGGAACGCATCATCGGGAGCAAGAAGTTCCTGTTCTTCTATTTCATCTGCGGCCTGGGCGCCGTGGCCCTGCACCTCGGGGTGGAATATCTCCAGATGCAGGCCTATATGGAAGGGGCCGCGCTGGGCAATTCCGCCGCGATCCAGAACATCGCCCTCATCAAGAACACCCCGACGGTGGGCGCCTCCGGCGCCATCTACGGTGTGCTGATGGGCTACGCGATGCTCTTCCCGGAGTCCCGGATGACCCTGCTCTTCCCGCCCGTGACGCTCAGCGCCAAGTGGATGGTCGTGATTTTCGCCGCCATCGAGCTCTTCACCGGTGTGACGGGCATCTCGGCCGGCATCGCGCATTTCGCCCACCTGGGCGGCATGCTCATCGGCTGGCTGATGATCCTGTCGTGGCGCAAGCGCGGCATTTTGTTCGATCCTAACAGACTCTGATATGGACAGCACTCCCATTCTTCAGGAAGCCGTCGAAGTCCTGCGCAAAGGCGGCGTGATCCTCTACCCCACCGATACCGTGTGGGGCATCGGCTGTGACGCCACCAACGAGCAGGCCGTCGCCCGCGTGTTCGAAATCAAGCGGCGCTCTGAGGCCAAGTCGCTCGTGCTGCTGGCCTGCGACCTGGACATGGTCGCGAAGTATATCAAGCAGATTCCCTCCATCGCCATCGATCTCGTGGAGGTCAACGACGCCCCGATGACTATTATCTATCCGGGCGCGCAGTACCTGGCCCCGAACGCGGTCGCCGCCGACGGTTCCGTCGGCATCCGCATCCCGCTGGTTCCGGAAACGGATCCGTCATTCGCCGGCTCGACCTCCTCGTCATTCGCCGGCTCGACCGGCGAATCTCCCGCCAAACGCACGGACCTGACCGCCGGCGCGTTCTGCCGCGAGCTGGTGCGCCGCCTGCGCCGCCCGCTCGTCAGCACGAGCGCGAACATCTCCGGCGAGCCGACGCCCGCCTCCTTCGCCGAGATCTCCGAGGAGATCAAAGCCGCCGTGGACTACGTGGTGCCGAAACCTTTCGGCGCCGGCGCCAGCGGCCGCTCCTCCCAGATCATCAAGCTCGGCCTGGACGGCGAAGTGGAGATCCTACGACCGTAGTTTGGCCGTTTCTACAATCTATTGATTATTAATGATTTGCTGTTTTACTTGAGGGTGTATGCCCGCAAGTAAAAACGTAACTGGCAGAAAATCAACTGTTTCCAAGAACGGCCAGATAGACGGCCGTGGCGGCGACGACCGCGGCGGTCTCGGTCCGCAGGCGGCTGGGGCCCAGCTGCACCGGCACCCACCCGTGTTCCCGAGCCAGCGCCGCCTCTTCGGGGCTGAAATCCCCTTCGGGCCCGATTAGAATCGTTATCGGCCGCTCTACCCGCAGGCAGCTGCTGCCGCAAACCTTCGCTTCGCTCATCCCTCCCACTGCTGTCTGCTGCTTGTCCGAAAGCATGCTTTCTGCCAAGCCGTCATCCACCAGCGGGCCCCTCCCACTTACGCGGCCGTGGGTGGCCACGGGTTTGCCGGCAGCACTGCCTGTCGGGTCAAGAGCGGCCGCCGATTGCAGGGCGCAAGTGATATTGATCCTTTCGACGTCATCGAAGCAGTAGCAGATGAGTTTCAGGGCGTCTGCGGGGGCGGCGAGGATGAAGTCGCGGACGGACTGCGGCTCGGTGATCTGCGGAATGGCGGCCTTGAGGGATTGCTTGGTGGCGGAGAGCGCGAGGCGTTTGAGCCGCTCGGTCTTCAGGACCTTGCGCTCCGAGCGCTCGCCGATCACCGGCGCGATCACGTCGACGCCGACCTCCGTCGCCTTCTCGACGAACCACTCGTAGCGGTCGATATTCTTCGTCGGGCAGACGGCCATCGTCAGGTGGTAGGGATGCGCCCCGAAGCCGGGCGTGCGCTCGAGGATACGCGCCTCGGCGCCTTTCGCGTCAGCGATCTCCAGCGCGCAGCGGTACAGCGTGCCGACACCGTCGATCACGGAAATCTCGTCGCCCGGACGGTGCCGCAGCACCCGGACGCAATGCGCGGACTCCTCCGCGTCCAGCCGGACACGGGATTCCTGAATATCATCAGCGTAGAACAGCTCCATACCTTATTTGAAAAGGACTTTGACGAGCGCCGGCACATCGGCGACCTGGACCACACGGATGCCCTCCGGCTTCACCTCCACCTGGGAGAACGAAGACACGAAGATCCGCTTGAAGCCCAGCCGGGCGGCCTCCTGCACGCGGCGGTCGATCTGCCCCACGGGGCGGATCTCGCCGCTCAGGCCCACCTCGCCCGCGAAGCAGACATCGGCGGGAATGGCGAAATCGAAATTCGAGGACAGCACCGCGCAGATGACCGCGAGGTCACAGGCCGGGTCGCTGACCTTCAGGCCGCCGGCCATGTTCAGGAACACGTCCTTGGCGCTCAGGTGGAAGCCGGCGCGCTTCTCCAGCACCGCCAGCAGCATATTGAGGCGACGGGCGTCGAAACCCGTGGCGGAGCGCTGCGCCGTGCCGTAGACGGCGGAGCTGACGAGCGCCTGCACCTCGAAGAGCAGCGGGCGCGTGCCGTCCAGCATCGCGGCGATGGCCGTGCCGCTGAGCCCCTGCTCGTGCATCGGGATCAGCATCTCGGACGGGTTGGCGACCTCGCGCAGGCCCGTGCCCGTCATCTCGAAGACGGCGAGCTCGGAGGTGGAGCCGAAGCGGTTCTTGATGCTCCGCAGGATGCGGTAGGAGCCGCGGTTCTCGCCCTCGAACTGCAGGACCACGTCCACGATGTGCTCGAGAATCTTCGGACCGGCGATGAAGCCGTCCTTGGTGATATGGCCGATCAGGATCACCGGCACGCCGCTCTCCTTAGCAAAGCGCAGCAGCGCGGCGGCCACCTCTTTGATCTGGGTGACGGAGCCCGGGGCGGACTCCACGGTTTCGGAAGACATCGTCTGCACGGAGTCCACGATCATCAGGTCGGGCATCATCGCCCGGGCCTCCTCGATCACGGTCTCGATCAGCGTCTCGCAGAAAATGGAACAGTTGCTGTCATCGCCGCCGAGGCGCTTCGCGCGCATGCCGACCTGCTTCGCGCTTTCCTCGCCCGTGACGTAGAGCGTGCGCAGGTCCTTGCAGGAAAGCGGAATCTGCAGGCTGAGGGTGGATTTGCCGATGCCCGGCTCACCGCCGATGAGCACCAGCGAGCCCGGCACCATGCCACCGCCGAGGATCCGGTCCACCTCCCCCAGGCCGAGGGAGATGCGCGCATCCTGCGAATAGTCGATGTCGCGCAGCTGCTGCGGCCGGCGATCGGAGCGGACCGCTCCGCGGGAAGCGCTCCCGGCGGTCTTCTTCGGCTCCGCCGGCGCCTCCTTCATCGTATTCCATTCCCCGCACGCGGGGCAGCGCCCCATCCATTTGGGGCTCTCATTCCCGCACGAGGTGCAGTAGAAGACGGTCTTCGCTTTCGTTGCCATAGTGACACAAAATTACGAAAAAGTTCCGTAAACTTGTAATTGAAAAAAAAGTTCAACTTTTTCCAACCTTTCGGACCGGTTCTGCGTTATAGCTATGAAACCGCCCCGCAAAGGGCATGAAAAAAAGTTAAACAATAAACACTACCTGCTATGTATTGGATGAATGTATTAGTCCCGATCGCTGTCTGCGTCGTCCTCCCGGTCATGATTGTCTTCCTCGTCGGTCGCGCTCACCAGAACGAAGTGAACCGCAAAGCGGAAGTCATGTTGAAAGCCATCGAAACGGGTCAGACCATCGACCCCGAATTCTTCAAGCCGTCCAAGAAAAAGGCTTCGCTCAAACAGGAGCTCCTGGAGAAGCTCAACGGAGCCTGCATCACCAGCCTGATGGGCACGGCCTTCCTGCTGCTCTATGTCTTTAAGGTGAATACCTTCGGCTTCGCAGCCTTCCTCCCGTACGCCGGCGCCGCTATGCTGGCCGTGGGAACCGGACTCTTCATCTCCTACTTCGCGGGCAAGAAGATGCTCGCCAAGGAGCTCGAGGCCGAGGAAAAAGAACTCACTGAGCATAATCAGTAAAAGATGACTCGGGAGCGGTTCATCTCCGAAGTGAGGGCGTGTCAGGGACGGCTGCGGCGGTTCCTGGCATCGCTGTGCGGGGATGCGGCCCTGGCCGACGACCTGGCGCAGGAAGCGCTCGTGCGGGCCTACGTGAGTTCCGACCGCTTCGTCGGCAACTTCAAGGCCTGGGTCTTCCGCATCGCGTACAACTGCTTTATCGACAACCTGCGGCGCGTGCCGGCGCCGTCGGCGTCGCTGGATTCCCCGGAGGCCCTGCACGTCTCCGACGGATCCGCCTCGGACGCCGCCTTCCGGCACGAGGAACTGCAGCGGGCGCTGACGAAGATTCCGGAGAAGGAGCGCACCGTCATCGTCCTGCACTATTTCGAAGACCTGCCGGTCAAGGACATCGCCGCCATCATGCAGATTCCGGCCGGGACGGTCAAATATCATCTCTCGGTGGGTCGGGACCACCTCAAACAGCACATCCGCTTATGAAAGATATCGAACAATTCCTGCGCGACAACGCGCCTGAGACGCCGGCCGAAGGGCAGTTCATGATCGAGACCAACGCCCGGCTGAATGCCGTGGAAGGCATTAAGAAAGAAGTGGACGGTGTGCACCGCCGCGGGCGGATCGCACTCATCCTGGCGCTCATCGCCGGGCTCGTGATCGGCTGCCTGCTCACGTTGCAGGTCATCTTCCATCCCATCCAGCCGGCGACGGACAGCTCGCTGGCCAAGGCGCTGGAGGCGCTGCAGGACAAACAGGAAATCCTGTTCATCTGCATCGCCATCCTGGCCCTTTCCCTCGGCGTGGTGTTCATGCGTAAGAAGGAGGAAGTGTTATGAAACGTTTCCTGCTCCTGCCGCTGGCCGCCCTGCTGCTTTCGCTTCCCGCGAAGGCCCAGATCATCGAGCCCTTCCGCCCCATGTACTTCGTCGGCGGCGTGCCCCTGTCCGGGCCGATCAACAAATCCACCGCCGACCTGAAGTTCCAGCTGAGCCTCGCCCTCCCCATCTGGAAAGACATCGGGAACCGGGAAGGCATGAACCTGAGCTTCGCGTACACCCAGGTATCGGTGTGGGATTTCTTCGACACGTCGATGCCTTTCCATGACAACAGCTACATGCCGGGCTTCTATCTGCGGGTCCCGCTGCAGCGGGACGAGCTCCTGTTCGGCCTGGAGCACCGCTCCAACGGACGGCCCATGCGCGGCACCGACGGCGACAGCTTCAGCCGTTCGATCAATTATCTCTTCGGGCAGTACAGCGCCTATTTCCCCAGCGGCCTCGTGCTCAAGGCCACGCTCCGTTTCGGCTTCGGCTGGTATGACGACGAGTTCACCCAGGATGTTTTTTCGCGCTTCTACGGCTACGGCGACCTCACCGTCGGCTACCACAGCCCGAACGGCAAATGGGAACTGGGCGTCACCGCCACGCCGGTGTTTGGCCCGTTCAACGTCAACGTCGAAGCGGCGGCCTCCTACCATCTTGGCGCCGTCGCGCTGTTCACGCAGTTCAACTACGGCTACGGCGAAGCCCTGATCGACTGGGTACGCGGCACGCACCCGGCGCCCTATCTGCGCGCCGGTCTCCTGATCGGGAATCTGTTCTGATAGGAGCTAGCTCCGCGGGAGCTCGAAGACTTCCATGTCCTTGATTTCGCCCCCTTCGATCTTGAATCGGAGGGCGGTCCGGACGACGTGCCAGCCCTGGATGCCGGCGGCGCCGGGGTTGATGTACAGCATCTTGTACGTGTGGTCCTGCATCACCTTGAGGATGTGGGAGTGGCCGCAGATGAAGATGTCGGGCCTGTAGCGGTCGATCAGCGCGGCGGCGCGGAGGTCGTAGTGGCCGGGCGAGCCGCCGATGTGGGTCATCAGGATCTTCTGGCCCTGGACTTCGAGATACTGGTATGCGGGGTATTCGCGGCGGATGTCCTGGCCGTCGCAGTTGCCGTGGACGCCGACGAGGGGCTTGAACTCCGCGATGGAGTCGACGAAGGAGAGGCCGCCGCCGAAGTCGCCGGCGTGCCATATGACGTCCACCGGCTCCAGGAATTTCCGGAAGCCGTCGGAGAAAACCCCGTGGGTGTCGCTGATGAGGCCGATGTACATTACTGGGCGAGCTTCTGCTCCCAGGCCCAGGCGGCGGCGAGGGTGTCCTCGATGCTGCGCTCCGCCTTCCAGCCGAGCTCCTTCTCGGCCAGGGTCGGGTCGGCCCAGATGGCCACCACGTCGCCGGCGCGGCGCGGAGCGAATTTCCAGTTGAGCTTCAGGTGGTTGACCTTCTCGAAGGCATTGATCAGCTCCAGCACGGAGAGCGGCCGGCCGGTGCCGACGTTGAAGATCTCGTACTCCTGCTTCATCTTGTTCTCGCACATGCGCGTGACGGCGCAGACATGCGCCTTGGCGAGGTCGACGATGTCGATGAAGTCGCGCAGGCAGGTGCCGTCCGGGGTCGGATAGTCAT
Source organism: Candidatus Cryptobacteroides sp. (assembly GCA_045117755.1). GTDB lineage: Bacteria > Bacteroidota > Bacteroidia > Bacteroidales > UBA932 > Cryptobacteroides. The sequence continues at coordinate 9,646 of JBGUOB010000055.1, forward strand.
TGCCGAACACAGAGAGGCACTCGCGTTTGCCGATGGCGGTCTGCGTGATGTACGGCACCAGGTTGTTGGGCACGCCACGCGGCAGCTCGCCGATGAGCGCGGAGGGGTGCGCGCCGATGGGGTTGAAATAGCGCAGCGCGATGCCGCGCACGCCCGCGTAGGCCTTCACGCTGTCGCGCAGGATGTCCTCGCACATCGTCTTCGTGTTGCCGTACGGCGACTCGGCCGGCTGGCGGGGGCTCGCCTCCGTCACCGGGAGCCGGTCCGTCTGGCCATAGACCGTCGCGGACGAGGAGAAGAGCACGTTGCAGCCGCCCTTGCGGCGCGCGGCCTCCAGGATGTTGATGAAGGAGGTCAGGTTGTTGCGATAGTACTTGAGCGGCTCCGCGACCGACTCGCCCACCGCCTTGAAAGCGGCGAAATGGATAACCGCGTCGATGGGGTACTTGTCGAAGAGTTCCTCAACGGAAGACTTGTGGCAGAAATCCATCGGGACCAGCGGAAGTTCGCGGCCCAGGATGGCGCAGACGCCCTTGTAGTTGGTCTCGTCGCAGTTGGAGAAGTTGTCGGCGATGACGACGTCATAGCCTGCCTGCACCAGCTCCACGGTCACGTGGCTGCCGATGAATCCGGCTCCGCCGGACACGAGTACGGTCTTCTTGCTCATATCGCTTATTGTTTTGGATTCCAGTTTTTGTACGGGCATTTAATCAGCATGGAGTTGTAGTAGCGGCGGTCGCCCGTGACCTCCGCACCCACCCAGGCGGGACGCGTGAACGCCTCGTCCTCCGCGCCCAGCTCTACCTCGGCGACCACGAGTCCTTCGTTGTCGCCGTGGAATTCGTCCACCTCCCACACGTGCCCGTCGGCGGCGGGGACGAGCCAGCGCGTCTTGTCGATGACGCCCGGCTCGCACAGGGCGAGCAGCTGCTCCGCCTCCGCGACGGGAATCTCTTTCTCCCACTCGAAGCGGGTGAGGCCCTGCGCCGGGCCCTTGACGGTCAGGAAGCCCTGCTCCCCGCGGACCCGGACGCGTACCGTGCGGCCCGGCGCGGAACTCAGGAAGCCCTGGATAATACGACTGGCGCCGGAAGACTCTTTGCGGAAGTCTCCGGCGACCAGGAATTTACGTTCTATTTCCTGAAAGGCCATCCTTACAGGCCCAGGATGATACCGAAAGTCAGGGTCTTGGCGTCGCTCAGATCCGAAGGGAAGAGCGGCGTCAGGCCGTACTGGACGAACGCGCCGAGGTTGCCGTAGGAGAAACCTCCCTCGACCGTGGCGCGGAACTCGTTGAACAGATTCTTCATCTGCGTCTTGCTCTTCGGCTGCTTGTACTTGGCGAAGCCGTTCACGAGGAGCTCGGCGCTGGCGCCGGCATAGATCGTGGCCTTGCCGAAATTCAGGCTCAAGCGGGCCGGAATGCCGAAGTAGGTGGCGTGGATCTTGGATTTCCGGGCGTTGTAGCCCGTGGTCGTGATGACCGCCGGCATGCAGGTGCGGCCCGGCTGGACCATCGTGGTATAGGGATCCTTGAAGGTGAAGTCCATGAAAGACCAGCGAAGGCCAAGGTTGACGCCCAGGGCGCCGTAACGGATGTCCATGCCCAGCAGCTGCAGTTCATAGACGAAGTTCTTTCCGGTATCGAAATTCAGGAAGGCGCCGATGTCTCCGCCGGTCCAGGCACCCTTGTAGTTGATGTTGGTCAGGGTCGTCCAGCCGAAGTGCATCGGGAAGACGAAGCTCAGGTCCGTCTCCACGTGGGTGTTGTTTTTCGACAGTTCAATTTTGTTAAAATCGTCCCAATCCTGGAGATCGATCTCCCGGTCCTGGGCGAAGGCGGTTGCGGAAAGTGCAAGCGCCGCGACGGTTAGAAGAATATACTTTTTCATAACGCAAAGTTAGCAAATTCTCAGAATTGTAACTCGCGGCCCCGGTAGAAATCCAGCAGCTTGGTCTGGTACAGGCACTGGAAACGGGCGCGGATGTGCTCCGACTCGGCGCGCAACCAGCTGTTGCGGGCGTCGTTGTAGTCGGTCACGCCGGCCTTGCCCACGCGGTACTTCTCCTCCGTCAGCTCGTAGTGCTGGCGGGCGCTGGCGGCCGACTCGCGGCTGCCGGCATAGCTCGCCTGGGCGCTGACGGCGTTGTAGTAGGCCTGCTGGATCTCCTTGTAAAGCGCCTTCTTGACGCTCTCCAGCTGGATCTGCTGGCCCCGGTAGTTGAGCTCGGCGGTGCGCACGTTGTTGCGCGTGTTGAAGCGCTGGAAGATGGGAATGCTCATCGACACGCCAACGTACTGGCTGAAGTTGTTCTTGATCTGCTCGCCGAAGGAGGCCGCCTGGTACTTGGAATTCGTATAGTAGTTGGTGCCCAGGCCGCCGTTGAGCGAGATCGAGGGCAGGTAGCCGCCCTTGGCCCGGGCGATGTTCAGGGCTGCATAGTCCACGTTGAGCTTCGCGGCCTCGATGGCCGGCTTCACGCCCAGCGCCTCTTCGTAGATGGCCTCCGGGCGCATCAGCAGCGCCCGCGCGGGGTCGTCCACCTCCGGCGTGACGATGGCGAATCCCTCCGGCGAGGAGAGCTCCAGCAGCTGCGTCAGTTCCAGGACGGACATCTGCAGGTTGCCCTCCGCCTGGATCTCGGACTGGCGGCTCTGCGCCAGGGTGGCCTGCTGCGCGGAGACTTCCGCCTCGCTGACCTTGCCGGCCGTCAGGCGCTCCCGCATCTGCTCCAGCAGCTGCGCGTCATGCTCCGCCTGCTCGTGCGCCACGCGCAGCAATTCCTGGTTGTAGAGGATCTGCACGTAGGCCTGCGCCACGGCCACGCGGATGTCGTCGCGCGCCTTCTCCAGGTCGGCCGTCGCCGCGGCGAGGTTCAGCTTGCCGAGCTTGATGCCGTTGTTGATGTCGAAGCCCTGGAAGATGGGGATATCGCCGCCGAGGCTGAAGGACGTGGAAGTCGTGTTCGAATTGGAATAGGTGTTGTCTGCCGTCAGACCGCGGCCGAAGGACAGATTCTCCGAGGCCGAGGCGTTCAGGGACGGCAGGCGTCGGTTCTGGGCCGTGTTCAGTTCGATCTCGCGCTGCTCCACGCTCAGCGCGCTCTGCTGCACGCTCAGGTTGTGGTCCAGTGCATAGTTGATGCAGTCCGCGAGGCTCCAGGGAGCCTGCTGCGCCCGTGCGCCCAGGCTGCACGTCAGCGCTGCGATGAGGAGGATGGACTTCTTCATGGCCGTTTATTTTTCGTCGTTGATGATGCGCGGACCGCGGACCTTGTCGCCCTTCTGCAGACCGCTCTTGATCTCGATGTTGACCCCGTCGCTCAGGCCGGTCTCGACCTGCACGCGCTCGTATTCGCCGGCGGCGTTCATGCGATAGACATAGGTTTCGTCCCCGACGAATTCCAGCGCGCTCTCGGGCACGGAGAGCACCTGCTCCACCTGCTCCAGGACGATCTCCGCGTTGGCGCTGTAGCCGGAGCGGATCCGGTGGTCGCCCGTCACCTTCACAGCCGCCTTGATTTCGAACTGGTTGGCACCGTTGCTCTCGACCGCCTTCGGCGAAATGTACTCGAGCGCAGCCTCCGTGTCGAAGCCCTGCATGGCGCCGATGCGGATGTGCATGGGCGTACCCTCGGAGAGGGCGCCGACCTCGGTCTCGTCGATGTTGCCGTCGAAGATGAGGTCCGACATGTTGGCCACGGTGGCCACGGTCGTACCGTCATTCATCGTGTTGGCCTGGATCACGGAGTTGCCCACCTTGACCGGAATGTCGAGGATGAGGCCGGTGATCGTGGAGCGGATCAGCGTGGAGCTGCCCGTCTTGTTGGAGGAGGACACGCCGTCGCGGATGACCTCCAGGGACTCCTGGGCGGCCGCCTTCTCTTCCCGGGCCTGGTTGTAGGCCTGCAGGACCTGATCGTATTCCTCGTCGCTGACGAGTTTCTTGTCGTAGAGGGCCTTCTCGCGCTCATAGTTGGTCGTCGCCTGCTTGAAGTTGATTTCGGCGAGACGGACGCGCGACTGGGCGGAGCTCAGGGAGTTCATGTCCGGGATGACGCGGAGCTTGGCGATGACCTCGCCCTCCTGGACCTGCTGGCCGGCCTCCTTGTAGAGTTCGGCGATGATGCCGTTGATCTGCGGCTTCACGTTGACCTCGTTGCGCGGGACGATCTTGCCCGTGACGACGGTCGTGCGCTCGATGTTCGCCTCGACGACCTCAATCTCCTGGTAGCGAATCTCGCTCGGCCGGGATTTCTTGTACAGGAACACGAAAGTTCCGATGAAAAGGATCGCGAAAAGTGCGGTCAGAATGTACTTGGAAAACTTTTTCATATATCTTATGTTTTTATTATTCGTCTCTCATGGCATCCACGGGTTTGATGTGCATCGCGCGCAGGGCGGGCGCCAGGCCGGCGACGATGCCGAGCACGGTGAGCAGCGCCGCTGCGGCGATCGCCAGCCCGAAGCCGATCTGGAAGGCGGGTTCGAGTTCTCCCGAGCTCCGCACAATCATTTCAGCCACACTCAGCGACATCACCGAGAAAACAATGCCGAACATGCCGGCCACCAGCGTCAGGCTCACGCTCTCGAGCATGATCTGCGAGAGGATGTCGGACGGCGTGGCGCCGATGGCCCGGCGGATGCCGATTTCGGTGGTGCGCTCCTTGACCGTAACCATCATGATGTTGCTCACGCCGATGGCGCCGGCGAACAGCGTTCCCAGACCGATCAGCAGGATCAGGAAGTCCAGGCCCCGGAAAAGGGTGTCGATCAGCGTAAAGATCTGCTCGGTTCCGATGAACATCATGGCCGGCTCGTCCTCCGGGTCGAAGTAATGCTCGCGGCCCAGCACCTGCCGGATCCGCTTCTCCAGCTCGACCATATGGACCCCGGACTTGGCCGTCGCGCACAGGATGTCGACGGTCTCACCGCGGTTGTACAACTGCTGGGCGATCGAGGCCGGAATCATCACCTTCTGGGCCGCGCTGCCGTTGATGTTCATCATGCCGGAAGCATAGTTCACACCGACGATCTGGAAGAACACGGATCCGACCTGGATGAACGTTCCGCATGGGTCTCCCCCTTCGGGGAAAAGCTCCTGGTAGATACGTTTGCCGATCACGCAGACCTTGCGCCCACGCTCGACGTCCACTTCGTTCAGGAAACGGCCATACTTGATCACCGGCGCGTCGATGGCGGCATAGTCCGCATTCACGCCGGTCACGTTGCAGCTGGTCGACTGCGAATTGTACACCGCCGTCTGTCCCCACTGGCTGATCATCGGGGTCACGACGTCCAGTTCCGGAATGAGAATCTTCAGGCGTTCCATGTCGCGGTATTCCAGCGACCAGTAACGGCCTTCCTGGAATCCCTTGTAGGGCATGGAAGTATTGGAGGAGGCCAGGATGGCGGCATTGGAGGCAAAGCCTTCGAAGTTCTGGTTCAGCAGTCCCTTGATGCCGGTACCCGCGCCGAGCATGACCAGCAGCATGAACAGGCCCCAGAAGATGCCGAACCCGGTCAGCAGGCTCCGGCTCTTGTTGCGAAGCAGGGAGTCCGCGATCTCGTGGTAAGTATTGATATCCAGTCTCATTCGGCTCTCAGGGCTTCAATGGGTTTCACTTTGGCGGCTTTGCGCGCCGGAATCAGACCGGCGATGGTGCCGGCGACAATCAGCAGCAGGGTGGCTTCCAGGGCAACGTCGAGGCCCACGGAAGGATCTTTCATCACCTGGATGGTCTCACCGAACAGCTCCAGCGGATTGGATCCGACGGTGGCGTCAAGCACGCTGCAGGCGAGCATGCCCAGCACCATCCCGACGTAGCCGAAGACGGCGGTGATGCTCACGCTCTCGGCGATGATGAGTTTCATGATGCCCCAGGGGCTGGCACCGATGGCCTTGCGGATGCCGAACTCGTGCGTGCGCTCCTTGACGGTGATCAGCATGATATTGCTCACGCCCACAATGCCGCTCAGCAGCGTGAACAGGCCGACGATCCAGAGGAAGACCTCCAGCATATCGCGTCCCTTGTTCATCTGCATGTTCATCCGGAAGGAATTGTTGATCCAGATGGCACGCTCGTCATCGGGAGCGGCGCCGTGAATCGTGTTCAGACTGCGCTTGTAATCTTTTTCGAAAGCTTCGTTTTCTTCCTCGGTATCCAGACCATGGAAGGTGAACGCGAGCATATCGATATGGTTGCTCTTGGCGAAAATGCCCTTGAGGGTCGAGTAGGGCGTGAAGATCTCAGAATCGTTTTCATTTTCCGCCGCCTGGCGGACGCCCACGATCTGGAAGGAAAGGTTGCCGATCTTGACGCGCTCGCCGATCAGCGACGCATAGTTTTCCTTGCCGCCCAGGAAGTTGCGGGCCTGCAAGTGCGTGATGACGATCACCTTACGGCGGGCCAGGAGGTCGTTCTTATTGATGAAACGGCCGGCCAGGACGTCGAGGCGGTTCATCCGGGCATAATCGGGATAGGCGCCGGTCAGGCTGATGTCGAAGTAGCGCTTCCCGTAGGTCATCTTGAACCCGCTCTGGGTCAGGACGGCGGAAACCTCATCCACGTGGTCTTCAAAGGCCGGCCCGGCCGTCATGGCCATATCCCGTTCGTCCAGCTCGATGTACCGGCCCTGCTTGAAGCCGCCGTAGGGCTTGGAGGTACTGTTGCCATACACCCGCATGGTGTTGGCGTTGATGCCGGCCATGTTCGCATTCGTCGTGTTCATGATGCCGTTGCCGGCGCCCAGGAGCACGATGAGCATGAAGATGCCCCAGGCCACCGCAAAGCCCGTGAGGGCGGTGCGGAGCTTGTTGCGCCGGAGGCTCTCCCATATTTCGGTGAACAGGTCTCTCATTTCATGATGGTATTGACGCCAAACAGGGACGCGCGGTGCTCGCGGTTGTCTTCGATCTGCCCGATGATGCCGTCCTTGATGTGGATGATCTTGTCGGTACAGTTGGCCACGCCGCTCTCGTGCGTGACCACGATGATGGTGACGCCATCCTCGCGGTTCAGCTTGCCGAGCAGCTGCATGACTTCTTCGGAGGTCTTGGAATCGAGCGCGCCCGTGGGCTCGTCGGCGAGGAGGATCTTGGGATTGGTGATCAGGGCGCGGGCGATGGCGACGCGCTGCTTCTGGCCGCCGGACATCTCGTTAGGGTAGTGCTTCGCCCAGTCGGCGAGGCCCAGGCGTTCGAGGTAATCCATCGCCAGCTGGTGGCGCTTGGCACGGGGCACGCCCTGATAGAAGAGCGGCAGCTCGACGTTCTCGACCGCGGTCTTGAAGCCGATGAGGTTGAAGGACTGGAAAATGAAGCCGATCATCCGGTTGCGGTAGTCGGCGGCCTGGCGCTCGGACAGGTTCTTGATCAGGCGGCCGTCGATGTAGTATTCGCCCGTGTCGTAGTTGTCCAGAATGCCCAGGATATTGAGCAGCGTGGACTTGCCGGAGCCGGAGGCTCCCATGATCGAGACGAATTCCCCCTTGTCGATGCCAAGGTTGATTCCTTTCAGGACGTGCAACGGCTGACCGTTGTTGTATGTCTTATTGACGTCTTTGAGTTCGATGAGCATATAGTGTCTTATTGAACTATTACACTGCAAAGGTACATATCTTTTTTTATTCTGCAAGAATATTCGATAAAATTTTGTCCTTCCTCCGCAAAGATATACAATATTTATTGATTTGCAATAATTTTTTATTGTATTTAATCTAAGAATTGTTCTTTTTCAGAAATCACTCCTTTAATAGACGCACAGCGCCGCTATTTGTTAACAGCTTTTGACCCTGGTTCCGAAATGAGCCAAAAACGGAACGAACCCCCGCCCGAAGACGAGGGTTCGTTCCGATTTCGCGGGTTTTCGGACCCAGCCGAACTATATCTTGTCGCGGATCAGGAGGTAGTACACCAGGAAGCCGACCCAGCTGAAGGCCACGACGGCGATGGCGAGCAGGATCTTGAAGATGGGCTCCAGTTTGTTGTGTTTGAAGATGTCGAGCACGCACCAGACTGCGGCCACGATACCGGCGATGTAAACGAGAGTAGCGATCATAAGATTATTAATTAAAGGTTATCGTTTCTTGAGAATTCACAGCCGCACCAGTTCTGGTTGTAGAAGCCCTGCTCCCGGATCACCTCATTCCTCCGCTCCTGCAGTCCCCCCTTCCGCCAGTTCTGCGGCCACCAAATTACCGCCTGCATGGCAGGGGCAGTAACTGCCTCCGGAAGCCGTGCCACCCTCGGCATCGTAAGAGGGAGGGGCCCATCGTCAGATGGGAGGGGTCCGGCGCAGCCGGACGTTTCAGGAGGCAGTTGGCTGCCCCTGCTGCAGGCGAGTTCTCCGGCCGCATTAACCTGGTCGAGATCCTTCCAGCGGGAGGAAGCGAGGGTGGTGGCGAGGACGGGAAGGCCGTGCTGTTCGGCGTAGCGGGCGGCACGGGCAAGGCGGAAGCGGAAGCAGGCCGCGCAGCGGGCGCCGCGTTCCGGCTCGCGCTCGAGCCCGCGGACCGCAGCCAGCCAGGCGTCGTGGTCGTACTCGTCGGCGACCAGCTCCACGCCCATCGTGTCGGCATAACGCTGCAGCTCCGCAAGCCGGAGGTCGTATTCCGCGCGCGGATAGATATTGGAATTGCTGAAGAAGACCACGGGCCGTATCCCGCTGTCCCGCAGGCACTCCAGAATGGCCCCGGAACAAGGCGCGCAGCAAGCGTGCAGCAGGATTTCCCGGGCTCCGCCCGGCGCTTCCACCGTCATCATTCGATTTCGCTGATATCAATCAGATTATTCAGGATCGCGTAGACCGTCAGGCCCGGCACCGTCTTGATGCCCGTCTTGCGCGTGATGTTCTTGCGATGCGTGATCACCGTGTTGATGGAGATGTTGTGCTTGTCGGCGATCTCCTTGTTCAGCAGGCCCTGCGCCACGCTGACCAGGATCTCCTTTTCGCGCGCCGACAGTTCGGAGCGCTCCGCCGCCTCTTCCTCCTGCGCCTGTACGCGACTCCGGTAGCGCTGCGGGTTCTCCAGCAGGCGCACCATCGGCACCAGGATGTGGTCCTCGATGTAGGTATGGCATTTCAGGTCCTCCTGCAACGCGCAGATCCACAGCAGCAGCTGCAGGCGCACCGCGGCGTCGCAGGCCTCCGGCAGCGACTTCATCACCAGGTTCTTGAAGTCGGAGAGCTTCTCGTCGATATTGGAATGGTTCTCCTCGAAGCGGTCGATGGAGAAGCCCGCCCGGCGCTGGCCGATGATCAGGCCCTGGACGTAGGGGATCACCTCCTCCTCTTCGAAGCCGAAATGGTTCTTGAGCTCCACCTTGTAGCCCCGGAAGAAGTCCCAGACCACGTCCTGCTGTTTCTTCGTGCACGGTTCCAGCAGGCGCGTGACGGAGGTCTCCATCTCCTCCAGCGCGTAGTTCAAATAGTAGTCGTGCGACTGATGCAGGTAGCGCAGGATGTCCCCCACGTGGCTGCGGTGCAGCTGCTCGACGCTCGGCTTGTAATTCGGCTGGGAATACACTTCACATAGCAGGAGAACCGTGTCCGGATCCAGCCCGTTCTGGCCGCAGACCTCGGACACCGTCTTCTCGCCGAAACTCCCGTCGATCCCCACGCGGGCCAACACGCCAAGGAGGCGATAATTGGACTCGACGAGATCCGCCACTTTCATATTGCTGCTGAACTTGTCCATACTCATACAAAATTAAGCAAAATATTTTTGTGATTTACAGAAATATCCCTATTTTTGCAGTCCCAAATCAGAAATGCGGTAGTGGTGAAATGGTAGACACGCTACTTTGAGGGGGTAGTGGGCATTGGCCTGTGTGAGTTCGAGTCTCACCTACCGCACGAAAAAGACAGCCTCTTTCGAAGCTGTCTTTTTTGTATTTCCCCGTCGCCTCCATCCCGTCATTCGCCGGCCCCGACCGGAGAATCCCCATAAATAGGTATTGCGCATGTCGCGCGCGCGCGCCATCTTTGTACCGTGGTTAATTGGTAGTGATGACACTCAAAGAACTTCCCATAGGCGGCAACGCCATCATCCTGACGGTCGGGGGCAAGGGGTCCCTGCGCCAGCATTTTCTGGATATGGGCCTCATCCCGGGCGCCCGGGTGAAGCTGGTCAAATATGCCCCGCTCGGCGACCCGATGGAACTTCGGATCAACGGCTATGCCCTCACGCTGCGACTCGCCGACGCCGCGCAGATCAAAGTCGAAATGACGGACGAGGAACTGCCGGAGGCGGTCAACACCCTCGCGGACGACACCTCCGTGGAGTCCGTGGATCCGGCGGTGCACCCGGGCTTCGGCGAAGAGGGCAAGTACCACGACAAGACGCACGAGAACCCGCTCCCGGCCGGGACGGCGCTAACGTTCGCCCTGGCGGGCAATCAGAACTGCGGCAAGACGACGCTCTTCAATCAGCTGACCGGCTCCAACCAGCACGTGGGCAACTTCCCGGGCGTGACGGTGGACCGTAAGGACGGTATGATCCGCGGCCACGCGGACAGCTGCGTGACCGACCTGCCGGGCATTTATTCCCTGTCTCCCTATACCTCCGAAGAAATCGTCTCGCGCAACTTCATTCTGGACGAGAAGCCGCGCGGCCTCATCAATATCGTGGACGCGAACAACATCGAGCGCAACCTCTACCTGACCATGCAGCTGATGGAGCTGGACATTCCGATGGTGCTGGCGCTCAACATGATGGACGAGGTCCGCAACAACGGCGGCCACGTCCGCGTGAACAAGATGGAGGAGATCCTCGGCCTGCCGGTCGTGCCCATCTCCGCCGCCAAGAACGAGGGCATCGACGAGCTCGTGGACCACGCGGTCCACGTGGCCCGCTACCAGGAGCGTCCGCTCAACCAGGACTTCTGCGACAAGAACGACCACGGCGGCGCGGTGCACCGCTGCCTGCACGGCGTGATGCAGCTCATCGAGGACCACGCCGAGCGCGCCTGCATCCCGCTGCGCTTCGCGGCAAGCCGCCTCGTGGAGGGCGACGCCGCCATCGAACAGGCGCTGGACCTGCAGCCCAACGAGAAGGAAATGGTGGAGCACATCATCGTGCAGATGGAGCAGGAGCGCGGCCTGGACCGCAACGCGGCCATGGCCGATATGCGTTTCTCCTTCATCCGCAAGCTGACGGAGCAGACCGTCATCAAGCCGCACGAAAGCAAGGAATACCGGCGCAGCCGCCGCCTCGACCGCGTGCTGACGGGCCGCTGGACGGCCCTGCCCATCTTCCTGGTCATCATGTGTTGCGTGATCTGGCTGTCGATCGACGTGCTGGGCGCGCCGCTGCAGGATCTGCTGGACCAGGGGATCCAATGGCTCGCCGGCGTGACCGGCTCCGCCCTGGACCGCTGGGGCGTAGCCCCGGCCGTGCGTTCGCTCGTCGTGGACGGCGTGTTCGGCGGCGTGGGCACGGTGGTCAGTTTTGTTCCGATTATCATGATCCTGTTCTTCTTCCTGTCCATGCTGGAAGACAGCGGCTACATGGCGCGTGTGGCCTTCGTGACGGACAAGCTGCTCCGCCGCATCGGCCTGAGCGGCCGGAGCATCGTGCCGCTGCTGATCGGCTTCGGCTGCAGCGTCCCGGCGGTCATGGCCACCCGCACGCTGCCTTCTTCGCGCGACCGCCGGATCACGATCCTGCTGACGCCGTTCATGAGCTGTTCGGCGAAGATTCCGATCTACGCTTTCTTCACGAGCGCTTTCTTCCCGGGCCATGGCGGCCTGGTGCTGGTAATCCTATATGTGTCCGCCCTCCTGGTGGGCATCCTGGTCGCGCTGATCGGCCGCCTGCTGCCGGGCAGCCGGAATGCGGCGCCGTTCGTGATGGAACTGCCGAATTATCGTCTGCCGGGCGCCAAGAACGTCGGACACCTGCTTTGGGATAAGACCAAGGACTTCCTGCAGCGGGCGTTTACGGTCATCTTCGTGGCGTCGATCGTGATCTGGATCCTGCAGAGCTTCAATTTCCGGCTCCACCTAGTGGAGGCGGAAGAGAGCATGCTGGCGACCATCGCCGGCCTGCTGGCGCCGCTCTTCCAGCCGCTCGGGCTGGGCGACTGGCGCGTGGTGACGGCGCTGGTGACGGGTTGCCTGGCGAAGGAGAGCGTGGTCGCGACGCTGGAGGTGCTGAATGTTACGGCTTCCATGACGGCCCTGACGGCCGTTCCGATGCTGGCGTTCTGCCTGTTATATACGCCCTGTGTGGCCGCCATCGCCGCGGTAAGGCGCGAGCTCGGCGGGAAATGGGCGATCTGGATGATTGTATTCCAATGTGCGGTGGCGTGGGTCGTGGCCTGGCTGGCCTACCTTGTCGCCGGATGGTTTATGCTATAGAATGTGCGTATGAATGTCCCGACGCTGTTAGTACTTTTGGCGCTTGTCGCCGCGCTGGTGGCAGCCATCCGCATTCTTCGCCGCCCCGGCGGAGCCGGCTCCTGCAGCTGCTCCGCCTCGGGTTCCGGCCCTGCCGGCACCCGCAGCTCCGCCTGTCGCGGCTGCTCCGGGGCTTCCGGCTGTCCGTTCTGTCAAGATTAATAGGGCTTATCCTGCGCGCACACTAGTCGCTGTACAGGATTTCCAAAACAAAGAAAAAGATCATCGCGAGAAAGCCGATCCGCTTGATGATCAGGGTCGTTTTCCTGTGCACTTCCTCCTTATCATTCGCTTCCCACAGGGACCCGCCGATCACCCCGATACAGGTGATTGCGAACAGAATGATTCTAATTACAGGCATATATCTCGGGTTGAATTGCTATTGTCTCGTCTAATATAGACGTTTTCCCACCGAATTGTTCTATGCCTCTGCCCGGACCCCTGCAGAATGACGGCCCGTTGGCTCAAATTGACTGAATCTTGGTGAAATAACGCTTTCTCAAGCTAGAGAAACGCCCGCGTTTCCGTCGAGGCGTCACGCAGGGTTTTCAGCTCCGGGAGGCGCTCCTTGAACTCGGAGAGGAAGCGCCAGGGGATGGCAGAGAAGTTCTTGAGGCCCATGCCGACCAGCTCCAGCCGCTCGCGGAGGCACATCCAGACCCAGGAGCGGTTGGGGTTGCTGACCTTCACGACGGTCGAGATACACTTCAGCCGCATCTTCTTCTCGCGGGGCAGGCGGCGGCCGCCGCGGTCGTGGACCGCCGACGCCGCCGGCACCACACCGCACAGCAGCTTGTGCCAGTGCAGGCGGTCGATCCAGTTGTCATCTTCGCCATACTGCTGGAAGGCCGGGGAGAAGCCACCCACGGTCTCGATGGCCCGCCGGCTCACCAGCCAGTGCGCCGCCATCACGAAGGGGACTTCCACGACCAGGCGGTCGTTGTGATAGCCTTTCGTGGCCCGTTCGACGAACTTTCCGCATTTCTTCCGGAAGCGCTTGTCGGGCCGGCCGTTCGCATTCAGCTGCATCGGACTCAGGATGCCCCATTCCTGCCGGTGGGCCGCCACGAGCTTCTCCAGCGTATCCTTCTCCAGCCAGGCGTCCTGGTTCAGGAGGTAGGCGAAGTCATACCCTTCTTCCAGGGCGATGCGCAGGCCGATGTTGTTGGCCGCGCCGAAGCCCAGGTTCTCCCCCGTCTCGATGATGCGCGTGCCGGGCCAGTCCGTGCGGACCAGCGGCAAGGTGCCGTCGGTGGAGCCGTTGTCGACCAGCAGCACGTCGGCCGGGAGGGTGGATTTCTCCACGCTCTTCAGCCCTTTCTTGATCCACTTCAGGGCGTTGTAGGTGACGATGATGACGAGGATCCTAGGCATGGAAGTATCGGGTAAAGATCTCTTTGGGTGTGCGGCAGGTGAAGATGTTGCGCGAGATATTGCGGAAGGTTTCCCAGGCGATGCGGTTCGCCTCGGAGGGGTCGCGGCGGAACTTGACCGCCGCCTTGGTGCGCTTACTGAACTCCGCCAGCCAGACGGGCAGGGCCAGCAGGGCGTATTTCACGCGGCTCCCGCCGCTGAAAAAGAGCAGCGATCCGCGCACGGCCGCCGGTCGGATGGCCGGGGAGATGCGCGTGGCGGTGGTGCGCCACTTGTGCGTGAGGCTGACGGCCCGGTCCACATAGACGCCGTAGCCGCGCTGACGCGCCAGCGTCGAAAGGGCGATGTCCTCCGGGGTGAAGAAGTAGGTCTCGTCGAACCAGCCCAGTTCGCGGAAGATGTCCGTCCGGATCAGGAAGGCTGCGCCCGTGATGTTGGACGTGCGGAAGACCTGGCGGAAGAGCGGCATCTTGCCGGCGGTGTCGTCGATGGGCTCCTTGTGCAAGTGCCACTGCTGCAGCACATAATAGCGCGCCGGATAGGGCGGGCGGCCGCAGAGCTGCAGGGAGCCGTCGGCGTTCAGCAGCCGCGGGCTGACGATGGCCGCGTCCGGCAGCTTCGCGAAATCCTTCACCAGCGCACCGATGACGTCTTCGTGGATCTCGGTGTCGTCGTTCAGCACGAAGCAGTACTGTCCGCGAGCCTGCCTCAACGCCAGGTTGTTGTTCTCGCTGAAGCCGCGGATCTCGTCGCTGACGATCCAGCGCACCCAGGGGTAATCGGCCTGCACCTTCTGCAGGTTCTCAGGGCTGAAGCGGTACGCCACCACCAGGGTCTCGTAGGGCACGCCGGTATGCGCCCGGATCCCTTCCAGACAGGGAACCAGGTTGTCCAATCGGTTCATGCACACGATGACGATGCTGACGAGCGGCGCTTCCATTATGACAAAGATATAGATTCATCGCCGTTTTTGCAAACGGCTATTACTCAAAAGATTACTATTTTACTCGCCCCGCAAGTAAAACCATAAAACACTAATCGACAGAGAGTTACAAAAACGGCCGCAATTAAAGCAGGCCTTCGGGGAGGTCGAGGTCGAGGGTGCGGGTGGCGGGATCCGCCGAAAGGATGAGATCCTCGTGCAGGGGAACCAGCGTTTCTCCGACATAGATGCAGAGATTGCCGGGGATGGGTTCCATGCCGGTGACGGTGCCGACGCGCTCGCCGCGGTTCAGCAGGGTCCAGCCGGTGAAGTCCAGTTCTTCCTCCTCTTCCCATTCGCCCTCGATGAAGAGGCCGCGGCCGACCACCTCCTCGGCGTCCGCCAGGGACGTGATGTCGTTCAGGTGGATAATGGCCTTGGAAGTTCCCCGCTGCTGGAGATCCTGGATAAAAAAGGGAACCGGCAGTCCATCGAATTCGATGAACACCGGTTCCTGAAGGTCGATCTGCCCGACCTCGATGTCGCGCACTCCGATCAGGAGGCCGCCATCGGTGCCGTTGGATTTAAGAATCTTGGCGATCTGGAGCATTATGCCTCGGCGGGAGCCTCTGCAGCTTCCTCAGCGGGAGCTTCGGCGGCAGCCTCTTCGGTGGCCTCGGCAGCCTCGGCAGCGGCCTCTTCGGCCTCAGCCTTCGCGGCGGCAGCAGCCTCCGCAGCCTTCTTGGCCAGAGCCTCGGCGCGAGCCTCGTTGACCTTGGTCTCCTCAGCCTTGGCAGCCTTCTTGGCCTCGATCGCAGCATTCTTGATGCCGCTCACCTTGGCCTCGACCTTGGCGTCACGCTGAGCCTTCCAGTCGTTCCACTTCTTGTCAGCAGCCTCCTGGGTCAGGGCACCCTTGGCGACACCGCCGTCGAGGTGGTGGCGAAGGAGAACACCCTCGAAGGAGAGGATGCGACGAGCGGTGAGGGTCGGTTCGGCACCCACCTTCAGCCAAGCCAGGGCACGCTCGGAGTTGAGAACGATCGTGGCAGGGTTGGTGTTGGGGTTGTAGGAGCCGATCTGCTCGATGTAACGACCATCGCGCGGAGAGCGCGAATCCGCCACAACAATGTGGAAGAATGCGAAATTCTTCTTACCGTGGCGCTGTAAACGAATCTTAACAGCCATTGTGAATCTGTTGTTAAAAAGTTAAACCTAAATACATTCCTACCCGAGGAATGGACGGCAAAGATAGGGTAAAAAAATTACTTATGCAACAAATACCTGAAACCCGGATGATTACGGGTGTTGCAGCCGTCCAGCAGACGGTCGTCCCAGCGGAGTCCGCTGCGCCGCAGGCACAGCATCAGCGACAGCTGGTCGCGGCGGCTCAGGTGCCGGACATGCTTCCACCAGCGCGTGTCGAAGTCCACGACGTCGGGGTCCAGATGCCGACGGAAGACCAGGTTGCTCTCCATCAGGCCGGCGTGAAGCGGCAGGCCCAGGAATGCCAGGTAGAGCCACACCTTCAGCAGGCCGAACAGCGACAGATAGCGCATGTCGAAGCATTTGCGCGCCTCCTTGTAGGTGCAGTCCCGGGCGGGATGCGGCACGCCGCTGTACTGCACATCGGACGCGGCCTTGCTGCGCACCGCCTCGTAGATCGAGCCATCCGTCAGGATGATGTTGCCGTCGACCCACACGCTGCAGGCGTAGTCCGGCAGGAGTTCGTGGGGATGCGTCTTGGCCCAGCGGGCGTCGAGGGTCGGATTGCCGAAAGTCAACGGCAGCTCGCGTATCTCCCAGGCACCGATGCGGTCCGCCGTCTTCTCGCCCCGGCCGACGAAGCAGATGAATTCGAAGCCTTCGTCGAGGACGGGGGGTTGCTGGAGGAGATCGTAGTCGCCGACGATGCTGGTGTAGAGGGCGATTTTGGTGCGAGGAGATTCCGGGTCAAGCCCGGAATGACTACCTAAGGACCCGGAATGACGATGGAGTTTCCGTCGGACCCAGGCGATTTCGCCGGGGGTGAGGAGATAGTACCAGGTGAAGTGCGCCATGGTCGCCCAGCCGAGCAGCGCGCCGAAGAGCAGGCGCCAGCCCGGCGCCCAGCCGAAGGCGCGCGCGAGGAGCGGGAACACCAGCGAGAAGCAGCTCGTCATCACGAGCAGCGCCAGCAGCCGCAGGTACGGCCGCAGCGGGAAAGCGGTCAGCCGGTGCACCAGCACGATCCGTTCGACGAACACGGCCAGATAGACCGCCACGAAGACGACGTACGCCAGCGAAGGGCCTGCGCCCAACTTGAAGCAGAGCCAGGTCAGCGGCAGTCCCAGGTAGGAGGTTAGGCCGGTGACGAGGTAGAACTGCTTCACGCGACCGTTCGCCTGGACCAGCGTGTGCAAGGAATTGCCCGCCAGGTCCACCAGCAGCCCGACGAGCGCGAGGCGCACGAAGACGGGCGCGTAGGGCGGCACCTTGTCGGGGCCCAGCCACAGGTCCAGGAGCCATTCGGCTTCGCCGAAAATGGGAATGAAGCACGCCAGGATCACGAGCCAGGCGTATTTGGCGCCCTTGCGCACCAGCTCGAAGCAGTATTCGCGGTCCCCCGCGGCCCAGGCCTTGGTGATCTGCGGATTGAGGGCGGTCAGGAAATTGGACACGAACTGCTTGACGGTATTCTCGATCTGCAGGGCGACGCCGCGGGCGGCATTCACCGCCACGCCGAAGAAGAGGTTCACGACCTGCCCGGCGCCCTGGGTATTGAGCACGTAGCCGCTGGAGCCGAAGAAGCTCCAGCCGGCGAAGGCCGTCATTTCGCGCGTCAGCGCGCCGTCATACACGAGGCGGCCGAGCGTCTCCGGGAAGAAGTGCCGGCAGTAGAGTCCGTAGGCGAAGCGTACCAGCACGGCCACGGCCAGCATCAGGACGGCGTAGCTGATCAATTTGTCGAAGGGAGAGAAGAACAGCAGCAGCGCGACGCCCAGCTTGAGCAGCGCCTCGCCGAGGCTGATCAGCGCGAAAGCGGACATGCGCTCATGCGCGATGATGGCGGCGTTGTACGGAACGGCCAGGAGCGTGACCACGAGCACGCCCAGCGAGCAGTGGAGCACCCAGCGAGCCGCCTCCAGGCGCCCATCGGGGATGATCAGCTTATGGTTCACCCACCACAGGCCGGCCGTCTCCGTGAGGAGCACCAGCAGCAGGGACAGGCCCAGCTGGATGAGCACGCCGGTGGAGAAGATGCGACGCAGATGGGCGGGGTCTCCCTTGCCGAGGCCCACCGCCATGTAGCGGCTGATGGCCGCGGAAATGGAATTCGTGAGGAAGGTGAACACCGTCACCACGCCCCCGACGACGTTATAGACGCCGTAGTCGTCCACGCCCAACGTCCGGAGCACCACGCGCGAGGTGAACAGGCCGATGAGCAGCAGCAGGAACATCCGGAAATACAGCATGAGCGTATTGCGCGCAAGCCGCCTGCTGTTCTCGGAGATCTGTCCTGCCGAAGGGGTCATATGGGGAAACTTTTATTTGCGGAACAGCCCGAACACGGCGGAACCGGAGCCCGACATCGAGGCGTAGACGGCGCCGTCGGCGTAGAAACGCTTCTTCAGCGCCTCCACGGCCGGGTAGATCGGGAACACAGAGGGCTCGAAATCGTTGAAGAGCACGTCCTGCCACATCATCACCGGGTAGCGGAGCGCTTCGCGCAGGGGCGGCAGGGCGAGCCGCTCGCGCGGAATGACGCGGGAATAGGCCTCGCTCGTGCTCACGTGCACGCCCTCAGGCACTTCCACGCGGATCTCATAGTCGGAGAGGTCGATCTCATAGTCCGACAGGACGTCGCCGCGCCCCTCGCCGAACATCGGCCGGTTGTAGATGAAGAAGGAGCAGTCCGAGCCCAGGCAGGCGGCGTAGTCGGCCAGCTGCCAGTCCTCGAGGCCCAGCTTGAACATATCCGTCAGCGCCATCAGCGTGAACGCCGCGTCCGCGGAGCCTCCGCCCAGGCCGGCGCCCACGGCGGAGCGCTTCGTGAGCCGGATTTCCACCGGCGGCAGGTCGAAGTCGGACTTGAGCAGCGAGTAGGCGCGCAGGGTCAGGTCGTCCTCCCAGGTCACGTTGTCCGAGGCCACGAAGCGGAGCTTGTCCGAAGGCACGATCTCCAGTTCGTCCGACATCCCGAAATACGGGACGAAGAGCGTCTCGATGTCGTGGTATCCGTCCGGACGCTTGCGCAGCACGCTCAGGCCCAGGTTGATCTTGACATTAGGATAGACAAGCATGGATTTCTTCGATTAGGGGTTCGGGCAGGCGGCGGAGCACCGGGGCGAGGAAGGCAACCATCTGGAGCCGCCGGGCCTCCGCCTCGGGAATGCCGCGCGAACGCAGGTAGAACAATTCTTCGGGATTGAGGTAGCCGGTCGTGGCGCCGTGCGAGCACTGGACGTCGTCGGCGTAGATCTCCAGCTGCGGCCGGGTCTCCACCCGGGCGTTGTCGGAGAGCAGGATCGTATGATTCTCCTGGTAGGCTTCCGTCTTCTGGGCGTCCTGCGCCACATAGACCAGGCCGTCGAAGGCGGCGCGGGCCGTGCCGCCGACCAGGCCCTTGAAGAGCTGGCGCGAGACGCAGCCGCCCACGCTGTGGCGGACCAGCAGGCGCAGGTCCAGCTGCTCGCTGTCCGGGCAGAGGTACAGACCGGCCAGGTCCAGCGAAGCGCCGGGCCCCACGAGATCGGCCTCCAGCACGAAGCGCCCGGTGGCGCCCGGCAGGAAGACCAGGGTCACGTTGCGCGATTCCCCGGCTTCCAGCCGGAGATACTGGGGCGCGCTGTCGCGGCCGATGACGTAAACCTCGTTATTCATCGATGCTCTCGTAGCCTTTTTCTTCGATCCGGTCCACCAGCTCGCGACCGCCCGTCTTGACGATGCGGCCGTCCTTGAGCACGTGGACGACGTCCGGAACGATGTATTCCAGCAGACGCTGGTAATGCGTGATCACGATGGCCGCCGTCTCCGGGGTGCGGAGCCGGTTCACGCCTTCCGCCACGATGCGCAGCGCGTCCACGTCGAGACCGGAATCCGTCTCGTCGAGGATGCTGAGCGTGGGCTCGAGCATGGCCATCTGGAAAATTTCATTGCGTTTCTTCTCGCCGCCGGAGAAGCCCACGTTGACTTCCCGCCGGGCGAATTCGCCCTTCATCTGCACGAAGGCCATCTTCTCCTTGAGCAGCTTGAGATATTCGGCGGGAGTGAGCTCCGGCAGGCCCTTCGCCTTGCGGCGCGCGGACACGGCGGCCTTCATGAAATTGGTGATGCTCACACCCGGGATTTCCACCGGGTATTGGAAGCTCAGGAACAGGCCCGCCCAGGAGCGCTCCTCCGGGCTCATTGCGAGCAGGTCGCGCCCGTCGTAGCGGATGCTGCCGGCCGTGACCTCGAAGGTCGGGCGGCCCGCCAGGACGGCGCCCAGCGTACTCTTGCCGGCGCCGTTGGGCCCCATCACCGCGTGCACTTCGCCGCGGCGGATGGTCAGGTCCACCCCTTTGAGGATTTCCTTGTCCTCCACCCGGGCGTGCAGGCCCTTGATTTCCAGTAAGACGTCGTTATTCATGCTTGTTGAAGAGTTTTTTCCAAGAAATGAGGGACCAGATGCCGTTCGCGAGGTACAGGGCGCTGACGATCGGCATCAGATAGAGTCCGGAAGTGATATAGAGCACGATGTTGGCGGCGTTGACCAGCAGCCACACGATCCAGCATTCCCAGCATTTCTGGGCGCTGAGGTACTGCGCCAGCAGCGTGAACATCAGCAGGTAGGAATCCAGCCAGGGGGAAGGATCCACCTGGAAGGTCTCCGGCCACTTGACGGGCAGCCAGTCCAGGCACATCGCCCAGACGGCGCCGAACACGCAGACCAGCAGGATGAGGCCCGGCCACTGCTCTTTCGTCAGGTGGCCCACCTTGAGCCGATTCGCGTCGGCGGCGCTCCGCTCGTCCTCCCGCGGGTGCGTCCAGCGCCAGTGGCCGAACGCGTTGATCGCGAAGGACACGGGCTGGAGCAGCATCGCACTGTACAGATGCTGCCGCCAGAAGAGCACGAAGAGGAAGATGTTATAGATGTATCCGACCCAAAAGTTGACTTTCGAGTTGCGGCCCGCGAGGAACACGCAGGTCAGGCCCAGCAGGGCCGATATGATTTCTATCCAGGTCATCCGACAGCGCCTTCAAGTGATACGGAAAGGAGTTTCTGCGCCTCGACGGCAAATTCCATCGGCAGGCGGGAGAGGACTTCGCGGGCGTAGCCGCCCACGATGAGCGCGACGGCGTCCTCGGGGGCGATGCCGCGCTGATTGCAGTAGAAGAGCTGGTCTTCGCTGATCTTGGAGGTCGTGGCTTCGTGTTCCACCACGGCCCGGGGGTTCATGTTGCGGATCACCGGGAAGGTGTGCGCGCCGCAGGTGCTGCCGATGAGCAGGGAGTCGCACTGCGAGAAATTGCGCGCGCCTTCGGCCGCCGGGCCCATGTGAACCAGGCCCCGGTAGCTGTTCTCGCTGTGGCCGGCGGAGATGCCCTTGGAGACCACCCGGCTGCGCGTGCCGCGGCCCAGATGGATCATCTTGGTGCCGGTGTCCGCCTGCTGGTAGTGGTTCGTCATGGCCACGCTGTAGAATTCCGAGGAGGAGTAATCCCCCTTCAGGATGGTGGAGGGGTATTTCCAGGTGACGGCGGAGCCCGTCTCCACCTGGGTCCAAGAGAGGTGGGAGCCGCTGCCCTTGCACAGGCCGCGCTTGGTCACGAGGTTCAGGATGCCGCCTCGGCCCTGCGCGTCGCCGGGATACCAGTTCTGCACGGTGCTGTATTTGACGTCCGCGTCTTTCTCCACGATGATCTCCACCACCGCGGCGTGCAGCTGGTTCTCATCGCGCATCGGCGCGGTGCAGCCCTCCATGTAGCTGAGCTGCGCACCTTCGTCGGCCACGATGAGCGTACGCTCGAACTGGCCGGTGCCGGCGGCGTTGATGCGGAAGTAGCTGGACAGCTCCATCGGGCATTTCACGCCCTTGGGGATGTAGCAGAACGAGCCGTCGGAGAAGACGGCGGAGTTGAGTGCGGCGTAGAAATTGTCCCCCGCCGGGACCACGGTCGCCAGGTACTTGCGCACCAAGTCGGGGTGCTCGCGCACGGCCTCGGAGAAGGAGCAGAAGATGATGCCCTTTTCGGACAGGGTCTTGCGGAAGGTCGTCGTGACGCTCACGGAGTCGAAGACGGCGTCCACCGCCACCCCGCTCTTGGGCTTCACGCCCGCCAGCACTTCCCGCTCGTGGAGGGGAATGCCGAGCTTGTCAAAGGTCTCCATCAGCGCGGGATCGATTTCGTCGGGACGGTCCTCGGCGCGCTTGGGGGCGGCCCAGTAGATGATGTCCTGGAAGTCGATGCGCGGCATTTTGATGTGCCCCCAGAACGGCGGGCGCATGCGCTGCCACTTGCGGAAAGCATCCAGCCGGAACTCCAGCAGCCACTCCGGTTCCTCCTTCTTGGCGGAGATGAGCCGGATGATGTCTTCGCTGAGTCCCTTGGGCGCATAATCCTGGGCGACTTCGGTGACGAAGCCCTCCTTGTATTCCTGCGCGGCGAGATCTTTGATAATTTCTTCCATGAACCTGCAAAGATAAGGATTCTATCCCGTTTTTCACTACCTTTGCCGGACAATTCTCCGTCAAATGTCACCGCTTATCCTGCTATCGGTCATTGCCATCTACCTCTCCGCGGTCATCGGAGCGGGCTGGTGGATCTCCCGGCGCGCCCAGGGAAGCGCGGATTTTTTCCGCGGCGGGCGCAAGTCTCCCTGGTGGGCCGTGGCCGTCGCCATGGTCAGCACGTCCATCTCCGGCATCACCTTCGTGTCCGTGCCCGGCATGGTGGCCGCCTCACAGTGGTCCTACCTGCAGATGGCCGTGGGCTTCGTGGCGGGCTATGCCGTGATCGCCTACGTGCTGCTGCCGCTCTATTATCGCCTCAACCTCAACAGTCTGTATATTTATCTGGAAGACCGTTTCGGCCGCTGGAGCCACCGCGCCGGGGCCGGTTTCTTCCTCCTGTCCAAGCTCCTGCTCTGCGGCGTGCGGATGTACCTTACGGCCATCGTGCTGCAGCTGATCGTCTTCGAGCCGCTGGGCATCCCGATGTGGGTCAACGTGGCCGCCACGATGCTCTGCGTGTGGCTGTACACCTTCCGCGGCGGGGTGCGCTCGCTGGTCTGGACTGATATGTTCCAGACGCTCGCGCTGCTCACCGTGGTGGTCCTGTGCCTGGTGCAGATCGGCCGGGTGATGGGACTGGACCTCGGCGGGATGGTCGGCAGTATCCGCGACAGCGGGATGACGCGCATCTGGTTCTTCGACGATTGGAAGGATACGCGCCTGTTCTGGAAGCAGTTTGCCGCTGGGGCGCTGACCACCGTGGCGATGACGGGCATGGACCAGGACATGATGCAGAAGAATCTGTCCTGCAAGACTTTGCGCGAGAGCCAGCGGAATATGATGAGTTACGGGGCCGCCTTCATTCCGGTCAACCTGCTCTTCCTCGCCCTCGGCGTGCTGCTGTATCAGTTCGCCGCGCAGCGCGGCATCAGCGTGGCGACGCCGGATGACCTCTTCCCGACCATCGCCTGCGGCACGGACGCCGCCGGGAACGCCTTCATGCCGCCCGTCGTCAGCCTGCTTTTCGCCCTCGGCATCACCGCCTCGGCTTTCAGCAGTTCCGGCTCCGCGCTCACCGCGCTGACCACCACCTTCACGGTGGATTTCCTGCACGCCGATACGCGACTGGATGAGGCGGGGCTGCGCCGGGTGCGGCGCCGGGTCCACGCAGGCGCCGCCGTCGTGATGGGGCTGGTGATCCTGGGCTTCGAGGCCATCCGCGACGGAAGCGTCATCAACGCCATCTACACCGTCGCCGGCTACACCTACGGACCGCTGCTGGGCCTGTTCTTCTTCGGCATCCTGACGCAGCGTCGGGTCCGCGACGGCTGGGTGCCGTTCATCTGCGCCCTCTCCCCCGTCTTCTGCTACGTCCTTTCCGCCCACAGCGCCGCCTGGTTCGGCGGCTACCAGATCGGCTTCGAGCTCCTGCTCTACAACGCCGCCTTCACCTGGCTCGGCCTCTGGCTCTCCTCCCTGGGGAAAAAGTAAGCGAGTGCCAAGTGCTGCCCGCGGGGTAAAAAAAAGGAACCAGGCCCTGAGGCCTGGCTCCGATTCCAACCAAAATTATTATTAATCAAGCAACTTGCTTATTTCCAGCTCGTGAAGAGGGCGGAGGCGGCGTCCCAGCCGGGCTTCTGCTGCAGAACACCGTTGGAGAGGCTGATTTCCGTCTGCGGGTACGGGCGGAAGCCGTAGGTGGCTTCGTAGCGGGCCTTGTAGCCGGCGCCCTGATCCTTCATCACGGTCTTGACACCGTTGTTGTAGATCTCCTGGCCCAGCTGGCTCTCCAGCGCCTTGATGCAGTAAGCCTTGCCGTAGCGGCGCATATCACCCCAGCGGATGCCTTCGAAGGCCAGCTCGTGGCGACGCTCGTTGCGGAGGGCGTCCACGCTGTAGGCAACCTGCGGCAACTTGGCGCGCACGCGGACTGCGTTCATGCCGTCCATGCCTTTGTAGATGACCTTACCGCCCGTCAGCTCAGCGTGCATGAGGAGCACGTCAGCGAAACGAAGGAGGGTGAAGTCGGTCGTACATTTCTTGCGGCCAAGATCCTTGTCAGCACCATAGTAGAGCGAAGAGGAGGTGAACTCGAAGATCCATTTGCCATTGATATAGCAAGCGATGGCCTGGCTCTTCTTCTGCCACATCAGGGACTCCTCCATCTGGCTCTCGGCACCGATCTGGTAGGCACCGGAAGCGAGCGCTTCAGGAGCCTCGACGGCCACGTTCCAGATGGAACCCATCCGGCGGATATCGTTCTCATCCCAGGTGTTCCACAGATCCGGGTTGACGGTCGCGAAACCGTAGCCGCGGTTCATCGGGAAGACCGGCTTGTAGTTGCCGCTGTCGAAGGTACGCAGACCGCAGTACATGTTCAGGTAGTTGTACTTATGGCTGGACTTGGCCGCGTTGATGTGGAACATCTGCTCGGCGTTGTGCGCATCCGGAGCCCAGGACAGGCCCGCTTCCTTCATATCCTTCACGAACGCATAGTCGTTCTGGGTGACGGCGTTGCTGTAGGTCCAGTTCATACGGTAGTCAGGCAGGAGCTGGTAGCCGGAGTTCTGGATGCAGTCCTCGAGCTTGCTGACCACGTAGTCCTTGCCGACGGTCTCGTTGATGATCTCACCCGTCTCCAGGTCCACGAGCGGCAGAGCGGTGATGTTCTCGTTGTTCTTGTCGCTGTAGAAACCGGTGTAGAAGAGGTACACGCGGGCGAGGAGGCCTTCGGCGACCCAGCGGTTCACGTGGCCGCGGCCGGTCAGGACCTGGCCGTACGGCGTGGACGGCATGATGTCGCAGGCCTTCTTGAGGCTGGCGGCGATGAAGCCGTAGATCTCCTGCACGGTCGCCAGGGCCGGGTACTCGGCAGCGTCACCGACGCTCTCGGGAACCGTGGTCACGAGCGGCACGATCTCGAACATCTGGGCGAGTTCGAAATAGAACCAGGAACGGAGGATGTAGGCCTCGCCGAGGAGCTGGTTGCGCAGGTCCTCGTCCTCCACCTTGTCGAGGGCGGAGATGGCCATGTTGGCGCGGCCGATACCGTTGTAGCAGTTCGTCCAGACTTCACCCTGGGCATCGATGTCGTTGTACATCAGGTGATCCCAGGCCTGGGCTTCGGCGTCATCCATGCCACCGCCGCCGTACTGGTCGTCGGAGCACAGGTTCGCCTGCATGATATAGCTGGTGCCGGCGTAGTCGCGCAGGTCCAGGTTGAGCGTAGAGTAGATACCGGTCACGAGCTGCATGGCATCCTCTTCGGAAGCCGGGAAGTTACTCGTGTTGCGCTCGGTATAGCTGACCGTGTCCAGGAAGTTCTCGCAAGCCGAGAAGGCGAGCACGGCGGAAGCGACGGCGAAAAGTCGTATGATAGTCTTTTTCATGATGCACTAGAATTGAATGTTAACACCAATGAGGAAAGTCCTGGAGGAAGGATAGAAGCCCACGTCAATGCCGGAAGCCCAGTCGTGGTCGGTACCCTTGCCCATTTCAGGATCCATACCGGAGTAACCGGTGATGGTCAGGAGGTTCTGTGCGGAGAAATACAGGCGGGCCTTGCTGATGTACTTCATGTTCACCAGGCGACGGAAGTCGTAACCGATGGTCAGGTTGGAGATCTTGAAGTAGTCGCCGTTCTCGATGTAGATGTCGGAGATGTTCTGCCAGTTGCGGTTGCTGCCGTAGGTCAGGATCGGGAGCTTGTTGGAGGTACCCTCACCCGTCCAGGTATTGAAGACATCCGTCGTGAAGTTGTCGCGCTGGCTGTCGGCGAAGGAGCGGTAGGACTTGGCGATCTGCTGTCCGAAGGCGCCGTAGCCGGCAATGTTGAAGTCGAAGCCCTTCCAGGCCAGCCAGAAGTTCAGACCGGCGGTGAAGTGCGGGTTCGGGTCACCGATCATGGTGCGGTCGTCAGCGGAGATCACGCCGTCGTTGTTGGTGTCGACGAAGATCAGGTCGCCCGGCTTGGAGTCCTCATATTTCACCTTCGTGGCATCGACCTGGGCCTGGTTCTGGAAGACACCGGCGGTCTTGTAGCCGTAGAAGTAGCCGATCGGATAACCGACCTGGGCGCGGTACATTTCGGTCGTACCCTCGGAGAGGATGTCCTCAGCACCGTGGATAATGCCCTCGGCGTTGGCGATACGGGTGACGATGTTCTTGTTGTAAGCACCGTTCACGTTGATGCCGTAGGTGAAGTCACCGGTGTTCTTGCTCCAGTCGATGGAGAGTTCGATACCGGAGTTGCGGATGTCACCACCGTTGATATACGGCGGGTTCAGACCGTACACGGAAGCGATCGGGGCGTCAACCAGCCAGTCGCGGGTGTCCTTGATGTAACCATCGATGGAAACACCGAGACGGGAGTTGAAGAAGCGGGCGTCGATACCGAAGTCGAGCTGCTGGGAGGTCTCCCAGCTCACGTCCGGGTTGGCGAGAACGTCACCGACGGCACCGGTCGCGAAGGAATCCTCGGAGTCGAAGGCGTAGGAAGCGCCCGTATCCAGCACGATGGTGGAGAGGTACTGGAAGTTGGAGATGCTGGCGTTACCGTTCTGGCCCCAGCTGGCGCGCAGCTTCAGGAAGCTGAGCCAATCCTTGGCCTCGGCCATCCACGGCTCGGAAGAGATCACCCAACCGGCGGACACAGAGGGGAAGATACCCCAGCGGTGACCGCGGGCGAAGTTGGAAGAACCATCGGCGCGGACCGTCGCGGAGAACATGTACTTGCTATCATAGTTATAGTTCACACGGCCGAAGAAGGAAGCGAGGGCGCCCTGGCTCCGGGGAGCACCGGACACGGAAACTTCGCTCAGCTGCGTCGGCTTGGTATTGGACAGGTAAGCACGCTCGAAGTCGTTCGGGAAGATGGAGTTGTAGCCCGTTCCCTTGACCGAGGCACCCATGCCCCACTTCTCGATGGACTGACCGGCCACGACATCGAAGTTGTGCTTGTCAGCGATGGAGAAGGAGTAGGACACCGTATTTTCCCAGGTGATGCGCTGGTTCGTATTCATGCTCTGGCTCACATTGTCGAAATCGTTGAACACCTTGGGGTTGATGTTGTAGATCATGTTGTAGGAGCGGGAGGAACCGGCGGTCATCAAATAACCGAACTGGGTCTTGAACTTGAGGTTCTTGATCGGCTGCAGTTCAGCGAAGATGCTGGCCTGCAGGGTGAAGCTGGAGCTCTGGTTCAGACCGCGGGAGGTGTAGTAGTCGTAAGCGAGCGGGTTCGCGGAGCTGGTGGCGGTGTCGAAGGTCCAGCCTTCGGCGGCACGCGCCTCCTGATCGTAGAAGCCCGTCACATTGCCCTGCTCGTCATAGGTGTAGGCAGGAAGGACCGGCGTCGCACGGAGGATGTTGTGCACGGAGTTCCAGTAGATATCCACATCGTCAGCGATACCGCTGTTGGTGCTGTGGTTGAAGTTCAGCGTCTGGCCGATGCGCAGGATGTCGAGCTTGTCGTTCTTGATCACCACGTTGTCGGTGTTGACACGGAAGGTGTAGCGCTGATACTTGGCGTTCACCGGGTTGATCTTGTTGTAACCGATGATACCGTCCTGTCCGGTGTAGGACAGACCGATGGCGTACTTGTGGTCTGCCGTGCCGCCGGTCACGTTGATCGCGTGGTTGGTGGTCATGGCACCCTTGTTATACGCTTCCTCCATCCAGTTGGTACCCTTCCAGCTGCCATTCATGATGGACTGGTAGAGCTTGGCGGGGAGGACGGCGGCCCAGTTGGTCAGGGCGATGCCTTCGTTCTTGTACATCAGGTCGAGGGCGTCCATGTACTCCTTGGCGTTGCAGAGGTTCGGCATCTTGGAGATGAACTGCCAGCCATAGTAGCCGTCGTAGGACACCACGGCGCGGCCTTCCTTACCCTGCTTGGTGGTCACGAGCACGACGCCGTTCGCAGCACGGGCACCGTAGATGGCGGCCGAAGCAGCATCCTTGAGGACGTCGATGGACTCGATGTCAGCGGGGTTGAGCGCGCTGAGGCTGCCGCCCGCCACACCGTCGATAACGTAGAGCGGATCGGAATCACCGATCGTACCCATACCACGGATGTTGACCTTGTAGCCCTCGCCGGGCTGGCCGGAAGCCTGCGTGATGGTAACGCCCGGGCTCTGGCTCTGGAGAGCGCCCAGGACGGAAGTAGTGCTGAGTTTGGTCAGGTCGCCACCCTTCACCTGGACGGTGGATCCGGTGAGGAGTTTCTTCTGCTGGACACCGTAACCGATGACGACTGCCTCGGAAAGCTGGTCCAGATCCGGATAGAGCGTGATGCTCAGGGAGTTCTTGCCGTTCACGGCGACTTCCGCCGAGACATAGCCGAGGCTCTCCACGGACAACGTTGCAGTCGCAGGCGCTTCGACGGAGAAGTGACCGTCAGCGTCGGAGGTGCACCATGCGCCCGTACCCTTGACAACGACAGACGCGAAGGGGACAGGATCCCCGCTGGCGCCGTCGGTGATCGTTCCCGTCACCGTCAGGTTCTGCGCATTGACAGTCAATGCAGCCAATCCCGACAGAAGGAACAGAAAGATTTTTTTGGCTTTCATAAGGTTATTTAAATTAAAATGAAGTGATTTAAGTGGTTTGTGCTACAAAAGTATCTAATTCGGTCCCATGTTGGAGACATTTTTGCGTATTCCTATACACAATTTGCGCACAGGGGCCGTTTTATTTCATAAGTGTGAGGAGAATCTGTCCGATTTCGCCATTTTCGTGAACACCCGTAAACTCCTCAGCATGCGGTCCATAAGCGAAGACCGGGACGAGGATACCGTTGTGTCCCTTGGTGGAGAAATGCACCTTGACGGTCCGGTTCTCGAGGCTGCCGTCGATCAGCGTCAGGCCGCCGGTGGCGTGGTCAGCCGTGACGACGACCAGGGTCTGTCCGTCCTGCTCGGCCCACTTCAGGACCTTGCCGATGGTGCGGTCGAAGTCGAAGAGTTCCTCGGCCATGTAGCCGACTTTCTGGCGGTGGCACCAGTCGTCGATGCTGGAGCCCTCGATCATCAGGAAGAAGCCTTTCTTATTGTCCAGCAGCTCGATGGCCTTCATGGCGCAGTCCTCGAGCACCGGGCCGCGGTCCAGGGCTGGCTCCATCTCGAGCGGAGCGAAGAGGCCGAGCACGCGGCCGCTCTCCACCTTGTTCAGGTCCTCGCGGTTGTCCACGAAGGTGTAGCCGCGGTCCACCATTTCCTGGACCAGGTCGCGGCCGTCGGAGCGGTTCTGCCAGAACTGGATGCCGCCGCCGGACAGGAAGTCCACCTCGCTGTCCACGTACTGGGCGGCGTTGATCTCCTCCTCGTCGCGGTCGAGGGAATGGCCCACGAAGTCGAGCGGCGTGGCGTCATTGATGCGGCAGGTCACCGCGACGCCGGTCTTCATGCCCTTCTGCTGGGCACGGTGCAGCATGGACGGCACCGGATTGCCCTCCGGATCCACGCCCATATAATGGTAGCGCGTCTTCACGCCCGTGGCCAGGGCGGAGCCGCCGGCGCAGGAGTCCGTGACGAGGCGGTCCACCGCGTAGGTGCGGGAGAAGCCGGAATACGGCATGTTGTCCATATTGAGATGGCCGCCGTTGAGCACCCAGCCGCAGCTGACCTGCTCCACGCCCATGCCGTCGCCGATCATGAAGATGATGTTCTTGATCTTCTTCGAGCGGGGCTGGGACACCGTCACCGTCTCGTACGGCTCGGCCACCGTGTACTGGTCATCCTCGCGGAACTGGTCGTTCGCGTACTTGGAACGGTTGCGGGAAATGTCTTCCTCCTCCGTCAGCGGGGCGGCCTGCGCGCCGCAGTCCAGCGCGAAATGCACGTCCTTCGCCTCCGTGCGGCAGCTGACCGTCTTGGTCTGGCCGGGCAGGAGCGGGAAGAAGTTGTCGCTCCAGAAGGCCGGGGCGACCAGCTGGCCGTCGGCGTCCAGGGCCTTCACGATATTCATATAGGAGATGACGTCGGACTTGTTGGACAGGGTCACCGTCCAGGCGCCGTTGCCGCCCTCCACGCTCATCTGCACGTCCGCAGGCTCCTGCGCAAAGGCGAAGCGCAGGTCGGCGTGGCGCGTGATCGGGGTCAGGTACCAGTTGGTCTTCGACCAATTATATTCGCTGTCCCTGGCGGGCAGGCAGTAGAAGTTGTCTGCAACGGGGGTGCCGTCGGCCTGCGTGAGGGCAAGCGCGACGAAGTGCGGCTTGCCGTCGAAGCGGCGCAGGTCGAAGACCGGCAGGCTCTGGCGGTAGTCCAGCTTGAGCTCACGGCTGTCGCTGCCCAGCACGCGGGAGTGCTCGTCATAGACGGTGTAGCTGGCCTTGAGCGTGCAGGCTTCCGGCCGCTCGCTGACTGCGTAGACCTTGCGGTCGGCGTAGTCGAAGATCAGCTGGACGGGCTCGCAGGCCTTCTTCGTGCCGTAGTAGGCGGCGGTCGGAGCGCCGTACCAGTCGTAGAGCTGCCAGTAGAGGGACGGCCAGGCGGAGTTCAGCATCCACTGGACGATGCCGGTGCTCTTCGGCATGCGGGCGCGGAAGGACTCGAACATGGCACGCGTGCCGTCGTAGTCCACGGCGTGTGCCTTGCGGACGAAGTCCGTGAAATCGCGGGCGGCGCCGTACTGGTTCTCGATGATGGTATTGAGCATGGCCGGCGAATTCATCGCCGAACCGGATGCGGTGCAATGATAGCTCCAGCTGTCGGACAGGGGCCAGAGGGCCTCCTCCGGGATCATGCGGCGCAGGGACTCCGCCTGCGGCAGGTTGGCGCCGATGCCGGTCTCGGTATTGAAGCCGAAGGCGCCGCCCGCGTCGGTGTTGCGGTACCAGTAGTCGGGGGCCACGTACTCATACGGGCCTTCCATCTTGGTGCCGGACCAGCCGGTGATGCTGCTCTCCAGGTTCTTGGCGGAGCAGACATAGGGACGGTATTCCTCGGCGTCGTAAATCTCCATATAGCGCTGCTCGAGGCGGGGATTCGGGATGCGGTCGCTGCCGGTCAGCCAGCCGATCAGGGCGGCGTGGTTGTGCAGGCGCACCACCTGGTCGCGGAAATACGCGACGGCCAGGTCCTCGGTCTCCGGGGTGTTGATGCAGCCGTAGCCGTGGACCTCGGGCAGACCGCAGTAGTCCTCCCACTCCCACTGGCAGCTCCAGCCCGCGAGGGCGAGCACGCCGAGCTGGTCGCAGAGGTCATAGACCGTGTCGTCCTTGCCCCAGATATTCTCGAAACGGATGCAGTTCAGGTTCATATCCTTGACATACTCGACCTGCTGGCGGATGCTCTCCGGCGTGTCGCGCAGGAAGAGGTCGTCGGTCCAGCCGGCACCCTTGATCAGGATGTCGCGGCCGTTCAGCTTGAACTGGCGGTAGTTCTCGGCCGTCAGGCAGCTGGTGATGCTCCGCACGCCGAAGTCGACCTCCTTGCGGTCGGACACGGCGCCTTTCAGCTCCACGCACGCGGCGAGGTGATACAGTTCGGGCGTGCCCAGGTCATAGCTCCACCACACGCGGGGCTGGTCCAGATGCAGCAGGGACAGCTGCTCCGGCGTCAGCACGAGGGTTTGGAGCGAAGCGGCCGGCAGGCTGACGGGGACAGATGCCTCGCCCACGCCGTCCAGCGCGAGCTTCAGCGTGCCCTCGACGGGCTGGTCGGCATGGTTGCGCAGCTTCACGCGCAGCTCCAGGTCCGCCTCCGCGAGCGTCTCCACATTCAGGTTCGGGACCACGAACACGTCCTCGACCGACACGGCGCCGGTGGCCCGGAGCGTGACCGGACGGACGATACCCATGCTCTCGTCGAAGGGACGGGGATTCCAGTCCACGAAGCCGATGTTCAGGTCGCCCTTCTGCGCGCGGCGCAGGCGGACTTCCAGGCGGTTGTTGCCCTTCAGCAGGGAAGCG
The DNA here is from genome assembly GCA_045117755.1 of Candidatus Cryptobacteroides sp. GTDB lineage: Bacteria > Bacteroidota > Bacteroidia > Bacteroidales > UBA932 > Cryptobacteroides. Next base: position 41,954 of record JBGUOB010000055.1, read on the forward strand.
ACCTCATACGCCCGGCGGCGGAAGACGCCGAAGGTGGTGTCGGAGGCCGCGATCTGCGTACCGTTCAGGAATATGTCAGCATAGTAGTTCAGGCCGTCGAATACCAGTTCGAAATACTGGCCCGCGGCCGGCGTGGCCGCGAATTCGGTACTGTAGGTCCAGCTATCGTCGAACGGCGTCCGGTCCACGGCGGCGTAGTTGCGCCCCGTGAAGAGGTCGTCGCCGAAATAGCCGGCTTCCGAAAGGACGCCACACACCGTCGAAGGCACCGTGGCGGCATACTGCTCGGCCGCGCCTTCGCGGGTGAGCTGCCAGGCCCCGTCCAGGACGAGTTCGTCCCCGGAGGCCATCCGGCCCTGCTGCCCGCAGGCGCAGAGCGTCACTGTCAAGAGGAGATAGAGAATCTTCTTCATACGCGGATCAGATTAAAGACGCGCCAATCACCGGGATGTCGTCGCCGGTGCAGACGTCGATGGTCAATTTTTCCAGGCTGGATTTATACGGGAAATCCCGCTTCAGGCGCGCCTCCATGGACTGCCGGAAGAGCGGGTAGTTGTAGGCGACACCGCCGCCGAAGGCGATGTGGCTCGGATCGTAGGCGAACATGACCGTGCAGAGCAGGTCGCCCAGGCGCTTGCCCAGCTCGGTGAAGAGGGCGATGGCGCGGGGATCGCCGTTGCGCGCGGCCTGGGAAGCGGTCATGCTGTCCCAGCCGCTGCCGGCGAAGAACTGCTTGCTGCAGAAGGCCTCCAGGGTGGCGCCGCGGTACGGGAGGCTGCCGAGCTCACCGGCGCCGCAGTTGGCGCCGACGAAGAGCCGGCCGCGGTCCACGATGCCCATGCCGACACCCGTACCCAGGGTGATGACGACGAGCACTTCGGGCTTTGCGTCGGCCGCATAACCTTCGTACACGCCCATCGCGTAGCAATTGGCGTCGTTGTTCACGGCCACGGGGATGCCGAAGCGCTGCTCGAGAACTTCCTTGAGCGGGACCTCCGTCCAGGAAGGAATGTTGACGGTATCATAGACGATTCCCCGGTTGACGTCCACGACGGACGGGACACCGATGCCGATTTTATCCGTGTCCGGGGTGATGATGCCGGAAATCCGCTCCGACAGCGTGTCCAGCGTTTCCTGCAGGCTGGCCTCATGCGGGAACCACGGGTTGGAAACCCGCTTTACGATCTTGCCGTCCTGGACCAGGCCCAGGACCAGGTTGGTACCTCCGACGTCAATTCCAAGTGTCATTTTTCTGTGTGATTTTTTGCAAAAATATGGATTTGATTCTTAGCAGAAAAACAATTTTGCGTATTTGCGTTCGCATTTTGCGTCAAGCTGTTTTTCCGCTCCGCTTTTTTTTACATATTTGTATCGGAAAATAAACCCGCTGATTGTGAACACTAAACATCTTTTCCTTCTTTTTATCGCGTACGCGTTTTGCGTATCGTGCACCGCACCTTGTCACATCGTCTGGACCGAAGGTCCGACCGACCCCGAAACCGGCCGCGCCGCCCATGTCCTGACCATCCAGAACCCGCCGGCAGGCACCGACTGGACCATCTGGTTCAGCCAGTTCCGCACGCCGGTCACGATGGAGGAAGGCGCTCCCGGATCCATCGAACATATCAGCGGTACGCTGTACCGTGTCGTGCCCGCCGCGGACACCCAGGGCGCGGAGATGGTCCTGAACTACCAAGCCCGCCCGCTGGTCAACCAGTGCCGCGCACCGGAAGGATTCTTCCTCCAGCGCAAGGGCGGCAAGCCCGTGCCCGTGGAGGCTGAATACCGTTTCCTGCCCGCCGAGGCCGTCCCGGTCTTCGGCTACACGCACGTGGAGACGGGGGTTTATGACCTCATTCCCCGCCTGAAAGAGGTGAAGACCCTCGGCGGCGAGACCGAACTCTCCGCCACGCCGACCGTCACCCTGCTCGACGGACAGCGGCCCGGCTGGTACCGCCTGACCCTCGCGGACGGCGAAGTCCGCATCGAGGCGGCCGACGAGGACGGCGCCTGCTACGCCCGCACCACCCTGGACCGCCTCCGCCGCAACGCGCAGGGCGCCCAGGTCCCCGCAGCCGTGGTCACCGACTGGCCCGACCTGCCCTGGCGCGGCCTGATGCTGGACGTGAGCCGCAATTTCACGAAGAAAACGGACCTGCTCCGCCTGATCGATATGATGGCCGCCTACAAGGCCAACTTCCTGCACCTGCACTTCGGCGATGACGAAGGCTGGCGCATCGAAATCGACGCCCTGCCGGAGCTCACCTCCTACGGCGCGTTCCGCTGCCTGCCTGTCCTCAACGCGGACGGCTCCATTTCCGAGCCGGACGGCCTCCAGCCCACCTACTGCGTGGCGGCGAAGCCCGGCGACGACTCCCCCGGCAACGGCTATTATTCCCACGCCGACTTCGTCGAAATCCTCCGCTACGCCTGGGAGCGCCGCATCCGCGTGATCCCGGAATTCGACACCCCGGGCCACTCCCGCGCGGCAGTCAAGTCCATGGAGGTCCGCGCCGCCCGTACCGGCGACGCCTCCTGCCTGCTCTCCGAGCCGGAGGACGCTTCCGAATATGAATCCGTGCAGGACTACACCGACAACGTCATGAACGTGGCCCTGCCCAGCACGTATACCTTCTTCGAGACCGTGTTCGACGCGCTGATCGCGCTCTATGACGAGGCGGGCGTGCCGCTCGACGCCATCCACGTCGGCGGCGACGAGGTCCCGGACGGCGCCTGGACCGCCTCCCCGGCCTGCCAGGCCCTGATGGCGTCGAACGGCCGCAGCGACATCGGCTGGCTCAAGGACTACTTCCTGAACCGCGTCATGGACATCGCCGAAGCCCGCGGCATCAAGCTGGGCGGCTGGCAGGACATCTGCCAGAACATCGAGCCCGCCACGCTGGCGCGCCTGAAGGGCAACCTCGCGCTCACCAACCTCTGGACCGTCTCGCACGGCCGCGACGTGCTCCCGTACGAATTCGCGAACGAGGGCATCCCCGTCATCATCTCCAGCGCCCCCAACTGCTACATGGACTTCGCCTACAATTACGGCAAGACCGAGCGCGGGCACTCCTGGGGCGGATTCGTGGACGAGCGCCGCAGCTTCTCCCTGCAGCCTTTCGACATGTACCGTTCCGTCCGCTGGGACGACTACGGCGCGCCCGTGGACCTCACGCATGCCGGCGAGGGCAAACCGGCCCTGCAGCCGGCCGCCCGTCCGCAGATCCTGGGCGTCGAGGGCCATCTCTGGGCCGAGACGCTCCGCTGCTTCGATCACGTGACCTACTACTTCTTCCCGAAGTCCCTGGGCCTCTTCGAGCGCGGCTGGAACGCCAACCCCGCCTGGGCCGGAACCACCGCTCCGGACGATCCGGCCTTCACGGCCGACTTCGACCAGTTCTTCAGCATCATCACGGACCACGAGTATCCGTACTACGACGAGCTCGGCATCAGCTATCACCGTCATTGATCCCATGTTACGCCTGCTGATCATCACCGACTTCACGGAGTCCTTCGCGAACAAGCTCCTGCAGGGCATCGTCCGCTATTCCCGCCGCAAAGAGCAGTGGGCCATCTGCCGGATGCCGCCATCCTTCAAGGCGAAGATCGGCATCCCCGGGGTGGTCAAGTGGGCCAAGGACTGGGGTGCCGACGCCGTGATCGGGCAGTTCGAGGAGACGGATGACGTGAGCCTGTTCGGCAAGAACGGCATCGTGGTCGTGGCGCAGGATTTCAAGAAGCGCTTCAAGACCATCCCCAACATCACCGCCGACTACCTCGGGACCGGCCGCATGGCCGCCCGCTTCTACATCGACCGCGGCTTCCGGAATTTCGGCTTCTTCGGCTTCAACGAGGTGTGCTGGTCCGACGAGCGCTGCGAGGGTTTCCGCCGGGAAGTGGAGGCCGCCGGATACGGCAGCACCTTCTACGCCTACAACCTCCAGGACATCGACCACCTGTGGTACTACGAGCGGGACCGGCTGCGCGAATGGCTCCGGATGATCCCCAAGCCCATCGGCATCATGGCCTGCGACGACAACCAGGGCAACAACCTCATCGAGGCCTGCCACGCCGCCGGCGTGCGGATTCCCGACGAGGTGTCGGTGATCGGCGTCGATAACGACGAGCTGCTCTGCAGCCTCGGCAGCACCACCCTGTCCAGCATCTTCGTGGACATCGAGGAGGGCGGCTACAAGGCCGCGGAGCTCATCGAGCGCCGCGTGGCCAACCCCACCGCCCCGCTGGAGGACGTGGTCCTGAAGCCCGTCAAGATCGTCGGGCGCATCTCCACGGCGGCCTTTGCCACGGACGACGCCCAGATCCAGAAAGCGGTGCAGTTCATCCACCGCAACTACCAGAAGAAGATTTCCGTCAAGGACGTCATCGCAGAGGTCGCCCTGTCCCGCCGCCTGCTGGAGCGCCGCTTCAAGGTCGTGACCGGGCAGACCCTCTACCAGTACATATCCGACCTGAAAATCAAGCGCTTCGCCGAACTGCTCCTCGACACGGACGAGCAGGTGGTCGGCATCGCGCTGTCCCTGGGAGAGAACGACACCAAGAGCATCTCCCGCCGTTTCAAGCAAATCTATGGCTGCTCGCCGAATGAATGGCGCGAGCACCACCAACAGAAAAAAACCAACTTATGATCCGTAGAATCCTTCTTTTCGCTGTGCTGTGCACCGCCGCCCTGAGCGCCGGCGCCCAGAACTTCAACGTCCTGCAGGACCTGCAGGACAACCCCGCCCTGCTCGCCGGCACCGACTATCTCTGCCCGACCGGGGCCGTCGCACTTTCGCCCGCGCCCAAGGGCTACCAGCCTTTCTACATCAGCCATTACGGCCGCCACGGCGCCCGCTACGCCTGGCAGAGCGATATGTACGAGCGCCTGAACAACGTGCTCGGCGCCGCCGCCGAGGCGGACAACCTGACCCCGCTCGGGGCCTCGTTCAAGCAGCGCTTCGACAGCCTGTATCCGTCCGTACGTTACCGCGTGGGCGACCTCTCGCGCAAGGGTTGGCAGCAACAGCAGGAGCTGGCCGCGCGGATGTATGAGAATTTCCCGAAGGTGTTCGGGAAAGGGGCGGCCGTCCGCTCCTGGACCTCCACCTCGACCCGCTGCATCATGACCATGTCCTCCTTCTGCCTCGGCCTGAAGGCGAAGGATGCGAAGCTCGACATCTTCGAGAACTTCGGCGTCAGCTTCCTGCCGGCCATTCTGCCGCTCGACCGCAACAACCCCTTCCGCAACGACAGCTACCTCCGCACGCCGGTGAGCTTCAGCGAGACCTGGGAGCAGTATATCGAGCGCACGGTGGACTACCGAGCCATCCTCGCGCGCCTGTTCAAGGACAGCGACAAGGCCCTTCCGACTGCGGAGCAGTGGGACTTCGTGTCCTATCTGTACTTCTTCGCCGCCGGCATGAACAGCCTGGACACGGACCTGGATTTCACGGACATCTTCACCCCCGAGGAGCGCATCGCCCTCTGGAAGATCGACGATTTCCAGTTCTACGCCAACGCCTGGCCCACGCACCTGGGCTACCAGCCCATCGTGGACGACATCATCGCGAAGGCTGACGCGCGCATCGCCTCCGGCGAGACGGGCGCCGACCTGCGCTTCGGCCACGACTACACCTTCCTGCCGCTGCTGATGACCCTCGGCGTGAACGGCTTCAACCACGACGTCACCGATCCGGACGAGATCCCCTTCTGGTGCCAGCTGCACGAGGTGCCGATGGGCGCCAACCTGCACTTCGTCTTCTACCGCAACCCGCGCTCCGCGAAGGTGCTCTTCAAGGTGCTCCTCAACGGCAAGGAGGCGCATCTGCCGCTGGAGACCGACAACTGGCCGTACTACGACTGGGACGCTTTCAAGCAGCAGGCCAGCCTGCCGGTGATGGGCGACTATACGACCATTGACACGGAAGTTCCCGAAATCTCCGGCCTCTGCCTGGCGCCGGACGGAAACGGCTTCCTGGCCGCCTCTGACGAGAAGGGCGTCTACGCCGTCAGCTGGACGGGCGAGACGAAGCCCTTCTTCGTGGCGGAGCGCAGCATGGACTGCGAGGGCGTCACGGTGGACCCGGCCACCGGGGATGTCTATTACATCGTCGAGCGCAAGCAGGAAGTCCGCCGGCTCCGCGCCCCGGAATACAAGGAATCCGAGCTGCTTACGGTCATCAAGGAAGTGGGCTACCGCACCAACAGCGGTCTCGAGGCCATCACCTGGATGAACGACGGCACCCTGCTGCTCGGCAACCAGGCCAAGCCGCGCCTGCTCATCCGCTTCTCCCCGACCGAGGGCATCCTCGACCGCACGGAGATCACCGAGGGCATCATCGACATCTCCGACCTCTGCTACGACCCGGTGCGCAAGGCGCTCTGGATCCCGGACAGCGAGGCGCGCACGATCAATCTCTGCACCCTGGAAGGCAAGGTGATCGCCTCCTACCCGGTGCCCTTCATCGATAACGGAGAAAGCTTGTACGTGGATCGCGACCGCCAGTGCATCTGGGTCGGCGACGACACCACGTCCAAGCTCTACAAGATCAGTTTCAAGAACCTATAAGCGATTCTCCGCGGCCTCGACGGCCTTGAAATAGCGATAGCTTGAGACTTTCAACTCACCGACGGCGGATTCGTCACAGACGATGATGCCGTCGGCGTGGTTTTGCATGCCGCTGAGCGTGCAGTAGTGCGACATCGGGCCCTCCACGGCGTCGCGCAGCGCGCGGGCCTTGCGCGGGCCGAAGGCCAGGATGACCACCTCGCGGGCGGAAAGCACCGTGGCGACGCCGACGGTGAGCGCCTGGGCGGGAACCGCCTCCGGATCGCCGCCGAAGAAGCGGGCGTTGACTTCGCGCGTGTCCTGCGTCAGGGTCATCACCCGCGTGCGGGAGCACAGCGGGGAGAAGGGCTCGTTGAACGCGATGTGGCCGTCTTCGCCCACACCGCCGAGGAACAGGTCGAATCCGCCGGCGGCGGCGATGGCCTCCTCATACGCGGCGCACTCGGCATCCAGGTCGGCGGCATTGCCGTCGAGGATGTGGATGTTCTCCGCCGGCTCGTCGATATGGTCGAAGAGCTGGCGGTGCATGAAGGAATGATAGCTCTCGGGATGATCCACCGGCAGGCCGACGTATTCGTCCATGTTGAACGAGATCACGTTCTTGAAGCTGACTTCCCCGTCACGGACCATGCGGATGAGTTCGTTATAGGTTCCTATGGGGGTGGAACCGGTGCAGAGACCGAGCACGAAGGGCTCGGAGGTGCGGGCGGCCTTGGCGTTGATGGCGTCGGCGATGCGGTGCGCGGCCCACAGGGAGCCTTCTGCGGCGTTGTTGCGGATGATTAGTTTCATATTATTAACAAAGTTTCAGGAATACTTCGATGGCCTGGTATTCAGCCATGCCCAGGCGGTCGTACTGCCGGGCGGTGTTCTGCGTGCGCTCCTCCGCGCGCTGCCAGAATTCGCGCGGATCCTCGCCCGGGAACGGGACGATGTCCTTCTGCGAGAGGTGGCGGAAGATGGCGTGGCGCTTCATCACGACCTCGTCCGGACTCAGGGGAACGGCCATGTCCACGCGGCCCAGCTCCCACTCCATCCAGGCGCCGCGGTAGAGCCAGATGTGCGTCTCGGAGAGCCAGTCGTTGCCCTCGGCGCGCAGCTGCTCCACGGCCTCCAGGGCCGCCTCGGTGCACACGCGGTGCGTGCCGTGCGGATCGGCCAGGTCGCCGGCCATGAAGATCATGTGCGGTTTGAGGCGGCGCACCAGGTCCTTGATAATGTCCACGTCGGCCTGCGTGCGCGGCTTCTTCTTGATGCCGCCGGACTCGTAGAACGGAAGGTTCAGGAAATGGGCGTTCGTGTTGTCGTCCAGCCCGAAGGAGCGAACGGCGGCGCGCGCCTCGCTGCGGCGGATGGCCGCCTTCATCTCCAGCAGCTCGCGCGGCTCCGGCTCGCCCGGAACCTTCTGGGCCACCAGGTAGCGGACCTCCTCGAAGCGGTCGGCCAGACCCAGCTGGTAGGCTGCGTCGAAGTGCTGCAGGACCACGTCGTCGTGGACCGCCACGTCGCCCGAGGTCTCGTAGGCCACATGCACGTCGTGCCCCTGGGACACCAGACGGATGAAGGTGCCGCCCATCGAGATGACGTCGTCGTCCGGGTGCGGCGAGAAGATGAGCACCGTCTTGGGGAACGGTGCGGCCGGGACCGGACGCGTGCTGTCGTCGGCGTTCGGCTTGCCGCCCGGCCAGCCGGTAATGGTATGCTGCAGGTCGTTGAAGACCCGGATATTGATCTGGTCATAAGGACCGTAGAGCTCCAGGAGCTCGCTCAGGGAGTTCTCCAGGTAGTCGCGCTCGGTCAGCTTGAGGATCGGCTTGCCGACCGTCTCGCAGAGCCAGACGACCGCCTTGCGGATGAGCTTCTGCGTCCAGTCGCAGGGACCCACCAGCCAGGGGGCCACCACGCGGGTGAGCAGGCTGCCCGCCGTCGCGTCCGTGTAGAAATGGATATGGTCGTGCCGCTGCAGCAGGGAGGCCGGGCAGGCGGGCGTCATCTCGCCCTCGACGATGTCCTTGACCGCCTGGGCCTTGTCTTCGCCCCAGGCCATCAGGACAATGCGGCGGGCGGTGAGCATCGTGCTGATACCCATCGTGATGGCGCTCTGCGGCGTGGCCGCCAGGTCGTGGCCGAAGTTGCGCGACTGGCGCTTGCGGGAGCTATAGGACAGGCGGACGGTGCGCGTGCGCGTCTTCTCGTTGCTGCCGGCTTCGTTGAAGCCGACCTGTCCCTCTTCGCCGACCCCGATCACCAACAGATCCAGGTCGCGGGCGATCTTGTCGAAGGCGGCGCAATAGGCGGACACTTCCGCCTGCGGCACGGTGCCGTCGGGGATGTGCACGTTCTCCGGCAGGATGTCCACCTTGTCCAGCAACGCCTCGTGGAGGCGGTGGTTGCGGCTCTGCAGCTCGTCCGAGGAGGACGGGTAGTATTCGTCGATGGAGACGACCTCCACCTGCCGGAAGGACACCTGGCCCGCCTGGTAGCGGTGCAGCAGCTCTTCGTAGAGCAGGGCCGGCGTGGCACCGGTCGTCAGGCCCAGCCGGAACAGCCGGCCCTCGCAGGCTTTGATGCCTTCGACGATCAGATCCGCCACGGCGAGCGACGCCGTCCGCGCTTCCGGACAGATGTCCGTCCAGATCTTCTCATAATTGTGCAGGATGCCTGCCGGGAGGTCTTTCTCGGTCAGCCCACCTTCGTAAGGGAGAGTAAAATGCTTGCTCATAACCATTTATCTGACAATCATCTGTCACAAAGATAGAAAAAAGGGAATAACTTCGGTGCGGTTTTTGCGAAATCCGACCCGCAATTTGCGTTTTTCGGGAATTCGCATAGTTTTTGTACCTTTGCACGAAACGTCAAGTATATGAAGAAATTTCTCCTTCTGCTTTCTCTCCTGCTGATTGCCACTTCCCTGTGCGAAGCGCGCAAGCTTCCCAAGGAAGCGCTGGGCACCGTCAACTACGAGATCCGCTACAAATGGGGCGCCATCAACGCCAAGGTCGCCTCGATCGACATGAGCGTGAACGCGGACAAGTGGAAGAGCTATCCGGCCTATCATGCCAAGGCCGTCATCAAGACCTCGGCCATATTCAGCCTCTTCATCGGCGCCGACATGACGGCCGAAGGCTATATCGCGCAGGCGGACGTGCAGCCGCTCTATTTCGACAATCCTCACAAGAAGGGCGGTAAGGACGTCCGCTTCACCTTCCTGTATAACCGCGACAGCAAGCAGATCGAGACCACCTTCCAGGGGGTGAAGGACACCAGCAACAATACCTTCCCGCTGGACGGCAAAACCTATGATCTGCTCTCCGTCATCCTGTTCGTCCGCTCCCTGGAGGCACCCTTCAAATCGGAGGATCTGAACCTGATTCTGGGCGAAGAGCGCTACCCGGGCGTGCTGGTCTATCAGGGCCGGGACCAGGAGAAGTTCCCGGGCCAGGAGTTCGACCGCTTCGTGCTCCGCCTGACAGGCCGCGGCGTCATGGAGAACGGCAGCGGCAACGAGCTGATCTTCTGGCGCTCGCTGGGCGCCGACCACAAAATTATCGCCCTCGAGGCCCCCGTCAACCCCGGCTTCATGACCATCCGGGTCAAAGAATAGCGTGTTCCGATGAATCCAATAAAACAGAGCAGCGAAGTAATCGCTGCTCTGTTTGGTTATTATGATGTTTATTGCTTAATGAGGCGGATGCAATGGAAGTTTCCTCCCGGGAAATCTTCATAAAGGATGGTTCCGTCACTCAAGAACTTGATCCGGCGGGTATTCCCATTTCCATATTGAGCCCAGAGCGCATAATGCATCCCGGCGGTACTGCCCTCCCAACCATTATTGCCGAACTTTCCGGCGAATATGACATCAAAGCCTGTCTGTCCGCCCTGGAGCAAAGCCCCTCCGGGGCTGGAGATATTGCTTTCCTCCAGACTCTTGACCATGTCCTTATAGTCTTCTTCCTTTCCTATCTTCCAACCGGAAGGGAACTCTACTCGATATCCATACCTGGGCGAGACACCTTCTTCAACATCACTTATACTGTAATAAGCATACAGCTCACCGTTATATGTCGCGGTCCTGACGTAGAGTATCCCATCCGTGCTTCTTGAGTAGTACTTATAGCAGGACCTTGTCCATATCTGGTTGAATACCTTTACAAGCGGATAATTGTATGGCGCGTTCTTGCTGCCATCGTATCCATAGCCTTCCAGATACTCATCCTTCAAGGTGCCCTGCCTGACCTCGGTACCTTCCGCGGCATTGGGAGCAACGGAGGCGCCGCGCAAATAGAGCGCATCCGTCGCGCCGAAGTTCAGCTCCGAGTATTCCACAATCCGATAATTTCTACCCTCCCAGGACACCCGGGCGGGCTTGTGGTCTTCGTCTCCGATGAAGAAGCCCATATTGTAGCGCGGCCTGTTATTCAAGACCGGATAGACCACGGTGACGCGCTTGTTCATATCGATCAGCGGCAGGTACTCCTCGCACACCTGACCCACCCACTGGCCGCCGAGCCACACGTCCTGGATGAGCGTGCCGCCATTCTGCTTGTCGGAGAACGAGGGAACCTGGATCTTCGTAACGGTACCGCATTCGTAGGTGGAGAAATCATTGCTGCAGCCACTCTCGATATAATCTCGCAATGCCTCATAGCGCGCCTGGCCGTCAAATCCGCCGTTCTCCAGCGTAGCGTTGCGCTCCACCAGTTCGTAGAGCGGCACGAGCGACTTGTCGCCGAAGCTGACCAGCGCCATGTTCTCTCCCGTTACCGAATACTTCCAATCTTTCACGTTCTCCGAGGTAAATCCACTCGGCGTACTAAGCATCTTGGCCAGGTCCGCGTCGCCGCCCAACGTTTCTACTTTGGTGGAAGTACAATCCTTGTATTCCTTATACGAATTCCTGAACAATTTATCTACGTCTATTCCCGCATCAACAACACCCTGGTAGCTGGCCTTGGCGAAAGCCTTGACATCGTAAGATTTGCTGATTTGGCTGATGTCCACCGCCATGGTGTGGCGCAGACGGCCGCCCAGGCCGGCCTCCACGATAACATGTGTGCCATATTGTTCGACCAGCTTTTTGAAGCCCTCCGTGTTGTTTTTCGTAGGAGAGGGATAACGTACTTTCCGGACGCCGCGAGCATTCGTAACGGGAACACCGTTGATGTCATTATAGGCGTCATCCGTCATATAGGTATCCTTCAATGCTTCCAGGCTCAGGCTTAAAGAGGCTCGACGAATGATATAGTCGAAATAAGAAGATGCATACTCATAGCTGGTGCTCTTGGAGTTGTTCATGTCGTAGGACGCACCGGCCTCGGCCTTGAATTTGCCGAAGCCGCCGCTGACGTTGGCCTTCACCGCCAGTTTGTCTGTCAGTTCGGAGATACTGCTACCCGTGATGATGGTGCTCATGAGCGATGTCTGCGGGGCATTCAAAGCCAATATGTCTTCCTTCATCAGCGCCTGGGTGTCAAACACCTCCATCTTCACCGAATTGGGGCTGGCATACTCGCCCATGCAATCGTAGCTGTAGCCAACGGCATAAATCTTATTGGAAGTATCAATGATGTCAGCACCATTCGGCACGGGATCACCGTACCACGCCTGCTCCACGGTGAGGGTCTTGTTCTGACCTTCGTGGCCAGGGAAGACGATGGTAAGATGGCCCAGCTTGCGTTCATCGCTCTGGTTGGCCTGAACGCTGACGGTAACGGTGGCGTTGCCTTTCCCTTCCGCGGGCGCGGGGCGCAGGAAGCGGCGGTCGCTCTCGATGCGCCATTCGCCGCTGGTCGCGATATCAAGGGTAAACTCTCCCGCCGGCTGCGGCACCAGCAGGGCGCCGTCTTCGAACTCGGCATCCCGGGGCAGGGTGACCTCCGGCTTGAACTCGAGTGCGTCCTTGACGCACGAGGAGAGCAGGGTCGGGAGCATCGCGCAGCTCAGCGCGACTGCGAGCGTCATCAGTTTCTTCTTCATACTTCTATAAGGTTTTTACGGTTCAAAGGGTGGCTTTCGCCGCCCCCTGATTAGAGATCGTTTTCGACAAAGGTGTACGTGCAGAGTTCGTGGTCGCCCTGATAGGTGTAGATCAGTTTGATGGTGACACCCTTGAGCGCCAGAGGGACCAGGAGCTGGGAGCGATCCTTGTCGATGACTTTGCAGCGGTCCAGGAAGGCCTGCTGGGCCTTCTTGTTGCAGCTGTTCTTCTCTCCGTTGAGCGTCCAGTAATGCACGCCGACTTCCAGTTTCGTGAGTCCGGCGCTTTCAAATCCCTTGTCGATGGAGTACGCGAGGACATCCATGTTGTCAAAGAAATTCCCCAGGTCCACGTGATACATGACGGTTCCCGTCTCGATGGGCTGGCAGGAGGAGACCAGCAGGGCCACCAGCGTGGCCGCGAGAGCAAGTAGCTTTTTCATGGCTTCTGCGCTTGTCCGTATTATTCCCAGGTTTCGCGGGTGGGCTTACCCTTGGCGTCGAAGCTGTAAAGGAAAGAGAAGAGGCCGTCGGCGTGGCGGGTGAGCCATTCTTCCACTTTGTCACCCTTCATGGACATGCTCGTGCTGCTTCCGCGACCGACGACGTCACTCACCACACCGCCGGTGGAATTGACGGCATATCCCATATAATCATAGCCATAAGCGGCGGTGAAAGACTCCAGGCTGCTCGGATTGGCACCGGACTTCAGTTTGGCCTTCACGCGGACGCCGAGGCTGACGGGCAGCGGAGCAAGCACCCGCTTCTCCCAGCTTCCCTTCGTCAGCGCTTCGGTTTTGACCTTACCATCGGTATCGTAGTATTCGATGGTGATGTCGCACAGGTTCAGCATGTCTTCGCCCATGGTCAGGGAATAATCCATCAGGGCAGCCACCGGCGTGAGGTCAGTTTCAGGCGTCGGATTGCCGGGTTCATCTTTCGTGCATGCGGTGAAAGCGAGGGCGCAGCAAAGGACGGCTGCGAGCGTCTTGATTGTTTTTTTCATTTTTTATAAGGTTTATTGATTCATGATTCCGGAACGGTCTATCTTCTGCCGCAGTTTTTCGTTCTCGTCGATGAAGCGGCCGAGCGCGGCGTTCTTGTCACCGATCTGCCATCGGTAGTAGATGATGATGCAAACGAGTGCCAGCACCACCACGATCATGGCGGAGGCCAGGGCTACGGTCAGGATGAAAGTTGCTTCCATACGTTTTGCTCGTTGAACACGTCGGCAAAGGTATGACAAGCAAAAGGGATGGCTGTGCCACCCCTACAAATCATTGTGCCAATTCTGCAAAAAGTGGGAAAAACCTATTTCCCCGCCACTTTCCGGTAGTCCGAAGGGGACATGCTATACGCTTCGTTGAAGAGGCGGTAGAAGGTGCGGCGGGAGAATCCGCAGAGCTCGGCGACCAGGGCGACGGGGTCGTCCGTGGTGGACAGGAGTTGCGTGGCGTGGCGCAGGCGGTAGCCGTTGATGAAGTCGACGGGCGTCTGGCCGGCGCATTCGCGCAGGGCGTCATAGACGTAGGTCCGGTTGGTGCCGGCGAGGCTGGCCAGCGTGTCCTGATTCATCTCAGGATTCGTGAAGACCTCGGGATCCTGCATCAGCTCGCACAGCTTGCGGTAGAGCTGCTGGCTCTGCGAAAGCGTCTCGACCGGCCGCGCCCGCAGGGCTTCGCGCTCCTGGGCCTCGGCCTTTTCGCGCTGCTGGATCTCCTGGTAGAGGCTGCGGTTCTTGGCTTCCAGGGCCTTGTTGTAAATGTAAGCGCGGACGAGCAGATAGACGACGAGCAGAATGATGATGATCGCGGCCAGGAGCAGGATGCGCTGGCTGCGCGTCTTGGCCTCTTCTTCCCTCAGCAGGGTCTCCTTCTCCTGCGTCTTCATCTGCTGGGCCCACATGAGCGTCTCGCTGCGGCGCTCGCGCTGCACCAGGCTGTCGGAGAGCACCGTAAAGCGCGAAAGCGTCTCGTAGGCCTCGTGGCCGCGGCCCATCAGGTCCAGTCCCTGGGCGTAGTTCTTCAGCAGGTTGGCATAGTCGGTGGACACGGTATCCACGCGCTCCCGGTAATAGGGCTCCAGGACCGAGTAGGTCTCGCTGATGCGCGGGCCGTTCCCGGAGGCGAGGTAATAATTCAGGATGTGGTCCCGGAATTCCGGTTCCTGGCTGCAGGGAAGCGCCTCGAAGGTCCGGGCGCTGCGGCTGGCGGCCGCCTTGTCGCCCAACATATACTGGCTGAAGGCCAGGAGGCTGTAGATGTATGCACGCTGCTGGTCCACGAAGCCCTTGGGCGCATCCGGATATTCTTTCTCGATCCGGTCCACCACCTGCGCGCGCTCCTGGATGAGCTGCACGGCACGGGCATAATCGTCGCTGACAATCGCCATACGCGCCGCGTTGCCCAGGGAGGAGGAAAGCGTGGGGAGCGCCCGGATGTTGCGGCTCGCCCGCATCATGTTCAGCGAACGGTCCAGATACTCGACGCCGCTGCCGGGCTGCACCTTCTCCATGGTTTCGCCGGCGCTGGTATAGAACAGGGCCTCTTCTCCGGTCCAACCATATTCATGGGATATCTTTGCGCCCTCGGTGGCATAGCGGATGGCGTCCTCGTAGGTTGCGGGGTCCCGCTGGCCGACGCTCACCAGCAGGTGGTAGGTCTTCACGCGCTGCAGGCTGTCCGCCTTGGGATTCTCATTCTCCAGGATGCCCAGGAGGTAGTCCCGCGCCTGGGCGGCGGCCTCTTTCGAGCCGTCGGCGAGGAGGATCTGCGCCCGCATCCAGTTGGCGTAGTTGATATCGGCCACCCCCAGCATCTGAGCGGTGTCCACCATGGCGGCGGCGCGCTCCGGCTCCTGGAAGAGGTACTCGCGGATGCTCTCCCACTGGTAGCGGTCGGCGTCGACCGGCGTGTCGGCTTGTTGTTTCTGCGGGGCGCAGCCCAGAAGGGTTGCGGCGATCAGGAAGAAGAATAGCTTTTTCATACTGGGTAAAAACACTACTTCCTACAAAGGTAACGCAAAATCTTGGATGAAAGTCAATAAATTGTTAATTTGCATAGAATTTTGCAACACCGGATTTATGAAAAGATTATTCTCGACCCTCCTGCTCCTGGGCGCTGCCCTACAGCTCATCGCGGCGCCTGCCACGTCGCCGAACGGCAAACTGACGGCGACGGCCGAAAACGACAAACTCGTCCTCCGCTTCGAGGAGCAACCGGTCCTGGAGCTGGCCGACATCCCCTTCGACGAACTCACCTTCGTCCGGACAGTGGCGGCCGACTACCGGATGCTGGAGGGCAAGCGCCTGCACTGCACCAACGAAGCCAATGAATATCAGGCGCCTGTCGGCAAATACGCCCGCATCGTGATGCGACTCTACAACGACGGGGTCGCCTTCCGCTACGAATACACGAACCTGCACAACAGCAAGGTGCCCGCCGAGCGCACGGCCTACGTCATCCCCGAGGGCACGAAACGCTGGATGCAGCAGTGGAGCGACGGCTACGAAGGCTTCTTCCCGATGACGACCACCGCCGAAGTGAAGACGCTGGTCGGCTTCGGCGGCATGTTCACCTCCAACACCGTCAACACGCACTGGGGCTATCCCCTGCTGGTGGAGCCCGCCGAGGGCGTGTTCGCGCTCATCACCGAGGCCAACATCGAGCGCCGCCAGAGCGCGTCCAGCCTGTTCAACGAAGGCGAGCTGTTCAGCGTGGTGCAGGACCAGAACGACCTGCTGCTGTCCGGCGACTGGCACACCCCCTGGCGCGTGGTCATCATCGGCCATCTGGGCGATATCGTGGAGTCGACGCTCGTGACGGACGTCAGCGAGCCCACCGCCTATGCGGATACCGCCTGGATCCACCCGGGCGTGGTGTCCTGGATCTACTGGGCCTACAATCACGGCTCCAACGACTACAGCATCATCCAGAAGTACGTGGATATGGCGGCGACGCTGCACCTCCCTTACGTGCTCATCGACGCCGAGTGGGACGAGATGGACAAGCTGCCATCCAACGAAGGCAAGACCATCGAGGACGCGGTGGCGTACGCCATTTCCCGGGGCGTGAAGCCCCTGATCTGGTATAATTCCTCCATCGGCTGGGTGGACGGCGCCCCGGGACCGAAGTTCCGCCTCAACAAGCCCGAAGACCGCGAGAAGGAATTCGCCTGGTGCGAGCAGCTTGGCGTGGCCGGCGTGAAGATTGACTTCTTCAGCGGCGACACGCAGGCCAACATGGACTACTGCCAGGACCTGCTCGAATCCGCCGCCCGGCACCACCTGCTGGTGAACTTCCACGGCGCGCCCATCCCGCGCGGCTGGCAGCGCACCTACCCCAACCTCCTCTCGACGGAGGGCGTCTACGGTGCCGAATGGTACAACAACGTGAGGCATTTTACCGAGAAGGCGGCCAGCCACAATGCCACGCTCCCCTACACGCGCAACGTCATCGGCCCGATGGACTACACGCCCTGCGCCTTCAGCGACTCGCAGCACCCGCACATCACCTCCAACGCCCACGAGCTGGCGCTCACCGTGCTCTATGAGAGCGGCCTGCAGCACCTGGCCGACCGGCCGGAGAGCTTCCTCGCGCAGCCGCAGGCGGTGCAGGATTTCCTGGGCCAGCTGCCCGTGGCCTGGGACGAGACCCGCTTCGTCAGCGGCTATCCCGGGCAGAGCGCCGTCCTTGCGCGCCGCAGCGGCGACACCTGGTACGTGGCCGGCATCAACGGCCTGGACGACCCGCAGACCCTCGCCACCGGGCTCGGTTTCATCGGCACGGGGAAGGTGAAGGCGCAGCTGTTCGCCGATGACGCCTCCGGCCAATGGAAAATCAGCTCCGTCAGGAAGCTCCCGACGGAAATCGCCTGCCAGCCCCGCGGCGGTTTCGTGCTCGTCATCCGTCCCTGATCCGCAGTTTTTCGGTCAGGCACTTCTGTCTCTGTCAGAATTATACTATTTTTGAAATCGGTTTTGACCAAACCGGAAGAAAATGGAAGGGGCCGAGATACTGCAAGACATATTATTCGTCTCCCTCTTCGGCGGCGTCATCATGCTGGACGTAGCGGCAGCTCTCTATCTGCTGCTACGTCGCGGCAACGCCATCGCGCCGGAGGTGACGTCTCCGGTCCGCCTGCGCCGGTGGGCGGCGGGGTTCCTGCTGGCCTGCGCGTGGAGCCACGTGATGTGGATGTTCTACGCCTACCATCCCTCGATCACCGTCTATACCATTGTCTGCCTCCTGGATCTGCTGATGCTGATCCCTTCGATGACAGGCGTTCTGCTGTCCATGTTGCAGGATCGGCATCGGACTGTCTGGCCCGTTTTCATCCTGCTGATTCCCGCCTTTATTCTTTCGACCCTATGCGTCATCCGGGGAGACAGTGCGCTTTTCGTTCCGGCGAGCATTTATATTTACGCCTTATACACGCTGCTGACGCTGTTTTTGTTCTTGGCCGTCCGGCGCTACGGGCGCTGGCTGCGGGACAACTACGCCGACCTGGAGCACAAGGAGGTCTGGCAGAGTTTCCTGATACTGGTCGTATTCCTGCTGTTTTTCGTCATGTACAGCAGCACCACCTCCGAGAGCCGCATCCTTGTCTATCTTCTTCAGATAGACTGTATCCTCATCGCGGTCCTGCTCCTGTGGCGCGTGGAAACACTGCAGCAGCTGAGCGAGGACGCTTCGCCGGCGGAGGAACCGGAAGAGGACGCGCAGAAGGCGTCCGCCTCGCCAGACATCCGTGCCAACATCGGTCCCCTCCTGAAAAAGCATTGCGAGGAAGCGCAGCTCTACCTGCAGCACGACCTGACCCTGGCCTATCTCGCCCAGGTCATCGGTACGAACCGCTACTACCTGAGCCAGCACTTCGCCCAGCAGGGCATCACGTACAACGCCTACATCAACGGCCTGCGCATCCAACACTTCGTCCGGCTATATCACGAGGCCGTGGCCGAGCAGCGCAACTTCACCGCGCAGCAGCTGGCTTTCGAGAGCGGCTTCCGCAGCTACAGCACCTTCAGCGCCACGTTCAAACAGAACATGGGGACGACCGTGACGGCCTGGATGCGCGGCACCCAGGCGTAGCCTTTTCCGCCCGCACCACTTTCAAAATTTGCAAAAAGCTTTCGGAATTTGCAAAATCTGCATGCCGGAGGCCTGTCTGTATTGTGCTTTCCGGGATTATTGGCTAACTATGTAACCAACCACATCCTTGCGGCGCTGGTCGTTTTCGCAGCGCGACGTGCATATGATTGACGAAAACAAATAAAACTTATAACCATGAGTGTAAGATTCAAGAACAAATCGGACATCTTCAACATCGTGGTCACCGCTGTAGCCGCAGTGGTCTCCGTGGGGATCATGCTATACGGCGTGTGGCACTTCAGCCTGCAGAATGCGTGGCCGGAGCTGGTCCTTAACCTGCTGTACCTTGTCTGCGTGGTGTTGATTTGGCTGTATTTCCTGAGCAGCCGCATCACCACCAAGCAGTTCAACTACTGGTGTACCGTATGCGTGGGCGTCGCCGTCCTGCTGCGGGACGTCATTTTCTCGCCCCATCTGGCCATCTACCCCATCCAGAAGGCCTGCCTGGTCCTTTCTGTCGTACTGCTCATGCTGCTCACCTATTTCTATGGCCGCAAGGATTGGAAGAGTTATACCAAGGGCAACCTGTGGATGATTTTCCTCGTGGACATGATCATCGCGATCCTGTATAACATCGATATCGTCATGGAGACCGCCGATGAATATACGGCCTACATAATGGTGGAAATCTGGATCCGTCCGACCATCACCTACGGCCTGGTGGCCTGTTATATCAAAGAAAACCAAGCATAACAACTAACTAATTATACCCCATCGTGAAAGCTGACCACATCATTAAAAACGCAAAGATCTTTACGTCGAACCAGAAGAATCCCCAGGCCACCGCGCTGGCGGTGAAGGACGGCAGATTCGTCTATGTCGGCAACGAGGCCGGCCTGAAGGACTTTGAAGGCCCTGTCACCGACCTGGGCGGCAAGAAAATGAACTAAAGCTATGGGTAATAGAATTAGCGCAGACCTTGTGGTCTATGGAAAAATCTTCACTTCCGAAGATAATAAGATAGTAGAAGCATTTGCCGTGAAAGACGGCAAGTATGTCTTTGTGGGCAACCGCAAAGGTGCCGAAGCATTTATCGAAGAAGGCAAGACCGAGGTCATAGATTATTCTGGAAAAGGCCTTGTAATGCCTTCCTGCGGCAACGGTCACGCCCATTATTCTATCGGCGTTGCCCTGCCGATAGTAGGAACGGTGGCCATTGGGGCAACCCCGGAATCGTTCATAAAGGAAGTCGTCCCCGCCGCCGTCAAGAAGGCTAAAGAAACGGGAGCAAAGTCCGTCTTCGGCTTTGGCTGGAGCTACATTACCTTCAAGGATAATATGCCCACCCGTCAACAATTGGATGAGATCTGCAGCGAGATTCCCATTTACTTTGCCGACGACGAAGGCCACAAGGGCCTGGCCAATACACTTTGCCTGGTGAACGCTGGCATCATGGCGGCCGATGGCTCGGTGCTCAAAAAGGACAAGGATATCCGCGGCGGAGAGATTGTGATGGGTGCGGATGGTACTCCCACCGGATTCCTGAAAGAGCAGGCCGGCACCTACGTCCGTTTCAGTCTGGACACGGAGAGCCTCTATCCCGTTGACATTGCCAAAGTGGTAATTCCTAAGATTCAGGAAATGATGTTGTCGGAGGGTTACACCATGTACATAGACGGTTGGGGTAACTATTTCAACAACAATAACTTCTTTAAGGCGGCACAGCAGCTTGACCAGGCCGGCGAAATGAATATGGTGCTGGGCCTTACCTACGAAGTGGAAAGTTGGATGAACGTAGACGAGGCTTTGAAAGGATCAGTAGACGTTCAGAAATACGCTACCAAGCACGTGAAGACAGGCTGGCTCAAACTCTTCATGGACGGAACGGTGGAAGGCGGTACCGGCTATGTGGAACCGCTGTATCCCGACGGACATCAGGGCCTTGCCAACTGGACGGAAGAGGAACTGACGGATATCACCCGCAAGACCAATGCAAAAGGCATCACCGTGCATATCCACACCATGGGCAACAAGGCAGTCAATACCGTTGTGAGTGCATACGCGAATGGCGGAAAGGATGAGCTTCGCAATACGCTGGTACACGTGCGTAATGTGAATTCGGAGGATTACAAGCGTATGGCCGATCATAATATGTATGTTACTTCGGGCATGCTTTGGCATAATATGCCAACGGGTGTGTCTGAGATACTGAAAACTATGGTTCCCGCCGGCATGGAGGACAAGTCGTATCCCATGAAATCCTATTTCGACAACGGC
>JBGUOB010000056.1:0-144242 GCA_045117755.1 Candidatus Cryptobacteroides sp.
TTGTTCGCGGGGTGAAACTGAGAAGGTTATATCCCTCAAGCATCATGTGGTGGATTCTTTGGATCTGTCCCGGGTGCTGAGGGTTACTCAGGTCGTTCCGTTGGATAATTCTGTTCCACTCGGGAGTATTACCCGGGTGGAACGGAACCAGGCTGGTATTTTTGTTTGGAGCAAGAATCGGGTCTACATTTTCTCTGATGAAGGGAAAATGCTTGGCCAGGTCGGGCGATCGGGGCGCGGCCCTGGAGAGTATGTTTCCATCTCGAACTTCTCGTTATCAGACCATGAAGTGCTTATCCTTGACGGCTATACGAGACTGCTGATTTACGACCTGTCCGGTGACTTCCTTCGCGGGATAGATATCCCGTATTATGCATCTGCGGGCAAGATTTTCGGTGATCGTATCTACTTGGACTCGGGATACCAGAATGGAAATGAGAAGAAATTCCATGTCTATTCGCTGGAGACCCTGGAAGAGGAGAATTCGTATCAGGAAATAAATGATGCAGAACGTACTTACCGGCACTTCATGCGGGCAGAGCATTATTATGTCTCCGAGGATAACCTTCTGCTGTATCATGAAGGTTTGAACAACCGAATTTATCAACTATATCCTGATCGTGCGGAGGTTGTGTGTTCTTTTGATTTCTGGGGGAATACTCCGCCGGATTCTTTTTTTGAGCATAAGTATGAGAATGTCAGGGAAGTTTACCACTCCCTGTTTGAAGGCGGGTATGTGAGTGGCGTCCAGAAGTTTGCTTCCGGACGTGGGAAGTTCTTCTTGAGATATGACAAAGCGCCGGAAACGAAAACATCGGCATTTGAAGCATGTTTCGCTTTCCTTGACTCGACAGACGGCAGTTCCTGCCAGTCTGAACGTGTCTATTTCCCGGGCATTACGCGCGCGCTGTCGAGCGAGGAGATCACGGTATCGCTAACTTCGTCAAAGGATATATCATTTGCGTTTCCTGCTGATGCATTGTTGGAGGGGACCCGATCCGAGGGGGATAACCCGCAGCTGGTTTTTGCAAAAATCCTGTAAGTAGTCCGGACGTGACGAGATTGGCTATATATTGATGTTCCTCGGAGAAGAGTAAACCACACCTGCACAGTTCGGGGAAGCGAACTGCTGCCAAGTCCTGTCGAACGGACAATTGGCCAGAGCACGTCCTCATTATGGCCTTGTTTTGAGGACGGGAAGCAGAAAAAAGGCTTTCCATCCTCACCAGAGGCCGTTTTTTAGGATAGCCCAGGAAAGAAGAAAAAACGCCAGCCCGAGGGGTTGGCGTTTTTCTTTCCGACAAGGGACTGGATACTACCAGCGATCCTCGGAAGAGACGGTGAGCTTCTTGCGGCCGTGGGCGCGGCGGGACGCGAGGACCCGGCGGCCATTCGGCGTGCTCATACGCTCGCGGAAGCCGTGCTTGTTGACACGCTTGCGGTTGGAGGGTTGAAAAGTCCTTTTCATATCTTCTATTTTTTAGTTTTCAGATTTTGGGAGGGCAAAGGTAATCTTTTCCGATTTCAATTACAAATTTTTCTGCAAAATATTCATCTTTCAGCCATTCATCGACCCGCCAAGTCCGGATTTTCCCGGGTTCGACCCGGCATTTCCGGCTCAGTTCGGAGATCTCGGCGTTGATGTCTCCCCCCTTGAGATAGAGGATGCTGCGGCGGAATTTGCCCTTTACCCAGGGGTAGAAATTGTCCAGCGAGGTCACGGCGCGGGACACCACCCAGTCGAAGGGTCCGGCCAGGCTCTCGGCGCGGGCGTTGACGCACTGGACGTTCTGCAGGCCGAGGCCGTCGGCGACCGCCTGCGCCACCCGGACCTTCTTGCCGATGGAGTCGCAGAGGGTGAAGTGCGCGGCGGGGAATTCGGTCGCGAGGGGAATGCCCGGGAAGCCGCCTCCCGTCCCGAGATCCAGGATCTCGGCGCCGTCGAAGGCGCCCGGGTAGAAGCGGTTGACGTATTCGGCGATGGCCAGCGAATGGAGGATATGGTGCTCGTAGAGCATGTCGATGTCCTTGCGGGACACGACGTTGATCCGCTCGTTCCATTCGCGGTACAGCGCAATCATCGGGGCATATTCAGCGGCGGCTTTCACGCTGCAAAGTTAAGAAAAACTCGTATATTTGTAGTCTATGATGTCATCTATCCTTCAAGCAGTTCCCATTAACCCCGACGAAATCGTCGAGCGGGCGGATTCCGCCAAGGCGGCCGTGAGCCA
Organism: Candidatus Cryptobacteroides sp.; assembly: GCA_045117755.1. GTDB lineage: Bacteria > Bacteroidota > Bacteroidia > Bacteroidales > UBA932 > Cryptobacteroides. Next base: position 2,232 of record JBGUOB010000056.1, read on the forward strand.
GTTCAAAGAAATGCTGACCTCCGATCCCGGCACGGCGCTGCAGAAGCTCGGCCAGGACGCCCTGCAATTCGGCATCAAGGTCATCCTGGCCCTCATCCTGTATTTCATCGGCGCCTGGCTGATCAAACGGATCAAGCACGCGCTGCAGCGTTATTTCAAGCGCAAGCAGACCGACCGGGCGATGGCCTCGTTCATCTCCAGTTTCGTGTCCGTGACCCTGACCGTCCTGCTGATCGTCGTGCTCGTGGGCACGCTGGGCGTCAACACCACGTCCCTCGCCGCCCTGCTCGCGGCGGGCGGCATGGCACTCGGCATGGCACTGAGCGGCACGGTGCAGAATTTCGCCGGCGGCCTGATGCTGATGGTCTTCAAGCCCTTCAAGGCAGGTGACTACATCGAGGCCCAGGGTTATGCCGGCGTCGTGACCGAGGTCACCATCGTGGGCACGCACCTGACCACCGTGGACAACCGCCGGGTGGTCCTGCCCAACGGCGCGCTGTCCAACGGCAACATCGTCAACTACAGCAGCTTCCCGCTGCGCCGCATCGACCTTCCCGTGAGCGTGGAATATGGCACCGACGCCGCTGCGTGCAAGGAAGTCCTGCTCGGCATCGTGCGCGAGGATCCGCGCATCCTGGATGCGCAGACGCCGGGCGCCGCCGACCCGTTCGTGGCCGTGCAGAAGCTCTCGGACAGCTCCGTGGACTTCATCGTCCGCGCCTGGGTGGCGGGGGCGGATTACTGGCCCGCCCAGTTCGACCTCAACGAACGTATCTATACGGAACTCCCGCAGGCCGGGATCAAGTTCCCCTTCCCGCAGCTGGACGTCCACGTACACAACGCATGAAAAGACTGCTCGACCTCTACCGCGACTGGGCCGGCGTAGAAGCGGCCTCGTCCGAGCTGCTGCCCCTGTCGGGCAGCGCCCGCAAATATTATCGGATGAGCGGCGAGGGCGGCACCGTAATCGGCTGCATCGGCACCAACCCGGCGGAGAACCGCGCCTTCCTCGCGCTGGACGCGCAGTTCTGCGCGCACGGACTCCACGCGCCCGCCGTGTACGGCGTGTCGCCGGACGGCATGGCCTACCTGCAGGAAGACCTGGGCGATGGCCAGCTCTTCGAGCTCCTCAAGCCCGCCCTCGCGGACGGCTCCTTCACGCAGGAGCAGCTGGACTGGCTGCACGACACCGTGGCCCTGCTGCCCACCGTGCAGTTCAAGGTCGGCGAGGGGATGGACTGGAGCGTCTGCTTTCCCGACCGGGCTTTCAACGCCCGGATGGTGGACTTCGACCTGAATTATTTCAAATACGATTTCCTCAAACTCACCGGCCTGGAATTCAACGAGATCCGCCTGCAGGACGACTTCGACCGCCTGCGCGCGGACGCGCTCGACTTCGAAGGGGACACCTTCCTGTACCGCGACTTCCAGGCGCGCAACATCATCATCCGGAACGGTGAGCCCTGCTTCATCGACTTCCAGGGCGGCCGCCGCGGGCCGGTCGAGTACGACCTCGCGTCCTTCCTCTGGAACGCGGGTACGCATTTCTCCGCCGCGCTGCGGCGCGAGCTGGAGCAGGAGTATCTGCGCGCGCTGGACGCCTTCCGCCCGGTGGACGAGAAAGACTTCTACCGCCGCTACCGCCTGCTCACGCTCGTGCGCCTGCTGCAGGAGACGGGCGCATACGGCTTCCGCGGACTGATCGAACGCAAGCAGCTCTTCCTCGAGTGCATCCCGACGGTGCTGGGCTGCTTCCGGGAGCTGACCGTCGAGCCCTTCGCGCGCTATCCGTACTTGACGGAGACGCTGCAGCGGCTCGCGAACGACTGGGACGGCAGAACCATCCTGCCCGGCATGGAGGTAGCCTTATGAAAGCGATGATCTTCGCCGCCGGGCTCGGGACCCGGCTCCGCCCGCTGACGGACACGATGCCCAAGGCGCTCGTTCCCGTGCAGGGGGTGCCGATGCTGGGGCGCGTGCTGAGCAAACTGCGCGCCGCCGGGATTGACTCGTTCGTGGTGAACGTGCACCATTTCGCGGAGCAGATCGAACGCTACCTGGCGGAACACGATTTCGGGGCACCCGTGGCCCTTTCGCGCGAGCCGGGCGAGCCGCTGGAGACCGGCGGCGGCATCAAGCACGCCGCGCCGCTGCTCCACGCGGACGAAGGGCGCTTCCTTGTCCATAACGTAGACATTCTCAGCAACCTGGACGTGCGCTGGTTCCTCGCGCAGGACGCGCCGGAGAACCTCGCCACCCTGCTGCTCATCGATGCGCCCGCCGACCGCTGCCTACTCTTCGACGGCGACATGCGGCTCGTGGGCTGGATGCGCACCAGCACGGGCGAAGTCAAGAGCCCGTTCCTGCCGGATTTCGATCCGGCGAAGTACCGCCGTTACTCCTTCTGCGGCATCCACATCGTCTCCGAGGCGGTGTTCGCGAAGATGGCCGCCTGGCCGGACCAGTTCTCCATCATCGATTTCTACCTGGCGGAATGCGCCGCCGGCACCATCCGCGGCGTGGTGGCCCCGGACCTGAAGCTCATCGACATCGGCAGCCCGGAGAAGCTGGCCGAGGCGGAAGAGCACTGTCGGGATTTTTCTCTATCTTTGTAGGTTGTGAACCTGTTGTCACGCATAGCGTTCCCTGTGGCCGTGACGGCTTTTGCCGCCACCGGCGTATTGGGGCTCGGGCATGAGATTCGCCGGTCGGTGCCGGCGAATGACGCATCTTGGGAAATCATAGCCGATGCATCAGCACCGGCCAGGGATACGGTCATCTATCCCGTGGCGGGGTACAAGCTGCGGCGGACGCTGTCGCTGGAGGAGATCACCGTGCGCGACACCAGCGGCACCGAGGAACCCGCGGACACGCTGACCGTCGCCACCGACACGCTTCCGCCGCGCCTGAGTCCCCGCGACTCGCTCAAGGCGCTGCTGGACAGCACCCTGTGGGACAAGCTTGATTCCATCTACCTGGCCGACTCCACGGCCCGGGCGAAGGCGGCCTTCGAGGCCTGGTACGCCGGCCTCTCCAAGCAGGAACGCAAGAAATACGACACCGAGCAGCGCATCCAGCGGAAGATGGCGCAGACCGACTCGCTGAAGAGGGTCAAGGAGGAGCGGAAGAACATCCGCGACAGCATCGCGGAGACGACCCCGCGCATCCTGGAGACCTACGCCCTGCCGGACTCCCTGTACTACAAGCGCCTCGTCTCCTGGACCCGGGACCCGGATTTCGGCAAGATGAAGGCCGCCGTGCCAGACACCAGCTACAACTACCGCTTCCACGACTACGCCTTCCAGCGCCAGGACGTCAACGCCACCTGGCTGGGCGTGGCCGGATCGCCGGTCCAGCATTACAACTGGTTCCAGCGCAAGAGCGACGAGGGCGTGGAATTCTATGACGCGCAGGAGGCCTGGAGCTACTCGCACCGCACCCTGCCGCACTACAACACCAAGGTCCCCTACACCGAGCTTGCCTACTTCGGCACGCTCTTCGCCAAGTCGGCTAAGGAGTCGGACAACCTCCACCTCTTCACGACCCAGAACATCACCCCGGCCTTCAATTTCTCCCTGCTCTTCGACCGCTACGGCGGCGGTGGCATCCTGGACCGCGAGGAGACGGTCAACAAGACCGCCGTGGTGCAGGCCAACTACCTCGGCAAGCGCTATACGATGCACGCCGGCTACATCTACAACATGGTCCGGAGGCAGGAGAACGGCGGCATGCGGGATATCCGCTGGATCCGGGATACGACCGTGGACGCGCGCGACATCAAGGTCAACCTCCTCAGCGCCCAGTCCAAGATCAAGAAGAATACCGTCTTCCTGGATCAGCAGCTGCGCATTCCGTTCACCTTCATCGAGCGGCTGCGCGCCCGCCGCGACACCACCTACGAGTTTGACGCGGAGGCGCTCAACCGGGACATCACGACCGCCTTCATCGGTCACAGCACCGAGTTCTCCACCTATACCCGCATGTACACCGACGCCATCAGCGACGAATTCGGCGCCGCCCTGTACAACAACGTCTTCCGCTACGGGAAGTCGAGCGCCGACTCGATGCGCGTGATGCGGCTCGAAAACAAAGTCTATCTCCGGCTCCAGCCCTGGTCCAGCGACGGCGCGGTCTCCCGCCTCGACGTGGGCGTAGGCGACTACCTCAAACACTACTACGACAGCACCACCGTCCGCCCGCTCAAGCACGTCGAGAACTCCTTCTACCTCTACGCCGGGGCAGAGGGACAACTGTTCAAAACAGCCTGGTGGGACGCCAAGGCGCGTTTCGTCCTGCTCGGGCACGATACCGGCGACCTGGCCGTCGAGGCCAATGCCGGCTTCCGCTTCTACCCCTTCCGGCGGGCCCGGAAGAGCCCTGTCAGCGTGAGCGCCCATTTCGAGACTACGCTGGAGAATCCGACATTCTACCAGCAGCACCTCAACCTGAACCACTACAGCTGGGACAACGATTTCGGCAAGATCTCCACGACCCGCATCCAGGGTCGGCTGGACATCCCCTACTGGCGGCTGTCCGCCGACGTGGGCTATGCCCTGCTGGCCGGCAATCTCTACTACGGCACGGACGGCATCATCCGGCAGAACGACAAGGCCATGAGCGTGCTCTCCGCGCAGCTGCGCAAGGAGTTCAAGCTCGGACCGGTGCACCTCGACCACCGCGCGCTCTTCCAGGTTTCCTCCAATCCCGAGGTCCTGCCGCTGCCCGCGGCCGCCTTCAATTTCCGCTACTTCGTCGAATTCGTGGTGCAGCGCAACGAACAGCGCCAGAACGTGATGACCATGCAGATAGGCGCAGACGCCTATTACAATACCCCCTGGTACTCCCCTGCCTGGAATCCCAACCTGGGCGTCTTCCACAACCAGGCCGAGCGGCTCTACACCAACGGCCCCTGGTTCGACCTCTTCGTCAACGTGCAGTGGAAGCGCGCCTGTATCTTCCTCAAATATCAGAATGCCGGCGTGGGCTGGCCCCTGCTGCATCCTGATTACTTCAGTGCCGACCGCTACATCGTCACCCAGAATGGCATGGACGGATTCAAGATCGGCATTTTCTGGCCCTTCTACACCCAGCCCGGGAAGAGGCGGCCAGCAGAGTAATTTCAGATCTTCCTCCCGATGATCCGCAAAGAAACCGTCTGTCTGATCGTCGCCGCCGTGCTGGTCGCCGGCAGCGCCCTCTCCACCCGCTTTGCCCACCGGCCGGAGCCGCGCGTGAAGCCTGAACACATTCGCGGCGTGCTGGAACTGGCTCCGCTCGCGGACACCTCCAAAGCCCTCATTATCGGCTATCATTATCATCTGTTGAAGCGCTTCGCCGCCGATAACGGCCAGACCATCGACATCAGTCTGACCGAGCGCAACAACAGCTACCTGGACTCGCTGCGCAGCGGTGTCGTGGACCTTGTCGTCGTCCCCTGGGGGGACAGCCTCGCCGTGGACAGCGTGCTGATTTCCGTGCCCGTTGACAGCATGAGCGTCTGGCTGATGCGTCACGACGAGCACGCCGGCATGCACGAGCTGAACGAATGGATCGACACCTGGCACGCGTCAGACGAATACGCGCCCACGCGGGAAGTTTTCCTGCGGCGCTTCAACCCCTACCGGAGCCGCCCGCGGGCGCGGATCAGCCCTTACGACAGCCTGATCCGCCACTACGCCGACTCCGTCGGGCTGGACTGGCACCTGCTCGCCGCCGTGATGTACCAGGAGTCGCGTTTCCACATCGAGGCCCGCTCCTCGCGCGGCGCCCTGGGCCTGATGCAGATGATGCCCAAGACCGCAGAAAAATACGATATCACGGACCCGCTGGATCCGGAAACGAACATCCGCGCGGGCGCCCTGATTCTCGCATCGCTGCTCAAGCGTTACGCCAGCGTGTCGGACGACCGGACTGAGCGCTACAAATTCGCCCTGGCCGGCTACAACGCCGGGATCGGGCGCATCGACGACTGCATCAATCTCGCCAACCACCTGGGCGTAGATCCTGTTTCCTGGGACAATATCGTGGACCAGGTACTACCGCAGATGGGAGATGAGAGCGTGCTGGAGAGCGGCGCCGTGAAAGTGGGCACCTTCCGGGGAACGGAGACTTGCGTGTATGTGGAGCGGACGATGGAGATTTTCAATCACATGTACCGGATCTGCCCCTGAGCCGGGCCACCAGCGGATCGGTCAGGCGCATCATCGCGCCCGGCAGGATGGCCAGCAGGAGCGTGCCCAGGCCGATGACGACGCCCGGCGTGCGCGCCAGCAGCAGGTCCGCCCAGCCGGTAAATTCGCCGGCGCCGAACAGGTTGCCGAAGAACAGCATGCAGAGGAGCGCCGAGATCACCACCATCAGCGAATCCATCACCACCTTGACCGGGCCGAAGGGCTTGAGCAGCACCTGGCTGAACGCCGCCACCGTCATCTCAGCTGACAGCATCCAGGCGTTCGCCGCCACTTCGATGCTCACGCCGAAGGCCGTCACCAGGCCGGCCACCACGGTCAGGCCCAGGCGGGCGGCGAAGGTTGCGGGATGCAGCCAGGCCAGCGCCCAGAGGCAGCCGTCAATCAGGTAACCGAACAGGGCCGAAGCCGGAATCTGCATCCAGTACTGGGCTTTGAAATTCCTGCGGAGCAGGAACAGCTGGATCAGAATCAGTGACGTGTTGATCAGCAGCGTGAAGGTACCGACCGACAGGACCGGCCAGCGCAGGTTCAGCACGTAGGACGGGCAGGACAGCGGCGCCGTGCCCAGATTGGAGATGATCGACAGCGCCACGCCGAGCGCCACGAACACCAACCCCACGGTCGCCACCGAATACCGGCGGAGGATATCTCTTGCTTTCTGATTCATTTTCACGGCAAATATCGGAATTTTCCTTAAATTCGCAGGCGATTTGAAAGAAACAACTTCTTAAAATATGAAAAGGATTATTGCAATTATGATTCCTGTGATGATGCTGGCAGCCTGCCAGCCCAAGGAAACGAAGGCTCCGGCCCTGGATCCGACCGACATGGATCTGACCGTGGCCCCTGGTGAAAACTTCTTCCAGTATGCCAACGGCGGCTGGATGGCAAAGAACCCCCTGAAACCCGAATACGCCCGTTTCGGCTCCTTCGACGTGCTCCGCGAGAAGAACGTCGAGGACCTGAACGCCCTGTTCTCCGAGATGACGAACATGAACCCGGAGCCGGGCTCTGTGGATCAGAAGATCGTCGACCTGTACAAGCAGGGGCTTGATTCCACCCGCCTGAACGCGGAGGGTGCCGCCCCGATCAAGAAGTACCTCGACGAGCTGTACGCCGTCGCGGACAAGAAGGCGCTCGCCGCGCACCTCGGCCAGCTGAACCTCGTCGGCGAGGGCGGCTTCTTCGGGGGCGGCGTGGACGCCGACCTGATGGACAGCAAGACCCAGGTCTTCTACCTGGGCCAGGGCGGCCTGGGCATGGGCGACCGCGACTACTACGTGGACCCGGCCAACGCCGAGCTGCGCAAGGGCTATGAGGCGATGCTCGCCAAGCTCTTCGCCCTCGCGGGCCTGGACAACGCCGAGCAGCGCGCCGCCAACGCCGCGGGTGTCGAGGACAAGCTGGCGCAGTTCTCCTGGACCAGCGTCCAGAACCGCGACGTCGAGAAGCTCTACAACCCGATGAGCTCCGCCCAGATCTTCAAGGCCTACCCGGGCTTTGACTTCAAGACCTTCTGCGAGGCGATGAACGTCCCCACCGACCTGGACAAGATCATCGTGGAGCAGCCGTCCTACTTCCAGGGCTTCAGCAAGCTCTTCAAGGACACCAAGATCGAAGTCCTCAAGGACTACCTCGCCGGTCAGCTGCTCCGCAGCGCCGCGGGCTCCCTGTCCGATGACTTCTACGCCGCCAGCTTCGACTTCTTCAGCACCCAGATGAGCGGCATCACTGAGCAGAAGCCGCGCTGGAAGCGCGCCATGAGCGTGCCCAACAGCATCCTCGGCGAGGCCGTCGGCCAGATGTACGTTGCCAAGTTCTTCCCGGAGAGCTCCAAGCAGAAGATGCTCGACCTGGTGAAGAACCTGCAGGTCTCCCTCGGCCAGCACATCGACTCCCTCGACTGGATGTCCGACGCCACCAAGACCAAGGCCCGCGAGAAGCTCGCCGCCTTCACCGTGAAGATCGGCTACCCCGACAAGTGGAAGGACTACAGCACCCTCAACGTCGATCCGGCCCTGAGCTACTACGAGAACCTGCGCGCCGCCAGCGCCTGGTACGTGGCGGACAACCTGTCCAAGCTCGGCAAGCCGACGGACCCGACCGAGTGGGGCATGACCCCGCAGACGGTCAACGCCTACTATAACCCGACGACCAACGAGATCTGCTTCCCGGCCGGTATCCTCCAGCCGCCGTTCTTCAACCCGGATGCGGACGATGCCGTGAACTACGGCGCCATCGGCGTGGTGATCGGCCACGAGATGACCCACGGCTTTGACGACCAGGGCAGCCTGTTCGACAAGGACGGCAACATGAACAACTGGTGGACCGCCGAGGACCGCGCCGCCTTCGTGGAGAAGACCAAGGTGCTGGTGGACCAGTTCAACGAAGTGGAGATCGTGCCGGGCCTGATGGCCAACGGCGCCCTGACCCTCGGCGAGAACATCGCCGACCACGGCGGCGTGAGCGTGGCCTGGACGGCCCTGCACAACGCCCTGAACGGCGTGGAGCCCGCCCCGATCGACGGCTTCACCGCCGAGCAGCGCTTCTTCCTCGGCTACGCCCGCGTTTGGGCGCAGAACATCACCGATGAGGAGAAGGCCCGCCTGACCAAGCTCGACGTCCACTCGCTGGGCAACAACCGCGTGAACGTGACCCTGCGCAACTTCGGCTACTTCTTCGATGCGTTCGGCATCCAGGAAGGCGATGCGATGTGGCGTCCGGAGAGCGAGCGCGTCCATATCTGGTAATTTCATGCAGGCCGGAGGCTTCATCGCCCGGCGCCTGCGCGTCAAGGAGAAGATGGCGGTCACGGCGATCGCCATCTCCTTCTTTGTCATCATCATCGCTGTCGCCATTTCCGCCGGTTTCCGGCGGGAAATCCGCGGCGGCGTCACGGCAGTCACGGGCGATGTCCTGCTGACCAACACCGCGGCCGACCTGACCGGCGGCGCCGATCCCGTCCGCACCCCCTCCTGCCTGAAGGACCTGGAGGGGGTGCACGGCGTGGAGCGGATCGAACCGGTCGTCTACAACGCCGGCATCCTCCGGCTTGGCGACGATATCCAGGGCGCCGTGTTCAAGGGGACGACGGCCGACACCGTCTCCCTGGGCGTCCGGATTCCCGCCACGCTCGCCGAGCGCTTCAGCCTCGGCGTCGGGGATGATCTGGTCGCCTATTATGCCGGCGAGAAGACCAAGATCCGCCGCTGGCACATCATAAACGTCTATCCCAGTCCCATGGCCACGGAGGACGGGCAACTGCTCTATGTCCCGATCGGGGACCTGCGCCGGCTGAATGAGTGGAGCGAGGAGGAGTCCTCGCTGCTGGAAGTGACCCTGGAGCCGCGCCTGCGGAGCCGCCGCGCGCTCGCGGAGAAGACCGCGGAGCTGGGCTGGCACGCCCAGCTCAACGTACAGGACGACGAGGAGCCGCTGCGCGCCGTGGCGGCGACCGAGCGCTTCCCCCAGCTGTTCGACTGGCTGGACCTGATCGATTTCAACGTCTATGCGATCCTGCTGCTGATGACCGTCGTGGCGGGATTCAATATGATTTCCGGACTGCTGATCCTGCTTTTCCGGCATGTCTCCACGATCGGCACGCTCAAGACCCTCGGCATGGGCAACCGCGCCGTGGCCGGGGTCTTCCTGCGGGTGGGCGCCCGCACGGCCGCCATCGGCATGGCCGCGGGCAACGCGCTCGCGCTGCTCTTCTGCCTGATCCAGGGCACGACCCACGCGATCAAGCTCAATCCGGAGAATTACTTTGTTTCTTTCGTGCCCGTGCACGTGAACCTGCCGGGCATCCTGCTGGCAGACGCCGCCGCCTTCGCGGGCATCCTGCTTCTGCTGCTCATCCCCACCCTCTTCATCTCCCGCGTCGACCCCGCCCAGACCGTCAAGACGGAGTAGAAATTCGGCCCTAAACCTTCGCTTCGCGGAAGACTTCCTGGATGGAGGGGTAGGTGTTCTTGAGGAAGGGGGGGAGGCTGGAGCGGGCGACCCAGGCGGCGCGGGAGATGTCTTCTTCGCGCTGCGGGGTGAGGTCCACCGGGTCGGTGTAGAGCATGTCATACCACCAGGTGTGCTTGAGGTGCCAGATGCCGTCGCGCAGGTAGCAGTGGTCCGTGACGCAGATCAGGTCGCGGAGCTCCAACTGGTCCACACCCGTCTCTTCCTGCACTTCGCGCAGGGCCGTGACGCGAATATCCTCGCCTTCTTCGCGATGTCCCTTGGGCAGGTCCCAGAGGCCGCTGCGCTGGATCAGCAGGTAGTCGCCGCGGCGGTTGGAGACCAGGCCGCCGGCGGCGTCGACTTCGCGGAATTCGGCGCAGACGCGGCGGTACATCCAGGCGGTGTTATCGGTGGGAATGTAGATGCGGGACAGGGACTCGGAAGCTTCGAACATCGCCACGAGGGTGTGGATGTCAATCCGCTCGCCGAAGTGGAACTCCACGGCGTTGGGGTCGGAGAGCGCCTGCTCGTCGGGACTGCAGATAATGATGCAGCGTCGTTCGAAGTATATCCTGTGCATCAGAAAATTGCTATCTTTGCATTCGATGCCACAAATGTAATCATTTTTCAGAGACTATGACAGCACACTATACCAGCAAACACGGCCAGGTGGCCAAGCGTCCCGAGGAGTTGTACATGGCTTTTACGGACCTGCGCAATTTCGCCAAGATGGTGCCTCAGGGCAAGGTCAACGCCGAGATCACGGCCGATTATGACAACCTGACCGCCACGGTCCAGGGCTTCCGGATCGGGGTGCGCGTGGATGACCGGCAGCCATACCGGCTGATCCGGATCAGCAGCAGCGAGTCGCCGGTGGAGTTTGTGGGTGTGATGCATTTCGAGCCGTCGAACCTGCCGGGCCGGACCGATTTCTGGATCGATCTGGACGCCAATCTGAATTTCATGATGAAGACGATGCTGGGCAGCAAGCTGCAGCAGGCGATCGACAAGATGGTGGACGGCCTCGTGGATGCCTCCGAGGGGCGCATGCCGCAGATGTGATGGAGGAGGCTTCCGTCTCGATCCGACTCAATCCGTTCAAGGGACTTGACGGGCCGGCAGGAACGCCGGTCCCCTGGTCGCCGTACGGCCGCATCCTGTCGGAGCGGCCCGTTTTCACGCTCGACCCCCTTTTCCACGCCGGCTGCTATTACGTGCAGGACTCGTCCGCCATGTACGTCGGCCACCTTTTCCGGAAACTCCTGACCGATTATCCTCCGTTCCACGGCAGCCAGCCTCGCCAGACGTCCGGCTGCGCCGGACCCTTCCCACTTCCTTCGGAAGCGGGCCCCTCCCTCTTACGGAGCCGAGGGTGGCTACGGTCTGGCGAGGCTGCTGCCGCTTCCACTGCGGAGCAATCGGTCATCCGCGTACTGGATCTCTGCGCGGCTCCGGGCGGAAAGACGACGGACCTGGCGGCGTCGCTGCGGGAGCGGTGCGGGGATGATTTCCTGCTGGTCGCGAACGAGGTGATGAAGGCGCGCGTGGGTGTGCTGGACGACAATGTGGCGCGCTGGGGCGACCCGAACGTGGTCGTGACGAGCGTGGACCCGGCGGCATTCGCGCAGTTGCGCGGCTATTTCGATATCATCGTTGCGGACGTGCCGTGCAGTGGCGAAGGGATGTTCCGCAAGGACCCGCGGGCCCGCGAGGAGTGGAGTCCGGCGGTGGTGGAGCTGTGCGCGTCACGCCAGCGTCGCATCCTGGCGGATGTGTGGCCGGCGCTGCGCGAAGGTGGCTGGCTGCTCTACAGCACCTGCACCTACGAAGCTGCGGAGAATGACGACAACCTGGCCTGGGCAGCCGCCGAACTGGGCGGCGAGATCCTTGAGCCGGAGGTGGAATTCGAAGATTACGGCGTACGCCGGACGCCCCACGGACACCTGCTGGAAGCGGGCGTCGTGCCGGGCGAGGGGCAATGGGCCGGGGCGCTGCGCAAGACTGCGTCGCAGCCGGCGGCGAAGAAGGCCGACCTGGCCGTGCTGCATCCGCTGCGTCCGGGCGGACTCCGGAAGGGCGAACTGAAAGGAAAGGATTTCGTGCCCGATGCGGACTATGCGTTGAGCATAAAATTTGATAGGAATGACTACCACTGCGTGGACGTGGATCGCCAGACGGCCTTGCACTTCCTCCACCGGGACGCGCTCGTGCTGCCGCAGGCCGCTCCCGGCTACAACGCAGTCACGTATCTGGGGCACCCGCTGGGCTTCGTGAAGAACATCGGCAACCGATGCAACAACCTGCTGCCCAAGGACCGCCGGATCCTGATGAATGTATAGGAATATGAAGAAACTGATCATACTTTTAGCGGCTCTTGCCGCCTGTGCCGCCGCTGCGGCCCAGACCACCCCGGAAGAATTCCAGGTCCGCTACGAGCGCCTGGTCCGCAACCTCGGCTACGACGGCGTAGGCGTTGAGACCCTGCTCGACCGCTGGGAAGAGGCTTTCCCGGAGGACAGGACCGTGCCCGTGGCCCGCTTCAACTACTGGTTCCACAAGTCGCAGTGGAGCGAGGTCGTGCCGAAGGGCAGCCAGCGCAAGTTCCTCGGCAACCCGCCGACCGTTTCCCTCAAGGACGCCGACGGCCAGGATGTCAATTATTTCGAAGAAACCTTCTACGACGAGGAGGCATTCGGCGAAGCCATCAAAGTCGCGGAGTCGATGATCGCCGCGCAGCCGGACGAGCTGCGCTGGCACTATCTCAAGATTTCCGCGCTGGCCGCTTATGAGAAGGAGAGCCCCGACATGGCCGCGAAGGAGATCAAGGAACTGATCAGGCGCGAGGGCGAAACGCATCCCGCCTGGACGCTCGACGGCGAGGCCGCCGGCTCGGAGGCGCTCCAGCGCGGCATGGCCGAGTACTGCGGCGACTTTTTCCAGCTCGGCTCCACCCTCGGATACGAATATTTCCGCGACATTTCCGAGCGGATGAACAAGCTTTATCCGAAGAATCCCGTCTTCATCGACAACATCGGCTCCTGGTGGCTGATTGTCAAAGGCAACGACAAGCAGGCCGCCAAATACTACAAGAAAGCCCTCCAGATCGATCCGGAAGACTACGCCGCCCAGCAGAACCTTCGCATCATCGAACGCAAGCAGGCTGCCGCGAAGAAAAAATAAGTTTCGCGGCGTGAAACTTTTTGCCATGATGTTCCGTATAAAGAATGTTTTGTCAATACGGAACGCATGAAACTTTCTCAATTCGATTTCGAACTCCCGCAGGAGAAAATCGCCACTGAGCTGATGCCCGAAGTGAACGGGCACGTGCAGTGGCGCGACGAGTGCAAGCTGATGGTCCTTCACAAGGACACAGGCGAGATCGAGCACCGTCAGTTCAAGGACATCATCGAATACTTCGGCAAGGGCGACCGCTTCGTGCTGAACGACACCAAGGTCTTCCCGGCCAAGCTCTTCGGCAAGAAGGAAAAGACCGGCGCCGACATCATGGTGTTCCTGCTCCGTGAGCTCAACCGGGAGCAGCGCCTGTGGGACGTGATCGTGGATCCGGCCCGCAAGATCCGCATCGGCAACAAGCTCTATTTCGGCGAAGACGAGAGCATGGTGGCCGAGGTCATCGACAACACGACCTCCCGCGGCCGCACCCTGCGTTTCCTGTATGACGGACCGTACGACGAGTTCAAGGCGGCTCTCTTCGCCCTCGGCCAGACCCCGGTCCCCGAGTGGGTGAAGCAGACCCCGACCGAGCGCGACGCCGAGGAGTTCCAGACCATTTTCGCCACGCACGAAGGCGCCGTGTCCGCCCCGGCGGCCGGCCTGCACTTCAGCCGCGAGCTGCTCAACCGCATGATCCTGCACGACATCGAGAAGACCTTCATCACCGTGCACATGGGCATCGGCCACTTCCGCACCGTGGACGTGGAGGACCTGTCCAAGCACCGCATGGACGGCGAGCGCATCATCATCAGCGAGCAGGCGGCCGACGAGATCAACCACACCAAGCGCAGCGGCCATAAGATCTGCGCCGTGGGCGTGACCGTGATCCGGGCCCTGGAGACCTACGTGACCACCAGCCACGAAGTGCGCGCCACCGACACCTGGACCAACAAGTTCATCTTCCCGCCCTACGATTTCTCCGTCCCCGACGCCATCGTGTCCAACTTCCACCTCCCGGAGTCCACGATGCTGATGTCCGTCGCGGCCTTCGGCGGCTACGAAAAAGTGATGAATGCGTATCAAAGTGCTTTGGAAAACGATTACAGATTCGGCCCCTACGGCGATGCCATGCTGATTGTGTAATTAAAAATACGAATCTTAATGGATCCGGTTGGCAATGTCAGCCGGATCCTTTATTTTTGTCGCCGACTGTTAACACTATGAGAAATGGATGACAAAACTTCTTCCGTTGTGAGCGCCATCGCGCTCAACACCATTTTCGGCAATGAGCCGAAATTCTCCCACACCCTGATCGACGCGCTCGGTTCCGCCCGGGCGGTCTTCGCGCTCTCCGAGCAGGAGCGGCTCGAACTCTTCGGGCCGTACAACACCCGCGCGGTACAGATTACGCCGGACGCGCTGGAAGCCGCGCAGCGCGAGTACGAGCTGCTCTCCGCGCGGGGCTGCCAGTTCCTGGACATCTTCGACGAACATTACCCGGAGGCCCTTCGGGAATGCCCCGACGCCCCGCTGCTGCTCTACGTGCGCAGCAGCACCCCGGTCGCGGAACTCTTCGGCGACCGACCGGCGGTCGCCATCGTCGGCACGCGCGACCAGAGCCTCTACGGACGCGACTGCTGCCGGCGTATCGTACGGGCCCTCGCGGAGGCGCCCGCCCGACCGACCGTCGTCAGCGGGCTCGCGCTGGGCGTCGACATCACCGCGCACGCCGCAGCGCTGGAGGGCGGGCTTCCCACCATCGGCGTCAGCCCGGTCGGCATCGACGACGTGTATCCCCGCCGCCACACCGCCTTCGTGGAGCGGATGTGCGCCACGCCCGGCTGCGCCCTGGTCACCGACTACCCGCCCGGCACCTTCCCGGCGGCCTTCGGCTTCATCCGGCGCAACCGCATCATCGCCGGTCTGGCGGGCGCGACCGTCCTGATCGAATCCCGCATCCGGGGCGGCGGCATGATCACGGCGCGTCTGGCCGCCGGCTACGGGCGGGACGTTTTCGCCGTGCCCGGCCGCATCGACGACATCCGCTCGCAGGGCTGCAACCAGCTGCTCAAGGAGCAGGTGGCCGCCCCCGTGGCGACGCCCGAGACCCTGCCCGTCTCGCTCGGGCTGGGGCGGCTCAAACGCACCCGCAGCGAGGACCTGGAAGCCGCCGTCCGCGCCCGTTTCGCCACCGCCCTGCCGGCGGAAGAGGTGGAGCGGCTGGTGCGTCTGGCCCTGGTCATCCGCGCACAGCGCGGACTCCAGTTCGACGAGCTCTGCCGGGAAACGGGCCTGAGCTACGCCGATATCACCCGCCTGGCCGGGCAGCTGGAGGAAGAGCGCTTCATCGACATCGATCTCCTGCAAAGATGCACTATCAATATAAAAATTGGTTAACTTTGCGAGATATGTTGGAGTACATCGATACGCATTCGCACGCCTACGACGAAGCCTTCGCCGGCTGCGAGGACGAGGTCGTCGCACGCGGCGTCGCCGCCGGCGTGACCGTCCAGCTGCAGGCGGACGTCGACTCGCGCGAGCGGGAGCGGATGTTCGCCCTCGTGGAGCGGCATCCCGGCGTGCTGCGTCCGATGCTCGGGCTCTATCCCGGCTCCGTGGACAAGGACTGGCGCCGGGAGATCGACGCCCTGGAGGCCTGGCGCGGCCGCGACATCGTGGCCGTGGGCGAAATCGGGCTCGACTACCACTACGGCGCCGACTTCAAGGAGGAGCAGAAGGAAGCCTTCCGCGTCCAGCTGGAACTCGCCGCCGCCTGGGGCCTGCCCGTCAACATCCACCTGCGCGAAGCCACGGACGACTTTTTCGACATCGTCGAAGACTGCCGCCACCTGGGCCTGCGCGGGAACCTGCACGCATTCAGCGGAAGCGCCGAGACCTTCGCGCGCCTGCAGCGCCTGGGCGACTGGTACGTGGGCATCGGCGGCGTGCTGACCTTCAAGAAGGCCTCCCTCGCCGAGACCGTGAAGCGCATTCCGCTGGACCGCATCGTGCTGGAGACCGACGCGCCCTACCTCACCCCCACGCCGCACCGCGGCGAGCGGAACGAAAGCGCCTACATCCCCCTGGTGGCCGCCTTCCTGGCCCAGCAGAAAGGGGTCAGCCTGGTGGAGGTGGCCGCGACAACCACTGAAAACGCCAAAAGACTTTTTGCGATATGAAGTTGAAATTCAACCTGTTCCAGGAGAGCAACACGCCCTCTTCCGTCCTGCTCATCTACACGGGCGGCACCATCGGCATGAAAGCGGACCCCGCCGACGGGACCCTCAAGCCCTTCGATTTCAGCGGCATCCTGGAGGAAGTACCCGAACTGCGCAAGTTCGCGATGAAGATCGACGCGTATACCTTCAACCCGCTCATCGACTCCGCCGACGTCGAGCCCACCCTGTGGCAGTCGCTCGCCACGTTGATCCGGGACCGGTATGACGACTATGACGGCTTCGTGATCCTGCACGGCACGGACACGATGGCCTACAGCGCCTCGGCCCTGAGCTTCATGCTGGAGAACCTGGGCAAGCCCGTCATTTTCACCGGCAGCCAGCTGCCGATCGGCGAGCCGCGCACCGACGGCAAGGAGAACCTCATCTCCGCCGTGGAGATCGCTACCGCCAAGGACTCCGACGGCCACCCGATGGTCCCGGAGGTGTGCATCTGCTTCAATTCGCAGCTGCTGCGCGGCAACCGCAGCATCAAGGTCAACGCCACGGGCTTCGACGCGTTCAAGTCGCCCAACTATCCCCTGCTCGCCACGGCCGGCATCAGCATCAACTACAACAACAGCTTCATCCACTACGGCCACGACCGCCGCAAGGGGCTGACCATCCATACCGACCTTGACACGCGCGTGTCGGTGCTCAAGCTGCATCCCGGCATCACGGAGCAGGCCGTGCGGGACATCCTGCTCGGCGACGGCTCGCGGGCCGTCATCCTCGAGACCTACGGTTCCGGCAACGCCCCGTGCCGCCCCTGGTTCCTCGCCCTCGTGCGCGAGGCCGTCTCGCGGGGAAAGATCCTGCTCAACGTGACCCAGTGCCAGAGCGGCGACGTGGACATGGATATCTACGCCACAGGCCGCACGCTCAAGGACGCCGGCGTCATCTGCGGACACGACATCACCACCGAGAGCGCCCTCGGAAAACTCTTCCACCTGATGGGAGAACACCCCGAAAACGCCCAGGTGAAGGCCTTGTTGGAGAAGAACCTCAAAGGCGAAATCTCAAAATAATTATTGAATAATGGATTTTTTTTGCTAAATTGCACCGCTTTTAGATAATTTGCTGCGCATAGAATATATCACAACTAATACATTATCAAATTCATTATGAAAAAGTTTTTCAGGTTTTTGGCAGTTGCAGGCGCTATGGCCTTCTCTGCAAACATCGCTTTCGCCCAGGACGAGATGAACGCGGCTGACCTTCTCAGCGGCAGCGATCAGCCTCTCAACCAGGCTCTCAAGCAAAAGTTCATCGAAGGTGGTCCGGCTTTCATGTCCCTGATCATCATCTGCTTGATCATCGGTCTGGCCCTCGCCATCGAGCGCATCCTCTATCTCTCCTTCTCCAAGATCAACACCAAGAAGCTCGTTGAGAACGTCGAGGCTGCTCTCCAGGAAGGCGGTATCGAGAAGGCTAAGGAAGTTTGCCGCGAAACCCGCGGTCCTGTCGCCAGCATCTTCTATCAGGGTCTCCTCCGTTACGACCAGGGTCTCGACGTGGTCGAGAAGACGATCGTCTCCTACGGCAGCGTTCAGCAGAGCCAGCTGGAGAGCGGCCTGAGCTGGATCTCCCTGTTCATCGCCATTGCCCCGTCCCTCGGATTCCTCGGTACGGTTATCGGTATGATCAACGCCTTCGACGCCATCCAGGCTGCGGGTGATATCTCCCCGAACGTTGTTGCCGGTGGTATGAAGGTCGCCCTTATCACGACGGTCGGTGGTCTCATCGTCGCCATGATTCTCCAGGTCTTCTACAACTACATCCTCGCCAAGATCGAGTCCATCACCATTGATATGGAGGATTCCTCTATCAGCCTGATCGATGTGCTCACCAAGTACGGCCAGAAGAAATAATCAATCCCGGTTTAAAAGACTGAATAATGAAACTCAATAAGATATTCAAATGGGGAATGGTGGTGCTGATCCTTATCAGCGTCGCGATCCTGGTTTGGGGCTTCAGCGCAGGCTTCGCCATTGGTGACGAGGCTCTTCCCGCTACGAACGTCCTCCTGACCTGGGCTGCGATCATGATCGGCATCGCACTCTTCTGCTGGATCGTGATCGGCCTGATCATCAGCGTCAAGAACGACCCGAAGTCCATCGTCAAGATGGGCATCGTCCTGGTCGGCATCGCTGTCGTCTGCCTGATCGCTTTCCTCCTCGCGAAGGGTGATCCCGTTCCGGGCGCCGCTGTCGAATCGACGGCTGGCGAACTCAAGCTCACTGATACCATTCTGAACCTCACCCTCATCGCCGGTGTCGGCGCCATCGCCGCCATCATCATCGGTGAGATCCGTCTGGCCATCGCTAACAAGAACTAATCATGGCAAAGAAAACACCAGCAATCAATTCGAGTTCTACGGCCGATATCGCGTTCCTGTTGTTGTGCTACTTCCTGATGACCACGACGATGGGTTCCCACTTCGGACTCTCCCGTCGTCTCCCCCCGATGCCTGATCCCAATCAGAAGGTCGAGGACCAGAAGGTCAATCGCCGCAACATCATCGTGGTGAAGATCAACTCTGCCGATAGGATTCTTGCCGGTACCGATGCCATTGATATCTCTCAGCTTAAGGACAAGATCAAAGAGTTCATTAGCAACCCTGCCAACGATCCGAATCTCCCTGAAAAGGAAGTGAAGGAAATCGAAGGATACAGCAAGGGCACCTATCCCGTGTCCAAGGGCGTTATCTCCCTGCAGAACGACCGTGGTACCAGCTACCAGGCCTACATCGCCGTGCAGAACGAGCTTGTGAAAGCCGTCAATGAGCTTCGTGACGATTTCTCCATGAAGGAGTTCGGCAAGAAGTACTCCCTGCTCGACGAGACCCAGCAGAAGATCGTCCGTGACTGCGTCCCGCAGAACATTTCCGAGGCAGAGCCTAAGGACGTCGGTAAAAGAAGATAATAGGAGGAAAGATTATGTCAAGATTTAAGAAAGGCGACAAGAAGGAGATGCCGGGTATCACCTCGAGCTCTCTCTCCGATATCGTGTTCATGCTCCTGTTCTTCTTCATGGTGACCACGCAGATGCGTGAGACCGAGAACAAGGTCAAAGTCACCACGCCGGAAGCCTCCGAGGTTGTCAAGCTGGAGCGCAAGGACCTCAACGCTTACATCAACATCGGTTCCCCGACCCTCGCCTACCAGGCGCAGTTCGGTACCGATGCCCGTATCCAGTTGAACGACTCCTTCCGCACCACCGACGACATCCGCGACTTCATCGCTGCGGAGCGCGACTCCAAGAGCGAGGCGGACCGTCAGCTGATGACCGTGTCCATCCGGGCTGACCAGGATGTCAGAATGGGTATCGTGACCGATGTGAAGCAGGAGCTGCGTCGCTGCTCCGCGCTGAAGATCATGTACTCTGCAAGAAAGCCTGCGAAATAGCTTCTTGCAGGATTGAATACGAGCAGCCCCCTTCAACGAGGGCTGCTTTTTAAAATCTATAGAACAATGAAGGAAATACTTCGTACCAAGGTGAAGGACCTGCTCCAGATGAAGGCAGGTCAGGAAGTGCTGGCCAAAGGTTGGGTCAGAACCAAGAGAGGGAATAAGGAAATCGCATTCATCGCGCTGAACGACGGATCGACCATCAAGAACGTCCAGATCGTCGTGGACAAGAACGCGGAAACGGAGCCGGTGCTGGCGCAGATCAGCACGGGCGCATGCATCTGCGTGCGCGGTAATCTGGTCGAGTCTGTGGGCAGCGGCCAGGCGGTGGAGATCAAGGCGGAACAGATCGAGGTGTACGGCACCTGCGATCCGATGCGCTATCCCCTCCAGAAAAAAGACACTTCCTTCGAGTATCTGCGTACCGTGGCGCACATGCGTCCGAGGACCAATACCTTCGGCGCCATCTACCGCCTGCGCAGCCAGATGGCCTTCGCCATCCACGAGTATTTCCACAGCAAGGGCTTTGTGTACCTGCACACGCCCCTCATTACCGAATCCGACTGCGAAGGCGCCGGCCAGATGTTCCAGGTCACGACGCTCGATCTCGAGAACGTACCCCGCGACAAGAAGGGCCGTATCGACTACGGCAAAGACTTCTTCGGCAAGCAGACGAGCCTGACCGTCAGCGGCCAGCTCGAAGGCGAGCTCGGCGCCACCGCACTCGGTGAGATTTACACCTTCGGCCCCACCTTCCGCGCCGAGAACTCCAACACCCCGCGTCACCTCGCGGAGTTCTGGATGATCGAGCCCGAGATGGCGTTCTACGACATCAAGGACAACATGGACCTGGCCGAAGATTTCATCAAACACCTCGTCTCCTACGCCCTGGAGCACTGCATGGACGATATCCAGTTCCTCAACGACCGTTACGATCCGGAACTGGTCGAGCGCCTGCGCAGCGTCATCGGCACGGAGTTCGTGCGCCTCGAGTACACCGAGGGTATCCGCATCCTGGAAGAGGCCGTGAAGAACGGCGTCCAGTTCGAGTATCCGGTGGCCTGGGGCATCGATCTGCAGAGCGAGCACGAGCGCTATCTCGTGGAGAAGCATTTCGGCAAGCCGGTCATCCTGACGGGCTATCCCAAGGACATCAAGGCCTTCTACATGAAGCAGAACGAGGACGGCAAGACGGTCCGCGCCATGGACGTCCTCTTCCCGAAGATCGGCGAGATCATCGGCGGTTCCGAACGTGAGGCCGACCTCGGCAAGCTTGAGGCACGTATCGACGAGCTGGGAATGAGCCGCAAGAACCTCGAGTGGTATATCGATACCCGCCGCTTCGGCAGCTGCCCGCACAGCGGCTTCGGCCTGGGCTTCGAGCGTCTGCTCCTCTTCATCACCGGCATGCAGAACATCCGGGACGTCATCCCGTTCCCGAGAACACCGAAAAATGCCGAGTTCTAACGAGAAAAAAAAGAGAGCAATATGCTAGTAATCGGCATCGCCGGCGGCTCAGGCTCCGGTAAAACCACGGTCGTCAAGGCCATCACGGAGAAGCTCCACAGCAAGAGCGTGGTGGTCATTCCCCAGGATTCCTATTATAAGGATTCCAGCGATCTCTCCGACGAGGAGAAGCGTGTGCACAACTTCGACCACCCGGACGCCATCGAATGGGAGTTGCTGTGCAGCCAGCTGCGCGATCTCAAGGAAGGCCGGGCAATTCAGCAGCCCGTCTATTCCTTCATCTCCTGTACCCGGTCCAAGACCGAGACCAAGCTGGTGGAGCCGGCAGATGTGATCATCATCGAGGGCATCCTGATCTTCACCTGCAAGGAGCTGCGGGAGCAGATGGATATCAAGATCTTCGTGGACGCTGACGATGACGACCGCCTGATGCGTGTCATGGCACGCGACATCAGCGAGCGCGGCAAGGACGTCCACTGGGTCATCGAGCGCTATTCCCGCACCGTCAAGCCGATGTACCTGCAGTTCATCGAGCCGAGCAAGCGCTACGCCGATATCATCATCCCGCAGGGCGGACACAACAAGGTGGCGATCGACGTGATCACCGCCACCGTCGAAAAGTCCTTGAAGGACAAGGCTTAATTCCATATGCGCCGACTCTCTCCGGAAGAAAAGGCAGGCATCTACACCACCGTGATCGTTCATCTCGCGGTGGTGATTGTGTTATTGGCCGCTGGTCTGGACTGGAGCCTCCGGAAAGAGAACAGTTTCGTGCTGGATTTCTCGGCGCTGGAGGAGAAGGAGCGGCTGCAGGAGGAGATTGAGAAGTTGGAGCAGGAGGCGGCGTTCAAGGAGAGTATCGCGCAGCGGCTGGAGCAGGAGCTGCAGTCTACGCCGGTTCGCGGCGTTGCCGTGGATCGCGGGGCGCTCAAGGACGATCGGGGTACCGATGCGGAGCAGCTGTATGAGGACGCCAGAAGGCTGCAGGAGGAGCTTTCCAAGGGGTTTGTGGTGCCGGAGGAGGATGTGGCCGATCCCGGGCCTGTTATTCCCGAAAAAAAGGAGGAAAAGAAGCAGGATGGCGTGTATAGCGGGCCGTCCGTGGTGTCTTATTTCCTGGAGGGCCGAAAGGCCAGTCATTTGCCGATTCCGGCTTATCGTTGTCTGGGTGCCGGGCAGGTCACGGTGCTGATTACGGTCGATCCTGCGGGCAAGGTGATCGCTGCGAAGGTGGATGAGGCTGCGTCTTCGAAGGACGGCTGTCTACGTTCTTTTGCCGTCCGCGCCGCCCGTCTTTCCCGCTTTTCCGCCAAGGCGGACGCTCCCGCCAAGCAGCAGGGCAACATCGTCTACGAATTTGTAGCTCAATATTAGTAATAGCTCGCAGGCAGCTGCCGCAGCAAACCTACGCGCTTCGCGCTATCCCTCCCACGCCTGTCGGCGCGGGCCCCTCCCGTTCACGAGGCCACGGGCGGCCACGGGTTTGCCTGCGGCAGCTGCCTGTCTCGCCAAGAATACTGATCGCCAACTTGCGCAGGCCCCCGCGCGCGAACCGCGCCGGCTGCTGACAGGAAAATAACTGCTGTTGAAAGGAACTCGGAGCGAAGCGACCGAGGGGGCCCGGGGGATTCCTCCCCCGTCATGATAACGTGCGCAGGCCCGCGCACGGCCAGCACGCCGGCTGCTGCAAACATATTAAAAACGGTGCCTCGAAGAGTTCGGAGCGAAGTGACCGAGGGGGTGCCGGGGGAACCTTCCCCCGTCATAGCGATAGCGACGTGTCCTTTTTGTGCAACGCACAAAAAAAGGACGCGCTCCTGGTGCGCGTCCCGAAAAACCAATTATTAACCGTTAGTATCCAGGATATTGTTTAAGGTTAGGAATTGCCTAGTTTCGATGTGGATCAAAGGTAGTAAGGGACGGGGAAAATAATGTTGCATATTGTCTCGAATAAGTGTATTTTTGTAAAAATGCGCCTAAAGAGTGTATTTTTGTACGAAATTACGTCCAAATGAAGCGATTTTTACGCCTATTCGGGTTCTTCTGCCTATTTCAGCTCGCAACGGTCGCCGCGGCGCAGCCGCCCCATACATTTACGCGTTACGGGCGGGAAAACAACTTCTCCGGCACCACGGTCGAGGACATGGCGCAGGACAGTCACGGGCAGCTGTGGCTGGCGACCTGGGGCGGACTGTACGCTTTTGACGGCCGGACGTTCCAGAACTACCGGACCGACAACCCCGAGGACCGGAGCAATCCCCGCAGCAATCATTTCACCCATGTGGAGGTCCTCTCGAACGACGAGGTCCTGGTCCTGTCGTACGACAACCGCCTGTATCGCCTCAATCCCCAGACCCGCGTCCTGGATCCTGTGGACCGGAAGGGCGAAGGAATCCAGGCCATTTTCCGCCCGGACGGGGACGAACTGTATTTCCTGACTTCGGACAACGAGGTGCTGGACGCCTCCTTTTCCCGCTTCTGCCGCGTCCGGGAAGATGCCACGGTCCAGACCATCATTTCCAATCCGGATTTCGATACCTGGGTGCTGACCGACCGGGGCATCTACCGCAACCGCCTGATGACGACGGAGGCGCCCGCCTTCTGTGCCGAAATGACGGAGGGCGCGCTGTTCATCGGCTCGGCGAACGGGGAGCTGATGCGCTTCCAGGAGGGGCAGCTCCGGGTAATCCCGACGCAGTTCAGCGGCAATATCACCTTCATCACCCGCGTCCCGGACCGACCGGAGCTGCTGCTCGGCTCGGACCGGCGCGGCATCGTGGCCCTGGATCTGGACAGCGGCACGCAATATATTGTCGCCCAGGAAGAAACGGGCGGAGAGCGGCGTAGCTACTCCAGCCGCAGCGACGACACCGGCAACCTCTGGGTCTTCCCCCAGCAGGGCAGCCTCTTCTGGTACGACAAGAACGCGCGGAGGCTATATCCCTTCCTCGGCTCGGACACCCGGCAGGGCTGGAACTCGGAGACGGGCATCACCTCCTTCTTCATCGACCGCCAGGGCAACCTCTGGCTCGGCTCCAACTGGGGCGGGTTGGAGCGCATCGTCTTCCACCGCGACAATTTCAACCTCCTTTCCCTCGACGGCAGCGGCCAGGTGTCGCAGGAGAACAGCGTCCGCGCCCTGCTGCAGGACGAGGGCGGCCGCATTTTCGCGGCCACGCGGGACAGCCGTCTGCACGTGCTGGACGAGTCCCTGCGCGAGCGGGCCTCCTGGCAGCTGGACCGCCCGGCCTATACCCTCACCCGCACGCACGACGGGAAACTCTGGGCGGGCACCCGCGGCGCCGGCCTGATGGAGCTGACCCTGCAGGAAGACGAGCAGATGCGCTACCGCCTGGTGCGCTATCCCAAGGACGACCTCTTCTACGGGCCCAACAGCAACGATATCTTCTCCCTGCTGGAGGACACGTCCCACCGGCTGTGGATCGGCACCTTCGACGACGGCATCGCCTACGTGGACCTGGACAAGACGGAGCGGATGTTCATCAGCAAGCGAAACCGGCTCAGTTTCCCGACCGACCGACGCAACCGCATGCGCTGTCTTGCGCTCAGCCCGGACGGGCGGCTCTACGCCGGCGGTCAGATGGGCCTGTTCGTCTGCGACCACCCTTTCGGTGAGCCGGAGAACATGCATTTCGAGCGCTTTTCCGAACTCATCGACTACGACATCCAGCACATACTCTTCACCCAGAGCGGCGACCTGTATGTCTGCTCCTACGGTGCCGGCCTGCTCAAACTGGACGGCGAAGACGCCGACAGCGATTTCCACGCATGGACCGCCAACGAAGGCCTGCTCTCCAATTATGCCCTCTCCGCCATCGAGGACGAGAGCGGCAACATCTGGATTGCCACGCAGGCCGGCCTCAACCGCCTGAATCCCCAGACCGGCAGCCTCATCGGCTTCCCGTACGAGCGGCTCGGACTGACCCTGCGCTTCAACGAGGGAAGCCCCTGCCGGCTCCGCAACGGCATGCTCTGCTTCAACACCTCCGCCGGCATCCTCTACTTCAATCCCGCGGAGATTTCCAACGACGGCGACGTTCCGGAACTGCTCATCCAGGGTTTCTATGTCTCCGGTGTACGCCGGGACGTGGACGAAGCCACACCCATACACATCCTGCCCAAAGACGGCATCCGCGTCCAGGTGGTAGCCGTCGACCTGACCGCCCCGGAGCAGATCCTCTATTCCTATAAGCTGGACGGTGTGGACAAAGACTGGATCCCTCTGGGGAACCGGACCTCGCTGAGCATCGATCCCCTGCGCCCCGGGAAGTACACCCTGCGCATCCGCTCCACCAACGGCGGTGGACTGGCGGTGGACAACGAGCGGGACTTCGTCATCATCGTCCGGCGTGACCTCATCCGCTCCGGCTGGTTCGCGCTCTTCAGCCTGCTGTTCATCGGCCTGCTCGTTTTCCTGCTCACGCGCCGTCTGTGGAGCCCCGCTCCCATGCAGGTCGACGAAACGGACAACCCGCTCCTGCACGGCCTGCACGGGGAGGACCGCCGCTTCGTGGAATCCTTCACAGAGTTCCTGGGCGCCCACCTGGACGACGGTAACCTGGACGTGCCGCAGATATGCGAGGGGCTGGGCGTCAGCCGTTCCGTGCTATTCGGGCGCTGCCGCGCCCTGTTGGGAACGACACCGGCCACCTTCCTGCGCCGCCTGCGGCTCGAGCGCGCGCAGGCGCTCATCCGCGAGGGCGGGCGGTCGATGACCGATATCTCCTATGCCGTGGGCATCAACGACCCCCACTATTTCAGCAAGATCTTCAAGAAAGAATTCGGCATCACGCCGAGTGAGTTCAAGCAGCAGCCGCCCGCCGATCAATAGGCGGCGCACAGCGTAATCACCTGTCCCGGCTCGGTGGCGATGTCGTAGAGATGCGCCTCCGGGGCGATGAAGCCGCGCATCGGTGCCTTCTCGCTGATCATCGGGCGGGCGATTTCCTGCACCGCGAAGAGCGGGTTGGGATTGGCCCCTTCCGCCTCCGTCAGCGCGACATTCCCCGTCAGCGCGTCGTAGGAGCGGATGCGGAGGTTCCCGCCGACGGTGGAGCACAGGCGCGCTTCCACGATGTGGCCGTCCTTCCACGCCAGGTGCTCCAGCACGAAGCCGCCGCGGGCGCGCAGGCCCTCCACGACGCCGTCCTTCAGCGCTTCCGGCAGGGCCGGGAGCAGGTGGACGGCTTCGTCGTGGCTCTGCAGGAAGAGCTCGGCAATACCGGCGGTGCAGCCGAAGTTGCCGTCGATCTGGAACGGCGGATGCGCGTCAAAGAGGTTGGGATAGGTGCCGCCCGCCATGTTGAAGCGGCGGCCCGGCGTGACCAGCGTCAACTGGTCCGTAATCAGCTTGAAAGCATGGTCGCCGTCCAGCATACGCGCCCAGAGGCAGACCTTCCAGCCCATCGACCAGCCCGTGGAAGGATCGCCGCGCTGGATCAGCGTATTGCGGACGCCCTCCGTGAGCACCGGGGTGCGATACGGGGAGATCTGATAGCCGGGGTAGAACCCCCAGAGATGCGAGACGTGGCGGTGGTTGTCCGTCGGGCTATCCCAGTCCTCGAACCACTCCTGCAGCTGGCCGTACTGGCCGATCTGCATCGGCGGCAGGCGGCGGCGCATCGTGGCCAGGGTGTCGGAGAAGGCCGCGTCGCAGCCCAGGATGCCGGCTGCGCGCTCCGTATTCGAGAAGAGGTCGGTCACGAGCTGGTTGTCCATCGTGATACCGGCGAACATATTGGTCTTCAGGTGAGCCGGGCGGTTTTCCGGCGAATCGGAAGGCGCCACCACCAGGTAGCCGGTGTTCGGATCCTCCACCAGGAAGTCCACGAAGAACTCGGCCGCGCCCTTCATCAGCGGATAGACCTCGGCCAGGTAGGCCTTGTCCCCGTTGTACAGGTAGCGGTCCCAGAGGTGCTGGCACAGCCACGCGGCGCCGCTCGGCCAGAGGCCGCAGTAGGCGTAATCCAGCGCGCCCGTGACGCGCCACAGGTCGGAGTTATGGTGAACGACCCAGCCGCGGCAGCCGTACATGTTCCGGGCGGTGTTCGCGCCCGTCACGGCCAGTTCGCGTATCATCCGCAGCAGCGGTTCGTGCAGCTCCGGCAGGTTGGTCAGTTCCGCCGGCCAGTAGTTCATCTCGGTATTGATATTGGTCGTATAATTGGCGCACCAGGGCGCCATCAGGCTGGCGTTCCAGATGCCCTGCAGGTTGGCGGCCTGCGTGCCCGGCTGCGAGCAGCTGATCAGCAGGTAGCGGCCGAACTGGAAGTAGAGCGACACCAGCTGCGCGTCGTGGTTCTGCGCGAAGGAGCGGATCCGCTCGTTGATGGGCGCGTCCGGCACGCCCGACGGGGCGAATTCCAGCCGCACGCGGCCGAACTGCCGCTGATAGGCAGCGACGTGCGCCGCAAGCGCCTGGGCATATTTCTTCGTGCTGTTCCTGAGGCTGGCGGCGTTGCGTGCGTACGGGTCGGCGTTCACCGTCCGGTAGTCCACGAAATTGGTGGCCATCGCGACGTGCAGCAGGAGCTCCGTCGCGCCCTCGACGCGCAGCGTGGAGTCCGTCGGGCTCAGCTTGCCGCCGCGGACCGTCGCCTTGAGGTCGTTAACATAATGGATGGCGCCCGGGATGCCGCCCTTCTCGGCCCCCTGCCCTTCCAGGCGGAGCCGGTTCGCAGCCGGCACGCTCACGCGCACGTCCTTCATCGGCGTGGTGAAGGACAGCTCGCAGCTCAGCGCCTTCGGCTTCGAAGCCGTCAGGCGCACGATGACCAGATTGTCGGCGAAGGAAGAAAACACTTCCTCGACATACTCCACGCCGTCCACGCGGTAGCGGGTGGTCACGACGGCGCGCTCGAGATCCAGCTCGCGGCGGTAGTCCGTCACCTCCCCGGAACGTCCCGGGAACGCGATTTTCACGGAACCGGCGGTCTGGTAGGACATTTCCTCGCCCACGGGCGAGAGGAAATTCTCGTCGGCCAGCTGCTGCGCCTCTTCATAGGCACCCGCGAAAATGAGGTCGCGCACTTTCTGGAGGTTCTTCAGGCCGTTGGGGTTCCAGTTCTCGTACGGTCCGCCCGTGGAGATCGTCTCCTCATTGAGCTGGATCTCCTCGGTGTCCGTGCCGCCGAAGACCATCGCGCCGATGCGGCCGTTGCCGACCGGCAGCGCCTCCTCCCAGTAGGAGGCCGGCTTGTCGAACCAGAAAACATTCGTAGAAGGCTGGGCCGACGCCGTCAGCGCGGCAAACAGGCCCAGTAGCAGAGCGGTTAATTGTTTCATTATGATTGGGTTATTAATTATTCTTCGGATAGCGGACGGTGAAGCAGGCGCCGCCAAGCGTGAAGGACCTCGAGTAGGAAATCGAGGCGCCGCAGCGCTCCAGGATGCTCCGGCTGATGGCCAGGCCGAGGCCGGAACCGCCGTTCTTGGTGGTAAAGTTCGGGGTGAACAGCTTCTCGACGTTCTCGTCGGAGACGCCGGGGCCGTTGTCCTCCACGACAATGTCCCAGAAGCCGTCCTGGACGCTCTTGCGCAGCGACACCACGATGTGCCCGTCCGGCGCTTCGCCGATGGCCTGCACGGCATTGCCCAGCAGGTTCACGAACACGCGCGTGAGCTGCGGTTTCGGGCCGCGGATCGTAATGTCCGACAGGCCCAGGTAGTCGAAGTGGATGTTCTCCTTGTTGTCGAACATCGAGATCTCCTCCCGGAGCAGCTTGTCCAGCACGATCGTCGTAGGCTCCTCGGTATAGAGCTTGGCGAAGGTGGAGAATTCGTTGGCCGTATCGGTCAGGATGTCGATGTGGTCGAGGATTACCTGGCTGGCCTCCTCGAAGCGGTCCTGCCACGCCGGATCGCCCTTCTGCTTGAGGCGGATGACCCGCTGCAGCTGCAGTTTCATCGGGGTCAGCGGGTTCTTGATCTCGTGCGCCACCTGGCGCGCCATGCCGCTCCAGGCCTTGTCGCGCTCGGCCTGCGCGAGCTTGCGCGAGCTCTCGGACAGCTCCGTGACCATGCGGTTGTAGGCCTGGACGATGGAGGAAATCTCGTCGTCCCGGTCGTAGTCGATATATTCGAGGGAGTCCAGGTCGGCACTGGCCATCTTGGAGCTCATCTCGCTCAGCGGCTGGAACATGCGGTCCACGATGCGCGCCACCATGAAGAGCGCCATCAGCAGGAAGAGCAGGAAGAGCGAGAGGATCGTCACCGAGTGCATCACCGCGTCCTCCTCGAAGTCGTAGGTATCCTCGTTGTACGGCGAGCAGAGGATGGCCACCATCGTACCGTCGGAGTCGAACAGCGGGGCGTACATACTGTAGAACATCTCCATGCCGAGCCGCTCCTTCTGGATGTAGTGGCGGCGGTTGCGGTAGAGGATGTTGTAGTAGGCCGTCCCGTTCATGCGCTCCGTGACCATCAGCTGTTCGAAGACCATCGGGGTCGTGGTCATCATCAGCACGCCGGAAGGCGTATAGAGCGTGATGTCCGAGCCGGTCTCCTTGCCCACCCGCTCCATCAGCACGCGCAGCGACAGCCAGTTGATGCCGCTTTCGCTCTCCGCATTCTGCAGGCCCGCATCCATCATGGCCACGATGGAGCCGATCTTGTCGGACATCACCGTCTGGCGGTTGCTGTTGTTGCGCGAATAGACGAAGAGCACGCTCACGAGCGCCATCACCAACAGGGTGAGCAGCAGCGAGGTGAGCAGCACGCCGGAGATCCGGGATTTGAAGTAGGACTGCCGGAACACCTGCGGCTTGGGCCGGCGCAGCAGTGCCAGCGACAGCGCCAAGAAGGCGATCAGGCCCACCAGCACGCCCGCCATGATATAGGAAAGGACGCCCACGCTGGCGCGTGAAATCACGACCGCCTCGCCTTCGCCGACCACGTACATGAAGTGCGTGTAGCCGTCCACCTGCAGGTGGCCGCTCTCGGAAGCGTAGAGCTGCACGTAGAGATCGTCGTCCACGCGCGTAGGATAGGGATAATTACCCTTGTACGCCTTGATGTCGCGCCCGGAGTAGCGGGCATAGGAATAGCCCGAAGGAAGGTTCACCTGGCCGGGCGTCGAGAAACCGAAAATGCCCGCGTAGCCCCTTCCGCCGCGGCTTTCGCGCTGCTCCAGCCGCACCAGCACCCGCGACATCTCCCCGCCTTCGGCGAGGTAGAAGAACACGCCCACGTAGTACGGGCGGCCATTCTCGTGCCGGGCATACAGGAAGCGGGAATTCTCGGCAATGGCCACGCCGTCCCGCAGCATGGAGCTGAACTCGTCGGCCGACTGGCGCGTGTTGTTGTATTCATTGAACACCCGCGTCGAGACCAGGTAGTCCCGGTCGACGCCGGCGAGGTAATAGTCGGAAATGCGGCTCTGGATGGACTGCTCCGTGTCCTGGAAGCGCGAGAGCGCGGACAGGATCATGTCGTCGGCGATCTGCGATTCCACCCGGCGCAGGCGGAGCTCCAGGGAGATATCCCGGTCGAAGGAAAGGCGGTTCGCCAGCAGGCCCAGCCGGTCCTCCTCCTTCTGGAAACCCAGCACGCCGGCCGTCACCACCAGATAGGTGGCCACCAGCACGGCGAAGCTCACACGCCCGGTCAGCGAGAAAGCGTCGAACGGGCGCCCGTCCCGGCGTTTCAGCGCCGGAGCGGCCAGCTGCAGAAGCAGCGGCACGCTGATCAGCATCGAGATGAAGGACAGGTAGACGATGACGCAGAACGGCGACAGCTGTCCCAGCTTATAGATTTCCAGCGAGAAGCCAGAGTTGAGCGCAATGCTGCGCAGCGCCGCCTGGGAATACAGGATGACGCCGGCCGCCAGCAGCAGCACGAGCGCGAGCACCGCGAGCCGGCGCGGGCGCGTGTTCATCCAGGCCCAGAGCTTGCGCCGGACCATGTACGCACACGCCGCACACATCAGGATCGCCAGATTGATGAGGATGACCGCACCCAGCGAATACAAGACGTCACCGCCCGCATAGAGCATCGGCGAGAAGATCAGCACACGGCTGCCCGAGAAGCGTCCCCAGAAATACAGGCCGGCGAGCAGCACGAGCACACCGAGCGTCACGCAGGTAAATCGGCGCGGGGTGCGCTTGGAGGACAGGAAAAGCAGGAACGCCAGCAGGATGGCGGCGACGGAAATCCACAGCAGCGGCGTCGCGTCCCGGCCGGAGGCGGTCAGCGATTCCAGCAGGATCTTGAACTGCGGCCGCCCCTGCACGCAGACGACCGAACCGCCGCTGGAAGAGAGCGGGCGGATCGTATAGCGGCGCTGCAGGCGGAGACTGCGGTTCTGCACCTCCATGCCGGCCAGCACCCGGACATTCCCTTCCCCGACCCATTTGGCCAGGTACCAGTACGGTCCGAGATTGTGGAAGCCGAGCGAATCCGTGACCTGCAGCAGCGGCGATTCCGCGGAAATACGCGGGTCCGCGACGAAGGGCACGTACATGCGCCGGTTGATATTGTCGTTGGAAACCGGGAACTCATGGCACCAGGACTGCAGCGTATCGCTGCAATAGCGATACAGCACGAATTCCTGCGGCAGTCCGTCCAACTGCATCCAGTCCGAGGGATCCTGCGCGAGCGCCTTCTCGGCAAAGGCGTCCAGCTTCGCGGCGCAGCGCGCCAGCACGCGCTCCACGCGGCGTGCTTCGCGGCCCGTGTCGCCCGGGGAACGCGTATCGTTCAGCGAGGCGATGAACAGCACCACCCCCGCCACGAGCGAAGCCACGGCGAACCATTCCCGGCTATGTCTTTTCCAGATCATTCGTGATGATACGGCTCTCCGCGCATAATGGTGAAGGCCCGGTAAAGTTGTTCTGCAAAAATCGTTCTCACCAGCTGATGCGAATAGGTCATCTTCGAAAGGGACAGCTTGCCGTCGGCGCGGGCATACACCGCATCGGAGAAACCATAGGCCCCGCCGATCACGAAGACCAGGTCCCGACCCGAGCGCGCCAGGCGGCCGCCCAGCCAGTCGGCGAACTCCAGCGAGCGGTACTCACGGCCGTGCTCGTCGAGCAGGACCACCTCGTCCGAGGGAGCCAGCTGACGGAGGATCAGCTCCCCTTCACGCAGCTTGATCTGGTCGCGGGACAGTGCCGACACCCCCTTCAGCTCAGGAAGCTCCTTCAGAGAGAAGGGCACATAGTGCTCCAGCCGGGAAACATACATCTCCAGACCCTGCCGGACCCAGGCAATATCCGTCTTACCGACTGTGAGCAAAGTGATTCGCATACAAGCACAAATATAATAATGTGGCTCGAAATTTGCAATCATTTGGGACGTGCAACGCTTGCTTACCATCGCGGCAGTTCTCCTGCCCCTGCTCTTCTGCGGACGCCTCTCGGCCCAGCCCGCGGGTTATGATGTCTTCATCCCGATCTGCAAATACATGGCCCAGGGCAATGCCGACAACCTTTCCGCCTGGTTCGACGACAATCTAGAGATCGCCGTGACCAGCCAGAGCAGCAACGCCAGCAAGGCTCAGGCCCGGCAGATCGTCAAGAGCTTCTTCGAGAGCCACACGCCGCGCTCCTTCGAAGTCAACCACACGGCCGGACGCGACAATATGAAATATGCCCTCGGAACCCTCAACGCCGGTGGGGAGAAATACTCCGTCACCATTTTCGTGAGTTCCAAGGGCAAATCCTACAAAATCCAGCAGCTCAAGATCGAGCAGCAGTTGTAGCCCTTTCTGATAAGGTTTTACGCGCGGCCGCCGTAAGAGCGGTCTGCGGTGTTGACGTTGATCTTCTCGCCCGTCTCGATGAACAGCGGAACCATCACCTTGGCACCGGTCTCGAGGGTCACTTCCTTGAGGGCGGAGGTGGAGGCGGTGTTACCCTTGACGGCGGGCTCGGAGTACGTGACCTCGAGGGTGACGTAGGTCGGGAGCTCGCAGGTGAGGCAGCGCTCTTCGCCCACCACGAACATCATTTCGACGTGCTGGCCTTCCTTCATCAGGTCGGCGTTGTCGACGAGGTCCTTCTGGAGCAGGATCTGCTCGTAGGTCTCTTCGTGCATGAAGTTGAAACCATCTTCCTCCGCGTAGAGGAACTGGTAGGGACGGCGCTCGACCTCGATCGTCTCGATCTTCATGCCGGCGGTGAAGGTATTCTCCAGGATGTTGCCGTTCTCCAGGTTGCGGAGCTTGGTCTTCACGAAAGCAGGGCCCTTGCCCGGCTTCACGTGCTGGAACCAGACGATCTGGCACGGCTTGCCGTTGTACTTGAGGAAAAGACCGTTCTTAAAATCAGCTGTTGTTGCCATAAATACTATCTCTTATTGGTTTGATTTCCTGTATATCCGGGCAAATTTAAGGATTTGCCGCAACTATTGCAAATTTTTGATGGCGGCGGCCACTTCTTCCAGCAGCCACTTGGGCGTGGAAGTGGCCCCGCAGACGCCTACGCG
The DNA here is from genome assembly GCA_045117755.1 of Candidatus Cryptobacteroides sp. Classification (GTDB taxonomy): domain Bacteria; phylum Bacteroidota; class Bacteroidia; order Bacteroidales; family UBA932; genus Cryptobacteroides. The sequence continues at coordinate 36,090 of JBGUOB010000056.1, forward strand.
GTCGTCCGGACGGAACCATTCGCGCCGCAGGTCGGACACGGCTCCGATGTGCCAGGTACGGCTGTTGGCACTGCGGCACAGCTCGCACAGAACCTTGCCGTTGGAGCTGTCCCGGCCCGCCACGAACACGATGACGTCGTGGTTGCGGGCAAAGTCGGAGAGCTCCCGGTGGCGGGAAGCGACCTGCCGGCAGATGGTCTCATGGATCTTCAGCTCGGCGCCGGCCATCACGCCCGACAGATACTGCTGGATCTGCACGTAGCCCTCCGGGCTCATGGTCGTCTGGGAGAAAAGTTCGATGTCGCGGTAGGTGCGCAGCGTGCCGTCGGCGATGCGGTCGCGCAGCTGGTCCAGATTCTCGACCACGGTCACGCCGCCGTCCACCTGGCCTACCAGGCCGAGCACTTCGGGGTGGCCGATCTTGCCGAATATCACGATCTGGCCCTCCACCGGCGCCATGCGCTGGCGCGCTTCGCGGATCTTCTGCTGCAGACCGAGCACCACGGGACAGGTGCAGTCGATGACCTCGAAGCCCAGCTCCTCCGCCCGGCGGTACACCTGCGGCGGTTCGCCGTGCGCCCGGATGAGCAGGGTCTCCCCCTGCACCGGGTCGCGCATTTCCCGGAGATCCTCCCGGTCGATGGTCACGAGGCCTTGCGCCTGCAGGCGCGAGAGTTCTTCTTCGTTGTGGACGATGGCGCCCAGGGAGTAGAGTTTGCCGCCCCGGGCGAGGATTTCTTCCGCCTTGCCGATGGCCCGGATCACGCCTCCGCAGAAACCGGAGTTCGGGTCGATCTCCATCTGCATCATATCTCCTCCGGTGCGTTCAACAGGCCGAATTTCCCGCGGATGAGGCCCTCGACCCAGGCGATTTCCTCGGTGAGGGTCATTTCAGAGTTGTTCAGTTCGAACGAATCCTCGGCCCGGCGCAGCGGCGAGGTCTCGCGGTGGGAGTCGATGTAGTCGCGCTCCAGCAGGTTCTTCATCACCTCTTCGAGGACCGGAACCGGCTGCGCGCCCTTGGCGATGAGCTCGTCGAAGCGGCGCTGGGCGCGCACCTCGGGACGGGCGGTCATGAAGATCTTGATCTCGGCGTTCGGGAACACGGTGGTACCGATGTCGCGGCCGTCCATCACGACGCGGCCGGACGCCGCGAAGGCGTGCAGGCGCTCGTCCACGTAGCGGCGCACGTAAGGCACCGCCGCGATCGGGCTCACCTGCGAGGACACTTCCATCGTGCGGATCTCCTTTTCGATGCAGCGCTCGCCCTGGTAGAGCACCGTCCCGGGCTCGAAGTGCAGCTCGAGCGTCTCCAGCGCCTTCTCCAGGGCCGGATCGACGGTGTTGTCCGCTGCGATCAGCCCCTGCTCCTGCGCGAAGAGGGTCACGCCGCGGTACAGCGCGCCGGAGTCCAGGTACAGGAAGTCGAAGTGCTTCGCAATCAGCCGTGCAAAGGTGCTTTTTCCGGTGGAGGAGTAGCCGTCGATGGCAATGGTGATGTCGGGGATACGCATACTACTGTCGTTTGGATTGTTCGTATTCGGCGCGGGCGCGCTCCACGGAAACGGAGCGTTTCAGGACGAAGCCGGAGCCGAGGTATTTGGTGCGGACATCTTCGTCGGAGGCCAGCTCCTGCGGGGTGCCCTGCTGGAGGATCGTGCCTTCGTAGAGGAGGTAGGCACGGTCCGTGATGGCGAGGGTCTCGCCCACGTTGTGGTCCGTGATGATGACGCCGATGTTGCGGTATTTCAGTTTGGCGATGATGTACTGGATGTCCTCCACGGCGATCGGGTCCACGCCCGCGAAGGGTTCGTCGAGCAGGATGAATTTCGGGTCGATGGCCAGGGCGCGGGCGATTTCGCAGCGGCGCCGCTCGCCGCCGGAGAGCTGGATGCCCAGCGATTTGCGCACCTTGGAAAGGTTGAATTCGTCGATCAGCGACTCCAGCCGGCGCTCGCGCTCCGGCTTGGGGATGCCCCGCATTTCCATCACGGACATAATGTTGTCTTCGACGTTCATCTTGCGGAACACGGAGGCGTCCTGCGGAAGGTAGCCGATGCCTTTCTGCGCGCGCTGGTACATCGGCAGCTCGGTGATTTCTTCATCATCCAGCCAGACGCGGCCGTCGTTGGGGACGATCTGCCCCGTGATCATGTAGAAGCTGGTGGTCTTGCCGGCGCCGTTCGGGCCGAGGAAGCCGACGATTTCTCCTTGTTCGACTTCCATCGATACGCCCTTGACGACCGTGCGGACGCCATATTTCTTGACCAGGTTCTCGCAACGCAGTTTCATCTCTTGCTCTTATTTGATATCCAGTCCGAGGTCCACGACCAGGTTGCGGACTTCTTCGTTCTTGCTCATCAGGTCCTCCGCTTTCTCGGAGGGCATGTATATCTTTTTCTCCTGCTCTTCTTCGGGCAGGACGGTGGGTTCGAGGCGGAGTTTTCCGCAGGCCGTCAGGCGGGCGAATTTGCCCTCCAGGTCGCGCAGGATGCGCTCTTCGATCCACTTTTTCTGGGCTTCGTTGGTCACGGTGAAGGCGACGACCTTGCGGCCGTCCTCTTCGCGGAAGCTGAGGTTGGCGTTGGACAAGGCGTTCGCCAGGCGCGGCTGGCTCGCAAACTGCGCCGCCAGCTCCTTCCACTTCCCGGCCAGCACGCCGTCCTCCGGCAGCGCCTCCGGCTTCTCCTCCGCCGCCGCTGCCGCCGCAGCAGGCATCACTTCCGGTTCCTCCTCATCCATCAACGCACTAAGGCTCAACGACGAAGCCTTCTTTCTCTTCGGAGCAGCGTCTGCTGCGGAACTGCCCCCAGCCTGCTGAGACGTCCCGCTGCGCGGGACCCCTCCCACTTCCTTCGGAAGCGGGCCCCTCCCTCTTACGGAGCCGAGGGTGGCTACGGTCTCCGCAGGCTGGGACAGTTCCGACTTAGCAGACGGCTGCTCCGCGGGTGCTTCAACGGTGTCCGCCTTCGCTGGCTCAGACTTTGGCGCTTCTTCTTTCGGGGCGGTGACGGAGTGCTGCTCCGGGAAACCGTGGCCGCCCGTGGCCTGCTTCGCAGGCGAATCTGCTTTCACCCCCTGCGCCCCCTCATGGGGGATGGCACGCGGATCGCTGTCGCTCGCGTGCGCCCTCGCACCGTTTCCGGCAGGGGCAGCAGTACGCGGCTGAACAGGAGAGGCTGCAGGTTGATTATTGAGGAACGCCAGCTTCATCAAGGCGAATTCGATGTGCAGGCGGGGGTTGGTGGCGAGGCGATAGCCGGCCTCGCAGGCGGTGGTGACGCCGAGGGCGTCGTATAACCATTTCACGCTGCAGCGTTCCCCCTGCTCCTTGTAGCGGGCCCGCAGCGAATCCGGCAGATCCAGCAGCGCCTCGAGACCGCCCGTGCGGCTCACCAGCAGATCGCGCAGATGCGCGCTCAGCGCCGCCACGAAATGCTGCGCATTGAAACCCTTCGACAGAATCTCGTCGAAGATCAGCAGCGCCTGCGCATAGTCGCCCGCCAGGGACGCATCCACCAGGCGGAAACTGAACTCATAGTCCAGCACCCCCAGATTGCGGATCACATCCTCGTAATGGATATCCGTGCCGCAGAAAGCGACCGTCTGGTCGAAAAGCGTCAGCGCATCGCGCATCGCGCCGTCGGCCTTGTGCGCGATCACGTGCAGGGACTCATCGTCCACCGTGATCCCCTCCTTGCCGGCGATATCCCGCAGATTGCGGACGATGTCGCTCACCCCGATCCGGTTGAAATCGTAGGTCTGGCAACGGCTCAGGATGGTCGGCAGGATCTTGTGCTTCTCGGTCGTCGCGAGGATGAAGATCGCGTGTGCCGGCGGCTCCTCGAGGGTCTTGAGGAAAGCGTTAAAAGCCGACTGCGAAAGCATGTGCACCTCATCGATGATATACACCGAGTAGCGCCCCACCTGCGGCGGGATCTGCACCTGGTCCATCAGGGCCTTGATGTCATCCACGCCGTTGTTCGACGCCGCATCCAGCTCGTGGATGCAGTACGAGCGTCCCTCGGCGAACGACCGGCAGGAATCGCACTCCCCGCAGGGCTCCAGGTCGGGGCCCGGGTTCGCGCAGTTGATGGTCTTGGCGAAGATGCGCGCCGCACTCGTCTTGCCCACGCCCCGGGGGCCGCAGAAAAGATAAGCGTGCGCGAGCTGCCCGCGCTGGATCGAATTCTTGAGGGTCCGCGCGATGTTGTCCTGTCCGATCAGCGACTCGAAAGAGTCGGGACGGTACTTGCGAGCTGATACAACGTAGTCTGACATAGTTTACAAATGTAATGATTTTTGCGTAAATTTGCTCGTGTGAAAAGGCGTTTGACCCATCTTTTTCTGACCCTGCTGCTCCTGGCCGCCGCCCTGCCGGCGTTCGGGCAGGGGAAGATATACACCCGCAAGATGCGCCTGGCGGACTTCCCCACGAAGACCACCAAGATCGTGCTCGAGGGCCATTCCTTCCTGGAACTCGCCCTGCGCGAAGAGATCGCCGTCCACTGGCGCATCTCCCCCTTCGAGTTCTGCGACATGGAGGAATACGCCCGCATCCGGAACTCATCGTCCTACTACTTCCTCACCCTCGCCCAGGAAGAGGGCCTGGCCTATCTGATTCTGGAGAAGGGCGGAAAGCCGGATGAGACCGACCAGCTCAAGAAACCCTTCGAAGTGGTGCGGATGCCGATCGCCAGCGTAGACGATCCCACAGGGCGGGAGCTCGTATTCATGGGAGCCTTCCTGGACATCATCCAGCGCTTCACCGAGGAAGCCATGACCTCCGACCGGGTGGCTTACGGCGGCCTGGAATCGGCCAATCACATCCGCCTGCGCGGCCGCACGGTCTACTTCGACCCCGACCAGGCGGACGAAGCCATCCTGCGCGACGAGCCGGGCGCGCTGATCACTATCACCATCGCCCCGGAGGAAATCGGTCCCAAGACCGTCTGCTACAAAATGCTTATCGCCGCCGACACCCACGAGCTGCTCTCCTTCGAGCGCAGCCGCTACAACGACCCCTCCGACGGCACCTTCACCGAAGCCGAAGCCAAACGCTTCGAGCGCCGCGGCGCCACCGTCATCCGCTAGGAATTACAGGTTCACGTACATCTTGACGTTGTCCGCGGAGACGGGTTCGTCGCCGAGGATGAGGAGACGGTCGACGACGTTGTCGAGCTCGCGGATGTTGCCCGGCCAGTGCTTCTCCTGCAGGAGCTTCACGGCCTCAGGCGAGAAGGAGCGCGGCTTGCTGCCGTCGGTGTACTTCCCGAGGAAATGCTCGATCAGGCGCGGGATGTCGTCCCGGCGCTCGTCCAGCGAGGGCACGCGCACCACGATCACGCTCAGGCGGTGGTAGAGGTCCTCGCGGAAATTGCCCTTCTCGATCTCCGCCTGGAGATCCTTGTTCGTCGCCGCGATCACGCGCACATCCACCTCGATATCCTTGTCGGAGCCCACACGGGAAAGCTTCTTCTCCTGCAGCACGCGCAGCACCTTGGCCTGCGCGGCCAGGCTCATATCGCCGATCTCGTCGAGGAAGAGCGTGCCGCCGTCGGCCTGCTCGAACTTCCCCTTATGCTGCTTGATGGCGGACGTGAAGGAACCCTTCTCGTGGCCGAACAGCTCGCTCTCGATCAGTTCCGAAGGGATGGCGGCGCAGTTCACCTCCACGAAGGGCATCGCGCTGCGGTTGCTCAGCTGGTGCAGGTTGCGCGCCACCAGCTCCTTGCCGGAGCCATTCGGCCCGGTGATGAGCACGCGCGCGTCGGTCGGCGCCACCTTGGCGATCATCTCGCGGATGAGCAGCATCGGGGCGGACTCGCCGATCATGTCGGCGCCGTAGACCTTCTTCTTGAGCGCCTTGTTCTGCGAGGTCAGCGTGACCCGCTCGGAAGCGTTCTTGATGGTGATGAGGATGCGGTTGAGATCGAGCGGCTTCTGCACGAAATCAAAGGCGCCCATTTTGATGCACTCCACGGCCGTCTCGATGTCGGCGTGGCCGGAAATCATGATTACGGCGCTGTCCAGACCCATCTCCGTGAGCTTCCCGAGCACCTCGACGCCGTCCATGCCGGGCATCTTGATGTCGCAGAAGATCACGTCATATTTCTCTTTCTCCACCTGCTGGAGCCCCGCGGCTCCATCCTCGGCGGTATCCACTTCGTAGCCCTCGTCGGTCAGGATTTCACCGAGGGAATTGCGAATCGCCCGCTCGTCATCGATGATCAGAACTTTCATTAGCTATTCCTTTGTCTTGTTAACTTTTCTTTCCGGCCGGCAGGCTCCTGTTCCGAATGCGATCGCTTCGCGACCCTACCCGGGAAAATGCATTCGGAACAGGACCTGCCGCTCCGGAAAAATGTTATCCAATTTCCGCGCCATTGGCGAGGACTTCCTGCGGCGTGATGAAACGCATCGTGCCGTCGCCCTGCCGGGCCATCAGGATCATGCCGTGGCTCTCGATGCCGCGGATGGTCCGGGGCTTGAGGTTCGCCAGGATGCAGATCTGCTTGCCGAGCATCGCCTCGGGCGTGTAGAACTCGGCGATGCCGGACACGATGGTCCGCTTGTCGATGCCCGTGTCGATGGTGAGTTTCAGGAGTTTATCGGTCTTCGGCACACGCTCGGCCTCCAGGACCGTGGCGGTGCGGATGTCCATCTTCTCGAAGTCTTCGAAGGTGCATTCCGCCTTCTGCGGAGCCACCTGCTTCGCGGCTTCGGCCTTGGCGGCCGCCTCGCGCTCGGCGCGGATGCGGTCCAGCCGGTCGAGCTGCACCTGGATGGCGTCGTCCTCGATCTTCGCGAAGAGCAGCTGCGCCTCGCCGAGCTGGTGGCCGGCGGGCAGGACCTGCGGACGGCCGAGCACCTCCCAGTCGAGGTCGGAGCCCAGCATTTCCCGGAGCCGCTTCGCGGCGAACGGGGTGAACGGCTCGAAAGCGATCGCCAGGTCCGCGCAGATCTGCAGGGAAATATTGAGGATGGTCGCGGTGCGGTCGAGGTCAGTCTTGGCGACCTTCCACGGCTCCGTGTCGGAGATATACTTGTTGCCGATGCGGGCGATGCCCATCGCATCCTTGAGCGCTTCGCGGAATTTGAAGCCCTCGATATTCTTCTCCATCGAGGCCTTGAGGGCCGGGATCTCGGCGAGGACCTCCTTGTCGATGTCCTCGAGCGCGCCGCAGGCCGGCACCTTGCCCGCGAAGTACTTATGCGTCAGCACCATCGCGCGGTTCACGAAGTTGCCGAAGATGGCCACGAGCTCGCTGTTGTTGCGCTGCTGGAAGTCCTTCCAGCTGAAGTCGTTATCCTTGGTCTCGGGGGCGTTGGCCGTGAGCACGTAGCGGAGCACATCCTCCTTGCCCGGGAAGTCCTGCAGGTATTCGTGCGCCCAGACCGCCCAGCCGCGGGAGGTCGATATCTTGTCGCCCTCAAGGTTCAGGAACTCATTGGCCGGGACGTTGTCCGGCAGGATATAGCCGTCACCGTAAGCTTTCAGCATGGCCGGGAAGACGATGCAGTGGAAGACGATGTTGTCCTTGCCGATGAAGTGCACCAGGCGGGTGTCCGGCGACTTCCACCATTTCTCCCAGCTGTCCGGCAGGAGCTCCTGCGTATTGGAGATATAGCCGATCGGGGCGTCGAACCAGACATAGAGCACCTTGCCCTCGGCGCCCTCCACGGGCACGGGCACGCCCCAGTCGAGGTCGCGCGTGACGGCACGCGGCTGCAGACCGCCGTCCAGCCAGCTCTTCACCTGGCCGTAGACGTTGGAGCGCCACTCCTGGTGGCCCTCCAGGATCCACTCGCGCAGCCACTGCTCGTAGTCCTGCAGCGGGAGATACCAGTGGGTGGTCTTCTTCTTGATCGGCTCGGCGCCGCTGAGCTTGCTCTTGGGATTGATCAGCTCCTCGGGGCTGAGCGTGCTGCCGCACTTCTCGCACTGGTCGCCGTAGGCGCCCTCATTGCCGCACTTGGGGCAGGTGCCCACGATGTAGCGGTCCGCGAGGAACTGCTTCGCCTCGGGATCGTAGTACTGCTCGCTCTCCTTGGTGATGAACTTGCCCTCGTCGTAGAGCTTGCGGAAGAAGCCGGAAGCGTTCTTCTCGTGCACCTGGGAAGAGGTGCGGCCGTAGATGTCGAAGTGGATGCCCAGGCCCTCGAAGGAGTCCTTGATGATGCCATGGTAGCGATCCACGATGTCCTGCGGGGTACAACCCTGCTGACGGGCCTTGATGGTGATGGGCACGCCGTGCTCGTCGGAGCCGCAGACGTACAGTACTTCCCGGCCGCGCATCCGCAGGTAGCGAACATAGATATCGGCCGGCACATAGACACCGGCCAGGTGGCCGATGTGGATAGGACCATTGGCGTAAGGCAACGCACAGGTCACGAGAGTTCTTTTGAATTGTTTGTCCATTATTTTGTGTTTTTTTCTCTTCCTAATCTCTGTTTGATCCGCCGCTGCGCGGACTGGATCTTGACCATCTCCTGCAAGATGCCGGGTTCCTGCTCCGGCGTTGCATCCGGCAGTTGCCGGCGAAGGGTATCGTAGCGGTCCTGCATGCGCCGTTCGGCATAGCCGAGGATGGCGCGCGGGACCTGGGCCACCAGCCAGGAGGCCGTGGTCGTCATCGCATTCTCAAAGGCCTGGACGGTCAGGCGGTACTTTTCGGTGGAGAGCTGCGAGACCACGTCCGCGATGCGGCGGTCCGGGGCGTCCAGCAGGCGCTTGACGATCTCCTGCTGGCCATAGCCCTCGTCATAGAGGGCATAATAAGCGTCGTACACGGCCGCATAGGCGCTGTTGGCCATGCGTGTGCCGTCGCTGAAGGCATCGCGGATGAAGTCCGCGACGCTGGGCTTGTCCTGCTCATTGCCGCTGTAGTAGTCCGAGTCAGACTCGAAGTCCAGCTCGTCGCAGCCGTGGCGCAGCAGGAAATACAGCAGATCCCGCTCGGAAGGGGCCAGGATGCGGTTCTCCTCCTGGACTTCCGGCTGCACGGGCAGCTCGGGAACCGGCTGCGGATCGGACACCACCGTATCATAGGCGCTCGGCGGCAGGTCGTTCCGGCGGCGACGTTCTTCGCGCTCCGCCGCCTTGAGGGCGTCCTCCTGCAGCTTGCGCCGGGTCTTGTTGATCCGGTCGAACAGGATGGCCACCTCGATGCCGAACTGCTGCGACGTGGCCTCCGCATAGGTAGAACGCTTGACGGCGTCGGGAATCTGCGCGATCGTGTCGGCGATGTCGTTGATCAGGCCGGCCTTCTTGAGCGGGTCGCCCCCCGCCTCGGCGAGGAGCAGGTCCGTCTTGAAGACGATGAAATCCTTCTCGTTCGCGGCGATGTATTCGCGCACCTCGTCGCGGCTGTGCTTGCGGGAGAACGAATCCGGGTCGTCCCCGTCCGGCAGCAGCACCACGTGCACGTTCATCCCCTCGGCAAGCACCATCGGGATGCCGCGCAGGGCGGCGTGGATGCCGGCGGAATCGCCGTCGTACATGATGGTGATGTTCTCCGTGAACTTCTTGATCAGGCGCACCTGCTCCACCGTGAGCGAGGTGCCGCAGGAAGCCACGACGTTGGTGATGCCGAGCTGGTGCATCATCACCACGTCCACGTTGCCCTCCACGAGGATGCAGCGGTCTTCGCGCGCGATGTCGCTCTTCGCGAAATAGATACCCAGCAGGTTGCGGCTCTTGACGTAGATCTCCGTCTCCGGCGAATTGACGTACTTCGCGGGGTTGTCCGCCCGGAGGGTGCGCCCGCTGAAGGCGATCACGCGCCCGCTCACGGAGTGGATCGGGAACATGACGCGTTCGCGGAATTTGTCCGCGAGCGAGCCGTCCTCGTTCTGCACCGCAAGACCCGCGCCCAGCAGGTACTCGTCCTTGTAGCCGGCGGCGCGGGCGGCATCCACCAGGGCCGTGCGGGCGGAAGGCGCCCAACCCAGACCCCACTTCTCGATGGTGGCGTCCTCGATGCCGCGGGAGCGGTAATACTGATAGCCCACGGCGCGGCCTTCGCCGCCCTGGAGCTGTTCGGAGAAGAATTTCCGAGCGAACTCGGACACCAGCAGCAGGCTCTCGCTGCGCTGCCGGCGGGCGATCTCCTCGGCGGATTCCTCCTCCTCGACGATCTCGATATGGTATTTGCGGGCCAGATAGCGCAGGGCCTCAACGTAGGAGCAATGCTCCTGCTCCATCACGAAGCCCACGGCCGTGCCGGCCTTGCCGCAGCCGAAGCATTTGTAGATGCCCTTGGAGGGCGACACATAGAAGGAGGGCGTCTTCTCATTGTGGAACGGGCAGCAGGCCACGAAATTGGCCCCGCGGCGCTTCAGCGTCACGTAATCGCTCACCACGTCCGCGATCTGCGCGGTGTCCAGAATCAGATTGACGGTCTCCTGCGGTATCACTGCGCTATCTCACAAAGGAATTTCAGACGGACCAGCCGGACCTCGTTCTCATAATAATCCGGTCCCAGGGCGTCGATGGCGGCCTGGACGTCGTCCGACGTCGCGTCCTCCTTGAAATACCGATAGATTTCCTCGACGATGTCGTCGTCGAGATTGTTTTCAATGTAATAGTCCAGATTGAGCTTGGTGCCGCTGGAGACGATGGCCTCGATCTCGCTGAGCAGCTCGTCCATATCCATCTCACGGGCCTCGGCGATGTCCTCGAGGTCCATGCGCCGGTCGATGCTCTGGATGATGGCCACCTTGGCGGCCGACTTGTTCGGCGTGGATTTCACGACGAAGTCGTCCGGTCGCTCGATTTCGTTCTCCTCGACGTATTTCTTGATCAGCTTGATGAATTCTTCACCGAACTTGCGGGCCTTGCCCTCGCCCACGCCCTGGCAGTTCTTCAGCTCCTCGAAGGTCACGGGATAGAGGATGGACATATCCTCCAGCGCCGGGTCGCCGAAGATGATCCACGGCTGGAGCTTGAGGCGCTTGCCCAGGTCCTTGCGGAGGTCCTTGAGCATGGACAGCAGGACCGGGTCGCCCGCTCCGCCGCCGGCCTTCATCGCCACGGCGGCCGCTGCGGCCTCCTCGTCGTCCTCGTCATCGTCCCCGCCGCCGGCGAACACACGGTCCTCCACGAGCTGCAGCTCCCAGGGGTTCTCCGCGAACTGGCGGCCCAGGTCCGTGACATGGATCAGGCCGTAGGTCTCGATCTCCTTGGTGAGCAGGTGGGCGATCAGGCCCTGGTGGATGACGGTGCACCAGAATTTCTCGGAGTGGGGCTTGCCCGCGCCGAAGAATTCCAGCTCGTCGTGCTTGTAGGACTTGGTCAGGGAATTGCTCACGCCCGCGAGGATGTTCGCGAGGTGATCCAGCTTGAAGTGCTCCGGGAGCGCCTCGATGAGGCGGATCACCAGCTGCATCTCCTTGCGCCCGTCGAAGGTCGGCTTGGGATGCACGCAATTGTCGCAGCAGTGGCAGTTCTCGTCCGGAAAATCTTCGCCGAAATAGTTGAGCAGCAGTTTCCGGCGGCACTGGCTGGACTCGGCGTACGCCAGCACCTCGGAGAGCAGCTGGCGGCTGATCTCCTGCTCGGCGATGGGCTTGCCCTGCATGAACTTCTCCAGCTTCTGGATGTCCTTGTAGCTGTAGTACGCGATGCAGAGGCCTTCCTGGCCGTCGCGGCCGGCGCGGCCCGTCTCCTGGTAGTAGCTCTCGATGCTCTTGGGAATGTCGTAGTGGATGACGAAGCGGATGTCCGGCTTGTCGATACCCATGCCGAAGGCGATCGTAGCCACGATCACCTGCACCTCCTCCATCAGGAACTTGTCCTGGTTCTCGGCGCGCACCTTGGCGTCCAGGCCGGCGTGGTACGGCAGGGCCTTGATGCCGTTGATGCACAGCAGCTCCGCCATCTCCTCGACCTTCTTGCGGCTGAGGCAGTAGATGATGCCGGACTTGCCGGGATGCTGGCGGATGAACTTGATCAGGTCCTTCTCGGGGTCCACCTTGTCCCGGATCTCGTAGTAGAGGTTCGGCCGGTTGAAGGAGGACTTGAACACGGCGGCATCCGGAATGCACAGGTTCTTGAGGATGTCGCTCTGCACCTTGGGCGTGGCCGTGGCCGTGAGCGCGATGATCGGCGCGCGGCCGATCTGGTCCACCAGCGCGCGGATGCGGCGGTATTCCGGCCGGAAGTCGTGTCCCCATTCGGAAATACAGTGCGCCTCGTCCACGGCATAGAAGGAGATCTTCACCTCCCGCAGGAGCTGGACATTCTCGTCCTTGGTGAGCGATTCGGGCGCCACGTACAGCAGTTTGGTCTTGCCGGCGAGCAGGTCCTCGCGGACCTCGTCGATCTGCTGGCGCGTGAGCGAAGAATTGAGGAAATGCGCGATGCTGCTCTCCCCGGCCACGAAGCCGCGAAGCAGGTCGACCTGGTTCTTCATCAGGGCGATCAGCGGAGAGATGATGATCGCAGTTCCTTCCATCACCAGAGCCGGCAGCTGATAGCACAGCGACTTGCCGCCTCCGGTGGGCATCAGGACGAAAGCGTCACCCCCTCCAATCAGGTGCTGGATGATCTTCTCCTGGTCCGCCTTGAAGGCATCATAGCCGAAAAACTCCTTGAGAGTTTTGTGTATCAGTGCCGAATCGGGTTTCATAAAAAACTAATCTAGCGTGTGAATGGCAAGTCCAGAACGGAGCTTGGGCTCAAACCACGTGGTCTTGGGCGGCATGATATTGCCGGTGTCGGCAATATTGATCAGCTGCTGCATGCTGACCGGGTAGAGCGCGAAAGCTACTTTCATTTCGCCGGAATCGACGCGGCGGGACAGTTCGCCCAGGCCGCGGATACCGCCGACGAAGTCGATGCGGTCGGAGGTGCGCAGGTCCTTGATCCCGAGGATCTTGTCCAGCACCAGGTTGGAGAGGATGGTCACGTCCAGCACGCCGATCGGGTCCGCGTCGTTGTAGCGGCCCGGCTTCGCCGTGAGGCTGTACCAGACACCCTCGAAATACATCGAGAAATTATGCAGGCCGCTCGGGTGATAGATCTCCGAGCAGTTGCAATGGCAGGGATATTCGCAGTGGCACTCGCCGCCGTCCTTCGTGCAGTCGCACTTGCATTCGACGACGAAGTCCTGCTCGAGGGCCTGGAAGAATTCCTTCGGGCTCAGGCCGTTCAGGTCCTTGACCACACGGTTGTAATCGATGATGGCGAGCTGGCTCTCCGGGAAGCAGACGGCCATGAAGTAGTTGTACTCCTCGTCACCGGTGTGCTTCGGATTCTGGGCCTTCTTTTCCGCGCCCACGCGGGCCGCGGCGGCCGTACGGTGGTGGCCGTCGGCCACGTAGAAGGCGTCCACGTCCTTCGTGAAGATCTCCGTGATGCGGGCGTTCACCGCGTCGTCGTCGATTACCCAGAAGGTGTGCGTGAAGTCGTTCTCGTCGATGAATCTGTATTCAGGTGCGCCGGCGGCGGTCTTCGCAATGATCGCGCCGAGCTCGGCGTTGTCCTTGAAGGCGAAGAAGACCGGCTCGATGTTGGCGTTCTGGATGCGGACGTGGATCATGCGGTCGTCCTCCTTGTCCTTGCGCGTCAGCTCGTGCTTCTTGATGATGCCGTTGGCGTAGTCGTCCGTGTGCGCACAGAGCACGATGCCGTACTGCGTGCGGCTGCCCATGGTCTGGGCATAGACGTAATATTTCTCCTTGTCCTCGCGGACCAGCCAGCCTTTCTTCTGCCAGGCCTGGAAGTTTTCGACGGCGCGGTCGTAGGTCCGCTGCTCGTGCTCCCCGGCGATCGGCGTGAAGTCGATCTCGGGTTTGGTGATATGCAGGAGGGATTTCTCCCCGGCCATGTTCCGGGCCTCTTCGGAATTCAAAACATCATAAGGCGGCGCCGCAACCTCGGTCACGATGCCTTTCGGGGGCCGCAGGGCGGCAAAAGGTTTGACTCGTACCATTTTTCTATAGAAAACTATATTCGAAGGTAACAATTATTTATCAGATTACCAAATAGCACCGCACGAAAAGAGCGCCGTCCGGATCCGGGCGGCGCTCTTTATGATAAAGCGTTGTTACTCTTCGTCGTAAAGGAGCTCTTCCTCCTCTTTGTCTTCATCCTCCTCGTCCTCGTCTTCCTCATCTTCGAAGTCCTCGTCATCCTCGTCGTCATCGTCTTCTCCCCTGCGGGCCTCGCCCGGCAGGTGGCGGCGCTCCTCGGGCAGGTCCTCGAAGGCGACGTAACCATTCTCAAACTCGAGGGGAATCGGGCCCTTGGTCTCAACGACGCGCGGCGTGGCCGTCACTTCTGCGGTCTCGCCCTCCAGGGTGATGATCACGTTCTTCTTGGAGGCGATGTCGTAGAAATACACGAAACTGGCGACCCCGGCCTTGATGGTGTCGGCGATGGTCACGTTGTCCACGGCGCCGTAGCCGATGTCCATCAGCGCATAGCGCGCCACGACGTCTCCTTCGGCGCCGAGCGCCTTGAACAGGATGGGCTGGTCCATCGGGAACTCGAGGTCCGCGCGGAGCTGCTTATGGAAAGTATAGAGCGAGTTCTCGCCATTCACGACGTAGACCCGGAAAAAGCCTTTGATGCCGGCCAGGGTGACTCTGTATCTGTAATTCATATTGCGAAGATACGAATTATTCACTAATTTTGATTCGCCAATGGCAGCAAAAGACACATATAAAAGCATCGGAGCGCCGAGCGAGGGGCTTTTCAAGGACAACGGAAGCCGTTTCATCGCCCGCGCCTACCCCGTCGAGAGCGAAGCGGAGATCAAGGAGATCGTGGCCGCGCTCAAGAAGGAATACCACGATGCACGCCACCATTGCTATGCCTACCGGCTCGGCCTGGACGGCGAGCCCTGGCGGGCGAACGACGACGGCGAGCCTTCCGGCTCCGCCGGCCGGCCCATCCTCGGACAGATCGACTCCGCCGGGCTGAGCGACATCCTGGTCGTCGTGATCCGCTATTTCGGCGGCATCAAACTCGGCATCCCCGGCCTCATCCGCGCCTACAAGACTTCCACGGCGGACGCACTCGCGGCCGCGCAGGTGGTCGAAAAAGTCGCCGGACGATGGTACACCCTGCATTTCCCGTACGGGGACCTGCCCGCCGTGATGAAACTCGTCAAGGACCTGGACCTGCCGCAGCGGGGCCAGTCCTTCCTGACGGACTGTACGCTCGAAGTTCGCGTGCGCGCAACACTCGAGCACGACTTTTTGGAAAGGATAGAAAAATTAGGTACCTTTATAGGCTAAATTTTGTATTACCTCGAATTATGGGCAAAAAACATGTCTTCAATGCCGGGCCTTGCCTGCTCCCGCAGGTGGCCATCGACAACACCATCGAAGCCCTCAAGGACTTCAAGGGGACCGGTGTGTCCCTGCTTTCCATTTCCCACCGCACCAAGGGCTGGGATGAAGTGATGGACGAGTGCCGTGCGCTCTGGAAGGAGATTCTCGGCATTCCCGAAGGTTACGAAGTCGTCTTCCTGGGCGGCGGCGCAAGCCTCCAGTTCCTCTATGTGGCGATGAATTATCTGGAGAACAAGGCCGGTTATCTCGAGACCGGTGTCTGGGCCAAGAAGGCGCTCAAGGAAGCCCAGGGTCTGGGCAACGCCATCGCCGTGGCCAGCTCCGCCGACAAGAACTACTGCTATATCCCGAAGGGCTATGAAATCCCCAAGGATCTGGATTATTTCCATATTACGACCAACAACACGATCTACGGCACGGAGATCAAGGAAGATCTCGACTGCCCCGTCCCCCTCATCGCTGACATGTCCTCCGACATCCTCAGCCGCCGCGTGGACGTGAGCAAGTACGCGATGATCTACGGCGGCGCCCAGAAGAATGCGGGCCCTGCCGGCGTCGCTTTCGCGATCATCAAGCAGGACACCCTCGGCAAGGTGAGCCGCTATCTCCCGACGATGCTCGACTACCGCACGCACATCGACAAGCTTTCGATGTTCAACACCCCGCCCGTCTTCGCCATCTACGTGATGAACGAGACCCTGAAGTGGCTCAAGGGCATCGGCGGTCTCGACGCCATCCACGCCATCGACGTCAAGAAGGCCGAGACCCTCTACGCCGAGATCGACCGCAACAGCCTCTTCACCGGCACCGCCGCCAAGGAGGACCGCTCCATTATGAACGTCTGCTTCGTCATGACCCCGGGTCACGAAGACCTCCAGGACGAGTTCATGAAGTTCGCCACCGAGCGTGACATCGTGGGCATCAAGGGCCACCGCTCCGTCGGCGGCTTCCGCGCCTCCCTCTACAACGCCAGCACGCAGGAGGATGTCGAGGCCCTCGTGGCCGCCATGCAGGAATTCGAAAAGATCCGCGGCTAGCCATGAAAGTCCTCGTTGCCACCCAGAAGCCTTTTGCGGCCGCAGCGGTCGCGGGCATCCGCCAGATCGTCGAGGAAGCGGGCTATGAACTCGCGCTGCTCGAGAAATATGCCGACCAGGCCGACCTGGTCAAGGCCGTCGCCGACGCCGACGCGCTGATCGTCCGTTCGGACAAGGTCACCGCCGAAGTGGTCGCCGCCGCCCAGAAGCTCAAGATCGTCGTGCGCGCAGGCGCCGGCTTCGACAACCTCGACCTCCCCGCCTGCACGGCGAAGGGGATCGTGGCCATGAACACCCCCGGCCAGAACGCCAACGCCGTGGCCGAACTCGCCATCGCCCTGATGATCTTCATGGCGCGTACGCAGTTCACCCCGGCCACCGGCTCCGAGGTCCAGGGCAAGACTCTCGGCATCCAGGCCTTCGGCGCCGTCGGACGCCTGGTCGGTGCCAAGGCCGCCGCCCTCGGCATGAAGGTCAAGGCCCTCGACCCGTTCCTGACGCCGGACCAGATCCGCGCCGGCGGTGCCGAGCCCGTCGAGACCCTCGACGCGCTCTACTCCGGCAGCGACTACGTGTCCCTGCACATCCCTGCGACCCCGCAGACCATCGGCAGCATCGGCTATGACCTGATCACGAAGATGCCGAAGGGCGCCACCCTCGTCAACACCGCCCGCAAGGAGGTCATCGACGAAGCCGGCCTGGAGAAAGCCCTCGCCGAGCGCCCGGACCTCAAGTACGTCGCCGACGTGGCCCCGGACAACCTCGCCGCCCTGCAGGAGCAGTTCGGCCTGCGCATCTTCGCCACGCCCAAGAAGATGGGCGCCCAGACCGCCGAGGCCAACCTCAACGCTGGTCTCGCCGCCGCACGCCAGATCGTATCTTTCTTCAAGGACGGCTGCACGAAGTTCCAGCTGAACAAGTAGATTCGCCGATCAAGTCGGCGAATGACGATAAACAGAGAACGCCGCCCGGCTGGGCGGCGTTCTCTGTTTTTATGAACTCTTGCTGGAATTATTCCTCAGGAGCGGCAACGGGAGCGACCTTGGTCAGCTCAACGTTGAAGAGGAGCACGGAGTTGCCCGGGATGCTCTGGTTGCCCTGCTCGCCATAACCGAGCTCGGAAGGGATGAAGAGGTCGATCTTGCCACCCTCGCCGATGAGCTGCAGACCCTCGGTCCAACCGGCGACGACGCGGTTGAGCGTCAGCATGATCGGTTCGGCATCGTCAGCCACCGCGTCAAACACGGTACCGTCGATGAGCGAGCCCTTGTAGCGCACCCACACGGTGTCCTGCGGACCCGGCTTCACGTCGTTGCCCGGCTCGATGATCTTGTACTGCAGACCGGACTCGGTCGTGACGACGCCGGCCTTCTTGCCGTTGGCCTCGAGGAACTTCTCGCTCTTCTGCTTCTGCATCATGGAAAGGCCGCTGCTGCGCTTCTCCAGGTAGTTGTTGAAGAGGTCGTTCATCTTGTTCGGGTCGATCTTGAACTGCTCGAGGAACTCAGGATCCTGGACATTGCCCTTCGCGTTCACGAAGTCCTTCATACCCTTGACGATCTCACCGTAATTGAGGTCGGAACCGAAATCATATCCCTTCAGGAAGGAACCGAAGTTGATACCGAGCAGGTAGCTCACGGAGTCGACCTGCGCCTTGGACGGCTGGAATTCTTTGGGGAGCGTATCCCCGGCGGACTTGCCCGTGCAAGCCGCCACTGCGAGTCCCATCAGCAGGACTGCAAAAAGCTTGTTTACTTTCATCGTATAAATATTTAACTAATCTTCGCTATAACTCCCAGGCCAGGGCGGAGGCGCCGAGGATGGCTGCGTCGGACTCCTTGAGCTCGGAGAACACGATCTTCACCTTTCCCTTCCAGATCTTCAGCAGGTTGTCCTCCATCGCACGACGCATCGGTTCATAGAGGAACTCCTTGGCGCGGGCCAGGCCGCCGAAGAGCACAATGGCCTCCGGGGCGCTGAACGCCACGAAGTCCGCGAAGCTCTGGCCGAGCAGCGTGCCGGTGTAGTCGAAGAGGCGGAGGGCGAAGTTGTCGCCCTGCTTGGCTGCATCGTAGATGTCCTTGGAAGTGATGTTCTGCAGGTCGCGGAGCGGGGTCGGCTGGCCGGAGGCCTCCAACCACTCGCGGGCCGTACGGGCGATACCCATGGCGGAGCAGTAAGCTTCCAGACAGCCGGTCTTGCCGCAGCCGCAGGTGCGGCCGTTGTGGCGCACCACGCAGGTGTGACCCAGCTCGCCGGCGAAGCCGTCATGGCCGTAGAGGACCTTGCCGTCCACCACGATGCCGCTGCCGACACCGGTACCGAGGGTGATCATGATAAAATTCTTCATGCCGCGCGCAGCGCCGTAGGCCATCTCGCCCACCGCCGCCGCATTGGCGTCGTTGGTCAGCGACACGGGCACGCCGCAGGCGTCGGAAAGCTTCTTCGCGAGGGGAACGGCGCTCTTGGCCGCCCAGGCGAGATTGGGAGCGAAGGCCACTTCGCCCGTATAGTAGTTGCCGTTCGGCGCACCGACACCGATGCCGCGGATATCCTCCGTGGTCTTGTCGGCCGCTGCGATGCAGGCCTTGATCGCTTCCGCCAGGGCCGCGATATAAGCATCCGCATCGTCACCGAAAGTATCTGTCCGGATCACGCTCTGGGCCAGCACTTCGCCGCGGGCGTCCACGACGCCGATCTTGGAAGTCTGCCCGCCGATATCTACACCGACTACAAATTGTCTTGCCATAAGTCTCTTGGATTAACGGTTATTATTCCACAGGGATGTCCTTGTTCACGTTCTTGCAGCCAGCGACTGCGTAGAAGAGGATATAGGCGAGCATCGCGATGACCAGCCAGTAGGAGGCCATGTAGCTCACGTTCTTCGCAATCATATCCTGGAGGAGCGGCATGATGCCACCGCCGACCACCATCATCATGAAGATGCCGGAAGCCTGCTCGGTGTACTTGCCGAGGCCCTCCACGGAGAGGTTGAAGATGGCACCCCACATCACGGAGGTGCACAGACCGCAGAGCACGAAGAGCAGGGCGGTCACAGGGACGCTATGCATCACGAAGCCCTGGCCGGCGAGGTAGCCCGGCATGGAAACCATGATGTCCTTCGGCAGGATGATGCCCAGGAAGATGAGCACGATGGCGAGAGAGGAAAGCGTGATCAGCTGCGCGCGGGTGCTGACCTTGCCGCTGATGAGGGAGCTGCACAGACGGCCCACCATCATGAGCAGCCAGTACATGGCCGCGATGGCACCGCCGACGGCGGCTGCACCGAGCGTACCGGCGGCGAAGGCGCCCTTGCCGTTCGGGTCGGACAGGAAGAAGTTCAGCTGGGAAGGAATGCCGATCTCAATACCGACATAGAAGAAGATGGCCACGATGCCAAGCACGCAGTGGCGGAACTTCCACGGGCTGGACTCGTACTTGACGGCCTTGCGCTCCTGCGCAGGCTCGGGGATCTTCACGAAGGAGATGATGATGAACGCCAGGGCGAACACACCCATCGCGATGAAGAGCAGCGGAGCCACGTCGGACATGGAGGTGTTGTCCGTGACCGTACCGATCAGCACACCCACGAGGAACGGGGTCGCCGTACCGGCGAGGGAGTTCATGGTGCCGCCGATCTGAATGAACTGGTTGCCGCGGTTGCCACCGCCGCCGAGGATGTTCAGCATCGGATTCACGACCGTGTTCAGCATACAGACGCTGAAGCCGCAGATGAAGGCGCCGAGCAGATAGACGGGGAGCGAGCCGCCGCCGACCTTGCTGGAGAGCCACTGCACGAGCACGCCCGCGAAGCCTACCGCCAGGGCGATCAGGGTCGTCTTCTTATAGCCCACCTTGACCAGCATCTTGCCGGCAGGGATACCCATGAACAGGTACGCAGCGAAATTCATCAGGTTGCCCAGCATACCGGCATTGGAGTACTTGACCTGCCAGATGTTGCCGAACGGAGCGGCCATGTTGGTAACGAAGGAGATCATCGCGAAGATGAAACACATCGTCACGACCGCCACAATGTTGACTTTTTTCTTTTCCATTTGATATTACGGTTTTAGTATTGTGATTATCAATGTTTATTCTCCAAACTGGGTGGGTTTCGGCGCGAAGAGGCCATAGAGCTGCGCGTCGATCATGTCGGTCACCTTCTCGAAATCCTCCGGATTGTTGCCGAACTTGATGTGGTCGGCGTCGATCACCAGCAGGTTCCCGTCATAGTCCTTGATCCAGTTCTCGTACTTCTCGTTCAGGCCGGTCAGGTAGTCGATGCGGATGCTCTTCTCGTATTCGCGTCCGCGCTTCTGGATCTGCGAGATCAGGTTGGGGATGCTCGAGCGCAGGTAGATGAGCAGGTCCGGGTTGCCCACCAGCGACATCATCAGGTCGAAGAGGTCGGTGTAGTTCTCGAAATCGCGGGTGCTCATCAGGCCCATGTCATGCAGGTTGGGCGCGAAGATGCGGGCATCCTCGTAGATGGTGCGATCCTGGATGATGACGTCGTCGGTCTTCGCGATCTCCACCACGTCCTTGAAGCGCTTGTTCAGGAAGTAGATCTGGAGATTGAAGGACCAGCGTTCCATATCCTCATAGAAATCGGACAGATACGGATTGAAATCCACGGATTCGAATTTCGGGATCCAACCGTAGTGCGCGGCCAGCATCTTGGTGAGCGTGGTCTTGCCGCTGCCGATATTTCCTGCGATCGCAATGTGCATATCTCTATACTTATAATAATTTACAAATGTACGAATTATTTGAATAGGCCGAACATTTCTGCGTCAATCTTGTCGGTGATCCGGGCGAAGTCTTCCGGATTGTTCTCGAAGTCCATCTCATCCGCGTCGATCACCAGCAGCGGGTCCTTGTACGCGGCGATCCATTTCTCGTAGCGCTCGTTCAGGCCGCCGAGGTACTCCAGGTTCATGCTCTGCTCGTACTCGCGGCCGCGCTTGCGGATCTGCTCCACCAGGTGCGGCACGCCGCAGCGGAGGTAGATCAGCAGGTCGGGCGGATTGACCATCGACATCATCAGGCGGAACAGCTGCATATACGTGTCGTAGTCCCGGTCCGAGAGGTTCCCGAGCGCGTGGTTGTTGGCCACAAAAATCTCCACGCCCTCCAGGATCGTGCGGTCCTGGATGATGACGTCGTCGGACTTGGCGATTTCCAGCAGGTCCTGGAAGCGCTGCGCCAGGAAATAGGTCTCCAGATTGTATGACCAGCGGGGAATATCCTTGTAGTAATCTTCCAGATAGGGATTGTAGGTCACGGCCTCATAGCGCGGCGTCCAGCCGTAGTATTCAGCCAGTTTGCGCGTCAGGGTCGTCTTGCCGCTGCCGATATTTCCCGCGATTCCGATATGCATGCCGCCAGAAGATGTGCAACATACAAATTTAACATAAGTTTTGTAATTTTGCCAAGCAAAAGACGCAAAGAAATGCTCAATATCCGTTCCATCCGCTGCAACCTCCTCCAGGAGCGCTGCTACGTGGCCTGGCAGGAAGCCGGCCGCTGCGTTCTCGTCGATCCCGGCTGCTACGGCGCCGACGAACTGGAGCCGCTCGAAGACCTGCTCGCGCAGGAGCAGCTGACCCCCGAGGCCATCCTGCTCACGCACGGGCACTTCGACCACATCTTCGGCGTCAAGCCGCTCCAGGACCGTTTCGGCGGCATCCCGGTCTACCTGCATCCCGCCGACGAAGTCGTGCTGGACGGCAGCGCCGACATGGCCGACCGCCTGGCGCTCACCCCGCCGGAAACCGGCTTTAAGTGGACGCCGCTGCAGGAGGGTCCGCTGAGCGTCGCGGGGATCGATTTCGAGGTCATCCACACCCCGGGGCACACCCCGGGCGGCGTCTGTTTCCTCGAGCGCAAGGCGGGGGTCCTGTTCACGGGCGACACGCTCTTCGCCGGCTCCATCGGGCGCACCGACTTCCCCTACAGCGAATACGACGACGAGATCCGCTCCATCATGGAAAAGATCATCCTGCTGGACCCGGACACCCGCATCTTCCCCGGCCACGGCCCCACCTCCACCATCGGCCAGGAGCGCACGGGCAATCCCTTCCTCGAGCCCTTCAACGAGCCCGAAGAGACCCCCGACCCCGATCTGGAGCCGGTCGTCATCCAAGGGAACTAGATTCCAGAAAGGGTTTTTATTTCAAGAACACGAAGAACACCGCCAGGATCAGGCAGCCGAAGGCGGCGAGGTGATTCCACTGCAGGCTCTGGCCCTGGAAGAGGAAGTGCACGATCAGGGTGAAGATGGTCAGGGAGATGGCCTCCTGGATGACCTTGAGCTGCATCAGGTTGAAGGGGCCGCCGTTGCCCACGAAGCCGATGCGGTTGGCCGGAACGGTGAGGCAATACTCGAAGAAGGCGATTCCCCAGGAGAAAAGGATGATGAGGATCAGCGGCCAGCCGGTCGAGATCTTCATTTCCTGGAGTTTGAGGTGGCCATACCACGCGAGCGTCATGAAGACGTTCGAGCAGATCAGCATGAGGACGGTCCAAATACCCTGTTGCATAGTGCGCTTGACTCAAAAAAGCGCGCAAAGATAGCAATAATTACTTTACAGTGAACACCGAAACGCGTCGCGCGCCCTGCTCGTCGATCAGCGTGAGCACGTGCCGTCCGGGGGCGGGATCCACGCGCAGTTCGTGCTCGCCGAGCGTCTCCCCGACGAACTCGTCGTCGATGTGCCAGTAAAGGGTGGCCCCGGCGTCGGCGTGCGCGGCGCGGAATACGGCGCCGTTCTCCCGGCCGGTCAGGCTGCGGGTCAGCACGATCGTGATGTCCGGCTGGGGATAGATGATCTCGATCGGGTTGTAGCCGGACGAGGCCGCATCGAAAAGCGGATGCTTCGGCGGCAGGGGCCGGTAATCCAGATGTTTCTTCATATAATACCATTCCTGCGCGGGCGGGAGCACGAAGCGCACCTCCGCGTGCATCTGCTCCGGCGGGCAGCAGGAGGAATTGACCTGGTAGCGGCCCTCGGCGTCGAGGTGGACCAGGCGGTGGTAGCGGCACAGGTCGGGCTGCTCGTCGATGTCCGGCACCCAGATGGTGTCGCGCTGCGGGCAGAGTTCGCTGGCGGGCAGGCCGCTCTCGTGGCAGACCTCGATCTGCGTCATCTCGTCGGCGGGCCGCGTGAACCAGCTGCCGGCGGGTAAAGAAGAGAAGACGTCGAACATGACCGGGGAGGCATACGAGACTCCCGTCACGCCGGAACGGCCCTCGCCGTCGCTGTTGCCCACCCAGACTGCGACCACCCAATCGCGGGTCACGCCCACGCTCCACGCGTCGCGGTTGCCCCAGGAGGTGCCTGTCTTCCAGGCGATCTTGCGCCCGGTGGCAAAGTCCATCCAGGACGCTTCCTCTTCGGGCCGGCTGGCGTTGGACAGGGCGTCAAAGGTCAGATACGCCGCGGCACGGCTGATGGGGATACGCCGGGCGGGCAGGCGGTCCCGCCGGGCGTCGGAGAGATAGGCAAAGTCCTCATAGACAGGATCTCCCGCCAGCTCCGCCGCCAGGTAATAGTAGGCCCGCGCGAGGGTCTGGAGCGAGATCTCGGCACCGCCGAGGATGAGCGACAGGCCGTAGTGGTCGGCATCCTTGTCGATGGTCGTGAAGCCGAGGCGCTGCAGGATCTGCAGGAAGCGCTCCGCGCCGAACTGCTCCAGCATCCGCACCGAGGGGACGTTGAGCGAACGCTCGATGACCTCGTGGGCGGGCACAGCCCCGTCGAAGGTACGGCCGTAGTTGTGCGGAGAGAAGTTGTTGTAATTGTAGGGCGTGTCCTTGACCAGCGAGCCGGGCAGGATCTCGCCCGCGTCCAGCATCGCGGCGTAGAGCAGCGGCTTGAGGGTGGAGCCGCTGGAGCGGGCGGCCGGAATCATGTCGACGTCGACGCCGCGCAGGCAGGGAGCACAGCCGCGGGTATTGCCGTAATAGGCCCGGATCTCGCCCGTGTGCACATCCGCCACCAGGATGCCCAGGTTGTCCACCAGGTTGGTGTGGTAGCGGTCGAAATAGCGCTTCGCGAGGGTGTTCACCCGCGCCTGAAGTGTGGCGTCCAGGGTCAGCGTGTACGGCCCGTCGCCCGATTCGGCACGACAGCGCTCCAGCAGGTGGTAGGCCGCGTCCGGCATGGGCAGCGGCTTGTCCGGCAGCGGCTCGTCCTTGGCGAGCAGGCACTCCGTGGGGTCGATGACGCCTTTGGCTTCCAGCTTGTCCAGCAGCGCGTTGCGCTTCTCCAGCAGGCGCTCGCGCGCCCGGCCGGGATGGATCAGGCCCGGGGCGTTGGGCAGGACGGCGAGCATCGCGCTCTCGCCCCAGGAGAGCTCGTCCGCGCTGCGCCCGAAATAGCGCCAGGCGGCCGCCTCAAGGCCGACGACATTCCCCCCGAAGGGGGCGTTGGAAGCATATAGCAGGAGGATCTTCCGCTTGGTGCAGCGCATTTCCAGCCGCGTCGCGAGGATCATTTCATAGACCTTCTCCGGCAGCGTGCGCGGCGCGCCCGGCCGGCTCAGGCGGATCACCTGCATCGTCAGGGTGCTGGCGCCGCTGACCACCTCGCCGCGGCGCAGGTTCTGGACCAGGGCGCGTCCGGCGGACAGGTAATCGATACCCAGGTGCCACCAGAAACGCTTGTCTTCGTAGGTCACGATGCAACGGGCGAACTTGTCGGGCACGTGGTCCGCCGGGGGAAAATACCACTGCCCGTCCGTCGAGATGCGCGCCCCCAGGAGCGTGCCGTCCGCGCTCGTCGCCGTTGCGCTGAGCGGGACCCGGAACAGATTGTGAGGCAGGCAGAACAGATACCAAACAATCAGGAGGAGGGGGACACAAATCGGAAGTATTTTCTTAACTTTGTCCATTGCTAAAACAAAAGTACTAATTTTTCCTATGAAAAAAGCATTCCGTATTTTCCTCGTCCTGATTGCCACAACCGCACTCTTCACAGCCTGCCAGGGCGGTGCCCGGAAGTCCTCCGGACCGGCCGTTTCCGCTGTCCGCGGCGAGACCGCCATGGCCCTGAACAATGAAGGCTCTTCCGTTGGCGACGAGGAGATCGACCCCGAAGTCCCCACCATCCGGTTCATCAGCAAAGGCTCCATCCTCCCGTCCAGGGGCAGCCTGGACCTGCTGTTCGGCTCCGTCTCCTACGCCCAGGCGCAGGTCCGGGTGAAGAAGGTGTTCAGCAACAACATCCTGCAGTTCCTGCAGCTGGACAGCTATGAAACGCGCTACCAGCTATACAAGGTGGCTGAAGTGGTGGCCGACACGACGCTCGTGCTCGGCGACCGCGACGCCGACCACATCCGCGAATGGAAGACCTACGGCCTGAGCCTCGACGAGCTGGTCAAGCCCGAACCCGGCGCCATCTACCACGTCGAGATCCGTGGCCGCGAGCCCCTCGTGGAGGAGGATTTCTGGGACAGCGACAGCTCCTTCGGCGACTACGAGACCTATGAACAGCGCAGCGTCGACCTGCTGGCCAGCAACCTGGTCCTGATCGCCAAGCTCGGCGACAGCGCCACGGAGGTCTTCGCCTACGACGTCCTCAGCGGCAAGCCCGTCTCCGGCGCCAAGGTCAAGCTTTACAGCTTCGCCCAGCAGGAACTCGCCAAGGGATCGACCGACGGCGAGGGGCAGGTCTCCTTCCCGGCCCAGACGGACGCCAGCTTCGTCGTGGCCACGAGCGGAAAGAACTATGCCTACCTCGACCTGAAGAATGAGAAAGCGCTCTCCACGAGCAATTTCGACGTCAGCGGCACCAGCTACGACGGCGGCATCAAGGCCTATATCTTCGGGGAGCGCGGCGTCTGGCGTCCGGGCGACACGCTGCACGTCAGCGTGGTCACCCTCTTCGACGACACGCCCCTGCCGGCCGGCCACCCCGTCGTCGCGCAGCTGCGCAATCCGGACGGCCAGCTCGTGCAGACCCTCACCCAGAAGAGCAACGCTTCCAACTTATACCATTTCCCGTTCACGACCGCCCAGGACGCCCCCTCGGGCCGCTGGCGCGTGGACGTGAGCCTGGGCGGCCAGAACTTCAGCAAGACGCTGCGCGTCGAGGCCATCAAGCCCAACAAGCTGGACATCCAGCTGCATTTCCCGGGCGCCTACGTCACCACCTATCCGGGCGACAACAGCCGCTTCGACCTGTCCGTCGCCTGGCTCTACGGCGCTCCGGGCAGCGACCTCAAGGTCAACGGAGACCTGGAGATCAGCGCCGCCGCCACCCGCTTCAAGGGCTGGGAGGACTATGATTTCCAGGATGACGCCCGCTCCTTCGACACCCAGTCCTTCTCCTACAAAGACTTCAAGACGGGCGAGAACGGCGAAGCCGGCATCAACACCCAGGTGGACATCAACAAGGCCACCGCGCCGGGCATGCTGAGCGCCGCCTTCACTTTCCGCGCCTTCGAACCCGGCGGTGACTTCAGCACCAGCTACGCCAGCATCCCGATGTCCCCGTTCAGCAACTATGTCGGCATCAAGACCGAACTCCAGCAGAACAAGTGGGGCGACCGCTTCATCCAGGCGGGCAAGTCCCAGAAATTCGAAGTCGCGACGGTGGATCCGGACGGCAAGGGCACCAATACGGCCGGCCTGCACGCCGAGGTCTATCACGTGGACTGGAGCTGGTGGTGGGACGCCTCCGGCGCCATCGCCGGTTACATGGCCGGCAGGAGCAAGGAACTCCTCTTCGAGAAGACCTTCTCCACCACGGGCGGCAAGGGCAGCTTCAGCTATGACTGGGCCGACGCCCCCCACGGCCTCTACTACATCCGCGTCACGGACACCCGCGGCGGCCACGCCACCTCCATGCTCTGCGAGGTCAACGAGAACGCGGCGACCGACGCCGCCGAAGGCTCCACGCAGCTCAACATGCTGATCGACAAGGAGAAATACAACGTCGGCGAGACCGCCCGCATCACGATTCCCTCCACCTCCGGCGCCAGCGCCCTCGTCTCCATCGAGAAGGGCGGCAAGATCCTGAGCACGCGCCGCGTGCAGTGCTTCGACGGCAGCACGGAGATCCGCATCCCCGTGACCCGCGACATGAGCCCGAACGCCTACGCGTCCATCGCCCTGATCCAGCCGCACGGCAATGTCAAGAACGACGCGCCGATCCGCCTCTACGGCGTGAAGAACATCAACGTGGAGGATCCCGCCTCCCACCTCGCTCCGGTGATCGACATCCCGGCCGAGACCAAGCCGGAATCCACGCTGCGCTTCAAGGTCAAGGAGGAGAAGGGCCGCGCGATGAGCTACATCGTCGCCGTCGTGGACGAAGGCCTCCTCTCCCTGACCGGCTTCAAGACCCCGGACGCCTGGGGTGCCTTCTACGCCAAGGAGGCCCTGCGCGTGCGCACCTGGGACGAATATGATTCCGTCATCGGCGCCTACGGCGGCCACATCGAGCAGCTGTTCGCGATCGGCGGCGACGAGGACGGCAGCAACGGCGCGCTCAAGCGCCAGGGCGCCGACCGCTTCAAGCCGGTCGTCGCCTACCTCGGTCCCTTCGAGCTGAAGGCCGGCAAGACCGCGTCCCACAGCATCGAGGTGCCGCAGTACATCGGCTCGCTGCGCGCCATGGTCATCGCCACCGACGGCAAGGCCCAGGGCAGCACCGACCGGGAGGTCGCCGTGACCCAGCCCGTCATGGTCCAGGCCACGCTGCCGCGCACCCTAAGCATCGGCGAGACCATCCGCATCCCGTCTACGGTGATCGCCCTCAAGGACGGCGTGGGCAAGGTCAAGTTGGACATCCAGACCGACGAACTGCTCACGGTCAACGGCCCCGCCAAGCTGGAGACCAGCATCACGAAGGCGGGCCAGCAGGTCGAGTACTTCGAAGTCCAGGTCGGCGAGCAGACCGGCATCGCGCACGTGACCGTCACGGCGCAGGCCGGCTCCGACAAGTCTGTCAGCCGCGTCGAGATCGACGTGCTCAACCCGAATCCGGCCGTCACCCGCATCCAGTCCTTCCTGCTGGACGCCGGCAAGTCCCAGGACGCCACCGCCGAGCTCTTCGGCCTGCCCGGCACGAACAGCGTAGCCGTGGAGCTCTCCTCCATCCCCGCCATCGACCTGGGCCGTCGCCTGAAATACCTCATCGAATACCCGTACGGCTGCGTGGAGCAGACGATTTCCGCCGCCTTCCCGCAGCTCTACCTGAGCCAGGTGATGGAGTGCGACGAGAACACGGCGGCACGCAGCGCCCGCAACGTCACCGCCGCCATCAACCGCCTGTACAGCTTCCGCCGTCCGGACGGCTCCCTGAGCTACTGGCCGGGCAGCAACTACTCCTCGTCCTTCGGCAGCGCCTACGCCCTCCACTTCCTCCAGGAAGCCGAGAACCAGGGCTACGCCGTGTCCGCCGACCTCAAGGCCGGCCTGATCCGTTACCTGAGCGGCAGCGTGGTCAGCAATAAGAAGGAAGATGACTTCGTGCGCGCCTATGGTCTCTACGCCCTCGCCGCGGCCGGCAAGCCGCAGCGCAGCGCCATGAACCTGCTCCGCGAATCCGTCCGGAAGATGCCGCGGAGCGCGGTCTGGATGCTCGCGGGCGCCTTCGCCAGCGACGGCAAGAAGCAGGTGGCCACCCAGCTGACCAACGGCCTGCCGTATCTGGAGGCCTCCGGCCAATCTTATGACAGCTGGTACGGCAGCGAAGACCGAAACATGGCCATCGCCCTGCGCACCTCCATCCTCACCGGCCAGAAGGAAACCGCCTTCGAGCTGGCTGAGAAAGTGGCGGCCCGCCTCAACGACAGCCAGCATTACATGAGCACGCAGGCCACCGCATGGTCGCTCTACGCCATCTGCGACTATGCCCGTACCATCGCGGGCGGCGGCGTGAATGCCACCGTCAAGGGTCCGGAGAAGAGCTACAAGCTGAGCAGCGCCAAGGCCCTCATCCGCCAGGAAATCGGCCTCGCGAAGGATGCCACCGGCAAGACGCAAATGAGCCTGTCCAACACGGGCAGCGGCACGCTGCACGCCGTGGTAGCCGTCACCGGCACTCCGAAAGCCGGCGAAGAGAAACCCAAGGCCGAAGGCCTGTCCATGAAGGTCAGCTACCTCGATCCTGACGGACAGCCGATCCGCGTGGACACCCTGTCCCGCGGGCGCAACTTCAAGGCCGTCGTAACCATCACCAACACCGCCTCCGCAGCAGCAACCAACCTCGCCCTGGCCCAGAAGTTCCCGTCCGGCTGGGAGATCCGCAACGACCGCATCGGGCAGGAGAACTTCTCCTACCCCGCGGGCGTGACCTACCAGGACATCCGCGACGACCGCGTGTACAGCTTCTTCGACCTCGGCGCCGGCCAGAGCGTGACCGTCACCACCAGCCTCACCGCGACCTATCCCGGCAAGTTCTACCTGCCGGCCGTGAGCTGCGAGGCGATGTATGACGACAGGATTTCCGCCCTCGTGCCCGGCAAGTGGACGGAAGTGAAGTAAAAGATCTACCGGAATAACTCCCGCAGAACCCGCAGCGAGCGCGCCTCGATGCGGGTTTCTGCATGGTAGCCGATGTAGCGGAGCAGGAGCTCCGCAATCTCGCCCCGGGCGGCGCCGTTCAGGGGCAGGAGCATGCAGCCGCCGAAGTCGGCCTGCAGCAGCGTCCGGAGCTCTTCGAGATGCGTGTCCGCGAAGGGCATCAGGTCCTCCAGCGTCGGCGAGAAGCCGAGCGCGGCGGCGAATTCCAGCAGAAAACGGAGATGATAGTTGGCGTAGTCGCCTTCCAGGGCATCCAGCGTCAGGATGGAGCGCTCACACCAGGCAAAGAGGCCTTCCTCGCAGGCGCCGTCCCGGACGGTGCGCCAGAGCACCTCGCTCATGAAGAGGCACATGGCGTTCTTGGCCGGGCTGGTGCGGATACCGGTGAGCGGGTGGCTCGCCGAGAAGGCATGCGCCCGCCAGAGGTCGGATTTGGGATTCTCGACGACCTCGGCGTCCAGCACGCTGAGCGGCTGGAAGAGCGCCATCCCGCCGCCCCGGGGCACGGCGGCGATAAAACTGCGCCGCCCCCAGTCGGGACTGAGGGCGTGCAGGACCAGGGATCGCTCCCCGACCTTCGTGGTATTCAGGATGATGAGCCGGGTGTGGTGGACCATCAGTACTGCTTGATCCGCTCGGCGGAGAGGGCCTGGCGGAGGGCGTCGTCATAGCGGATGCGGATCTTCACGCCCGCCTGCTGGAAGTAGTAGCGGACGGCGATCTCCTCCTCGATGAAAGGAATGATCTCCGCGGACTTCAGGTACAGGAAGTCCTCCTTGTCCATATTGATCATGTTGTCCAGCGCGTCCAGCTGCTCCTTCATGACCTCGTCCAGGCCGTCGCGCTTCAGCTCCTGCTTCGCGCGGTCGAAATAGGTCTTGGCGGAGGACCGGTAATCAAACTCCTCCCCCTTGGCGAACTGGACGAAGTCCTCGTAATCGTTCTGGTCGAGGTGGAATTCCTCCACGGGCGGGATCCACTCGTGGCTCCGGACGAAGCGCAGGGCGTACTGCTCGATGATGCCGTAGGTGACCAGGGAATAGGTCAGGCGGCTGTACTCGCGGAACTTAAGCTCGACATCCGGGGTAATGCCGCCGCCGTCGCGGACCGTGCGGCCGTGGGCCGTCTTGAACTCGTGCGTCAGCGAATCGGGAATGTGCGCCACGCTGCCGTCTTCGCGGCGCTGGGCGTAGTCGATGGCCTGCACGCAGCGGCCGGAAGGGGTATAATACTTGGCGGTGGTCACCTTGAGCTCGCCTCCGTAAGGCAGCGAGCGGATGCTCTGTACGAGGCCCTTGCCGAAGGTGCGCTCGCCCATGATGGTGGCTCGGTCCATGTCCTGCAGTGCGCCTGCCACGATTTCCGAGGCGGAGGCGGAGCCGGAGTCGACCAGCACGATGACGGGCATCTTCGTATCGACAGGATCCTTGGTCGTCTTGAGCGTATAGCTGGAGCCCGGCTCCTTACCCTGGGCGGAGACCACCACGGAACCCTTCGGGACCAGCGCGGAGACGATCTCGACGGCCTCGTTCATCAGGCCGCCGCCGTTGCCCCGCAGGTCCAGGACCAGGGTCTTCATCCCCTGCTTCTTGAGCTCGGCCACGTGGCGGCGGAACTCGTCGCCGACCCCGTCGGTAAAGCCCGTCTGGGAAATATAGCCCACGCCGTCCTCCAGCATGCCGGCGAATTCGATGTCATCCAGTTTGATGCGCTCGCGGGTCACGGTGATGTCCGTCACCTCGCCGCTGCGCAGCTTCTTGACCTTGAAGACCACCTGCGTACCCGGCTCGCCGCGCATTTTCTCGCTGCACTGCTGGGAATTCAGGCCGACGACGGTTACGCCGTCGATGGCCAGGATCTCGTCGCC
The DNA here is from genome assembly GCA_045117755.1 of Candidatus Cryptobacteroides sp. GTDB lineage: Bacteria > Bacteroidota > Bacteroidia > Bacteroidales > UBA932 > Cryptobacteroides. Next base: position 67,831 of record JBGUOB010000056.1, read on the forward strand.
GCACACCAGGCCGTTCTTCGAGGCCGGCGAGCCGGCGTACGGTTCGTTGATGATGACGTTGCCCTGCAGGTCCGGCTTGTAGATCACGGCGCCGATGCCGCCATAGGTTTTGTGGATCATCATCTGGAGGTTCTCATTGTCCTCCTCGGGGATGTACACCGTGTACGGATCGAGGTCGGCGAGCATCGCGTCGATGCCGCGCCGCTCGATGCGGTCGATGGGCAGCGAATCCACGTAGGAGCGGTTGAGCTCCTGCAGGATGGCCGTCTGGATTTCGGTCCATTTGCCCAGCTTGAAGCGGGGCGTCTGCGCGCCGGCACACAGCGATGCGCCGAGCAGTATGAGAATCAGAAAACGTTTCATATACAAATCCAAATTACGCCGACCCGCCCAGCAGCAGGGCCACGCCGGTCAACATCAGCACCATGACCACGGCTTTGTCGCGGATATGGCCTTCCTTGAACAGGAGCGCGCCGCCCACGAAGGTGACCACCACGGAGGTGCGGCGTATCATCGAGATGATCGATACCATTCCGTTCGGATCCTTCATGGCGAAGAAATACAGGGCGTCCGCCACGGTGATCAGCACGGCGATCAGCAGGATGCTCCAGTCCCAGGTGAAGCGCTGGAACTGCTCCTTCTCAACCAAATAGTGGACCAGCAGCACAAGGGCGAGCAGCACCGTGATGTAGAGGTTGGCCCAGCTCTGGACGAAAAGCGGCTCCAGGTTCTTCAGGATCACCTTGTCCCAGAGCGCGCTGGCCGCGCCGGACAGCACGGAGACAACCATGTAGGCAACGCCCTTGGCAGAGGTGACCTTGTCCGTGTCGTGGCCCCTGGAACGGGAACTCAGGAACAGGGCCGCCATGACGACGGCCACGCCCAGCCACTGCACCAGATTCAGCCGTTCGCCGAACAGGAGAATGGAGAAAACGACGACGAACATCGGCCGGGAGGCCTTGATCGTGCTCACCGTCGTCAGCGGCAGGCATTCCATCGCCTTGAGACCGGAAATCCAGGACACCGAGACCAGCACCGCCTTGAAGATCAGGGAGAAATGGTCGGAAAGGGGTCCCTTGGACAGAAACGGGGAAAGGAAGACGGTCGTCAGCGCGGTGGAAAAGAACAGGATCCAGTACACGCTATTGCGGGAAAGCGCGCGTTTCTTGGCAATGTCATAGACACCCAGGAGCAACGCGGAACCGACAGTCAGCCAAAGCCACATAGTACAAGGAAGATTTTGCCAAAGTTAACCATAAAATTCGTAACTTTGACCACTTCTATGGATAAAGAGAGCAAGATCAGCATTCGCGGCGCCCGTGCCCACAATCTCCAGAATATCGACGTGGATCTGCCGCGCCGGAAGTTCATTGTCATTACGGGCATCAGCGGCAGCGGCAAATCTTCGCTCGCCTTCGACACGCTCTACGCGGAAGGACAGCGCCGCTACATGAACACCCTCTCCCCCTATGCCAAGCATTTCATGGGGATCCTGGAGAAGCCGGAAGTGGAGAGCGTGAACGGCCTGAGCCCGATCATCGCCATCGAACAGAAGACGACGGGCAGCAATCCCCGCTCGACCGTCGGCACCATCACGGAGATCTCGGATTTCCTGCGTCTGCTGTACGCCCGCGCCTCGACCGCCTATTCGCCCGTCACGGGCAAGGAAATGGTGCGCTACACAGACTCGCAGATCGTGGACCTGATCCTGCAGGAGTTCCACGGGCGCAAGTGCGTGCTGCTCTCGCCGCTGGTGCGCGGCCGCAAGGGCCACTACCGCGAGCTCTTCGACTCGCTCCGCAAGAAGGGGTATCTGCAGGTCCGCATCGACGGGGAAATCGTCTCGCTGAACGAGGTCGAGGCGGTGGACCGCTACAAGGCGCACTTCATCGAGCTCGTCGTGGACAAGCTCAAGCCCGGCGAGGGAGACGAGTCGCGCGTGCGCGCTTCGGTCGCCTCCGCCCTGGGGCTGGGCAAGGGCTCGCTGGCCGTGCTCGACCACGAGACGGGCGCGCTGCACCATTATTCCAAGCACCTGGTGGACCCCGAGAACGGCATCTCCCTGCAGGAGCCGGCCCCGCACACCTTCTCCTTCAATTCCCCGGAAGGGTACTGCCCCCACTGCAAGGGCCTCGGCACCGTGCCGGACGTCAGCCTGGACACCATCGTCCCGGACCCCCGGAAATCCATCGCCGACGGCGGCATCGCGCCCCTGGGACGCATCCGCGACGGGCGCAAATTCGAACTGGTCCGCGCCATCGCGCGCAAACATAATTTCTCGCTCTACGACCCCATCGCCGCCCTGCCGGACGAGGTCGTGACGCTGCTGGTCTATGGCTCCGACGAATTCTACCGCGTCGGGGAGGGCCCGCAAACGGAAATGGTCAACTGGGAGGGTGTCACGGGCGACATCGAGGACAAGATCGTCTGTCCGGTCTGCCACGGCACGCGCCTGGGACCGCACATCCGGTGCTTCCGCATCGACGGCAAGGACATCGCGGAGGTCAGCGCCATGGAAATCGGCGACCTGGCCGTCTGGCTGCGCTCCCTGCCGGGCAAGTTCGGCAAGCGGGAGAACGCCATCGCGCGGGACATTCTCAAGGAACTCACCGACCGCGTCCAGTTCCTGCTGGACGTCGGCCTGGACTATCTCAGCCTGGACCGGCCCACGGCGTCGCTCTCCGGCGGCGAGGGTCAGCGCATCCGCCTGGCCACCCAGATCGGCTCCAAGCTGGTCAACGTCATCTACATCCTCGACGAGCCGAGCATCGGCCTGCACCAGCGGGACAACCGCAAACTGCTCGCTTCGCTGAAGAAACTGCGGGACGAGGGGAATACGGTGATCGTCGTGGAGCACGACGAGGAGACGATGCGGGCCGCGGACTGGATCGTGGACGTGGGCCCGGGCGCCGGCGAACGCGGTGGCCGCATCTGCTACAGCGGTCCCGCACGAGCCGTCACGAACCCCATCACCGTCCCGACCGGCCGCCGGCACGGCAACGGCCTGACCCTGACGCTGCGCGGCGCCCGGGGCAACAACCTCAAGCAGGTCACCGTGGACTTCCCACTCGGGCGGCTGATCGGCATCAGCGGCGTGAGCGGCTCGGGCAAGTCCTCGCTCATCAACGAGACGCTGATGCCCATCCTCAAGGGCAAGTTCTATCATTTCAAGGAGAAGCCGCTCCCCTACGACGGGATCGACGGCGTGGAGAATATCGACAAGGTCATCGAGATCGACCAGAGCCCGATCGGTCGCACGCCGCGCTCCAACCCGGCCACGTTCACCGGCGTGTTCAACGACATCCGGGCCCTCTTCGAGGAGACGCCCGACGCCAAGGTGCGGGGCTTCAAGGCCGGCCGCTTCTCGTTCAACGTGCCCGGCGGACGCTGCGAGGAGTGCAAGGGCGCCGGCATCAAGGTGATCGAGATGAACTTCCTGCCCTCGGTCAACGTCTGCTGCGAGGCCTGCGGCGGACGCCGATACAAGGAGGACACCCTGGCCGTGAAATACAAGGGGAAGAATATCAACGACGTGCTGGAGATGCCCATCTCCGAAGCGTACGAGTTCTTCAAGACCAATCCCAAGATCGCGCCCAAGCTCAAGGCGCTGGTGGACGTGGGCCTCGGCTACGTGCACCTCGGCCAGTCCGCCGTGACCCTGTCCGGCGGCGAGAGCCAGCGGATGAAACTTGCCGCGGAACTGGCCCGCAAGGCCACCGGCAACACCCTGTACATGCTGGACGAGCCCACCACGGGCCTGCACTTCGAGGACATCAAGGTGCTGCTCGGCGTGCTCCAGCGTCTGGTGGACCAGGGCAATACCGTCATCGTCATCGAACACAACCTCGACGTACTCAAGTCCGTCGACTATCTCATAGACATGGGCCCCGACGGCGGCGCCGCCGGTGGCCGGATCGTTGCTACCGGCACGCCGGAGCAGGTCGCCTCAGACCCTGCTTCGGTCACCGGACCTTTTTTGAAAGAATTGTTATGACCAAGATTGAAGCCGCACGTGCGGAGTACAAAGAATGGTGTCAGGCCGTCGGCATCGACACCCTGCAGAAAGTGAACGAAACCGTCGAAGCCGGTAAGGCCATCGAACTGATCAACCTGTGCGAAGCCCGCCAGGAGCGCCAGTACGCCCAGGCCGCGGACCAGATTTTCTGGAAGCGCCACAGCTGCCGGATCGTAATGATGTCGGGACCTTCCTCCAGCGGCAAGACCAGCTCCTCGCTGCGCATCGCCCAGCAGGCCCGCGTGCTGGGACTCAAACCCAAGGTCATCGAACTGGACAACTATTTCGTGAACCGGGAGAACACCCCGATCGACGAGAACGGCGAGCGCGACTATGAAGCGCTGGCCGCGATGGACGTGGCCTTCCTCAACCAGCAGCTCACGGATCTGCTGGCCGGCAAGGAGGTGGAACTTCCGAAATTCGACTTCAAGGAGGGGCACCGCGTCTTCACCGGCAACCGGCTCAAGATGGAGGAGGGGGACATCCTCTTCATGGAGGGCATCCACGCCCTCAACCCGGACCTGACGCCGGCCATCCCCCGCGAGAACATCTTCGGCATCTACATCTCCGCGCTGTCAGCCCTGCCGGGTGGCGAGAAAGACCACGGTTCCACCACGGACAAGCGCCTGCTGCGCCGTATCGTCCGGGACAACCGCACCCGCGGCATCTCCCCGGAGGACAACATCCTCCGCTGGCCGTCCGTGCGCCGCGGCGAGCAGCGCAACATCTTCCCGTACGAGGAGAATGCCAACATTGTCTTCAATTCCTCGACGCTTTACGACGTGCCGCTATTGAAATACTATGCGGAGCCGCTGCTGTGCGGCATCAGCGAGTCTTCACCCGCCTACGAGAAAGCGCAGTCCCTGCTGAAGATCCTGGCCATGGTCACGGCGCTCAAGCCCGCCGAGATCGCGGCCGTCCCCCCGACCTCGATTATGCGGGAATTCATTGGAGGCCAAACGCTCTGACGAGCGTTTGTCGGGTAAACCCTATGACCAGGGGGCGTTCCCCCCGGACCCCCTGCGTCTCTGCGCTCCGACTGCCACGCAGCAACGATACTATTTTGCCAGGTTGATTGCGCCGAAGAGGCCCAGGCTGGCGAGCAGCATGATGGCGGCGGCGAGCAGCAGTCCGCAGAAGACGAAGAGCATGCTCTTCTTGAAATCCATATTCAGGATACTGGCCGCGAGGGTGCCGGTCCAGGCGCCCGTGCCCGGGAGCGGAATGCCGACGAAGAGCAGCAGGGCCACATAGAGGCCCTTCCCCGCCTTGGATTCCAGTTTCCGTCCGCCCTTCTCGCCCTTCTCCAGGCACCAGGTGAAGAACCCGCCGATATACTTCTTGTCCTTCCCCCACTCCAGGATCTTCCGGGCGAAAAGGAAGATGAACGGGACCGGGACCATATTGCCCACCAGGGCCACGATCAGCGAGGGCACCAGCGGCAGGTCGAAGCCCACCGCATAGGGAATGGCGCCGCGCAGTTCGATCAGCGGCACCATCGAAATCAGGAAGACGATCAGGTATTTCTTCATCGGATCTTGTCAAGAAAGTCTTTCATGGCGGCGAAGGCCGCGATCTGGCTCGCCCCGCCCTCCTCGGAATCGGCGACGACCAGGTCGAACACTTCGTTCGGCAGGTTGCAGCGCCCCACCTTGAAGCGGGCCAGGCTGCTGCGGGCTTCATATTCCGCCGCAAAGTTGTCCGGCGATCCCGCCAGCGAGATGAACAGGTCCTCCTGCCGGGAGTCCCGCGTGCCGCGCACGTGTTTCTTCAGGCGGCCATACAGGTTGAAGTCCCGCTTCGACGGGCACAGGATCATCACAGGGATGCCATGATAGTCAAAATATTGCTGCACCGTCCGGCAGATGACCTGCGTATCTTCGCCGGTCGAGGTGTCCACATACACCACGGCGCTTTTGATCCGGGACAGGGGCATCAACGCGGTCGGGACCGTGCTCCGGACCTGCTGAAGCACCATCCGGCGGTACAGGGTCAAGAGTGGATTCTTCATACGCCCTGGGGTGCCATCAATTCACGGATTTCCTGCTTGGCCACGCGCCAGCGGGGGATATCGATCTTGGTGCCGATCACTTCCACCACCTTGGCGGCGATGCAGGAGCCGACTTCGCCGCAAACCTTGAGCGGGAGGCCCTGCGCGTCGGCATAGAGGAAGCCGGCAGCATAGGTATCCCCGGCACCCGTGGCGTCCACGGGGTCGGCGGGCCAGGGTTCGACAAACTCCACCTGGCCGTCGCGCTTGAGCCAGCTGCCGTCCTTGCCCACCTTCACGATGGCCGTCCGGCTGATCCTGGCCAGCGCGTCCAGCGCGGCGCGCGGGTCGGCAAGGCCGGTGAAGGCGCGCGCCTCGGTCTCGTTGGCGAACACGATGTCGACGTATTTCTCGACGATGTCGTGCAGGAAGGCGAGGTTCGACTCCACGACATTGTAGGAAGCCAGGTCCAGGGAAATGGTGCAGCCGGCCGCGCGGGCCAGTTCGACCGCCCGGCGGACGAGGTCCTGGTTCTGCACCAGGTAGCCTTCGATATGGAAATAGTCATAGCCTTCGAACCAGGCCGGATCCAGATCCTCCGGCACCAGGTCAAGGGCGGCGCCCAGATACACGGCGAAGGTGCGCTCGGCGTTGCCGCCGCTGACGAAGACCATCGAGCGGCCGCTCGCATGCTGCTCGCTCGTGAGCAGGTGCGTATTCACGCCGTACTGCTCCTGGTCGCTCTTGAAGAGCAGGCCCAGTTCGTCGTTGCCGATCTTGCCGATGAAGCCGGAAGGCATTCCGAGGATGGCCGTGCAGGCGATGGTGTTCGCCGCCGAGCCACCGGCCACGTATTTCACACCCAACGGCTTGAGCGCCTGCCAGATGCCGTCGCCCGTCGTCACGTCCACGTGCTGCATGCTCCCCTTCGGAAGATGGAATTCCGCGAGCAGGGAGTCGTCCGGCAGGACGGCCAGGATGTCCGTCAGGGCATTGCCGATTCCAAGTATCGATTTCATAATTTACAAAAATAACAAAATATAATCGTAAATTTGCAGCCAATGGACAAGAAAGCTTCAAATATCATCAAATACACCCTGTCCGCCATCCTGGCCGTCGTCCTGGTCTGGTTCGCCTTCCGGACGGTGGACTGGAAAACCTTCTGGGAAGACCTGCAGCAGACCCGCTGGGCCTGGGTCGTGATCTATTTCATCGCCGCCGTCACGGCACTGATTTTCCGCGAAAGGCGGTGGACCGCCCTGATGCGGCCGCTCGATCCGGAGCTCCGCCGGATGCGCGTCTGGGACGCCATCAACGTGGGCAACCTCATCAACGTGGTGCTGCCCGGCGCCGGCGAATTCGTCCGCTGCGGCTACGTCAGCAGCAAGAAGATGAGCTACGAGAAGGCCCTGGGCACCATCGTCTGCGAGCGCCTCTCCGACATCGTGGCCATCGTCATCCTGCTCGTCTCGGCCCTGGCCTCCAAGTGGAGCACCTTCGGGCCTTTCTTCACCGAACACATCTGGGGCCCCATGACCGGCCGCGCAGGCGGATCCACGCGCTGGATCGTCCTGGGCGCCCTGGTCCTGCTGGCCGCCTTCTTCTGGGCCGTGTTCCGCTTCCGCGGACGCGTGCGCCTCTTCGGCCGGATCGCCGATTCCCTGCAGGGCCTCGGAGCCGGATTCGCCAGCATCGCGAAAATGGAGCGCAAATGGCCCTTCCTGCTCAGCACGGTCGGCATCTGGGTCAGCTACGTCGCCATGATGTACTGCACCATCCGCGCTATCCCGATGCTGGATATGCTGACGCTGACGGACGCCCTCTTCCTGTCGGCCGTGGGCAACCTCGCCTCCGTCATTCCCGTCCCGGGCGGCATCGGCGCCTACCACTACCTCGTGGCCCTGTCGCTGCAGAGTCTCTACGGCGCCACCTGGGAGACCGGCATCCTGCTGGCCACCCTCGGACATGAAGCCCACGCCATCCTGATCATCCTGCTCGGCATCCTATCTTACGCCCACCTGACCTTGCACAAGAAGAAATAATCACTATCTTTGCATCAACAAGTCAGTGTATTACCCGCCATGCAATTGATCCTCCCTGAAAGGTACGTGGATCTGCTCGATGGAGCAGAGAAAACGGAGAAGGCCATCAAGGCCGTCAAGGATATGTTCCAGAACAATCTGTCAGCCCAGCTGGCCCTGCTGCGCGTGACCGCCCCGATGGTCGTGCTCTCCGGGACCGGCCTCAACGACGAGCTCAATGGCGTGGAACGTCCGGTCCGCTTCCCGATCAAGGATATGGCGGAGCAGCAGGCCGAGGTCGTACACTCCCTCGCCAAGTGGAAGCGCGTCAAGCTGGCGCAGATGGGCATCGCCCCCGGGCGCGGCATCTACACCGACATGAACGCCCTGCGTCCCGACGAGGAGCTGGACAACATCCACTCCATCTACGTGGACCAGTGGGACTGGGAGAAGGTCATCCGCCCGGAGGACCGCCACCTGGGCTTCCTCAAGCAGACCGTCCGTCGCATCTACGAGGCCATCAAGGTCACGGAAAACAAACTCTTCGTGGAGTTCCCGCAGATCACGCCGGAGCTTCCGGAGGATATCCACTTCGTCCACGCCGAGGAGCTGGTGCAGCTCTATCCGGGTCTCACCCCGAAGGAGCGTGAGAACGAGGTCGTGCGCCGCTGGGGCGCCGTGTTCATCATCGGCATCGGCGGCGTCCTCTCCGACGGGCAGCCGCACGACGGCCGCGCCGCGGACTACGACGACTGGAGCAGCCCCAACGAAGAGGGCTTCCAGGGCCTCAACGGTGACATTCTCGTTTGGAACAACATTCTCCAGCGCCCCTTCGAGCTGTCCAGCATGGGCATCCGCGTGGACGAGGCCGCCCTGCGCCGCCAGCTGGAGATCCGGGGCGAACTCTGGAAGAAAGACCTCCCCTTCCACAGGAGCCTGCTTGCCGGCGAATTGCCCTGCACCATCGGCGGCGGCATCGGCCAGTCCCGTCTGTGCATGTACCTGCTGCGCAAGGCGCACATCGGCGAGATCCAGAGCAGCATCTGGCCGGAGGAAATGCGGCGTCAGTGCCGCGAGGCCGGCATCACACTGGTATAAAAAGCAAAAGGGCTCGCCGATGGCGAGTCCTTTTGTGATTCCGCGGGGATTCGAACCCCGGACCCACAGCTTAGAAGGCTGTTGCTCTATCCAGCTGAGCTACGGAACCGAACAGAACTGCAAATATACGGATTTTTCAGAAAATTCCGATATTCTTACTGCGCACGCATTCCCTCGAAGAACTTCTCCTGCAGCTGGCGGGCGAGGGCGTTGTCCGGATTGGCTTTCAGCGCTTTCTCATAGCAGTCCATGACGTCGAGGTAGTAGCGCTGGCCGTTCTGGGCCGGGTTCTGCACGATGCGCACCATGTACAGGAAACCTTTCAGGGTGTAGAGATCCGAGGGGTCTGTCTCCTGGATTCCCTCCAACTGGCGGATGGCCTGCTCGGCCTCCGCCATCAAACCTTCCGCCTGCTCCGCATGGGGATTCGTGACGGCGAAATTCAGGCTCTGCAACGCGATGTAGTACTTGGGGGCCGGGCTGCCGGGATACATGGCGTCGATGCGTTTCAGTTCGGCGACGCAGGCCTGGAAGGCCTCCGGCGAGGGATCCTGCTGGAGTTTGGCCATGGACTGTCCGATGAGGGCGCCCATCGGGAGTTCCTGGGCATGGCAGAGGGTGAGGGTGGCGAGCACGGTCAGGGTCACGGCAAACAGCCGGCGGTTAAAAATTCGAGATGTCATAAGCTTTGTTGTTTTTAAGTGAAACGAATATTCCGATATAGAAGAAGCGGTCCCGGGTGGCGCCGACGGGCGTCCCGTCCGGCTGGATCCGATAGATGTTGGTGCGGCCGAGCAGGTTGTTCAGGGAGGCATAGACGATGACCTTCGGATGGGCGAGCCAGGTGACGTTGGCGTCCAGGCTGTTGTAGAAGGGCGTCGTCCCGGCGGCGTACGTGCGCCCGCTGACGTAGCTGTCCGCCAGGCCCAGGATGAATTTGCCGACGGCGTATTTGGCCGTCACGCGCAGGTTGTGCCGGGAAGCGTATTCGGGCGTGCGCGGCGCGGCGTAGTCCAGGTAGCGGCGCTGCGAATCGTTGAAGGAATAGGCCGCCGTGAGGGTGAGGTTCTTCAGCAGCGAAGCGTCTTCCAGGTACACATCGAAGCCCCGGCTGTAGCCGTACCCGTCAGCCGTGTACGTGCCCTCCGCCAGCAGCGGCAGGTGCCGGTACCATTTGTAATAGGGTTCGACCCGCAGCAGCGTCCGCGCCGTGCCGTACTGCAGGCTCAGGATCAGGTGGTCTGCCATGGCCTGGCGCAGCCGCCGGCCGCTCCGGGCGACGTAGTCGTCCTCGGGGACCTGGCTGTAGCGGCCCGCCGATACCGACGCCTGGAAGCGCGTGTTCGGGACGTAGCTCAGCGTGGCCCGCGGCATCAGCAGCCATTCGCGGTTGTAGCTCAGCCGCTCTCCGCGCGCGGAGAGATTCAGGAAGAGGCGCGGGACGACGCGCAGCTGCGCATCCACGTGGGCGGCCAGCAGGGAATAATCCAGATCGTAACCGGTCTGCCCGTAGCGCTTGCCGCTGCGGCGGAGGTAATCCTCGACGCCGGCGGACAGCTTGAAGACCGGGGAGAAACGCTTCTGGAACTCCGCCTTGAGGTGGACTTCGTTCCGGGTGTTGTGGTAATGGTCACCGGCAGTGAGCGCATCGTCGATGTCGCTGCATACGAAGGATTCGGCCACGCCGGCGAAGAGCGTGCAGCCCTGGCCGAACTGCGTGCGCAGCGTCGCGTTCGCGTAAAGATTATGTTCGTTCATGGAGAGGCTCCGGCCTTCGGTCCGCAGGCCGACGGAGGTCCAGTCGTAGCCGGCATAGGTCTTCAGGACCGTATTCGGGGACAGGTCCAGCTTGTACTGCGCCTCGCCGGAGAGCTTCCGGTAGGGACGCGTCCAGTCGCAGCGGTCCGGGAACAGCTTCGTGTACGGTCCGAGATCGATCAGCGCGGCGTTGAACGACAGGCTGCTCCGCGAGAAGGCCTTGGTGCCGCCAAGGTTCCAGTCCAGCAACGAGGCGCTGACGCCCAGCTTGTCGCTGCTCGCCACATCCGTGGTCTCCATCGGCAACACGGAGGAAAGGGCCTGGCCGTATTCTCCGTTGTAGCCGCCCAGGGAGAAGCTCATTCCCTTGAAAAGGAACGGGGAGAAACGACCCCGCTGGGCCTGCCCTTCCACGTTCGTGCTGTAGGGCACGAGCACGTGCATCCCGTTCACATAGGTCTGGCACTCCTCGCTCTCGCCGCCGCGGACGTAGAGCTTCCCGTCCTCGCCCACCTTCTGCGTGCCGGGCAGGACCTGGAGCGCGGCCACGAGGTCTCCGCAGGAGTTGCCGGACATCACCACGTCCAGCGCGTCCAGCGTCTTGATCCGGTCGCTCTTCCCGATGCTGTAGGTGCTGGCCGTCACGACGACCTCGTCCAGGGAGGCGGCCTGCTCGCGCAGGCGGATCGCGAGGTTCCGGAGCCCGGCGCCGGAGGCGGTCAGCGTGACCTCCTCATAACCGAGCAGGACCGCGCGCAGCGTGAGCTCGCCCGTGCGTCCGGTCACGAAGGAGAAGCGGCCCAGGGAGTCGGTGATGCTCCCGTCCAGGGTACCGACCACGAATACGTTCACGCCGGTGAGCGGACCCTGTGCGTCGCTCACCGTCCCGTTGACGGAGGTCTGGGCGAAGGCCGGGCAGAGGGCCGTCAGCGCCAGAAAGAGAGTTGTCAGCAAATGTTTCATGGCGCAAAGATGAAAACGGGAAAACAGTCCTCCAAATAGTTCGGACAGACAACAAGAAGGCCGGACGAAAAGCTATCCGTCCGGCTGAAATGCTAGTTTTCAGGACCAGTGACTAGGCGATGAAGGACTTCAGTTTGGGCACGAAAGAGCGGGACACCGGGACCGTTTCCAGTCCCCCGCCCAGCTCCAGGGTGTAGCCGTTGGAGTTGCCCTTGGCCGCCGTGATGTTGTTCAGGTTGACGATGAAGGACCGGTGGCACTGGAAGACGTTGTCAAAGCCTTGCAGGTCCTCCAGGACGGCCGCCAGCGTGGACTGAAGCTCTTCCCGCTGCAGCTTCCCGTCCTGGAGGTAGGATACCGCCACGTTATTCTTCTGCGCCTCGATGCAGAGGAGGTCGTTGATGGGCAGGCTGAGGTCGTTCCCGCGGACGCGTGTGTCGTGGATCGTGATCTGCACGCCCCGCTGCTGCTCCGTGGTCTTGTTCAGCAGGGAATCCAGCTGGCCGCGCAGGAAGCGCGAATAGGACAGGCCCGTGGACAGGGCGGTGATGATCAGCCCGATGATCAGGGTCCAGTAGAGGACGGCCAGGAAAACAACCAGCCGGACGGGGTAATGGAAGAACAGGGAGAACAGGACGAAATTGCACAGGCTGATGAGCAGGACGAGGCCCAGCACCGTCAGCGCCTGGTGCCAGATCCGCCACGGCCGCACCCGCTTCTCCAACGGACCGGACACGACCCACTGGTACAGCAGGCAGCAGCAGAACGTGACGGCACCGAACAGCAGCGAAGCCAGCAGCTTGTTCCCGCCGTACTGGCTGAAACCGAAGGGCTGCAGGATATAGAGGATCAGGAAGACGATGACGCAGTACAGCGCGCAGTCCCGGATCCACGGACCCCGCTCCTGAAAAGGATATTTCCTGCTCAGAAAAGACATACTCCTATTTGCGGCGCCGTTTGTGTTCGGACCAGAGGCCATACACCTCGCTGACATTGCCGGCGGTGATGAAGGCGGGAATCTTGTTGTCGCGGATGAATTTCATCAGGTCGGCGAACTCGTCCTTGGTCAGCAGGGCCTGCAGCTCCACGCGCTTGTCGCCCTTGTAGCCACCCATGCACTCGTACAGGGTGCAGCCGCGCACGATCTTGTTCACGATGTAGTCCCGGATGAGCTCGTGCTCGTCGGAGATGATGCAGACGCGTTTGCGGCGGCTTAGGGAGGCCATAAAGTAATCCACGATCAGGCCGTTGATCCAGGTGCCGATGAGGCCGATGATCACGAGGCGGAACGGGTTCACGAAGAAGGCCGTGCAGCAGATGACCACGCCGGCGATCGTCACCGACAGGCCGATGTCGAAGTGCAGGTATTTGTTGACGATTTTCGCGAGGATGTCCAGGCCGCCCGTAGAGGCGTTGATACGGAACATGATGGCCTGGGACATGCTCAGGATGAGCACGAAGCAGATCAGGTCGAACCAGAGGTCGCCCATCACGGAAGTCTCTCCGGGAGCCAGCAGATTCGTGTACGGGCAGATCTTCTCCCAGAGGTCCATCATCGGACCCAGGATGAGGGCCGTGTAGCAGGTCTTGACGCCGAATTCCTTGCCGATCAGGAAATACGCCAGCACCAGCAGGACGGCGTTGATGACGAGCACGACGGTGGACACCTTGACAACCATGCCGGCCTGCTCGAACAGGGCGCTGATCACGATGGAAAGACCGGAGATGCTGCCGACGACGATCTTGCTCGGCACGAGGAAATAATAAACGGACGCGGCGGCAATGAACATGCCGACGGTCATGATGATGAGCTCCTTCCAGAACTTCCAGGTCCCGAGGGGAGAGATTAGGTCTTGAAGTTTCATTATGTGGTTATTGAGAGCCGGGGCCTGTGAGGCCCCGGCATCGTATTAGTTCTGTTTCAGGTATGCGTCGATCGCCTTGGCGGCCGTACGGCCCGCGCCCATGGCGAGGATGACCGTGGCAGCGCCCGTGACGGCGTCGCCGCCGGCGAACACGCCCGGACGGGTGGTCGCACCCTCCTCGTTGGCCACGAGGCAGCCGCGGCGCGTGACCTCCAGGCCCTTCGTGGTCTTGGAAATCAGCGGGTTCGGCGAGGTACCGAGGGCCATGATGACAGTCTCCGTCGGGATCTCGAACTCGGAGCCCTCAATGGCCACCGGGCTGCGGCGGCCGCTCTCGTCGGGCTCGCCGAGCTCCATCTTGACGCATTTCAGGGCCTTGACCCAGCCGCGCTCGTCACCGATCACCTCCACGGGGTTGGTCAGCATGTCGAAGATAATGCCTTCCTCGATGGCGTGGTGCACCTCTTCCTTGCGGGCGGGCAGCTCGGCCTCCGTGCGGCGGTACACGATGTGCACCTCCGCGCCCAGGCGAAGCGCCGTACGCGCGGCGTCCATGGCGACGTTGCCGCCACCCACGACGCAGACCTTTTTGCCGGCATGGATCGGGGTAAGGTAATCCTCGCGCCAGGCCTTCATGAGGTTGTTGCGGGTCAGGAACTCGTTGGCGGAGAAGACGCCGTTATAGTTTTCGCCCGGGATGCCCATGAACTTGGGCAGACCGGCGCCGGTGCCGATGAAGACGGCCTGGAAGCCCTCCTGGTCCATCAGCGAGTCGATCGTGATGGTACGGCCGGCGATGACGTTGGTCTCGATCTTGACGCCCAGCGCACGCACGGAGTCGACCTCGGGACGGAGCACCTTGTCTTTCGGGAGACGGAACTCCGGGATGCCGTATTCGAGCACGCCGCCGGCTTTGTGCAGCGCCTCGAAGATGGTGACGTCGTAGCCCCATTTCGCGAGGTCGCTCGCGCAGGCGAGGCCGGCAGGGCCCGAACCGATCACGGCGACCTTCTTACCATTGGCAGGAGCGACGACGGCGGCCGGCTTTTCCTGGTTGTCCCGGGAATAGTCGGCGACGAAACGCTCGAGCTTGCCGATGGCGACGGGCTCGCCCTTGACGCCCAGCACGCAACTGCCCTCACACTGGGTCTCCTGCGGGCACACGCGGCCGCAGACGGCAGGCAGGGAGGAATCTTCGGCAATCACCGCGGCGGCGCCGGCGATGTTGCCCTGCGCGAGCTCCGCAATGAAGCGCGGGATCTGCAGGTTCACCGGGCAGGCGGTCATACAGCGCGGGTTCTTGCAATTCAGGCAACGGGAGGCCTCCAGGAGCGCCTCTTCCTTGTTGTAGCCGTAGCACACTTCGTCAAAGTTGGTGGCGCGGACCTTCGGGTCCTGCTCGCGCACCGGTACACGGGGAATTCTGTTAGCCATATTACTTGCCCCTCCCTATTTTACAGACATGTTTCTCATTGGCCTCGGCCTCCTCGGCCTTGTACTGGCCCTGACGGCGCATGGCCTCGTCGAAATCGACCAGGTAGCCGTCAAACTCCGGACCCTCGACGCAGGCGAAGCGCGTCTTGCCGCCCACGCTCACGCGGCAGGCGCCGCACATGCCGGTGCCGTCCACCATCAGGGTGTTCAGGCTCACGGTGGCGGGGATGCCGAGCTTCTTGCAGGTCAGGGTCGTAAACTTCATCATGATCATCGGGCCGATGATGACGGCCTGGGTGTATTTGTGTCCTTCCTCGACGACATGCTCAAGCATGTTCGTGCCCATGCCATGGAAACCCTCGGAACCGTCGTCCGTACAGATGAAGAGATTGTCGCAGACAGCGCGCATCTCATCCACGTAGATCAGCAGATCCTTGGTCTTCGCACCGATGATGACGTCCACGGGGACGCCGTGCTCCTTCAGCCACTTGGCCTGCGGATAGACGGGCGCCGTGCCCACACCGCCGGCGATCAGGATGTAGCGCTGCTTGCGCAGCTCCTCAGGAGCCATCGTAACAAACTCGGACGGCAGGCCGAGCGGGCCTACCACATCGGCGAAAGCCTCACCGGGCTCATAGGCAATGATATCGGAGCTGGAAGCTCCGATCTTCTGCGTGACAATGGTCACGGTCCCCCGTTTCGCATCGAAGTCACTGATGGTCAACGGGATCCGTTCGCCCTTCTCGTCCGCACGGACGATCAGGAACTGGCCCGGCTGGGCGGCTGCTGCGAGCCGCGGGGCCTCCACCTCCATCCGACAGATTGTCGGAGTCAGCATTTCTTTGGAAAGAATTGAATACATAGCTTTCAAATATACACAAAAAATCCCCGACTTGTTCGTTATTCGGGGATTTTTTGGCTAGGCTTGCCGTGCGTTGGCGTTGTGGAGGGCGGAGCAGAAATTGGTTTTTCGAGCAACTGCACGAAAAATAATTTCTGGCCGCCCGTGAGGGTGGCAAGCCGGCTAATTAGAACCTATAGCGCACGCCGAGGGCGAAACCCTCCCAGCCGAAGCCGCCATGCATGAAGTAGAAAGCAGGACGCCAGTCGAGGGAAATATTCAGCGGAACGGACGGAATCTCGAACTCGACGCCGAGCTGACCCACGATGCCCATGTTGAAACCGGAGTTTTCCTTGTCCGCCCAGGCACCCAGCTGGAGACCGGGGCCCGCGTAGAAGTTGCAGATGCCGGAATTGGCGAGCACGAAATCATAGACGCCGGTCAGGTAGAAGCCGTGGCCTGCGAGGAAGCCGAGGTCGGCCTCCAGGAAGTTCTGGCCGAGGCTGTGCTGGTAGGAAAGTTCTCCACCATAACCGGCCCGGACACCCAGGGCGCGCGGCTGCGCGGAAGCGACGGCTGCAAAAGCGAGCACGCCGACAAGGATTGCGATGATCTTTTTCATGATAAGCTAGTTTTGAGGGGTTGATGATTAAACGATACCGGAGAAGCCCAGGAAGGCCATGGCCATGATGCCCACGGTGATGAGGGCGATCGGCAGACCCTTGAACGCCTTGGGGACGTCGTTGCCCGCCAGGTGCTCGCGCAGGCCGGCGAACAGGCACATCGCGAGGCCGTAGCCGAGCGACGTGGCGACGGCGTACACCACCGCCTGGCCCAGGTTGAGCATGTGCGGAGCACCGCCGCCGAAGGCGAATTCCTTCGTCACCACGGTGATGGCCACGCCGAGCACGGCGCAGTTCGTGGTGATCAGGGGCAGGAAGATACCCAGCGCCTGGTAGAGCGAGGGACTGATCTTCTTCAGCACGATCTCCACCATCTGCACGAGGGCGGCGATCACGAGGATGAAGGAGATGGTCTGCAGGAACTCCAGGCCGAGGGGGACCAGCAGGTACTGGTTCAACAGGTAGGTCACCACGGTGGCGAGCGTGATCACGAAGCAGACCGCTCCGGACATGCCCGTGGCCGTGGACAGCTTGTTGGACACGCCCAGGAAGGGGCAGATGCCCAGGAACTGCGCCAGGAGGATGTTATTGACGAAAATCGCCGAAACGAAAATGAGGAAATATTCCATAGCGCACTACTTTTTAGCCAGATACTTGTTGAACAGGACCATCAGGAAGCCGAGCACCAGGAAGGCGCCGGGCGCCATGACGAAGGCGAGGATGCCGTCGCCGGAGATGAACTTCCAGCCGAAGACGGCGCCGCTGCCGAGGATCTCACGGACGATGCCGATGACCGTCAGCGAGGCGGTGAAGCCCAGACCGACGCCCAGGCCGTCCAGGGCGGACTCGCCCACCCCGTGCTTGTTGGCGAAGCCTTCGGCGCGGCCGAGGACGATACAGTTGACGACGATCAGCGGGATGAACAGGCCGAGCGTCTCATAGACCGCAGGCGTGAAGGCCTGCATCAGCAGCTGGAGCACGGTCACGAAGGTCGCGATCACGGTGATGTACACCGGGATGCGGACCTTGTCAGGCACCATCGGGGCGACCAGCGAGATCACGATGTTGCTGAGGATCAGCACGAACATGGTCGCGAGACCCATCTCCAGACCGTTCATCGCGGAGGTCGTGGTGGCGAGCGTCGGACACATGCCGAGCACCAGCACGAATGTCGGGTTGTTCTTGACGAACCCGTCAGTTACGAAATGCCATTTACTCATTGCTCAGCCCTCCTTCTTCTTCCTTGAGTTGATTGAACACCGCCACGGCGTTGGCCACCGCCAGCGTGTAGGCGCGGGACGTGATCGTGGAGGCCGTGATGGCATCCACGTCGCCGCCGTCCTTCTTCACCGCGAGGGACTTCGCCGCCGGGTCGAAACCCTGGAACTGGGCGATGAACTTCTCGTCGGTGGTGCACTTGGCACCCAGGCCCGGCGTCTCGCTGTGCGAGAGGACCGTGGTGTTGTGGATCGTGCCGTCCTCGGCGATGCCCACCATCAATGAGAGGACGCCGCCGAAGCCGGAGGTCGCGGAGATGACCGCGACGCCCGTTCCCGGGACACGGTAATACGTATAGTTCACGCCGTTCAGCTCGAAGTTGCCCAACTCGGGCTCCGCCGTGAAGGCGGGCAGCACGCGGGCGATGGAAGCGGTGGTCTTGGCCTTCGCCGCCTCTTCGATCGGGCTCTTGGTCACGGCGTAGGCGCCGCCGACCACGGCCGAACAGATCAGGCACACGGCCGACAGGCAGAGTGCCATGTTTTTCAATGTAGACTGTGCTGCCATCTTATGCCCTCCCGTATTTCTTTTGGTGGAACCACATATTCAGGAGCGGCACGCAGCAGTTCATCAGCAGGATGGCGAACGACATGCCCTCCGGATAGGAACCGAAGTAGCGGATCATCATCGCGATCAGGCCGATGCCGATGCCGTAGATGACACCGCCCAGGGTGCTCATCGGCGAGGTCACGTAGTCCGTGGCCATGAACAGGGCGCCCAGCATGGCACCGCCGGTCAGCAGGTTGAACTGCACGCCGGTGTACACGTCCGGATTGATGCCGCTGAAGATGGCGGAGATAATCGCCATCGTGCCGAGCACGGCGATCGGGATCCAGGGCTTGACCACGCGGCGGATCAGCAGGTACACGAAGCCGATCAGCAGCGCGCCGGCAGAAATCTCACCGGCGGAAGCGCCGGCATCCCAGAGGAAAGTGGCCAGGTCGTAGCCGTGCGCCGACATGTAATCGGGAATCGATACGCCCGACTTGAGCGCCTCCTTGAGGGCACTCAGCGGCGTGGCGCCGGAAATGGCGTCCGGCAGCGGAATGAAGCCCGGGGTCGGGTTCCAGTTCGTCATCTGGGCCGGGAAGGAAACCAGCAGGAAGACACGGCCGGTGATGGCCGGGTTGAACACATTCTGGCCGATGCCGCCGAAGGGCAACTTGGCCACGCAGATGGCCACGAACGCGCCGATGAACACGATCCACAGGGGAATCGAGGACGGCAGGTTCATGGCGAGAAGCAGACCCGTCACGACGGCGGACAGGTCGCCGACCGTCGAAGGACGCTTCATCATCCACCGGGTCACCGCCCACTCCAGCAGCACGCAGGAGAGCACGCTGACAGCCAGGACGAGCAACTCGGCCCAGCCGTACGCGAGGACGGAAACCAGAATCGCAGGGCACAGCGCGATGATCACGTCCCGCATGATGGAGGTCGTGGAGACATTCGCGTGGATGTGCGGATTCGGAGAAACGATATATTTCTTATCCATACGCAATTGACTATTTGGCTTCAGCG
Source organism: Candidatus Cryptobacteroides sp. (assembly GCA_045117755.1). Classification (GTDB taxonomy): domain Bacteria; phylum Bacteroidota; class Bacteroidia; order Bacteroidales; family UBA932; genus Cryptobacteroides. Next base: position 87,238 of record JBGUOB010000056.1, read on the forward strand.
GCGGCTTTGGCAGCCTCGGCAGCAGCCTTGGCGGCCGCGGCGCGGGCGCGGATGACACCCATCACCTGGCCCTTCGCCTGGCGGATGTGGTCCAGCAGGGCGATGTGGGCCGGGCAGCTGTATAGACAGCAACCGCATTCAATACAATCCTGGGCAGCGTTCTGCTCCAGGGCATCCAGGTCGCCGGCCTTGTAGAGCCGGTTGAGCAGGAACGGTTCCAGACCCATCGGGCAGGCGTCCGCGCACTTGCCACAGCGGATGCAGTTCGTCTCCGGCTGGCGCCGGGTGGCCGCTTCGCTGAGGTAGAGCACGGAGGAGGAACCCTTGACGGTCGTGGCGTCCAGGTTGCTGATCGCCTTGCCCATCATCGGGCCGCCGCTGATCAGCTTGGCCGCCGTGTCGGGAATGCCGCCCGCCTGCTCCACGATGTAGGACAGGGGGATGCCGATCCGGAAGAGGTAGTTGTGCTGGCGCTCGACGGGGAGCTGGTCTCCGGTAATGGTCAGCACATTGGTAATCAGAGGTTTGTTCTTCTGGACCGCCTCATAGACGGCCAGCGAGGTGGCGACGTTCTGCACCACGGCGCCCACGTCGATCGGCAGGCCGCCGGACTTCACCTGGCGGTGCATCACCGCGTCGATGAGCTGCTTCTCGCCACCCTGCGGGTAACGCTTCTTGAGCACCTGCACCTGGATGTTCGGATAGCCGAGCTCGGCGACGGCGGCGCTCATCGAGGCGATGGCCTCGGGCTTATTCTCTTCGATACCGATCACGCACGGGCAGCCGCCCAGCACTTTCTGCATGATGGCGGCGCCGACCACGATTTCCTTCGGGCGCTCGACCATGATGCGGAAGTCGCTCGTCAGGAACGGCTCGCACTCGGCGCCATTGAGGATCAGGCATTCCGCCACCTTGCCGGGAGGCGGGCAGAGCTTGACGTGGGCGGGGAAAGTCGCACCGCCCAGACCCACGACGCCGGCCGCCTTGATCTTGTCCAGGATGGCCGCCTTGTCGTCGGGGATGGCGGTAACGAGCGCCGGGCTGCGGTCGATCGCAGGATCCCACTCATCGCCTTCGACGGCGATCTCCACGTGCATGACGGAGTTGCCGGCGAGGTCCTTGCGCGGGGCCACGGCCTTGACCGTACCCGAAACCGGGGAATGGACGAAGGCGGAGATGAAGCCGCCCGGTTCCGCGATCACCTGGCCGACGACCACCTTGTCGCCGGGGGCGACCAGCGGCTTGGCCGGGGCGCCCAGGTGCTGGGCCATCGAGACGTAGACGGTCTGCGGGAGCGGGAGCTCCTCGATGGCGCAAGCGCGGGAGAATTTGCTGTCGTTGGGGTGGACACCACCCATCGAGAATGTTAACTTACCCATTGGCGACCTCCTTTTTTTCTTCGGCTGCCTTGGCAGCCTCGGCGGCTTTGGCCTTGCGGTCGGCGATGCGCTTCTTCACAGCCTCCTTGTCCAGCTCCTTCGGGAAGTTCACCCCGTGGATGGCGCCGGTCGGGCAGACCGCTTCGCACTCGCGGCAAAGCTTGCACTTGTTAAAGTCGATGTAGGCCACGTTGTCCGTCACGGTGATGGCGTCGTGCGTACAGGTCTTGGCGCACAGGCCGCAGCCGATGCAGGCATTGGCGCAGGCCTTCTTGGCGGCGGGACCCTTGTCCTTGTTCATGCAGGACACGAATTCGCGCATACCGCGCGGGCCCTTGAGGCGAAGTTCGATGATGTGCTTGGGGCAGGCCTTGGCGCAGGCGCCGCAGGCGGTGCACTTGTCTTCGTCCACGACGGGAAGACCCGTGGCGGGATCCATCGACAGGGCGCCGAACTGGCAGGCGGCCACACAGTCGCCGCAGCCCAGGCAGCCGAAGGCGCAGCCGGTGTCGCCGCTGTAGAGGGCGGCCTTGACCCGGCAGGACTTCGCACCGTCGTACTCGTTCGTGCGCGGACGGGCCTCGCAACTGCCGTTGCAGCGGACCACGGCCACCTGCGGGGCCTTGGCGGCCACCGTGAAGCCGAGGATGGAAGCCACCTTCTGCATCACCTCGTCACCGCCCACAGGGCAGTACTGGTTGTCCAGGTTAGGTGCTTTGACCGCCGCATCGGCGAAAGCGCGGCATCCGGCGAAGCCGCAGCCGCCACAGTTAGCGCCGGGCATCACCTTCTCCACTTCGTCAATCCGGGGATCCTCCTCGACCTTGAACTTGCGCGCCACCCAGAACAGGATGAGCGCAAGCAGAAGGCCCAGGACGGTCAGGATGGCGACGGTCCAGATAATCGTTTGTGTCATTATGCTTTGATGTTGAATATATATTCATTCCGGAGCCGGCCGCGAAGCAGCCAGATGACCAGGTAGTAGAGCGCGATGGCGCCGATGGCGCACAGCCCGGAGAGCAGCTCGGAGCCGCCGGCGGAGAGCGTGCCCAGCAGGACGGCGACCATGACCAGCAGCGGGATCACATAGGCAAGCCAGACGGCCTTGTGGCCCATCGAGGCCCGCAGGACGACGTTCACTTCCTGGCCCACGCTGTAGTTGTCCCACCCCCGGGTCGGGAGTTCAACCTGCTTGACGGTGCTGTCGCCCAGGCTGCAAAGCCCCCTGGCGTGACACGCGGCGCAGGCCGACTCGGACACGATTTCCACGGTCGTGATTTCCGGCGTGATCGCGACGATGCGGCCGCGATGGGATATTTCGCTACTGGAACTCATTGCTTACCATCGTGTTCATGGCGGAGTCGATGGTCATCGAGCCCGCCCGCATATCCAGCGAATCGTCCAGTTCGACGAAGCGGATCTGCTCGCTCTTGAAGAGCATATCTATATCGCAGGTCTCGCCGTTGCGGTGCTTGGCGATGATGATCTGCGTCTTCTCTTTATCTTCGGGATTCTCGCTCAGGCCCACGAAATCCGGGCGATGGATGAAGATCACCATATCGGCGTCCTGCTCGATGGAGCCGGACTCGCGCAGGTCGGACAGCTGCGGCTTGCCGCCGCCGCCCTGCCGCTGCACGGCCTGGCGGGAGAGCTGGGACAGGGCGATGATCGGCACGTCCAGTTCCTTGGCCGTGGCCTTGAGCGTACGGGAGATGGCTGCCACCTCCTGTTCGCGCATACCCTTCAGCTCGGCGGGGCCCTGCATCAGCTGCAGGTAGTCCACGATGATGAGGCGGACGCCCTTGTTCTTCACCAGGTTCTTGGCCTTGGTGCGGAACTCCATCAACGGGAGACCCGGCGTGTCGTCGATATAGAGCGGCGCCTTGGACAGCGCCTTGAGCTTGTACTCCAACTGCTCCCACTCGTAATCCTCCAGCTTCGCGCCACCTTTGATCTTGTCGGCCGACAGGCCGGACTCGGAGGTAATCAGACGCTTGACCAGCTGGATGGCGGACATTTCCAGCGAGAAAAAGGCGACCGCCATGTGGTGGTCCACCGCGGCGTTGCGCGCCAGGTTGAGCGAGAACGCCGTCTTACCCACCGAAGGGCGGGCCGCCAGGATGATCAGGTCGGATTTCTGCCAGCCCATCGTGATGCGGTCGATGCTGTAGAAGCCGCAGGGAACGCCATTCAGGCCGGTGTTGCCCTGCATCTCCTGGATGTCCGACATCGCGATGTTGATCAGGCTTCCGATATCCTGCACCTCGCGGCGGACATTGCTCTGGATGGCGTCGTAGACCTTGCTCTGCGCCTTGTCGATCAGGTCGTCCACCTTGATCGAATCGTCGAACGAATCCCGCAGGATGTCGTACGAGGCGGTGATCAGGTCGCGCTGGATCGTCTTCTGCTTGAGGATCTTGACGTAGTACTCGATGTGCGCGGCGGAACCCACCTTCTCGGAGAGGTTCGCCAGCACGACGGTGCCGCCCACGGCCTCCAGGTTGCCCTGGGCCTTGAGCTCGCTGCTCACCGTGATGATATCGACCGAGGTGTGGTCCGTCACGAGACGGGACATCGCCTCGAAGATCATCCGGTGCTTGGGGTCATAGAAGCAGGAGGGCGTCAGCTCCTCCATCGCGAGGTCCACACAGGACGGTTCCAGCAGCATCGCGCCCAGGACGGCCTCCTCGACATCGGGGGCCTGGGGCGGCTTGTTGCCGATCTCCATGCCGAGCGTTTCGAGGTTGACCGTCTGGTCTTTCTTGCGGGAAGTGCCGGGCCGTTGTGCAGCCATCGCTAGATCTCAGGGCTCACGATAATACGTCCGCAGTGCTCGCAGATGACGAGCTTCTTGCCGGAAGCGATGTCGAGGATGCGCTGCGGGGTGATGGTGTGGAAGCAACCGCCACAGGCGTCACCGTACGTACCGTCGGCATTCTTCGGGAACAGCGTCACCACGGCGAGGTGGTTGTGGGCGTTGTCGCGGATGCGCTCGTAGGCGCTCAGGGTGCGCTCGTCGATCTTGGCGGCGCAGGCGCTGCGCTTGGCCTGAAGCACCTTCTCCTCCTTGGCGGTGGACTCCACGATCGTGGCCAGCTCTTCCTGCTTGGCCTTGAGGTCCTCCTCGCGGATGAGGATGCGGTCGGCGATGCGCTCACGGTCGAGCTTGCGCTCTTCGATGGCGGCGCGGGCGTCCGTGATGTTCTTCTCTGCGATGGCGCGGAGCAGGCCCTGGTTCTCCAGTTCCTTGTTGATGGAATCGAACTCGCGGCTGTTGGAGATGTTCTCCAGCTGGCTGCGGTATTTCTCAATCTCGGCGTCCAGCTCGACGATCTGCTTGTTGGCGTTGTCGATGGTGGCGTTGTAGCCCTCGATCATCTGTCCGATCTTGTCGGACTTGGCGTGCAGGCTGGCCAGTTCCTCCTCAAGGATGGCGACTTCGGCGGGCAGCTCGCCGCGCAGGTGGACCAGCTCGTCGATGGCGACGTCAGCCTCCTGCAGTTCGTAAAGGACTTTGAGTTTCTCCTGCGTGCTCTGCTCGGTCTCCGCGAAGCTTTTACGCAGCGAGACAAAAGTCTCCCGCTCGTCGATCGGAGTCGGCACTTTCGTTGTTTTCTTGGTGGTAGCCATATATGCTTTCTAGATGTTTATTACTTCGTAATATTACAAACTGCAAAGTTAGGAAATATTTTTCTTAATCTCCATAAGTTGCGCACGGATTTCCTTTAAGGATTCGAGCGCTTTGACGCTCTTGTCCACCGGGCGCCGGTCGCCCGCCAGCTGCAGGGCGGTGCCCTCCAGCGTCAGCCCGCGGTCCTTGACCAGATGGTGGATCTGCTTGAAGGTTTCCACATCGGCGGCGGTGAACTGCCGGTTGCCCTTGGCGTTGCGCTTGGGCTTGATGAATTTCGGGAAAGAGTTGGACCAGAAACGGACCAGGGACACCGATTCGCCCAGAATCCCGGCCACTTCACCGATCGAATAATACAGTTTCTCCATATGATTAATCCATTGATTGCAAGGTACTGATGGACATGTACAGCATGTTCACGTATTCCGCCGGACTGACGGACGCGAAGAAGAATCCCACCGGGTCCTTCACGACGCCGTCCTTGCGCACCTCATAGTGCAGGTGCGGGGCGAAAGCCTGGCCGGACATGCCCACGGTGCCGATCTTCTCGCCGGCGCGCACCACCTGTCCGACATAGGCGTTGACGCTCTCCAGATGGGCGTAGACGGTCTCGTAGCCGCCCGTATGCGCGATCCGCACCGTCCGGCCCAAGCCCTTCCGGGACACGACGACGGAGGTCACGGTTCCGTCCGCGGAGGCCAGCACGGGCGTACCGCGCGAAACGATCAGATCCAGGCCCTCGTGGTACACATAGGCTTTGTAGAACGGATTCATCTTGCGGCCCGCGGACGCGCCCACCTGCGGGTAGGTGATGTCCGCGATCGGAAGGCTCATCGGCGGAAGCACGAAGGCGGAGTCTGAAAGTGCCTTGAAAATGCGTCCGAATGCGGCGTCGACCCCCTTGCTCTGCTGCATCAGCGCGTCCACCCGCTCGCCGGTGTAGGCGAGCAGCCGGGACTCGGGAATGGTGTCGAGGGCACTGACCGCGTCGGCCCGGTCCAGCGGATCCAGCATCGGGGCGCCCGGGGAATGGAACACCAGGTCGTAGATCTCATTGTCCTTGTGCTGCAGGCTCGCGATGGCGTCGCGCAGCAGTTCCTCGCGGTCCTCGAGGTCTGAGTAGAGCCGCTCGTACATACGGATTTCGCGGCGCAGGCGCCGCTCGGTATCCGTCCGGAGGACCATCGTGAACGCCAGGTAGGCCAGCACCGCCAGGGTGAAGGTCAGCAGCATATAGACCAGCAGCGTGAGCACCGTCCGCCCGATCTTGCGCGGCACCTGTCCGAAATGGAAGTTCTCGGTGTCGAATATGAACAGTCTGCGTCTAGCCATTGCCCTGTTTGCTGCGCCGGAGCAGCTCCGTCGTGCTGGTCCGCTTGCCGACCGGCGACTCCTCCTTGCGGGTGCCGATCATGGCGCGGTATTCATCCAGCGGCATGTTGAAATCCATGAAATTCATCGGGTTCACCCGATTTTCGCGATAGACGACTTCGTAGTGCAGATGCGGTCCGGTGGACTTGCCCGTCGAGCCGATGGCACCGATCTGCTGGCCCCGGCGGATCTGCATCCCTTCCGTCACGGAAATGGTACTGAGGTGGGCGTAGCGGGTCTGATAGCCGTAGCCGTGATCGATGATGATCTGGTTGCCGTAGCCGTTGCGGCTGTACTCGGCCATCACCACGACACCGTCGCCGGTGGCATAGACCGGCGTGCCGACCGCCCCGGCCATATCCTGGCCGCCATGCTGCTCGCCGCCGCCGTACACGGGGTCCGTCCGGTACCCGAAACCGCTCGACAGGTGGACGATGTTGGGATCGGGCAGCACCGGCGGCACGCTCGGCACGCAGGCGAGCATGTCGCCCGCCGTGCGGGCCAGCCCGCCCACTTCATCCAGCGCCTTGCCCTGGATGTAAGCCCGTTTGGTCAGCTGGTCCAGCCGGCGCACCGTCCAGCCCAGCGAAGAATTCTTGCCGAGCACGTCCAGGTCCGCGTAGCGGTTGATGCCGCCCAGGCCGGAATTCTTTACGGCATCCGGGATTTCGCCCAGGCCGTAGATCGAGCGATAGACTTCGTCATCCCGCTGCTCGATGCCCGTCAGGATGCGATCGTAGAGGTCCAGCCGGTTGGAAAGCACTTCCATGCGTGCCTCCCAGGCGGCGGCGCGGCGCTTGAGCATCGCGGTCCGGGGAAGATCCCAATGGAAGACGGCCGTATAGAGCCAGAAGTACAGGAACACGAATCCCGCGGCGACCAGAACGGCCACCGTCACACGGAGCGGTCTGAGGAAACGGGGTTCTTCCCGCTTCTCATACAGCAGTGTCTCGGGATTGAGGATGTACTTGGACATTGGGCTGCAAAGATACTCATTTTTTGCAAATTACCCACACTTATCTAAAGAAGGGCCTTCCAGCTCTCGGGGTCGCGGAAACCGCGGAGGAACTCGGACACGGCCATCTTCTTCTTGCCGGCGAGCTGGACCTCGGTGAGGGACAGGGCGCCGTCGCCCGTCGCGATGGCGAGCCAGGACTTGCCGTCGCTCAGCACCGTGCCCGGCTCGGCGTGCAGGTCCTGCCGCTTCTCCGTGCGGTAGATCTTGAGCACCTGGGACTCGCCGGAGGACGAAGGGGCCAGTTCCGTGAAGGCGGCGGGATACGGTGAGAGGCCGCGGACGAGGTTGTAGAGTTCGTCCGTAGGCCGGCGCCAGTCGATGCGGCAGAGTTCCTTGGTGAGCTTCGGCGCGGGCCGGAGCTCTTCGGAGCCCTGGATGAACGAGCGCTGGACGCGCAATTCCACATTGTGCTGGATCAGGGCCTCGACGGTCTGCAGGACCAGGTCGGCGCCGATCTCCATCAGCTCGTCGTGCAGCTCGCCGGCCGTCTCGTCCGGCCGGATGCGGCATTCCTGACGGAAGATGATGCCGCCGGTATCGATGTCCTTGTCGATCATGAAGGTCGTCACGCCCGACATGCGCTCTCCGTTGATCACCGCCCAGTTGATCGGAGCTGCGCCACGATACTGCGGCAACAGGGCCGCATGGAGGTTGAAGGTGCCCAGTTTCGGCATCGCCCAGACCTCCTCCGGAAGCATGCGGAAGGCCACGACGACGAAGAGGTCCGCCTTCCATGCGCGCAGCGCCTCGAGGAACTCCGGATCCCTGAGCTTGACAGGCTGCAGGACCGGGATGCCGTGCGCGACGGCATACTGCTTCACGGCGCTCTCATTCACCTTGAGGCCGCGCCCGGCGGGCTTGTCGGCCACGGTGACCACGCCCGCGATCTTGTAGCCGGCCTGCACGAGGGTGTCGAGCGGCTTGACGGCGAAATCGGGCGTACCCATGTAGACGATGCGGACGGGGCGGATGAGGCGCACGACCTTGCTCTTGAGCCTGCGCCACCAGGTGGTGAATTGATCCATGTTGAAAAGTTCGGCGTCCCGCATCGCCTTCCAGGTGAAGAAGGCGCCGATGGGCGCAATGACGGCAGCGGAGATAAAGACGCCGATGGGCGTCTCCACGGCGCCGTCGCGCGCCAGTTTGCTGCCGGAAATGTTAACGACGTAATACAGGACGAAGAAGAGCACGGAGATGATGAGGCTCACGCCGAGTCCCCCGCGCTTGCTCTTCACGAGCGCTCCCAGCGGCGCGCCGATGAAGAAAAGCAGGAAACAGGCCAGCGCCTGCCCGTATTTCTCCAGGAAGGAGAGGTCGGCCTGGCGGAGGTTGTAGCTCCTGTCGTAGGTGTTGAAACGGAAGCTGTTGATATCGCTGGCGAAGCGCTGCACGTTGTCGGCGGCCCGGATGCGGGCCTGCGCGGCGGCGTCCGGTCCGTCCCAGCGAAGGTATTCCGGATCCGAGAAATCGCTCCGGTTCGGATTATGGAAAGCCGTATCCAGCTGCCGGACCTGCTGCAGGGCGGTGTTGTACCGGACCAGCCGGTAATTCACATCGTGCAGGGAGTCCAGCTCGTGCCGCAGCGAGTCGCTCAGGTGGCGCAGTTCGGCCATCTGCTTGGACTTGATGGCGTCGTCGAAGCGGGCGGAGTCCGATTTCTCGAAAGAGTAGTTCTTCAGCGGGATCAGCAGCTCCTGCCGGGCGAAATCGATGTGCTGCAGGACCAGGCTCGTGTCGTTGTAGCGCAGGGTGTTGTCCTCGCGGTAGGTGGAGCCGTGGAAGAGGGTGAAGGTCAGGTAATCCTTGCTCTTGGCCATCTTCAGCAGGGCGGAATCCGCCATGGTCACGGAGATGTTGCCCTTGCGCGCCGTGTGGTCGTAGACCTGCACGTCGTAGAGCATCTTGGTCCGTTTGTCCTGATCGCCCACCCGGAGAATATAGCCGTCGATGCCGTCGTAGAAGGTCCCCGGCGGGATCTTGATCTCATCCTTGGTGCGCGCGATGTCGTCACGCAGGGTGTAGATCTGGTTGAAGGCGTGGGGTACGAGGCGCGAACAGACCATGTAGGTGCCGCAGGCGATGAGGGCCGCGGCGACCGCGATCGGCGCCATGACGCGGCCGACGGAGATGCCGGAGGCCCGCATGGCCATCAGCTCGCTGCGTTCGGCGAGCTGGCCGACCGTCATCGTGGAGGCGAGCAGCGTGGCGAGCGGCAGCGCGAGCGGGAGGGCGAGGCTGCAGACGCCCCAGAAGAGGAATTCCAGGACGGTGCGGATGCCCAGGCCCTTGCCCACGAGCTCGTCGATGTAGAGCCAGAGCGTCTGCATGGCCAGGATGAAGACTACGACGAGGAGGATCGCGACGAACGGTCCGATGAACGACTTCAATATGAAGCGGTCGAGCTTCTTCATCCTGACGGGAAATGCTTACTTGCGCGTGGCGATCTCGCGGAGGGCCGCCAGCGCTTCGCGCAGCCCCTCTGCGTTCTTGCCGCCCGCAGTGGCGAGACCGGGCTGTCCGCCGCCACCGCCCTGGATGAACTTGGCGGCATCGCGGATGTCCTTGCCTGCGTTGCGGCCGGCGGCGACGAGGTCGTCGGAGTACATCAGCACCAGCTGCGGCTTGCCTTCAGAGGCGAAGGCGCCGATCAGTGCGCTGTTCTTCAGCTCCTTCTGCAGGGTCAGGGCGGCGTTGCGCATCAGCGTCGGGTCGATCTCCTGACCCGCCTCGCAGGCCTCGATCAGCTGGATGCCGTTCACCGCCTGCGCCTTCCCGGCGAGCTGGCGGGCGAATTCAGCAGCCTTCTGCTTGCTGAACTCTTCCGCCTGCTTCTTGAAGCTGGCGTTGTCCTCGATCATCTTCTGGATGGCGCCGGCGAGATCCGGCACGTTGTTGAAGTAGCTGCGGGCCGTCTTGAGCAGGCCCTGGATGCCCAGGACCATGTCTTCGGCCTGCTCGCCGGTCACGGCCTCGATGCGGCGGATACCGGCCGCGATGGCCGATTCGCCGGTGATCTTGAAGAAGCCGATGTTGCCCGTGGCCGAGGTGTGGCAGCCGCCACAGAGCTCGACGCTCGGACCGAAGCGGACCACGCGGACGCGGTCGCCGTATTTCTCGCCGAAGAGGGCCATGGCGCCCAGCGCCTTGGCTTCCTCCATGGTCGCGTTGCGGTTCTCTTCCAGATGGAAGTTGGTGCGGATCAGCTCGTTGACGCGCTTCTCCACCTGGGCGAGCTGCTCATCGGAGAGCTTCTCGAAGTGGGAGAAGTCGAAGCGGAATCCCTGGTCGCCGACGAAGGAACCCTTCTGCTCGACGTGGGGACCGAGGATCTCGCGGAGGGCCCGGTGCAGCAGGTGCGTGCAGCTGTGGTTGTTCGCGATGCGCTGGCGGCGCGCCACGTCCACGTTCAGCAGGAAGGCACCGTCGCAGTTCTTCGGCAGGCGCTCGGCGATATGGATGGTGAGGTTGTTCTCCTTGACGGTATTCAGGATGCGGATCTGCTCGCCGTCGGCGGTGGTGATCATACCCGTGTCGCCGATCTCACCGCCCATCTCGCCATAGAACGGGGTGCGGTCGAAGACCAGCTGGAGCATCTCCTTGTTCTTCTGGACGACGGTGCGCTGCTTGAGCAGCAGGGCGCCGTCCACCTCGGTGGTGTCGAAGCCGACGAATTCGACATCCTCGCCCTCATGATAGACAGTCCAGTCGCCGAAGGTGTTGGCGGTGGCGTTGCGGGCGCGCTCCTTCTGCTGCTGCAGTTCGGCCTGGAAGCCCTTCTGGTCCACGGTATAGCCGTTCTCGGCGGCGATCAGCTCCGTCAGGTCGATCGGGAAGCCATAGGTGTCATAGAGTTTGAACGCGTCGGCGCCGGCGATGACCTTGCTGTCCTTGCTGCGCTCCAGGCACTCGTCCATCAGGCGGATACCGCGGTCGAGCGTGCGCAGGAAGGCCATTTCCTCCTCGCGGATGACGCTCTCGATGAACTTCTGCTGCTTCGCGATCTCGGGATAGGCCTCGCCCATGTCGTCCACGAGCTGCTGCACGAGCTGGCAGAGGAAGGGCTCGGACAGGCCGAGGAAGGTGTAGCCGTAGCGGACGGCGCGGCGCAGGATGCGGCGGATGACGTAGCCGGCCTTGACGTTGGACGGCAGCTGGCCGTCGGCGATGCTGAAGCTGATGGCGCGGATGTGGTCCGCGATCACGCGCATGGCCACGTCGGTCTTGTCGCTCTCGCCGTATTTGTGGCCGGAGAGTTCGCCGATGCGGTTCAGCATGCCGGTGAAGACGTCGGAGTCGTAGTTGCTGTTCTTGCCCTGGAGCACGGCGCAGAGGCGCTCGAAGCCCATGCCCGTGTCGATGTTGCGGGCGGGCAGCGGCTCCAGGTGGCCGTCGGCCATGCGCTGGTACTGCATGAACACGAGGTTCCAGATCTCGATCACGTGCGGGTCGGACTGGTTGACCAGGTCGCGGCCGGGGATGCCGGACGCAGCCTTTTCTTCCGCGGTGCGGATGTCGATATGGATCTCGGAGCAGGGGCCGCAGGGGCCGGTCTCGCCCATCTCCCAGAAGTTGTCGTGTTTGTTGCCCAGGAGGATGTGGTCCTCCGGGAGGTATTTGCGCCAGGCCTGCTGCGCTTCGGTGTCCAGGGCGGTGCCATCTTCGGCGGCGCCTTCGAACACGGTGGCGTAGAGGAGGTTCTTGTCGATCTTATAGACTTCCGTCAGGAGTTCCCAGGCCCAGTCGATAGCCTCGGACTTGAAGTAGTCGCCGAAGCTCCAGTTGCCCAGCATCTCGAACATGGTGTGGTGGTAGGTGTCGTGGCCCACTTCTTCGAGGTCGTTGTGCTTGCCGCTCACGCGGAGGCACTTCTGGGAGTCCGCAGCCCGGTTGTAGGGAGCCTTGGCGTTGCCCAGGAAGATGTCCTTGAACTGGTTCATGCCCGCGTTGGTGAACATCAGGGTCGGGTCGTTCTTGACCACCATCGGCGCGGACGGCACGACGGTATGGCCCTTCGATGCGAAGAAATCGAGGAATTTCTGTCGGATTTCCTTGGAAGTCATATACTTTTGTCTTTTAATTTTGTTCAATTCGAATCGAACCACAAAAGTAACACTTTTCACCGTTTCCTGCAAATTGATTCCTGCTCAGCAAAACCGAAGGTGTTTGCTTTCGCACACTCTTCTTGCCAGCCGCCGTTGCCCCCCCGCACGGGCCACCCGCCGGCGGCCGGACAGAAAGGCCGTTTTCAGAAATGGCCAACTATTAAACAGTTATGGTTTTACTTGCGGGAAAATGCCCCAAAGTAAAACCATAACTTGCTGAAAATAAATAAGCTGCGAAAACGCCTATTCTAGTGTTTCCTGCTTCAAGGATTCGATGTACTTGTCGATGCGGCGGAGCTGGGCCGGGATGCGGATGTTCTGCGGACAGAGCGGGGCGCAGCGGCCGCAGGCGATGCAGTGGTCGGCCTGGCGGACGGTCGGGATGGCCTCGTTGTAAGCCAGCAGGTATTTGCGGCGCGCCCGGGCGTAGTCTTTCTGCTCCTTGCTGACCACGTAGGTGCCGGCCGTGACGTTGTCGTTGTAGAACTTGAAGATACCCGGGATGTTGATACCGTAGGGGCAGGGCATGCAGTACTGGCAGGCCGTGCAGGGCACCAGCGGGTAGTTCACCATCTCGTTCGCGACGCTCCAGAGCAGTTTCTTGCCGTCGTCGTCCAGCGGCTTGAAGTCCAGGAAAGTCTCCAGGTTGTCCTGCAGGTGCTCCATGTAGGTCATGCCGGACAGGGCGCACATCACGCGCGGGAAGCTGCCCACGTAGCGGAAGGCCCAGGAGGCGATGGAGCGCTCGGGCTCGATGGACTTGAGGCGGTCGGTCAGCTGCGCGGGAATCTCGGCCAGGGCGCCGCCACGCAGCGGCTCCATGATCACGATCGGGATCTCGCGCTTGTCGAGCTCCGCGTAGAGGTAGTCGGCGCGGGTATTGTTGCCGCTGGGGTGCTCCCAGTCCATGTAATTCATCTGGATCTGCACGAAGTCCCAGTGGTACTTCTCATGCAGGGCCATCATGTCGTCGAAACCCTGCTGGTGGCCGTGGAAGGAAAAGCCGAGGTGGCGGATGCGGCCCGCCTCGCGCTCTTTCACGAGGTAGTCCACGATGCCGCAGTTCTCGAAGCGGTTCCGGAAGTCCTCCACGCTGCTGATGGCGTGCAGGAGGTAGTAGTCGATGTGGTCGGTCTTGAAAATCTCCAGCGAACGGTGGTACATCCGCTGGCAGTCCTCGAAGGAGGACGGGCCGAACATCGAGAGCTTGGTGGCCAGGAGCCACTTCTCACGCGGGTAGCGGTTCAGCGCCTCGGCCGTGGCCCGCTCGCTGTCGCCGCCCAGGTACACCGGGGAGGTGTCGAAATAGTTGACGCCATGCTCGATGGCGAAATCCACCAGGCGGTTGACCTCCGCCTGGTCGATATGGTTCTGACCATCCTCGCCCTTGACCATCGGCCAGCGCATGCAGCCGTAGCCCAGGGTGCCGATGCCCGGATAATTGTGGAGCATCTCTCCGTGGAGGTCTTGATTGCCGGCGGCGTCCGCCTTCCTGGCGGCACCGGGAGCGCAGGCGGCCACGCCGATCGCAGCGGCGCCCAGACCTGCAGATTTCAGGAATTCTCTTCTGTCCATAGGGCTTATGCGTTGGTGTGGTGAACGGAATTGCCGCGCACGGTGATGGCGCTGATCGGGCGGGACGGGCACAGGAATTCGCAGGCGCCGCAGCCGATGCACTGGGCCTCGGAGACGGTCGGAATCCTGAATTGCGAGCCCTCATAATCCACCATCCGGATGGCGCCGGACGGGCAGTGGTGGGCGCAGTTGCCGCAGCTCGTCGTGCCGTTGGCAGCGAGACAGAGCTCGAGGTTGACGTGCGCCAGGCCGATGGCGATGGTCTGCTTCTGGCCGGGTTGCAGCGGGCGGATGGCCCCCGCCGGGCAGATGTCGCTGCAGGCGTGGCACTCCGGCCGGCAGTAGCCGTTCTCGTAGCCCATCTGGGGCTGGAGGAAATGTTCAAAGTCCGTGGACGGGCGCAGCACCCCGTTGGGGCAGGCGCTCACGCAGAGCTGGCAGGCGGTGCAATGGTCGTAGAAGGACTTGACGCTCTGTGCGCCGGGCGGCACCAGGCGGGTGCCGCGCTGGGGCGCCTCCTTGGGCAGCACGTCGGCGAGTCCGCCCTGCGCGTGCTGGGCCTGGGCGGCCAGGGCCGTACCCACAAGCGCCGTCGTGGCCATGAACGCCCGGCGGCCGGTGTCGGCCGTCTCTTCCTTCTTGGCAGCGCCTCCGTCATTCGCCGGCTTAACCGCCGAAGCTCCCTTCAAGCCTACGAAACGGTATTTCAGTCCCTTCTCCGTGCAGCGCTCCATGCAGTCGAAGCAGCCCACGCAGCGGGAGTAGTCGATCTTGCCGTTCTTATAGTCGATGCAGGAAGCCTTGCAGCCGCGTTCGCAGCGGCCGCACTGGGTACATTTGGTCGTGTCGATGGTCGGGCGGAAGAGCGCGAAGCGGCTCACCAGGCTGAGCGTCGTGCCGACCGGGCAGATGGTGTTGCAGTAGTCGCGACCCCAGAACCAGGCGCAGCAGCCGATGACAACGAGCGTCACCAGGCCGGTGATCAGCAGCGGCAGGGCGACGGAGCCGGAGGCCAGGCCGACGAGGCTGCGTACCAAGCGTCCGTAGGCGCTGTACGGCGCCACGAGGGCAATCAGCATCTGGCCGCTGACGAAGATGGAGACGATCGAGAGGGCCAGCAGGCTGTAGCGCACCCAGGAGTGTTCCGGGTGGTATTTGTAGGCGAAGTGCTTGATCAGGTTTTTCGCTTCCGGGCCGGGCTTGATGCCCTGCTCTTTCATTTTCTGCAGTTTGCGGACGCCGCGGTCACGCTGCCACTTGCCGATGGTGCGGCGCAGCCAGATGATGACGTCCTGGAAAACGCCCATCGGGCAGATGGTGGAGCAGTAGACACGTCCGAAGAGGAAGTTGGCCAGCAGGATGACGGCGACCACGACCAGGTTCAGCGCCAGCGCGGAAGGCAGGAACTGAAGTTTGGCCATCCAGCCCCACCAGTCGTGGCCGATGCCCACGAAGAGCAGCGTGATTCCGATGAAGAAGAACGCTGCCAGGGCGATGCGGATTTTACGTAGCATAGTGTGGATAAAAACGGTGTGTTCTGCAAAGTTAGCAGAAAAGATCAAACCGCCAAGCGCTTACGCTTCTTCCGCCGCGTGAAGTTTCTGGCGGCGGGTCTCGGCGGAGTCGTGGCCGAAGAGGAGGCGCGGGCCTTCGGCGGCGCGCCAGGCCTTGCTGTCGAACTGTTCCGGATCCCGCGGGCTCACATACGGTCCCTCGTGATCAATCACAAATGACAGATACGTAATCGGGTATCCCTGCTCCAGGAACAGTTGTTCGTAGAATGTCTGCACTTCTTTCACAACCGGCTGGATGGCCGACAATGTTGAAGCCGGAGCGGCAGTCCCATAGAGGTCTGTGGTGCAGGCGAGGATGCGAAGGCCGTTGGCCTCGCAGACGGCACGGGTGTATTCGTGCAGGAAGCGGGAGTCGGTCTTGAGATGGACGATGCCGCCGGGTTTCATGAAGGAGCGATAGCGCTCCAGGAAGAGGGGCGAACTGAGGCGGGAATTTTCGCTGCGGTACTGCGGATCGGAGAAGGTCAGCCAGATCTCGGACACCTCGCCGGGCGCGAAGAAAGCGGTGATGAACTCCACGCGCGTCCGCAGGAAGGCCACGTTCGGCAGCGCGTGCTCGGTGGCGTACTTCGCCCCCTTCCACAGGCGCGCGCCCTTGATGTCCACGCCGATATAGTTCCGATCCGGATCCCGCTCCGCCAGCGCCACCGTATACTCCCCCTTTCCGCATCCCAGTTCCAGAACAATTTCGCGCGCAGCCGGATTGCCGGTCTCCCCAGCAAAACCGTGGCCGCCCGTGGCCTCGTGAACGGGAGGGGCCCAGCCGTCAGGCTGGGAGGGATGAGCGCGCAGCGCGAAGTTTTGTCGGGGAGAGCCGGCAACCGGCAAGCAGAAGAAATTGTTCCAATTGCCTTTAATGCTATGGTCGCGGAGGTGGAAGTAACCGTCGGCGAGGAGCTCCTGCGCGGAAGGCTGCAGGAGGCAGGAGAAGGTCTCGTTCTCCGCGAATTTACGTAACTTATCGTGTCCCATTCTGTTTCTTGCAAATGACGCCCAGGCCGAGGAAATCCTCCCCCACACCCACGGGCCGCACACTCAGCTGCCAGCTTCCCGCCTGCGCAGGCACGACCCCGCTGCGGTACAGCTCCTTCGTGCCCCGGGGGTCGATCCGACGCATGTACACCGTCTCCGCGAAAGCCTCGCCCGACGGCGCGAGCCACTGCACCCGCATCTCGACGCCCTCCAGCGGACGGTCCGCGCTCCGGCTGTAGAACCAGACATCGTACGCCGCCGTGGTATCCGGCAGCTCCATCTTATACACATACACCCCGGACCGGGCCTCGTCCCGCCGGACGAAATCCTCAACGTCCGCCGTCTCCACGCAGGAGACAAGCGCCAGCGAACAGACCAGCGCCGTCAGCAGCCAGCTCCAGGCCCGCCGCATCATGCTTACTCGGAAGATTTCGGCCCCTTCTGGCCGCCGTCCCTGCCACCGCGGTTCCGGCCGCCCTTGCCGCGGTTCTTGCCGCCGCGGGAGCGCTTGCGCTTGGGCGCGTCGAAACGCGAAATGCTGTCGTCGCCGACCGCCGTCACGAACTCCGGCACATACGGCTCGGGCTCCGAGCGCAGCGACTCCGGCTTCTCGCCGTGGCGGTTCATCTCCAGGATGTCCCACACCTCGGCGGCATCGAGCGGATAGAGATCCGCGTCGGAGGTCTTGTCATACGAGAAATACATCACCTCGCGCAGGATGTCCGTCTTGCGCAGCCAGGCGAGACCGTCCTCGAACTCCAGCGGCCCGTTCACCTTGGGGATGCGGGACTGGGCATCCAGGTAGGTGGCCACCTCATAGTTCAGGCAGCACTTCAGCTTGCCGCACTGGCCCGCCAGTTTCTGCGGGTTGAGCGACAGGTCCTGGCAGCGTGCGGCCGCCGTGGAAATGCTCTGGAAAGAAGAAATATAATTCGCGCAGCACAGCTCGCGGCCGCAGATGCCCAGGCCTCCGATGAGGCCGGCTTCCTGCCGCGCGCCGATCTGCTTCATCTCGATGCGGATGCGGAACTCCTCCGCGAACACCTTGATCAGCTGGCGGAAGTCCACACGCCCGTCGGCAATGTAGTAGAAGATGGCCTTGGAACCGTCCCCCTGGAACTCCACGTCGCCGATTTTCATCTCCAGGCCCATCTCGGCGGCGATGCGCCGGGCCTTGATCATCGTGTCCTGCTCGCGGGCGATGGCCTCCTGCCACTTCTCGATATCGCTCTGGCGGGCCTTGCGGTAGATCCGCTTGAACTGCGTCGTGTCCGGGTCGATCCCCCGGCTGCGCATCTGCCGGCCGACGATCGGGCCCTCCAGGGTCACGATGCCGAGGTCCTGGCCCGTCGTAGCTTCGACGATCACCAGGTCGCCCATGCGCACATTTTGCTGGGAATCATTGATATAGAATCCCTTACGCGTATTCTTGAAGCGAACTTCGAACAGCCCCCGGCAGGTGCCGTCGGAAGCCGCCTTCAGCCAGTTGTAGTCTCCCAGCTTGCAGCAGCCGGCCCGGTAGGTACAGTGGGTCTCGCCCGACCCCGGTTCGTGCGTCACCACGCAGCCGCGGAAACAATCGTATTGAATGGTTTCGTTCGTCGTCATATCTGTATATATAAGCGATCGGCCATGTCGGCGAAGAGGATCTTCAGGTTGACATTCCGACCGATCAGGGTCTGTGTCCGGTTCATCACCTCCAGCGCCTGGCGCGGGAAGGTCTTGCGGCATCGGGCGGCCCACTGCCGGGCCTGCGGGGAGATCTCCCCGGCCCCTTCGATGCCCTGCTGCGCCAGGAACACCTGGCGGAAGCGGTCAGCGGCAAAGATACAAAAAGATTTCGCGACTTCGCGCGAAGGCAGCGCGGCCAGCTTCTCCGACACCTCCAGGGCATCGCCCAGCTTGCGGCCCAGCAGCGCGGCCATCAGCTCGTCCAGGAGTTCCGCTTCCGCGAAATCCGGCCCGGCAGCCACGCCGGAGGGACGGACACGGATGCGCTGGCAGCGGGACGAGATCGTCGTCAGGACGCGCTCCATCTGGTGCGCGATCAGCAGGAACTGCGTCTGTGCGGGCGGTTCCTCAATCATCTTCAGCAGGCGGTTCGCCGCTTCGGCGTTCAGCCGTTCCGGCAAATAGATCACCACGGCGCGCCAGCCCCCTTCCAGGGCGCTCAGCGACAGCTTTTCCAGCAGGCGTCGCGACTCCGCGACGGCGATCACGGCATTCTTGCCCTCGATGCCCAGCGCGTCGGCGAGCTCCATCTCGCGGAATGCCGGATGCTCGGCGACGAGCTTGCGGAACGGATCCATATACTGCTCGGAGAGCACGCCGGCGGCCGTCGGAAAGACGAAATGCACATCCGGGTGGATCAGTTTCGCGATTTTCCCGCAGGACGGGCACGCGTCGCACGAATCCCCGGACCGGCGGTCCTGGCAGAAGAGATATTGCAGGAAGGCGAGCGCCAGCGGGAAAGCTCCGCCGCCGTCGTCCTCGTGGAAGAGGATGGCGTGCGGGATGCGGCCGGAGTCGACCATGCCGGTCAACGCCTGCTTCACATCTTCATTTCCCTGCAGCTGCGCAAATGTCATACTTCCCGTTTGAGATTGAAACGTGCAATGTGGACGAGCATTTCCTTCGCGGGGCCGTCCGGGAAAATGTCCAGCGCCTGCTCGGCGCGGGCGACCCAGGATTCGAGCCGCCGGTTGGCGAAGGCGATGCCGTCCCGCTCGGCGACGAAGGCGCGGATGGCGTCGCAGTACTCCGGATGGGCCGGGATGTCCCGCACCATCGCGCGGATTTCCGCCTCGCGCGGGGAACCTTCCATGGCACCCAGCAGAGGCAGCGTTATTTTCTGTTCCCTGAGATCCACGCCGACCGGCTTGCCCAGGGCGTCCGTACCGGCGTAGTCCAGGATGTCATCCTTGATCTGGAAGGCCGTGCCGAACGCATCGGCATAGGCCTTGGCCGCCGCCCGTTGCTCGGGTGTAGCCCCGACGGAGACGGCGGCCGTCTCCGCCGCCACGCTGAAGAGCGAAGCGGTCTTGCAGTAGATAATCCGGAGATAATCGTCCTCCGAGGTGTCGACGCTGCTCGCCTTCTCGAGCTGCAGCATCTCGCCCTCGGCGAGGTCGGTCAGCGTGCGCGCGAAAAGCGGAATCACGTCGTTGCGGTGCTCCGAGGCGGAAATGAGCGACACCGCGCGGGCCAGCCAGTAGTCGCCGACCAGCACCGCCGCACTGGGACCGAGCAGCGAGAGCAGCGTGGGACGGCCGCGCCGTTCGGCGCTGTCGTCCGCCACGTCGTCGTGCATCAGGGTGGCGTTGTGCAGCATCTCGGCCGCCGCGGCGAAGCGGCAGCTGTCCTCCGTGGTCGGACCGATCATCCGGGCGACGAGCATAGAGATCGCCGGGCGCAGCAGTTTGCCCGAATTGGACAGGATGCGCGCATTGGTGTCCTCCAGCAGCTGCACGTCGGAGTGCAGGCTGGTACGCATCAGCTCCTGGAAATGGATCCAGTCCGCACCCAGAAAATCGAATACCTCCTTTTGCCTACTCATAACAGTTTCTCCAATTCTTCCACCGTCTCCGGGAAATGGATCAGGGCCCGGGAGGCCTCGTCCATCATGCCCCGCTCGACGTAAAGGTCCAGTTGCTGCTTGAACGGATCATAGAATCCGTCCAGGTTGAACATGATCACCCGGCCGGGGTAGCGGCCAAGCTTGGCCAGACAATACGTTTCGGCCACCTCGTCCAGGGTCCCGATGCCGCCCGGCAAGGCGATGGCGAGGGACGTCCCCTCCCGCATCAGGTCCTTGCGCTCCGACATACGCTCCGTCCAGTAGCACTCCGTCAGGCGGGGATGCTCGAAACCTTTCATGAAACGCGGAAGCACCCCGATCACGCGGACACCGTGCTGCAGGGCTTCGTCGCAGACGTGCCCCATCGTGCCGCGCCAGGATCCTCCCGAAACGATATCATATCCTGCCAAACAAGCTGCGCGGACGATTTGCCGCGCAGCTTGATTGTAAGCCGGATCGATGTCGGAACTGGAAGAGCAATAGATTACTGCCCGTTTGTCCGACATGGCTGACTAGAAGAGAAGCGCTACGGAAGCGGCAATACCGCTAGCCTTGCTGCTGCCGATGGTCGCGGTCGCAGTCGGGATGATATCCTTCAGCTCGACGCCGTACATATCACCCAGGTTCCAGAAGTAGCGGACGGACACCTGGACGTGCTTGATCAGCTCGACACCGGCACCCAGGCCGACACCGTACTCCAGACGGTTCTTGACATTGTTCCAATCGGCCTTGAGGTCCTGGCCGGACAGGGTGGCCGCATTGGTGATGGCGTAACCGATGAAGGGCTCCGCAAAGCCGTAGAGGCGGGCGAGACCCAGGTTAAGACCCAGCTGCAGCTGGACCGGAATCTCGATATAACCCGTCTTGTAGTCGAGTTCGGTGCTGGAAAGTTCAGCGATATTCATCTTGGTACCCTTCATGTTGTAAAGGATGGAAGGCTGAATGGCAAAAGCGCCGAGACTCATCTTGTAGGTAACGCCCACGTGATACTGCGTGATATTGTTCACATCCGCGATGGCGCTCTTGATATCGCTCTTGGAAGAGGTGACACCGGCCACCACGCCGAACTGGGCATACGCGCTCACTGCGACGAGCAGGGAAGCAACGACAACAATAAGTTTTTTCATTATATAACGCTGGTTAAATAATAATTACATCAATTTCTTCAGGCGGTCGATGATCTCCTGCTTGGGCACCACACCCACGGTGCGGTCCGCCAACTGACCGTCCTTGAAGTAAAGGAGGGTCGGGATGTTCCGGATGCCATACTGCATGGCGATGTCCTCGCAGTCGTCCACGTTGCACTTAGCGACGACGGCCTGGGCGCCGAGCTCGGCGGCCACTTCGTCCACGGTCGGGGAAAGGATGCGGCAGGGGCCGCACCAGGTGGCCCAGAAGTCGATCAGGACCGGAACGGGGGAAGCGAGCACCTCGCTGATATTGTTCGGATTGATTACGGTTTCCATTTTGTCAAACAATTAGTTTTAGAGACGGACAACATTGTCCGCATCTGCAAATATAGTAAATTAATAGTAAGATTCAACATTCCACACGAAGGCACGGAGCCCCAGATCCGGGGATTCCCTGTCCTTCGCGCCCAGCGCTTCGAGCAGCGGAGCGACCTTGTCGTCCGCCATCATCACGAGCAGCGCGTGGTTCAGTTCCGGCCAGGCATGGCTGCCGAAACGCGGGAATCCGTTGAAGTCTCCCTTGCCTTCCACACCCTCCCAGCGGGTGAATCCCCGCTGGCCGTGGGCGACAAGGATATCTACGATTTCTTCGTTATAGGCCTGGTTGTAGGCGATGAACATGGCTTTCATTGGCGGTTCCTCCTTCTTTCAAGTCTTCTTTCCATCCGGTTGGTAAACGAGCAATAGACCGTCGGGATGAGCACGAGGGTGATGAGCGTGGAGACGGTCAGACCCCAGCAGACGGTGACACCCAGGCCCTGCCACATCTCGGAGCCCTCGCCCGTGCCGATGGCCATCGGGAGCATACCGAGCACGGTGGTGAGGGTGGTCATGAGGATCGGCCGCAGACGGCTCTTGGCTGCCGTCGTGGACGCGTCGCGGATGTTCATGCCGCGCTCGCGGAGCAGGATCGTGTAGTCGATGAGCACGATACCGTTCTTCACCACGATACCGATCAGGATGATGATGCCGATGATGGACATCATACCCAGGGCCATGCCCGTGATGCGCAGGCCGAGCAGCACGCCCACCAGGGCGAACGGCACGCTGAACATGATGACGAACGGGCCCATCAGGTTCTCGAACTGCGAGGCCATCACCATGTACACGAGCAGGATCATCAGGAGGATCAGGATGGCCATCTGGCCGAACATCTCCTGCTGGTCCTCATAGTCGCCGGCGATGACCGTCGAGACCTCAGACGGGACGGTCATGCCGTCAAGGACCTTGGTGCAGCTCTCCACGGCGTCGCTCAGGGCGGCGCCCTTCGCCACGATGCCGCGGACGGTGATCATACGCGAACGGTCCTTGCGCTCGATGGTCGGCGGCACGAGGCCCTCGATCACGGTGCCGAGTTCCTTCATCCGGACGGTGGCGCCCGTCGGGGTCGAGACCACGACGTTCTCCATGTCCTCGATGCTGGAACGGAATTCCGGCGCGTAGCGTACGCGGATGTTGTATTCTTCGCCGTCCTCGCGGTAGAGCGAGGCCACCGTGCCGCTCATCGCCGCGCTGAACGCGGACGCCGCGGTGGTGGAATTCAGCCCGTGCAGGGCCAGTTTGGTGCGGTCGAAGTCCATCCGGAGCTCCGGCGTGTATTCTTCGCGGCTGAGGGTCACCTGCGTGAAGGAAGCTTCCTGCATCAGGCGGGCCTGCAGCTCCTGCGCCACGCGGTCGGTCTCGGCGAAATCATAGCCGTAGACCTCCACCTCGACGGAGGAGGCGCCCATACCCATGCCCATGCCTTCGGTGACCATGGCGCGGCGGATTTCCGGGTAGCCCGCACAGATCTGGCGCAGCACGTCGGAGATCTCGGCCGAGGAGCGCTTACGCGTGCTCGAAGTACCGATATTGAGGTTCAGCGAGATGATGTGCGTACCGTTGCTCTGCATGCTCGCGAAGGTATTGTCGGTGTCGGCCTGGCCGAAAGTGGCGTTGAACACCTCGATCTCCGGGACAGCCTCGGTAATGTCGGCGTAGAGGCGCTCATAGACGCCGCGCGTAACATCCTGCGCCGTACCCATCGGCAGGTTGATCGTGACGGTGAGGCGCTCGGAGTCGCCCCGCGGGAAGTATTCCGTCTTGAGGCCCGGCAGCAGCAGGACGAGGGACGCGACGAACACGGCGGCGAAGCCCAGGATCACCACCTTGCGGCGCTTGGTGGCCCAGTGGATGACATGCGCGTAGCCGCGGGAAATCTTGTCGATAGCCCTGTTGATCGGGACGAAGATGGCATTGTAGGCCTTGCCGTGATGATTGTCACGCTTGAGCCAGCGGGAGCACAGCATCGGCACGAAGGTCAGGGCGGCGGTCGTGGAGACGATCATGATGATCGACACGATCCAGCCCAGCTGACGGAACATGATGCCGGCCATGCCGTTGATCATCGTCAGCGGCAGGAACACGCAGAGCATCGTCAGCGTGGAGGCGATGACGGAGATACCCACCTCGCCCGTGCCGTGCACGGCCGCCTCTTTCGGCTTCTCGCCGCGGGCGATGTGCGAGGACACGTTCTCCAGCACCACGATGGCGTCGTCCACGACCATACCGATGGCAATCGTCAAAGCGGACATCGAGATGATGTTGAGCGTGTTGCCGGAGGCGAACAGGTACATCAGCGACGCCAGCAGGGCCAGCGGGATGGACAGGACGATGATGAAGGTGGACTTCCAACTGCCCAGGAACACGAAGACCACGAGCATGACCACCAGGAAGGTGATGAGGATGGTCTCGATGAGGGTACGGATCGTATTGGTGATTTCGCGGGAGCCGTCCACGATGGTCGTGATCTTCACGTCGGCAGGCAGGGTCTTCTGGATCTCGGCCAGCTGCTTCTTGACGCCCTTGATGACGTTTACCGTGTTGGCATCGCTCTGCTTCTGGATGATGATACGGGCGGAGCGCTCACCGTCGGTGTAAGACTCCTGCTCGCGCTCCTGGTGGCCGTCGCTGACCGTCGCCACGTCGCGCAGGTACACCGCCCGGCCGTTCGCGGCGCCGACCACGATGTCCAGCAGCTCGGACGGGTCGGAGAACTCCTTCTGCACGCGCAGGGTGTAGGTCTCGGAACCGATGTCGATATTGCCCGAAGGGAGGTTGCGGTTCTCCGCCGAGATCACGCTCGCGATGCCGCTGAGGTTGAGGCCGTAGGCCTGCAGCTTGCTCGGGTCGCAATAGACCTGGATCTCACGCCCGGGGGCGCCGCTCACGGATACCGTACCCACGCCGGAGACACGCGCCAGCGGGGTGGACACCTTGTCGTCCAGGATCTTGTCCAGGCCGGAGAGGCTCTCGGTCGCCGTGGCGGAGAGCAGCATGATCGGCATGTCGGAGGCGTTGAACTTGAAGATGACAGGGTTCGACACCCCGTCCGGCAACATGGAATTGACCATGTCCAACTTGTCTCGGACGCTGTTGGTCGCCGCCTCGATATCGACGCCGTAATTGAAGGTCAGGGTCAGCAGGGAGATGTTCTCCTTGGACTGGGAGGTCATCTCCTTCAGGTCCTCGACGCCGTTCAGGGCGTTCTCCAGGACCTTGGTCAGGTTGGTCTCGATTTCCTGCGCATTGGCGCCCTGGTACGAAGCCATCACCATGATCGTGTTGGAGTCGAACTCCGGGAGCAGGGCGATGGACGTCCGGCTCAGGGAGAAGACACCGAGGATCGCGAGGGCGATGAAAATCAGGGCCGTCGTGACAGGTTTCTCGACCGCAGAACGGTAGATACTCATCGCTGGACCTCCACTTTATCGCCGGAACGGAGGTTGGTGTGACCGCCGGTGAGCACCAGCTCACCCTCCTCCAGGCCGGAAAGAATCTCATACCGGGTACCGAAATGACGGCCGGTCTCCACGGTCCGGACGGACACGGTGTTGTCGGCGTTCAGCACGAACACGGTCCGCTGGCCGGAACCCTGCAGCTTCATCACGGCCGCATCCGGCACGACGATGTTCTCGACGGCGCCGAAGTCCACAGACACGCGGGCGTACATGCCCGGACGGAGTTCGCGGTTCTCATTGGCCACGCGCACTTCTGCGCTGAAGGTGTGGGAAGCGGGGTCGATGGTCGGATAGAGGCGCACGATGTTGCCCGTGTAGGTGCGGCCCGGCAGGGCATCGACCGTCACGGTCACCTTGTCACCGCGCTTCACGCGGGTATAGTCGGCCTCGGAGATGGGGACCAGGAGCTTCACCGGCGTGATCTGCTGCACGGTGTAGATGGGCTGGCTCATGGCGAAGAGGTCGCCGCGGTCGTAGTTGCGGGCGGACACCACGCCGCTCACGGGAGCGCGCAGGATGGTGTTCTCCAGCAGGTTCTCATAGCTGCTCTTGGACACCTTGAAGGCGAGTTCGAGCGACTCGAAGTCGGACTGGGACACGCCGCCCTCGGCCAGGAGCTGCCGCACGCGCTCGAGTTCGGTCTCGTCGTTCTTGAGCCGGAGCGCGGCCTGGTCGAGCTGCACACGGTCCATCTCGGCGAGGATCTGGCCGGCGGACACGAAATCGCCGACCTCGACATTCAGTTTCTGGATGCGTCCGCTGGACAGCGGAGCGATGTTGTTGACGACATTGGCCTGCACGGTCGCGGAATACACCGCGTCGCGGGCCACCTGCTCCCGGACGGCGCCCGTCACGGAAACGACCGGCGTTGCGTTCATGGCGGCCATCATCGGATCGACGGCCGGCGTGCCGGACTGCTGGCCGCATGCGGCGCACACGAGGGCGCCCAGGGCCATTCCTATCTTGGATACTTTATTCATTGACGTAGGTTTTATTCAGTTGGACATTCCCGTCGGCATCGATGAAGTCGGCGCCGAGCGTGTTCTCGAGACCGGCCTTCGCCACGACGAAGGTGTAAATCGCCTGGCAGACGCCGAGCTGCGACTGGATCAGCGCGTACTGAGCGTCGTTGAGATCGGTGAGCGTGCTGCGGCCGACATCGTAGGACCTGGCCGCGATGTCGTAGGCCTTCTGCGCCGTCTCGGCGGCGCTGCGGGCGGAGCCGTAGCTCTTCATAGCCGTCTCCATCTGGTTGAGGTACTGGCGGATGGCGATCTTGAGCTGACGCTCGGTGTTGACGCGCTGGACACCCAGCTCCGCAGCCTGCACCTTGGCCTGGCGGACGGCATTGAGCCGCTGACCGCCGGAGAAGATGGGGATCGAGAGGCTTAGGCCCACGAAGGAATACGGCGACCACTTGTACTCACTGAACTTGAAGTCGTTGGTCATCGCATTGAGGCTGTAGTTGAAAGACAGCGAGAGCGTGGGCAGGTAGGCGTACTGCTGGACCTTGACCGCGTCGGCGAGCTGCTCGGCCTGGATGGCCAGCTGGCGCATCGTGGAGTTGTTCTCCAGCGAGAGGTACTCGCTCTCGTTCAGGTCGTAGAGCATGTGCCGGGCGTAGTCGTCCAGGTCGCCGGCCACGTCGATATTCGTGTCCAGGTCGACACCCATCACGGCTTTCAGCTGCCACAGGGCCAGGTAGACGGAACTCTCCGCGTCATAGACCGTCGGGATGGCGTTCGCCAGCGTGGTCTTGGCGCGCGTAAGATCCAGTTCGGACGCCTTCTGGGCGTTGTAGCGACGCTGGATCTGCTCGCAGTTTGCGAGGGCGTTCTCGTACGCGGACTTATAGACGTCGAAGGCCTTCTTGGCCAGCAGGCAGGAGAAAAACGCCTGCTTGACCTGGTTCACCGTCTCGAGGCGGCAACTGCGGGCCTGCTCGACGGCCAGCTCGACGTTCTCCCCCGAAATCTTCAGGTTCTTCCAGAGCTGGGCGTTGACCAGGGGCATGCTGGCGCTGATGCCGGCCGACCAGGTATTCCAACGTCCGACCTCGAATCCGTCGGAGCTGCTCTTGCCGCTGTCTCCACCGCTGATGCCGGTGGATCCGCCAGCCGCACTGCCCATGCCTCCGATGTCGAAGTCCATGTACATGACTTGTTTCTTGATGGTACGCTGATAAGACCCGGATCCACTGATCTGCGGGAAGAGGGAAGCGTACGTTCCCTTACGGGCGTAACCCGTGCGCTGGATCTCCATGTCTGCCACTTTGACAGAAGCATTTTCGCTGAGCGCGATCCGCAGCGCGTCTTCCAAGGTCAGGAAGGTGGGGGTAGCGGTCGAATCGACGGCCTGCGCAGCGGCGAACAGCGGGAGAAGAAGCGCGAATACTAACGTTATCGATTTCTTCATAATATTATTTCGCGCGCAAAGATATGCAAATATTGTGCTATCTTTGCATGAAACGCGAAACTTTATGATGGAATCTTTGCTCGCCGTGCACTGGCACGTCAATCCCATTCTCTTCCACATCGGATCCCTCGAGGTCCGCTGGTACGGTCTGCTCTTCGTGTCGGGCTTCGTAATCGGCTGGTACCTGTTCAAATGGTTCTTCACCCGCGAGAAAGTGGATACCAAACTAATGGATCCGTGCCTGTACACCCTGCTCATCGCCACGATCGTGGGCGCCCGCCTCGGGCACTGTATCTTCTATCAGCCGGACTATTATTTCGGCTCCTGGGCCGGGTTCTGGGAGATTTTCATGCCCTGGAAGGGCGGCCTGGCGAGCCACGGCGGCGCCATCGCCCTGCTGCTCGCCATGTGGTGGTTCGCGAACCGGTATGGCAAGAAAAATGATTTCGACTTCCTCTGGATCATGGACCGGCTGTGCATCGCCGTGGCCTTCGCGGGCTGCATGATCCGCCTGGGAAACCTCTTCAACTCCGAGATCTACGGAGATGTCACCACCCTCCCCTGGGGCTTCATTTTCGACCTGCGGGGCGAGACGGAGCCCAAGCACCCGACGCAGCTCTACGAAGCATTCTCCTACCTGCTGCTGGGCCTCACCATGGTCTGGGTATACAAGAACAAACTGGACCGGGTGCACCGCGGTTTCTTCTTCGGTTTCTTCCTGCTGGGTTGCTTCGGCGCCCGCTTCCTGATCGAATTCATCAAGGAACCGCAGGTCGAGTTCGAGCAGACCATGCTCCTGGACATGGGCCAGCTCCTCTCCATCCCCTTCATCCTCGCCGGCATCGGCCTGCTGATCTATGCGGGCAAGGCAAAAAAACCGGCCGCGGTGGTTCATCCGCAGCCGGCTAAGAAAGAGCCTACGCACTACGCGCGCAGCCTGTAGCAATATTATTCCGTCATCGGAGCGGCCGGAGCCTGGGCTTCGGCCTTTTTGCTTTTGTTGACCAGGAAGTAAATCAGCGCCGCGATGACGAGGGCCAGCGCAACGGCCAGGAGCGGCCGATAGGCGACCCACGCAATCAGGATCACGAGCAGGGCCCACACGAAGCCGACCACGCCCGTCACCAGGTTGACACCCAGTTCGGCGACCTTGGCCAGCGGCGGGAGCACCTTGAGGATGGTTACGAGGATGCTGAACGTCATGCGCAGGGCGGCGACCACGAGGATGATGCCGATGATGCGGAGGATCCACATCCACATCTTGTTGGCGGCCTTCTCAGACTCGAACATCGACTCCTGGGAATGCTCGCCCATTTTCAGGACCATCAGGCTCTTGCCGTTCTTGTGCTTGAAGGGCTCGAAGGTATTGCCGACCACCTGGCCGAGGATGGAGGCGGTGCCGCCGTCAGCCTCGGTGAAGGACACGCGGACGTCGCCGACGGCCGGGGTCTGCGGATTCTCGCCGTAGTACACCGTGCTGCCGTCCACGAAGGTGTCGATCCCGTTCCCCAGCGAAGCCGGAAGATTCACGGACGTGCTGGCGGGGATGGCGCCGACCATCGCCGGCGGGAGTACATAGGCGCCGAATTCCACCTTCTCGGCGGTCACGGTATTGTCGGGGACCGTCGTACGGACAAAGTTCTTGCTCTGGTAGTCCGGATCCTTGAAGTTGCCGGAATCGATCGGGCCGCCCACCCACTCCTTGGTGTAGGTATAAGTCGTGGTGGTCTCCTGGCCGCCGCCGATCTTGTCCTTGGTCTCGGACGAGGAATGCTCCACCCACTGGTAATACTCGACATCGCGCACCAGGCGGATGGCATTCACGGACACACCGTAGGTGGGATCCGTCAGGATCTCGTCCGTCTTCGCCACGGCCGTGGCGTGGATCAGCTTGCCCTCCAGGGCGGGATCCAGGGAAGCGACGCTGGCCACGTCGACACATTCGGTCTCGGCCGCCTTGAGCATCTTCGAGGTTTTCACGGCGCGACCTTCATTCCACCACAGGAGAACGGTCGCGGCGACAAACAGGGCCAGACCGACGAGAATTCCCTTGAGGGAATTGCCCAGGCGGCTGCCATAGCTAGTCTTAGTTACTTCTTGATAGGCCATATACACTTAATTTTAGGATAGCTTATTGAAAAACTGCGGTTTCCGTGCAGAAACCGCAGTTATCAGTCAAAAGGGAAACACCCCTAGCCGCGGATGGCCGCGATGCCCGGGAGTTCCTTGCCTTCGAGGGCCTCGAGCATGGCGCCGCCGCCCGTGGAGACGTAGCTCACCTTCTCGGCGTAGCCCATCTGGGTCACGGCTGCGACGGAGTCACCACCGCCCACGAGGGTGTAAGCACCCTTCGCGGTAGCCTCGGCGAGGTCTTCGGCGATCTGGAGCGTACCCTTGGCGAAGGTCGGCATCTCGAACACGCCGACAGGACCGTTCCACAGGATGGTCTTGGAACCGAGGATGACGTTCTTCCACTCCTTCAGGGAAGCGGGGCCGGCGTCCATGCCCTCCCAACCGTCAGGGATAGCGTTGGACGGAACCACCTGGGTCTTGGCCTCGTTGCTGAATTCGTCGGCGATGACGGTCTCGGTGGAGAGATAGATCTTCACACCCTTCTCCTTGGCCTTGGCGAGGATCTCGAGGGCCTGCGGGATGAGGTCGTCCTCGTGGAGGGAGTTACCGATCTGGCCGCCCTGGGCCTTGACGAAGGTATAACCCATACCGCCGCCGATGATCAGGTTGTCCACCTTCTCGAGCATGTTCTCGAGCACGGCGAGCTTGGAAGAGACCTTGGAACCGCCGATGATGGCCGTGAAGGGGTGCTTGGCGTTCTTGAGCACGTTGTCGATGGCCTTGATCTCACCTTCCATCAGGTAGCCGAACATCTTGTCGTTCGGGAAGTACTCGGCGATGAGGGCGGTGGAGCCGTGGGCGCGGTGAGCCGTACCGAAGGCGTCGTTGATGTAGCAGTCAGCGTAGGAAGCGAGGGTCTTGACGAAGTCCTTCTGGCTGGCCTTGACGGCAGCCTTGGCGGCCTTCTTCTCCTCGTCGGAGGCATCCTCGGCGAGTCCGCGGGGTTTGCCTTCCTCCTCGGCGTAGAAGCGGAGGTTCTCGAGCAGCAGGGCCTCGCCCGGCTTGAGGGCGGCCACTTCGGCCTGGGCCTTCTGGCAGTCGGCGGCGAATTTCACCGGCGCGCCGAGACACTCGGCCACATGATCCACGATGTGCTTGAGGGAGAACTTGTCGGTCACGCCCTTCGGACGGCCGAGGTGGGACATGATGATGAGGGAACCGCCACCGGCGAGAACCTTCTTGAGAGTCGGCATAGCCCGGCGGATGCGGGTATCGTCCGTAATTTCAAACTGCTCGTTGAGGGGAACGTTGAAGTCCACGCGCACGATCGCCTTCTTGCCGGCGAAATCGTAGGAATCGATGTGTTGCTGCATAGCTATAAAGATGTTTGAATATTCCGAATCGCAAAGATAACAATTATTTCTGTAAGTCGGAACATCCCGCCCGGCAGCAGCTCGTCAGACCGGGTTGGGGCCGAAAATGGCGGTTTTTGGTACCAGGGTTGGAGATTCCGGAGCTTACGGCACGGGATCGTAGCCGGAGCCACCCCAGGGGTGGCAGCGGAGGATGCGCTTCAGGCTGAGCCAGAAGCCCTTGAAGGGGCCGTATTTGCGGAAGGCCTCGAGGGCATACTGCGAACAGGTGGGGGTGAAGCGGCAGCTCGGCGGTTTGAGCGGCGAGATGCAGAGCTGATAGAATTTGATCAGCAGGATAAACGGGGCGGAGAGGATCCGCCTGGTGACGTCCCAGAGGGTCATTGTGCAGAATCCAATTTTGTTTGGATGCGGCCGAGGATGTCGGTGACTTCGGCGTAGATCGTGGCGAAGTCGGCGACTTCCGGATGGGAATACGTCAGCAGCAGATCGATGCCGGTGGCGGTCAGGAGCTCCTTCTGGAGGCGGTAGGCCTCGCGCATGCGGCGCTTGAGAAGGTTGCGCTTGACGGCGCGCTTGAAGAACTTCTTCGGCACGGAGACCATGATGCGGTTGAGGCCCGTCTCATGCCCGGCCGACCAGCAGTAGCGCAGGTGCGGCATGGCACCCCATTTCCCGGAGGAAATGAGTGCGGAGACGGTCGTCTTCCCGCACAGCCTTTCCTCTTTGGTGAGAGTATGGCTCTGCGGAGAAGTCATCTAGCGGGCGGATTGGAGATAGAGTTCGACGGCCTTGCTGATGGAAGTGGCCTCCGGCGTGGGGGCCTTGAGGGCGATCTCGTAACCGGCGTCTTCCATGGCCTTGACCACGGCTTTGCCGAAGGAGATGAATTTGAGCGCTCCCTGCTTGAAATCAGGATAGTTCTCGTGCAGCGACGCCACGTCCGCGGGATTGCAGAGCACGGCGATGTCGAAGGCGGAGAGATCCGTCTCGTGCAGGTCCTGCGGCACAGGCTTGACGAGCACGCCCACGGTGTAGTCCAGCTTCGCATCCGCGAAGAGGGTCGTGACCGGGGTGATGTCGGAGCCTTCCGACGTGGCGATCAGGAACTTCTCGGCCTTGTGCTTGGCCGTGACCAGCGCGACGATGGAGGCCGGCGTGCCGGAACCGTAGAAAATCTTGCGCTTGCGGTAGACGATGTGCTTCTGCAGGTACATCGCGACCGCTTCCGTGGAACAGAAATATTTCATCGTCTCAGGCACCTTGAAACGCATTTCTTCGCACAACTTGAAGTAGGCGTCGATGGCGTGGCGGGAGGAGAAAACGATGGCGGTATAGTCGGGCAGATTGATATGCTCGGCCCGGAATTCGCGGGCGGAAAGCGGTTCGATGAGGAAGAACG
Source organism: Candidatus Cryptobacteroides sp. (assembly GCA_045117755.1). GTDB lineage: Bacteria > Bacteroidota > Bacteroidia > Bacteroidales > UBA932 > Cryptobacteroides. The sequence continues at coordinate 119,669 of JBGUOB010000056.1, forward strand.
GCTGGAAGGTCAGTTCAGCCCCAAGCTGGCTCTGCAGAGTCTCGTAAGCTGCGAGATTGGACGGGACTTGCTGGGAAATCAGGATCTTCATCTGGCTGCAAAAATGTTCAAAAATTCACTACAACTGCTACCAACACGGCGGCGGGTAATAATTCAAGCGCGCAAAGGTACAAAAAAGTTGAGAATCCCGAACAATACGCGTGCAAAATTTGTCCCGTCCGCCAGGTGGCGAAGGCCCAGAGTGCGCTGAGTGTCCAGCGGATGACGGAGGTCGAGACCGCTTCCGGCACGTTGGCCAGCAGCAGGACGGCCGTCTCCAGCAGCAGGATGGGAAGCGCCAGCATCATATAATTATAGAGATTGTGCCGCACGACATGGACCGCCTTCGGCCCGAAGCGCCGGATTCCGCAAATCAGGTAAATGAGGGCGCGAAGGATCAAGTAGAAGAGGACGAGGCCGACGGTGGCGGCGACGCTCCAGCCGGCGGGAATGAGGTCCATATATGCGGGGCGCAGCGCCTGGAAACGGTCCAGGATCAGGCAGAAAGGTAAGGTGAGGCTGAGCGCGATCATGTTGCGGACGCGGACCATGCCCAGGCTCTGCTCCAACGCCTCCGCACCGCGGGAGCGGCTGTAGCTGTAGAGCAGGGGCGGGGTCAGGCGGAAAAGGTCCAGGAGGTGCTGCATGATCAGCAGCATCGACACGACGACCAGGATGCGGTTGGTCAGGACATCCGACCAGCGCAGGGGCATCTCCAACACCTCCAGGGGGGTGGAGGACATTTCCAGGGTTCCGCTCCGGAAGATCTCGTCCATGGTCCGTCAGTTGCCGCGTTTGACTTGGTATCCCATGGTGGAAAGCAGGGTGACGAGTTTGTCGCGCAGGTCGCCCTGAATGAGGACCTGCCCCTCTTCGACGGTGCCGCCCACGCCGCACTTGGTCTTGAGCGTCTTCGCGAGGGCCGAGAGGTCGGCCGCGCGGCCGACGAATCCGTCCACGAGCGTGACCTGCTTGCCGGCGCGCCGGCGCCGGTCGATGCGGACGATGAGGCGCTGCTTCTCCGGAGGAAGCGTATCCGCCTCCGGCGCGTCCTGCGCCGTCTGGTACTGAAAGTCGGGGTTGGTGGAATATACGACCCCCAGGCGATCTTTCCAGTCTTGTTGAGCCATGGTGGGATAATTTTTGCAAAGATACAGATTTTTAGTTGTACATTTGCAAGTTATGACAGAGAAGAAATTTACCCTGTGGAACCGGATCTGCGCGGCGGCCGCCTTCGTGGTCTCCGCCGTCACCTATCTGCTGACCATAGAGCCCTCCGCATCCTTCTGGGACTGCGGCGAGTTCATCGCCTCATCGTATAAACTCGAAGTGGGACATCCGCCGGGAAACCCTGTTTTCCAGCTGATTGCCCGCATCTTTACCCTGTTCGGGGATAACATGCACGCTGCCATCCTCGTGAATGCGATGAGCGCCCTGTGCTCCGCCCTCACGATCCTGTTCCTGTACCTGACCGTCGTCTGGCTGGCCAAGCGGCTGGTCCGTCCGGGCAAGGACGGCTACAGCACGGCCCAGGCCGTGTCCATCTTCGGCTCCGGCCTGGTGGGCGCCCTGGTCTATACCTTCTCCGACACGTTCTGGTTCTCGGCCGTTGAGGGCGAGGTCTATGCCATGTCTTCCCTGTTCACCGCGGTGGTATTCTGGCTGATGACGCTGTGGTACGACCGCGCCGACGAGGCGCATTCCCTGCGCTGGATCGTGCTGATCGCCTTCCTGATGGGCCTGAGCATCGGCGTGCACCTGCTGAACCTGCTGGCCATCCCGGCCATCGTGTTCATGTACTACTACCGCCAGCGCGAAGACAAGCCGTTCACCTTCTGGGAGCTGGTCAAGATTTTCGCCGTGGGCGTGGTGATCCTCGGCCTGATCGTTTTCGTCGTGGTTCCGTACCTGCCGAAACTGGCGGCGTACTTCGACCTCTTCTTCGTCAATACCCTGGGACTTCCGTACAACAGCGGCGCCGCCTTCTTCGTGGTCGCGCTGCTCGCCCTGCTGTTCTGGGGTCTCTTCCGCACCCTGAAGCAGGAGAAGGTCTTCCTCAACACGGCGCTGCTCTGCATCACGACCATCGTGATCGGCTTCTCCGTCTTCACCATCGACATCATCCGTTCCAGCGCCAAGACGCCGACCAACGAATACCAGCCCGACAACGCCTTCACCCTCGTCCGCTACCTGTCCCGCGAGCAGTACGGTTCCACGCCGCTGCTCTACGGCCAGTACTACGGTGCGCCCTATGAGCTCAAGAACACGACCTACTGGGCGCCGATGGACGGCAAATACAAGAAGGTCGAGGGCCCGATCGACGCGCGCTACAAGGCGTCGGGCAAGATGCTCTTCCCGCGCATGTGGAGCACCAGCGCAGACGGCAGCTACGAGAAATTCTACGAGACCTATACCAACGGCAAAGGCCAGCGCGTGGCCGGCGCGACAGCCCGCAAGCCGTCCTTCGGCACCAACCTGTACTACTTCTTCGACTACCAGCTGAACTGGATGTACTGGCGCTACTTCATGTGGAATTTCGCCGGACGGCAGAACCAGGTCCACGCCCCCAATCCGGGCGACATCTTCCATGGCAACTGGGAGAGCGGCGTGACGTTCATCGACAACATCCGCCTGGGCGACCAGGTGGACGCGCCCGACACGCTCGCGAATGACAAGGGCAAGAACCATTATTATTTCCTGCCCCTGCTGCTCGGCCTGCTGGGCCTCTTCTTCCAGTTCGACCGCGACAAGCGCGGCTGCTGGCTGACCTTCCTGATGTTCTTCATGACGGGCATCGCCATCGTGCTCTACCTCAACCAGCCACCGTATCAGGTGCGCGAGCGCGATTACGCGTATGCGGGATCCTTCTATTTCTTCAGCGCCTGGGCCGGACTGGCCGTGGCGGCGCTCTTCAGCTGGATCGACGGCGCCCGCAAGGGCCGCGGCAGCCTCCTGACCGCCGGCGCGCTGACGGGTCTCTGCCTGCTCGTGCCCGTGCAGATGGCGGCCCAGAACTGGGACGACCACGACCGCTCCAACCGCCGTACGGCGGTGGAAATGGCCTGCAACTACCTCAATTCCGTGGGCGAAAACGGCATTCTGGTCACCCACGGAGACAACGATACCTTCCCGCTCTGGTACGCCCAGGAGGTGGAGGATTTCCGCACGGACGTGCGCATCTGCAACACCTCGCTGCTCGGCACCGACTGGCACATCGACCAGATGAAATGGGCGAGCAACAAGTCCGCCCCGCTGCCCCTGACGGTGGGCCCGGAGCAGTATCTCTACGGCACCAACGAATATGTCCCGATCCTGGATACGCAGGAAATCGCGATGGACATCAAGGACGTGATGGCCGTCTTCAAGCACCCGCAGATCAAGGCCCCGATGACCAGCGGCCGCAAGGTGGACTACATCCCCTCGCGCAAGATCGTCCTGCCGGTCAACAGGGAAAACGTCATCAAGTCCGGCATCCTGGACGAGAAATACGCCGCACAGATTCCTGACTCGATCGTGCTGACCATTTCGGCGGACAAGGAGTATCTGACCAAGCCCGAGCTCTTCCTGCTGGACCTGCTCGCAGGCTATGAATGGGACCGCCCGCTGCACTTCCTGAACCTGGGCGGCGACCTGAACGTCGGCATCAAGGAGTACCTCGAGTACAACGGCTACTCCTACAAGTTCATCCCGATCAAGAATAAGACGACCTCCGCCGAAGCGGGCTTCGTCGATACGGACGAGCTGTACCGCATGGTGACGCAGGCCTATCATTGGGATGCCATTGCACGCGACGACTATTTCATTGATTATCAGAATATGTACACGCACCTGGGCGTGATGTCCATCCGCGGGATGTTCGTAACCTGCGCCGAGGCCTTCATGAAGGCGGGCGAGAACGACCGCGCCCTGGAGATGATCGACAGAGCGGCGGAAGTGATGCAGCATTATCCGCTGGAGACCGTCCCCCTGGGCTTCTCGGGCAACGACTACATGGTGGTCCTGATGATCGAAGATTACTACAAGCTCGGCCAGCCCGACAAGGCGCGCCAGCTCGCCATGGGGCTCGGCTCCGGCCTGCTGCAGAGCGCCAAGTTCTACATCGAGTTCTACGACTGGGCGCGTGACGAGTTCGAAGTCGTGGGGCAGTATATCTACTTCCTGTCCGACGTGATGAAGCAGGGCGGGGACGACGAGCTGGCGAAGCAGCTCACCGACGGCCTCGTGGCGCTGGTGGACGCGGCTTCCGAGGCATTGGATTCCTAAAGCGGACGATATGGCAGAATTCCCTTCCACCTCCTGGAAAGACTACGAGCTGCTGGACAGCGGTGCAGGCGAGAAGCTGGAGCGCTTCGGTGCCTACGTGCTCGCGCGCCCCGAGCCCAAGGCGCTGTGGAATAAATCTTTATCCGATGCGGAATGGCGTCGGCTCGCGCATACGACCTTCACGCCCGGCGCCGGTTTCGGCAAGGCCGGCAAGGAGGACAGCGGCACCTGGAACCGGCTCAAGAAGATGGACGACCAGTGGCACATCCGCTATGCGAATGAGGACGGTCTGAAAATGGATCTGCGCCTCGGTCTGACCTCCTTCAAGCACGTCGGCGTGTTCCCGGAGCAGGCCCCCAACTGGGACTGGATCTACCGCCAGACCCGCACGCTCGCGGCGAAGGGACGCACGCCCCGCGTGCTGAATCTCTTCGCCTACACCGGCGCAGCCTCGCTTGCCGCCAAGGCCGCCGGGGCCGACGTGACGCACCTGGACTCCGTCCGGCAGGTGGTCACCTGGGCCCGCGGCAACATGGAGAACAGCGGCCTGGACGGCATCCGCTGGGTGGTGGAAGACGCGATGAAATTCGCCCAGCGCGAAGCGCGCCGCGGCAACCGCTACGACGGCATCATCCTCGATCCACCCGCCTACGGGCACGGCCCGGACGGCGAGAAATGGAAGCTCGACGAGTGCCTCTTCGGCATGCTGCGCAGCGTCGGGGAGATCCTCGCGCCGCAGGACGCCTTCCTTGTGCTCAACCTCTACAGCAACGGCTATTCCGCCCTCCTGGGCGAGACGGTCCTCCGCCAGGCGATGCGCGTCGGCCAGATCGAAAGCGGCGAGCTCGCCCTGAACGACAAGTTCGGCAAGGCCCTGCCCCTGTCGATCGTCGTCCGGATGACGCGGTAGTTTCCCTTACATACCCCTGAATCCTTGCGCCGGTTCCCCTACCGGCGCAAGGTGTGAAATTGGGAATGACCGAATTATTTGCTAACTTTGTACGATTTAGAAATAACCAAACAAAATTATACTGTAAGATGGCAAACTCTATCAGCGTTCTCAATCACGCGGCTGACAACATCCGCATCCTGGCGGCCAGCGCAGTCGAAAAAGCCAAATCCGGACACCCGGGCGGTGCCATGGGTGGCGCCGACTTCATCAACGTGCTCTACAGCGAGTACCTGACCTACGATCCCTGCAACCCGACCTGGGCCGCCCGCGACCGTTTCTTCCTCGATCCCGGCCACATGGCCCCGATGCTTTACGGTCAGCTGTGCCTGATCGGCAAATACAGCCTCGATGAACTGGCCAACCTGCGCCAGTGGGGTTCCCCGACCACCGGTCACCCCGAGTTCGACCCGACGCGCGGTGTCGAGAATACCTCCGGTCCCCTCGGCCAGGGCCACGCCTACGCTGTGGGCGCCGCCATCGCCGCCAAGTTCCTGGCTGCCCACACCGGCAACCCGAGCTTCGCAAAAGAAACCATCTACGCCTATATCTCCGACGGTGGCGTGCAGGAGGAAATCTCCCAGGGCGCTGCCCGTATCGCCGGTACGCTGGGTCTGGACAATCTCGTGATGTTCTACGACTCCAACGATATCCAGCTCTCCACTGAAACCAAGGTGGTCATGAACGAGGACACGGCCGCCAAGTACCGTGCCCTCGGCTGGGAGGTCTTCGAAATCAACGGCAACGACGCGGCGCAGATCCGCACCGCCATCGAGAAGGCCAAGGCCGTGAAGGGCAAGCCCGCCCTCATCATCGGCAAGTGCATCATGGGCAAGGGCGCCCTCAAGGAGGACGGCTCCAGCTATGAGCGCAACTGCAAGACCCACGGCGCCCCGCTGGGCGGCGAGGCCTACAAGAATACCATCAAGAACCTGGGCGGCGATCCTGAGAACCCGTTCCAGATTTTCGACGACGTGAAGGAGCTCTACGCCAAGCGCGCCGAGGAGCTGAAGAAGCTCACCGCCGAGCGCTATGCCGAGGAGAAAGCCTGGGCCGCCGCCAACCCCGAGAAGGCCGCACAGCAGGCCGAGTGGTTCAGCGGCAAGGCTCCGAAGATCGACTGGAGCAAGTGCGTCCAGAAGGACAACGACGCCACGCGTAACGCCAGCGCCGCCTGCCTCGGTGTGCTCGCCGAGCAGGTTCCCAACATGATTTGCGCTTCCGCCGACCTGTCCAATTCCGACAAGACCGACGGCTTCCTGAAGAAGACCACCGCCTTCCAGGCCGGCGACTTCAGCGGCGCCTTCTTCCAGGCCGGCGTGGCCGAGCTGACGATGGCCTGCTGCTGCATCGGTATGGCCCTGCACGGCGGCGTCATCCCCGCCTGCGGCACCTTCTTCGTGTTCTCCGACTACATGAAGCCGGCTGTCCGTATGGCCGCGCTCATGGAGCTCCCGGTCAAGTTCGTCTGGACCCACGACGCCTTCCGCGTCGGTGAGGACGGCCCGACCCACGAGCCGGTCGAGCAGGAGGCCCAGATCCGCCTGATGGAGAAGCTCAAGAACCACCACGGTAAGAACTCCGTCCTGGTGATGCGTCCGGCCGATGCCAAGGAGACCACCGAGGCCTGGGCTGCCGCCATGGCCAACATGAATACTCCGACGGCCCTCATCCTGTCCCGCCAGAACATCGCCAACCTCCCCGAGGGCAACGATTACAGCCAGGTGGCCAAGGGCGGCTACATCGTGGCCGGCTCCGACGCCAACCCGGATGTCATCCTCGTGGCTTCCGGTTCCGAAGTCTCCACCCTGGAGGCCGGCGCCAAGCTGCTCCGCGAGGCCGGCAAGAAGGTGCGCGTCGTCAGCGTCCCGTCCGAGGGTCTCTTCCGTCAGCAGTCCAAGGAGTACCAGCAGAGCGTCCTGCCTACGGGCGTGAAGAAGTTCGGTATGACCGCCGGTCTGCCTGTCACCCTGCAGGGTCTCGTCCCTGAGGCGGAAGGCACGGTCTGGGGTCTCGAGTCCTTCGGTTTCTCCGCTCCGTACAAGGTGCTCGACGAGAAGCTCGGCTACACCGCCGAGAATGTCTTCGAGCAGGTGAACAAGCTCTTCTAGTCCGGAAATGAAGCATATTCGGAACTTCTGTATCATCGCGCACATCGACCACGGGAAGAGCACCCTGGCCGACCGCCTGCTGGAGCTCACCCAGACGCTCGGTGCGCGCGACATGGAGAACCAGGTCCTGGACGACATGGACCTGGAGAAGGAGAAGGGCATCACCATCAAGAGCCACGCCATCCAGATGATCCACCACTATCACGGGGAGGCCTACAAGCTGAACCTCATCGATACGCCGGGCCATGTGGATTTCTCCTACGAAGTTTCGAGAAGCATCGCTTCCTGCGAAGGAGCGCTTCTGGTCGTGGACGCCTCCCAGGGCGTCCAGGCCCAGACCATTTCCAATCTGTATATGGCCATCGACCACGGCCTGGAGATCATCCCTGTCCTCAACAAGATCGACATGGAGTCCGCCCAGGTCGAGGTCGTGACCGATGAGATCTGCGACCTGATCGGGTGTAAGCCCGAGGAGGTCTTCAAGGTCTCCGCCCGCACGGGAGAAGGCGTGGCGCCCATCCTGGACGCCATCGTGGAGAAGATCCCGGCGCCGGAGGGCGACCCGGACGGGCCGCTGCAGGCGCTGATCTTCGACTCCGTTTTCAATTCCTTCCGCGGGGTCATCGCCTACTTCAAGGTCAAGAACGGTTCCATCCGCAAGGGGGACAAGGTGAAATTCTTTGCCACCGGGATGGACTACGAGGTCGAGGAAGTGGGCATCCTGAAGATGAAGCTCATCCCCGCTGCCGAGATCGGCTGCGGGGACGTGGGCTACGTCATCACGGGCATCAAGAGCGCCGTCGAGGTGAAGGTGGGCGATACCATCACCCACGTGGCCCGGCCGTGCGCCGAGGCCATCGCCGGCTTCGAGGAGGTCAAGCCCATGGTCTTCGCGGGTATGTATCCCGTGCAGGCCGACAAGTTCGAGGAGCTGCGCGCGGTGCTGGAGAAGTTCCAGCTGAACGACGCTTCCTTCGTCTATGAGCCGGAGAGCTCGCTGGCGCTGGGAAGCGGTTTCCGCTGCGGCTTCCTGGGCCTGCTGCACCTGGAGATCGTCCAGGAGCGGCTCTTCCGCGAGTTCGACATGGACGTGATCACCACGGTGCCGAACGTTTCTTACAAGGTCTATACGACGCAGGGCGAGGTGATGGACGTGCACAATCCGTCCGGCCTGCCCGCCCAGACGCTCATCGATCATATCGAGGAGCCTTATATCCGCGCCCAGATCATCTCCAAGTCGGAGTTCTTCGGGGCGATCATGAAGCTCTGCCTGGACCGCCGCGGCACGCTGATCGGCCAGCATTATATTACGGCCGACCGGGTGGAGCTGACTTACGACATGCCGCTGTCCGAGATCGTTTTCGACTTCTATGACAAGCTGAAGACGATTTCGAAGGGCTATGCTTCTTTTGATTATCACGTGATGGATTTCCGTCCGGCACGGCTGGTCCGCCTGGATATTCTTCTGAACGGGGAGCCGGCCGATGCGCTTTCGACGCTGATCCACGAGGACAATGCCTACAACTTCGGGCGCAAGATGTGCGAGAAGCTGAAGGATCTGATTCCGCGTCAGCAGTTCGATATTCCCATCCAGGCGGCGATCGGCGCGAAGATCATCGCGCGCGAGACCGTGAAGCAGGTGCGCAAGGATGTGACGGCGAAGTGCTACGGCGGCGACGTGACGCGTAAGCGCAAGTTGCTGGAGAAGCAGAAGGAGGGTAAGAAGCGGATGCGCCAGATCGGTACCGTGCAGGTGCCGCAGAGCGCTTTCATGGCTGTTCTCAAGCTGGATTCCTAGTTTTATGGTCCGCCGGTTCCAGGTCGCGGGGCTGACGTTCTCGCTTTCTCTGCCGGACGCATTCCCGGCGGCCGATCTCCTGCACAACTACGATCCCTTTGAAATATCGCTTCCCGGCAGCAGCTCTCCTCTGAAAACGTCCGGCAAAGCCGGACCCCTCCCACTTCCTTCGGAAGCGGGCCCCTCCCTCTTACGGAACCGAGGGTGGTTACGGTTTTCAGAGGAGACTGCTGCCGGGAACGCTACACTCTTTAAACTAACTATTACCGACCGGAAACCGGGGGAGCCGGGTGAGCGGTTGCTGCGGAGCGAGGAGCGGACCGGGGAGCCTGTCGTGGGCTTTTACCGCATCGGCGAGGGTTACCTGGCCGAGTTTGCGCCGACGCCGTCGGCGCCGGTGTGCGGGGTGCTGGAGATGAGCGGGGATTTCCGGGAGGGGTCCCTATATACGACGGGCAGCCCGGCGAACCAGGCTTTTGCCGTGAACAATGCGCTGATGCTGCTTTTTGCTTTTGCGTCGGCTCCGTTCAGTGCGTTGGAGATGCACGCGTCCGTCGTCACGCACGGCGGCCGCGGATTCCTGTTCCTCGGGAAGAGCGGCACCGGGAAGAGCACGCACAGCCGCCTGTGGCTGGAAAACATTTCCGGAACGGAACTCCTCAACGACGACAATCCGGTGCTCCGCGTCGTGGACGGCGTGGCCCGGGTGTTCGGTTCGCCCTGGAGCGGCAAGACGCCCTGCTACAAGGCGCAGGATGTGCCCGTCGGGGCCATCGTCCGCCTGTCCCAGGCACCGCAGAACCGCATCGAACGCCTTTCCACCGTGCAGGCCTATGCCTCGGTGATGGCGTCCTGTTCGGGTTTCCGCCCGATCCGCTCGCTCGCGGATGCGCAGCACGAGACGCTGTCGCAGATCGCGCAGCAGGTCCTCTGTTATCATTTGGAATGCCTGCCGGACGCAGCTGCCGCCCGGCTTTGTCAGGAAACGGTCGATGGATAAGATTTCCCTGCCCAACGAGATCCTCCTCGGGGAGGTGGCGTCCATCCTGCAGGAAGGCCGCGAGGCCGTGATCATCCCCACCGGTTACAGCATGCTGCCCTTCATCCGGGGCGGCGTGGACCGGGTCGTGCTCCGCCGGGAGCCGGACGTCGCCGTCGGCGACATCGTCCTGGTCCGGATCGGGGAGCGGTACATCCTGCACCGCATCATCGCACTTGACGGCGAAGCGCTCACCCTCATGGGCGACGGCAACATCGCCGGGACGGAGCGCTGCACGCGCGCCGACGTGATCGGCACCGTCTCCGAGATCATCCGGCCTTCCGGACGGCGTCGCAAGCCCGGCCGGGGCCGCTTCTGGCGCTTCCTGAAGCCGATCCGGCGCTATCTGCTGGGGGTTTACCGCCGGCTGGTAGTTCCGGAATAATCATTATCTTTGCTACGTTTGATTATACAACTATGAGACTGCTTGATGGTTTTGTGCTCCGGTCGATTGCCGGGGAATGTATTGTCACGGGAGAGGGACTCGCCCGGGTCGATTTCAGCAAGGTGATCTCGCTGAACGCCTCGGCCGCCTACCTGTGGGAGCAGATTCAGGGCAAGGACTTCACGCCCGAGGACCTGGTGGCCCTGCTGACCGCGCGCTACGACGTGGACGCACAGACGGCGCGCGCCGACGTGGACAAGTTGCTGGACACCTGGAGGCAGAACGGCCTTATGGCCGACTGAAATAAGCGATGATTCCGCTTCGACAGATCTTCCAGGGCCTTCGCCCCATGGTCCGTCCCGTCCGGGGGCGGATCGCCCTCAGCGTGCTGATCGGCGCCGTCCGGATTGCCGCCTCGCTGGGTTTCGTTTGGATCTGCAAGCGGCTCGTCGACATCGCCACCGGAGAGCTGGACGCTCCCCTTCCCCTGCACATCGGCATCCTGCTGGGCGTCATGCTGCTGCAGCTGATCTGCTCCGTGGCCGCCTCGGCCTGGGAGAGCTACAACAGCGTCCGCAGTGGGAACGAACTTCGCCATGATACTTTCGCGCGCGTGCTGCGCAGCAGCTGGACCGGCCGCGAGGCCTACCGGAGCGGCGACGCCGTCAACCGCCTCGAAGAGGACGTGCGCGTGGTCACCGACCTGCTCTGCACCCGCATCCCGGAGGTCGTCATCACCGTTATCCAACTCCTGGCCGCTTCCGTCTATCTGCTGCTGATGGCCCCGAACCTGCTTTGGGTCCTCATCGTCCTGATGGTGGCCGCCGTGGGCGGTTCGCGCCTGTTCTTCAAGAAACTGCGCGCGCTCACCGAGCGCATCCGCAAGCAGGACGCGGAGATCCAGCAGCTCATGCAGGAGAACCTGCAGAAGCGCCTCGTGGTGCTGACGCTCATCGGCGCGGAGCGCGTGCTGGCGCGCCTGGGCGGGCTGCAGAAGGATCTGCAGGGCCAGACCGTCACCCGCATCCGCTACAACGCCGTGGCGCGCGGCTGCATGATTTTCGGTTTCCTGGGCGGCTATGCCGCCGCCTTCCTCTGGGGCGTGCTGGGCATCCGGAGCGGCGCCGTCACCTACGGTATGATGACTGCCTTCCTGCAGCTCGTCGGCCAGGTGCAGCGTCCGATCGCCGAGCTGGCCCGCCAGGTCCCCGCCTTCATCCACGCCTCCACCTCCGTGGAGCGCCTGATGGACCTGCAGGCGCTGGAGCAGGAATCCTCCGGCGAGGCGCCCGTGGCCCTGGAGGGTACCCCGGGCATCCGTTGCACGGCCCTCAGTTTCGCCTATCCCGACCAACCCGAGGAGCTGATCCTTTCCGGCTTCAACCACGAGTTCGCCGCCGGGTCGCTGACCGTCATCATGGGCCTCACCGGCGCGGGCAAGAGTACGCTCAGCCGCCTGGTGCTGGGCCTGCTGAAACCCACCGCAGGCAGCGTCACGCTCTATGACAAGCGGGGAGAATACCCTGCCGGCCCCGCCCTGCGCGGCAACTTCCGCTACGTCCCGCAGGGGAATTCCCTTTTCAGCGGAACCATCCGCGAGAACCTGCAGCTTGCGCGCGCCGACGCCTCCGAGGAGGCGATGCGCGACGCCCTGCACACCGCGGTCGCGGACTTCGTATTCGATTTGCCCGAAGGGCTGGATACGCCTTGCGGCGAGACCGGCAGCGGCCTCAGCGAGGGACAGGCCCAGCGCGTCGCCATCGCCCGCGCGCTGCTGCACGAAGGCGGCATCCTGGTGCTGGACGAGGCCACCTCGGCGCTCGACACCGAGACGGAGGAGACCCTGCTCGACCGCCTCTACACGCGCTATCACGGCTCCCGCACGATGCTCTTCATCTCGCATCGGGAGGCCATCTCCGCCCGGGCGGACGAGATCCTGCGGATCCAGAGATCCCGGAATGACTAGGAATTGACTTCTGACGTGCCGGCAGGCAGGCTTTCCAGCAACAATTCGAACAGGCGGGGCTTGGCGTAGCGGTCGAGCTCCGCTTCGTCTATCCAGACATAGCCTTCCGGCAGGACCGGTTCCTCCGCCGGTTCCCATAAATAGAAATCCACGATCAGCGTCCGGTGCGTCAGCTGGTGCTTGACGCCGGCGCGCAACAACTGCGCGTCAACAGGATGGTTGCAGACCAGCGGCTCGTACAGCCCCTGCCAGATATCGCCCGGACCGCGGCGGCGGATGGCGGTGCGGCCGCGGAAGCGCACATAGACATAGTCGAAGCGCCGCTCCTGCACCGCCGGACCCTTTTCCCGGACGGGAAGACGGTCCACGCGCCCGGTCGCCAGCGCGGCGCAGCGGGACGCCAGCGGGCAGATGGGGCAGCACGGAGCGTCGGGCGTGCATTGCAACGCGCCGAAGTCCATCATCCCCTGGTTGAAGTCGCCCGGCCGGTCGGGCGGCAGGAGGGACTGGGCGAGGGCGGTGAATTCCTTTTTCGCGGCGGTGGAGCCGACGGGCGTTTCCAGGCCGAAGCAGCGCGCGAGCACGCGGTACACATTGCCGTCCACGACGGCGGCGGGCAGTCCGAAGGCGATGGAGCCGATGGCGGCGGCCGTGTAGTCCCCGACGCCCTTCAGCGCGCGGATGCCCTCCAGGGTGTCCGGGAAGCGGCCCGCGGCCACGATCTGCCGCGCCGCGGCGTGCAGGTTCCGCGCCCGGCTGTAGTAGCCGAGGCCCTGCCAGAGGCGCAGCACCTCGTCCTCGCTCGCGGCCGCCAGCGCCTGCACGTCCGGCCAGGTGGCCAGGAAACGTTCCCAGTAGGCCTGTCCCTGGGCGATGCGCGTCTGCTGGAGGATGATCTCGCTCAGCCAGATGGCATAAGGGTCCCGCGTGCGGCGCCAGGGCAGGTCGCGCCCGTAGGTGTCGTACCAGGACAGGATGGTCTCGGAAAAGGACTGCATGAACACAAAAATACATTTTTTTCGTATTTTTGTAAATGGATTAAAACGCACGATACGTGAAAAAGATCATAATCATCCTGCTTGCAGCCGCCCTGCTGGGCGCTGCGCCCGCAAACGCACAACAGAACTGGAGCGCCGGTGTCGGCTACTCCGCCACGACCTTCAACGGGACGGATTGCTCCCAGTTCCTGGCCAAGCATCCCCTGAAGGGCTTCTACGCCGGGGTCAGCCACGAGTTCTACTTCTCGGCGCTGGCGGGACTGACCTTCGAGCCGGGCCTCTATTTCCACTATCAGTCCGGCCGCAACGACACCGAGATGAAGCCGAAATACATCAAGATGCACTACCTGTCCATCCCGATGGACCTGAAGTACACGTTCAACATCGCTACGGGCGCGATGGGCTCCCTCTTCACGGGCCCCGTCTTCAACATCGGCCTGTTCGGCAACCTGTATGACAAGGGGACCTTCAAGGAGCAAGGCGGCCTGGTCAAGGACGTCAGCGACCTCCGCGGCCTGACGCGTGCCAACCTGCAGTGGCGGGTGGGCGCCGCCGTGACGGTCGCCGAGGCGGTGCAGCTGCGTTTCAGCTATGCCTTCGGCATCAGCCGGCTCATCCCGGAACAGGAACTCCACAACAACGCCCTGACCGTGGGTCTGGGCCTGCTTTTCTAGGAAAATGAATACCGTGATGATCGTCCTGGCCGTATTGCTCGGCGTCGTCGGCATCATCGGCAGCATCGTACCCGGCCTGCCCGGGCCGCCGCTCAGCTGGATTGGCATCCTGCTGATGTACTTCTTCGGCGGCACCAACGGGGCCGGCGAGACGATGTCCCTGACGCTCCTGTTCGTCCTGCTGGGCGTCACCATCCTGGTCACGGTGCTGGACTATGTTGTCCCGGCCTGGTTCACCAAACTCACCGGCGGCAGCAAGTACGCCTCCTGGGGTGCCATCATCGGCCTCTTCGCCGGTCTGGTTTTCCCGCTGCCGTTCGGCATGGTGGCGACCTCGCTGCTGGGCGCCTTCCTGGCGGAGCTGCTGCTGGCGGGCAAGAATGCCGGCAGCTCGCTGAAAGCCTCGCTCGGCGCCTTCCTGGGCTTCCTGTCGGGCACGGGCATCAAGCTCATCGCTTCTGCGGTGATGCTCTACTACATCATCGTATTTATCTAGAAAAGACCGACGACCCCGTTCCAGATCAGGAAGCGGACTAGTTTTCCGACCAGCAGCAGGACGGCCGTCCAGCCCGGCACCGTCCGGTAAAAACCGAGCGCCAGCACAAGGATATCCCCGACCACGGGGACGCCGCTCAGCAGCGCGAGCCAGGCACCGTACTTGCGCACCGAGGCATGGTGCCGCTCCAGTTTCTCGTGGCCCACCTTGAACCATTTCTCGATCCACTCCCACTTACCCAGCCAGCCCAGGCCATAGGTCAGCAGACTGCCCACCCAGCTGCCCGCCGTCCCGGCCACGAGGCAACCCACGGGGTTCTTCGTCGCCGCGAGGATGGCAACGTACAGGGCATCCGAGCTGAACGGGAAAATGGACGCGGCCAGTGCGCTCCCCAGGAACAGGCCCAGCAGGCCGAGGCTTTGCAACCACTCCATCAGACAAACTGCCCGTCCTTCATCGTGAGGGTGCGGTCGCAGAGGGCGGCCAGTTCGGGATCGTGCGTCACGATCACGATGGTCTGCCCGAGGCGCTCGCGCAGGGAGAAGAGCAGGCGGTGGATCTCCTGCTTGGTGGCGGAGTCCAGGTTGCCCGTAGGTTCGTCCGCGAAGAGCACGGCCGGGTCGTTGACCAGGGCACGGGCAATCGCCACGCGCTGCTGCTCGCCGCCCGACAGTTCGGTCGGTTTATGGTCCAGGCGGTGCTGCAGGCCGACCTCGCCCAGCAGGCGGACGGCCTTCGCGCGCGCCTCCTTCATCGGCACGCCGGCGATCAGCGCCGGGATCAGGACATTCTCCTCCGCCGTGAATTCGGGCAACAGGTGGTGCGCCTGGAAGACGAAGCCGATGCGGCGGCCGCGGAAAGCCGCCAGCGCATCGCCCCGCAGGGACAGGATGTCCTGCCCGTCGATCACCAGGCTGCCGCCGTCCGGCGTGGACAGCGTGCCGAGGATCTGCAGGAGCGTGGATTTGCCGGCGCCCGAGGCGCCCATGATGGACACGATCTCGTGCGCTTCAGCGCAGAAATCAATTCCTTTCAGGACTTCCAGGGTCCCGAAGCTTTTGCGGATATCGTGGGCTTCGATGATCATCGTCCAAAGGTAGTAATTATTTATTATCTTTGCACGCAATTTCGGGGTGTGGCGCAGTTGGCTAGCGCATCTGGTTTGGGACCAGAGGGTCGCAGGTTCGAGTCCTGTTACCCCGACATGAAATAGGAAAGGCGCCTCGCAGGGCGCCTTTCCTATCGTCATGGCCGGCTTGACCGGCCATCTTTTACAGATTCGGGTTGCACTTCTTCCACTCGGAGGTCGGCGGGATGATGCCGAGGTCGATGATCTCGTCACGCATCTTGCAGAGGTGCTCGTAGGAAGCCTGCAGGTCAGCCATCTCGGCGGCGGTGCCGGCCGGGGCGGTGAAGTGGACACCGGTCGCGTCGATCACGGACGGCATGGCCATCATCACGTTCTTGTAGGTCTCGTTGTTGACGTAGCAGCCGGCAGGCCAGGTGAACTTGTCGCCACCCATGGCGGCCTCGATCATCTTGACGGCGTTGTAAGCCGGGCTCTGGAAGGAGCTGCGGCCGCGGAGCTTGATGATGTTGGAACCACCCTGCACGGTGTTGTGCTTGATCTCCTCCCACTTCTCGGCGGAGAGCTTCTTGTCGGCGAGCGGGGTGCCGTCGATGAGGGCCTTGGAGGCGAACACGGCCATGGCTTCGCCGTGACCACCGTAGGTGTAAGCGTTGGTCACCTTGCACTGCTGAACGCCGAATTCGAGGGACAGAGCCTCCTGGAGGCGGGTGGAGTCGAGGGCGGCGAGGGTGGTCACGCACTCAGGCTTGACGCCGGAGTGGAGCAGGACCACGAGACCGGTCAGGTCGGCCGGGTTGAAGATGACGACGATGTGCTTGACATCCGGGCAGTACTTCTTCACATCCTTACCGAAGTCCTCGGCGATCTGGCAGTTGCCCTTGAGCAGATCCTCACGGGTCATGCCTTCCTTGCGGGGGGCGCCGCCGGAGGAGATGATGTACTTCGCGTCCTTATAAGCGACGGCCGGATCGGTCGTCCAGGTAATGTTGGCACCTTCGAATGCGCAATGGTTCATTTCGGCGACAACGCCGCGCAGACCGGGCTCGTACACGTCGTACAGACAGATGTTCGGCGTGAGCTTGAGCATCAACGCGGTCTGGGCCATGTTGGAGCCAATCATACCTGCGGCACCGACGATGACCAATTTTTCGTTGGAAAGATAGTTCATATGGGTTGTTTTAATTGACGTCTTTCAAAAAAACGTACAAATATACAAAATTTCATTATCTTTGCGACGTTATAAACGTTTTATGGCCCTATATCTCATCAAAGATCTGGACGATGACTACCACTCGCGGGTAGGTGTCTGGCAGATCACAGAATCTGAAGAAGAGCTCAAAGCACTTGCTTCCGTCCCCTCCGACGAACAGGAGGAGATTTCCTACATCAAGAACGAATCCCTGC
Source organism: Candidatus Cryptobacteroides sp. (assembly GCA_045117755.1). Classification (GTDB taxonomy): domain Bacteria; phylum Bacteroidota; class Bacteroidia; order Bacteroidales; family UBA932; genus Cryptobacteroides. The sequence goes on from JBGUOB010000056.1 coordinate 136,881, forward strand.
GCAAGCAGAAACTGGCCGTCCGCTGCCTGCTGGACGCGCTTTTCGAGGAGAAGGTGTACCTCAGCCACCACGACAACGGCAAGCCGTACATCGAGAACTCCGCCATGAATATCAGCATCACCCACACCAACCGCTACGTCGCCGTCATCCTCAATCCGACGGACGAGGTGGGCATCGACTGCGAGTCGCTCGACCGCGACTTCTCGGCCGTCAAGAAGAAAGCCCTCTCCGAGGACGAAATCGAGGAAGTGGAGGAGATCGACGAGGATCAGCGCAACGAGCAGCTGGCCCTCTACTGGTGTGCCAAAGAGGCTGTTTACAAGATGGTTTCCCAGTACGGCGTCGATTTCGCCGAACAGATCGAAATCGACAATTTCCGCATGCGCGGCGAGGGAGAGCTGGTGGCGACGTTCACCGACAAGGATGGTTTCGAGGAAGAGTACGAACTCGAATACATGACCTTCGACCGCCACGTCCTCGTCTGGGTCATCGGCTGATTCGATTTCATCTTGAATAGTAATGATTGAACCGTCGCAAGCTTTGCGACGGTTCAATGTCATTTGATCATATCGTACAGATTCCGGCGATCCAGGAAGCGGTAGGAGGCGGCTTCGAGCAGGTGGGCGGGGAGGATGTCGGGGGCGCCGTCGAGGTCGGCGATGGTCCGCGCGACCTTGATGATGCGGAAGTACGCACGCATGGAGAGCCCCAGCTTGGTCATCAGCCCCTCCAGCGTGACCCGGCAGGCCTCGCTGAGCGGGCAGAAGCGCTCGATCTGCTTGTTGTCCATCTCCGCATTGGTCGTGGTAGGGCCCGGCGCGAAGCGGTGCTTCTGTGCGATGCGCGCCTTGAGCACCCGGGCGGCCACGGCTTCGCTGGACTCTGCCTTCTCCGCCCGGACGATGCGGTCGGCAGGAACCGGATGCATCCACACGTGCAGGTCGATCCTGTCCATGATGGGGCCCGACAGCTTCGAGAGGTAGCTCTGCCGCTGGGTGGGCGTGCAGGTGCAGCGGTCCCCCTCGCCGTAGTAGCCGCAGGGGCAGGGGTTGGAGGCCGCCACCAACATGAAGGAGGACGGGAATTCGACCTTCGCCTTGAGGCGGGAGATGCAGACGGTCCGGTCCTCGATCGGCCCCCGGAGGGCCTCGATGACCGATTTGGGCATCTGGCCGACTTCGTCGAGAAAGAGCACCCCACCGTGCGCGAGGGAGACTTCCCCGGGCAGGATGCTGTCCCCGCCGCCCCCGCCCACGATGGCGGGGAGCGACGCGGAATAGTGCGGCGCGCGGAAGGGGCGCCGGCGGATCAGTCCGTCCTGCGGGCTGCCTTTCCCGGCCACCGAGTAGATCTTGCTCGTGACGAGCGCCTCTTCCTTCGTCATCGGCGGCAGGATGCCGGCCAGGGCCTTGGCAAGCGAACTCTTCCCGGCCCCTGGGGCACCGACCATGATGATATTATGTCCTCCGGCGGCAGCGATTTCCAGGCCGCGCTTGGCGCCTTCCTGCCCGATGATGTCCGCCAGATCCACGCCGACCCCGCTGCGCGGCTCGGCCAGGCGGGCGCGGTGGGCCTTCAGGTAGCGGCGCGTGTTCCAGACCAGCATGTCCCGGCAGTCCTCCACCCCCTCGAGGATGCGGACGACATCGCCCAGCCCCTCGACGCCGTACACCAGCATCTCTTTGAACTCGGCCGCCTCCATTGCAGACTCGACCGGCAGGATGATGCCGTCGTAGTCCGCCTTGCGGGCCATCTCGGCGAAGGGCAGCGCGCCGGGAATAGGCCGGACGCTCCCGTCCAGGCCGAGTTCCCCCATCAGGATGAAGCGGCCCGCGCGCGGCAGGTCCCGCTGCCCGGAGGCGGCGATGATGCCGATGGCGATCGGCAGGTCGTAGCCGCTGCCGTTCTTGCGCAGATCGGCGGGTGCCAGGTTGATGACAATACGTTTGCCCGGAATGTGGAATCCCAGCGCTTCCAGCGCCGTGGTGGTACGAAGCAGGCTCTCCTTGACGGCCACGTCGGCCAGCCCGACCAGGTGGATGCCGATGCCCCGGTCGATGTCGATCTCCACCGTAACCTCGACGGCGTCGATCCCGATGCATTTTGCACCGTGAATGTGTGTTAACATAGTTTATATATTTAGTATCTTTGCATCATCATGTCAAACAGCATCGTCATACCTTCCCTGTCGGAGATCGACAGCGCCGCGGAGGAGTTCCTGCGCAGGATCGGCGAGCATCGCCTCATCGCGTTCCACGCCTCCATGGGCGCCGGGAAGACCACCTTCATCACCGCCCTGTGCCGCCGGCTCGGGGTGCGCGCCGATGCTGTCAGCTCCCCGACCTTCGCCATCGTCAACGAGTACCGGACGGCGGCAGGCGAGCCGGTCTACCATTTCGACTTCTACCGCATCACCAAGCCGGAGGAGGCGCTGGACATCGGACTCTACGACTACCTGGACAGCGGCGACCTCTGCCTGATGGAATGGCCGGAGAACATCGAAGCGCTGCTGCCGGAGGAGACGCTCTCCGTCTCCATCACGGTCGCCCCGGACGGCACCCGCACCCTGAGCTGGGAGGACGCCTGAGCGCCTCTGCAAAGAAGCATAAAAAATCAACACCCTGCAGTAAGATTCGTATCTTTTTGCAGGGTGTTAATCGTTTAATTTTTCTTAATCAGAAATTGAAGCGCAGACCAGCGTCGAAATTCAGCATCAGCGGTTTGTCCGTTCGGATGCTACGAGGCTGGTTTCCAGGGAAGTAGTAGTTCACACCCGGATCCAGGTACAGGCCGACGGTGCGACCCAGCCGGAACTCCACGCCGAGGCCGAGGCCGACGGAGAAGAGCGGGCTGTTCACCTTGTAGTCGCGGACGATGTCCGGGGATCCGAAGAGGCGGTACTTGTTGCCGATACAGAATTCGACTTCACCACCGCCATAGGCGTAGAACTTGATCCGGTCCGAAGTCAGGATGTCGTAGTAAAGGCGGACCGGAATGCCAAGGTATTGTATTGTGTGGGAAACGGTTCCGGGAGTGCCCTGATAGCCGCCCGTGAAGGTGCGGGTAAGCAGGGAATAGTCGATGCCCGTGCCGATGGACAGGCGCGGAAGGGCGTAGAAGCGAACACCCAGGCCGACCGTGAACGGCACGCCGTAGGTCGAGCTGCTGCCCAGGACTTCCGCGAACTCGTCCTGCACGCCGGGCGCCATGCGGGCACCGGGAATCGCAGGAAGGTTGCGGGCATCGTTGCTGCCCACCGAGCCCTGTGCATAGAGGGCGAGGCGGGGTTTGAAAGCCCTGCGCTCCGGCTCCAGCTCGGCGAAAGGATCGACGGCGGGCTCGGTCACGCGGGGTTCGGCCTTGCGGGCCGGTTTGCGCCCGGGCGCGGAGGCCGGCGCCTGCTCCGACGTTTGGGACGGGGCGGAGGCGACGGACTCCGGTACGGGCTGCTCTCCGCTCACTTCCGGGGCCGGGACCGGACGGGAATCCAGCGCCTGCGGCACCTTGGAGCGGACAGCGGGACGGGAGGCGGCTTGCGGGGCCGTGCTCCCTACCTCAGATGCCGGAGCGGCCGCCGGCACTGCGACATCCGTCGGAGCGCCGGCAGTCTCACCGGTCTGTGCAAGCGTAGCTTGCGAATGGTTAAAAATAATGGTTGGAATTGAGGTTCGTGTGCCGGAGAAGAAGACACCTGCCGCAATCACGGCGGCCGCAGCGAGGCTCATGCCTGCCCACTTCACCCAGCCCCAGGAGCTGGCGACGGGCGCTACGTCGGCGTCCAGACGTGCGGACACGCCCTTCCAGACGCGGCGTGACGGCTTCACCTCCGCATCTGCAAGCATCGACCTCAACTGCCGGTCGAATTCCTTCATTTCGGTGTCCTGCATCTTAATACTTCTCTTTAATCTTTGCTTGCAACCACGCGCGCGCCCGCTGCAACTGTGAGCGGGATGTGGTCTCGGAAATATCCATCGACTCGGCGATCTCCTTGTGCGAATAACCTTCGATCACATACATATTGAAGACCGTCCGGAAGCCCGGCGGGAGGGCGGCGATCATCTTGAGCAGATCCTTGTACCCGATCCGCTGGATGGCCGAGGGATCGTCGCTGGTGATGTTCCACGCGGCGTCCACGTCATCCGTGTTCCTGAGCACGTCCTTTTTCCTGAGACTCATCAACGCAGTGTTCACAAAGATCTTGCGGGCCCAGCCTTCGAAAGATCCCTCTCCCGAGTAGCTGTCCAGCTTGGAAAAAAGTGTCACGAAACCATCCTGGAGAATGTCCTCAGCGGCTTCCCGGTCGCCCATGTAACGCAGGCAGACTGCAAACATTTTGGCGGACAGGAGGTCGTAGATGGCTTTCTGGCTGCGGCGGTCGCCGCGTTTCGCCCCTTCAATCCATGCTGTTTCCCGAGACTTAAGATGCATCTTGTCTTTGAAAAGTTGCATCTGCTGCCCGAAATTTTAATTCCCACGAAAATAGCCAATTTTTCTCACAAAAAATACATATTTTTGTGTCTTGTATGCGCAAGTTTTTCCTATACGCAGCCCTGTTTCTGCTCTGCTGCAGCCTCCCGGCGCAGGGGCAGACCGGGGACGATCTTTTCCTGACGGCAGCCGCCGCCTATGCCGAGGGCCAGTACGCCCAGGCGAAGACGCTGTTCGGCCAGCTCTATGAGCAGAACCCGGACGACGCGGTCAACTACTATCTCGGCCTGTGCGAGCTGTCCCTGCGGGACCTGGATGCGGCCGAGAAGCATCTGCAGCAGGCCGTGCAGGCGGATTCGACCAATACCTGGTACATCTACGCCGTCGCCTCGCTCTACGACGCCCGGCGCGACCAGATCCGCGCCGCGGAATACATCGAGAAGCTGATCAAGATGGCGCCGTCGCTGTACAACAACCCCAATACCCTCTCCATGGTGGCGGACGCAAAGGTGGTCGCCCGGCAGGATTCCACCGCGCTGGCCTATTACAACCAGGCTCTGCTGGCGGATCCGGAGTTCGCCCCGGCCCAGTACGGCCGGATGGAGCTGCTGCGCAGGATGGGCAATTACCCGGCCTTCTTTTCCGGCCTGGAAGGGTTCATCCGCAACGAGGACGTGCGCCCGGAGATGAAGAGCCACTACCTGACCGTGCTGATGGACAATGTCGACTCCCCCTTCTACTGGGTGTGGGGCGACACGATCAACCGGCTGGTGGACCTGGACCGCGAACTGCACCCCGAGGACTACGACATCCAGCTGCTCAAGCTGCGGATGTGCTACATCAAGCAGGACTGGGAGGCCGTGCTGGCGCAATGCGACGTGATGGCCGACCTGGCGCGCACCACCGGGAACAATGAACACCTGGCCGAGGCGCTCTCGATCGCGGGCGACGTCTGGTACCAGCAGATGGAGGACAGCAAGAAGGCCTACGAGATCTACGAGCAGGCCCTGCAGGCCGATCCAGACCGCACCTCCGTGCTCAACAACTACGCCTACTACCTCTCGCTGGAGGGCCGCCAGCTGCGCAAGGCGCTCAAGATGAGCCGCCGCACCATCGAGCTGGAACCCGACAACGCCACCTACCTGGACACCTACGGCTGGCTGCTCTACCTGCTGCGCCGGCCCAAGGAAGCCAAGCCCTACTTCAAGCACGCGATGCTCTACGGCGGCAAGGACAGCGCCGTGGTGCTGGAGCACTACTCCAAGGTGCTCGAGGCCCTGGGCGAGAAGGATCTCGCCACTTACTACAAGAATCTTTCGGAACAGAAGAGCAGATGATGCGGCGCCTGCGCATATTGACGGCGCTCGCCGTCCTGCTGCTTTCAGGCGCCGGCCTGCAGGCGCAGGACACGGCCAAACAGGAATCGCGCCGCAATGCGCTGCGCAAGGAAATCGCCCAGCTGGAGCAACAGATCAAGGAGAATGCGTCCAAGAGCAAGAACGCGATGACCGAGCTCAAGCTGGTGCGCAAGCAGGTGGCCACGCGCCGCGAGCTGGTGGCCGAAAGCGAGCGGGAGATCCGCGCGCTGACGGACACCATCGCCGCCCGGCAGGCGGCAGCCGACAGGCTGCGCGAGCGGCTCGGGACAATGGAGGAGCGCTACCGTCGCCTGGTCCGCAACGCCTATAAGAACCGCGACGCGCGCGTGTGGTATTCCTATCTGCTGTCCAGCAAGAACCTGGGACAGGCCTCGCGCCGCTTCGCGTATTTGCGCAACCTTTCCGGCACGATGAACACCCAGGCGCGCAAGCTCCAGGAGATGCGCCGCACCCTCGAGGACGACCTGGCCCGCCTGACCGCGCTGAAGCAGGAAGCCGAAGCCGTCCGGAAGGCCCGCGAACAGGACCTGCAGGCCCTGCGGCAGGAGGAGCTCCGCTCCGACCGCCTGGTCAACAACCTGCAGAAAGACAAGAACCGCTACCAGAAGGAGCTCAACACCAAACGCAAGCAGGTGGAAGCCCTCAACCGCGAGATCGAGCGCATCATCGCGCAGGCCATCGAGGACGCCAGGAAGAAGGAGCAGCAGGCCGCCAAGCAGCAGGGCAACCGCAAGACGGTCAGCAGTTCCCAGCAGGTGGATATCAAGCTCTCCGGCGAATTCGCCGCCAACAAGGGCAAGCTGCCCTGGCCCGCGGACGGTCCGGTCGTCGAGTCCTTCGGCAAACACAACCATCCGGTCTATACCACGCTCGTGATGCCGGCGAACAACGGCGTCAATATCGGCCTCTCGCCCGACGCCGAGGTCAAGGCCGTCTTCGACGGCGAAGTCAAGCGCATCATCGTGATGCCCGGCTACGGCCGCTGCATCCTGGTCCAGCACGGGGCCTATTTCACCTTCTACTGCAAGCTGGGCCACGTGGACGTGAAGAACGGCGACAAGGTCAAGACCGGCCAGCTCCTCGGCCGCATCGACACCATCGACGGCCAGAACGAACTCCACTTCGAAGTCTGGAAAGAGAAGGAGCCCGAAAACCCCGAGCTCTGGCTCCGCAAAAAATAGGAACATCCGGCTATCTCCACGCAAAAAGGCCATCGCGTTTGCGATGGCCTCTGCGTGGAGATAGTCGGATTCGAACCGGCGACCCCCTGCTTGCAAAGCAGGTGCTCTACCAGCTGAGCTATACCCCCGTTAAAAAGAAAAAGCGAAACAGCTGCGATGTACAGTTGTTCCGCTTTTGTAGGCCCGCGCGGAGTTGAACCGCGGACCTCCACATTATCAGTGTGGCGCTCTAACCAACTGAGCTACGAGCCTGTATAAATAATGGATGATAAGTACAAGGAAGTCTGAGCGACTTGCCTTGTGGCACGAACCGCGAGCTGCGAGTGTCAAGGTTGACTCCAAAAAGGAGGTGTTCCAGCCACACCTTCCGGTAC
>JBGUOB010000057.1:0-2533 GCA_045117755.1 Candidatus Cryptobacteroides sp.
TCGCCAGTCGAGTTCGCTCTCTGCGCTTGTCGAGGGGCCTGGTTCCATAAGCTTCTACTGGAGGACGTCCAGCGAGGAGTATTTCGACACATTGGCGCTCTATGTTGACGGCAAGTTCGTCGCGTCTATCAGCGGCGAGACCGGCTGGAAGTCTCTTTCCAAGGCAATCACCGGCTATGGGCAGCACGTCATTACCTGGACGTACGCCAAGGATGGACAGGGTTCGGCTGGGATGGACTGTGCGTGGCTAGACATGGTGACATGGATTCCGAATTACGCCGGAAGCGGTGCCGCATCGATTCAATCCGCTGATGGTCGCGCCGTGCCGGAGACGTGGCTCAACGCATACGGACTCGACACACGCTCGGCGAGCATAGACGAAGACGCTGACGGCGATGGTATGACCAACTACGAGGAATATATCGCAGGCACGGATCCGCTCGACCCTGAATCAAAGTTTGCGCTTTATATCGAGATGGGCGCTAGCGGCATCCCGCAGATAGAGGCTGTACCAGACCTCGGTGACACGGAAACACGCGCGTACATCTTCGAAGGCAAGGAGAACCTGTCTGACGAGCATTGGTCTCCGGCAGACGAGGCCATCCATCACTTCTTCCGTGTTCGAATCGAGGTGCGGTGATGCATGGATTCCGAATGTTCCGGATCCGACAGAATGCGCATACAATGGCTCAATTCGAGGTCTTGTAGACATACGGCGAACCGCTGCCAAACGTCTCACCCGCCAAATCAAACACTCAAACAAGATCGGCTTGGGGTCTGACCCGAATGCCGCTAACTTAAGCCTCATAGCATCTCCTCTGGCGTGTATTCTCCACGTGGTTTCATCAGCAGCGGGTAGGGCTTTGGCCTGCGTTTGACAGCCCTTACGTAGGTCTTTCGCCTCCGTCTCGGCAACACGTCGGAGGCAACGGCCTTGACGAGTCTTGAGAATGCCCTCGCGCACGATCTTCCGGCCCGGTACACGGATTGAACGACCGACAGGAAGGACTTGACGGCCGCCGAAGTGCTGGCGATTCCGAATCGGGCGCTCGCCGCGCCCTTTCCTCCCCTTGCCATCACGTAGCGCATGAGATTGTAGGCGAGGAGCAGGATGTCGACTTCCAGCTTGACCATTCGCGGGGTCTGTCCACGGATGAATTCATAACGCAGCGTCGTCTTCATGTCCCTGAACGACACCTCGATGTCCCAGCGCCTGAGGTACCACTCCAGAATCATCTCCTTCGGGTATTTCTCGGGATCCAGAAGCGAGGTGGCGATGACGATCTTTTCGTCGCGGAACCCCCGCGCGCGGATCGTCGCGGTCACGATTCTCACGGGGATCCCGTCCGGGAAACCCTCGAGCCTCTCCCTTGGCACCGTCATGGAGCGCCTAGACCAGCGTTTCCGCCATACGGTCAGGCGATCCCCGTCCCCCAGGACGACATCGCCCGGCTGGGCCTTCCCGCACCATTCCCTGCCGCGGAAGATGCCGTCCGCCTTGGCCTCGCCGAGAAGCGCGAAGGCCGCGAACGAACAGAACGCCCTGTCGCCGATGTGGAGATCGCCCTCCCGAAAGCCGCCGGAGGATTCGACATAGAGCCGGAAGTCATGCGCTTTCCACGGCGCCGTGACAAGGACCTCCGATCCCCCTCCCGTCAGGGAATGGGCGACAAGCGCGCTCATGACGGGGAAGCCGCATCCCGGCCTCTGGCATCCCGCATACGGCCATTCGGCCCTGTTCGCGTCCGTGTCGGACGTCTGGAACGTCGTCGCGTCGAGCGCCATGATTCGCTTGAACCCGTGGGTGTCGCAGAGCCTGTCGGCCTCCGCGGAGAGGCGCGCCGACATGGCCCGCACGGTCTCCGGGCGCACGCGGCCGCGGGCCTTGCAGTACGCGGCCGTGGACGACGACACCTTCTCCCCGAACTCGATCTGCATGCGCCGGACCGCGTCCTTGCACGGCGCGTTCCGGCCGAGCGCCTGCCCGAGCATGAGCCCGATCGTGGCGCGCTCGTCGAAGATGCGGCTGCGTTCGCCCGGGCGCGGCGCCGCGTCCGGGAAGGCGTCCTTGAATGCGTCGGCGGCCGCGCGCGCGGAGGGGCGCACGGCGCCGAGGGAGAGGAGAAGGGATTCGTCGTCCATAGGGCGGCTATTATACCGCTCTATTGCGCGGAAGTCAACGCTTTTGCTATAATATCCGCATGAGGAAGGAAGATGAGATAGAGGCGGCGAGGGCCGAACTGAAGGCAATCCGCCGCGAGCTCGGGAAAGTGGGGCTTCTGTCGCATGGCTATGTCCAGGACAGAGGCCCGGGCGCCGGCGGCCCCTGCTACCAATGGACGCGGAAGGTCAAGGCGAAGACCGTCTCGGTCGCGCTCTCCAAGGAGCAGTTCGAGGCGATGCGCGATGCGATCGGCAACTGGAAGACTATCAAGGCGAGGCTTGCGCGGATGGAGGAGCTGTCACGCGTGATCATATTCGGAACCACGCCGGACACACGCCGCGTGAAGCGTCCGACGAAGGCGACACTAGG
>JBGUOB010000058.1:0-3209 GCA_045117755.1 Candidatus Cryptobacteroides sp.
AATCGAACAGAAATAATAAAAAGATTTTGAACGATTTTGAATGATTTGAAAGATTTCTCGCCAAAGGCGACTAAAATAAAAAAAAGAACAGCATTATGAAAAAAGAATATTCGAAACCCGCAATGATGGTTTACCGCATGAAGGTGCAGCCGCAGCTGCTGGCAGGCTCACCGCAGTCACAACTGCCGAAGGATGACGTCATCGAGACCCTCGAACAATGGTAAAAAAAAGAACAGCATAAAATGAAAACGATAACAAGACTGGATCCGCAAAGACGCGCGGGGTGGCAAACACTAAAGAGCGCACTCCAGCGCCTAACGATGACGCTGATGTTAGTAATGCTCACCGCCACCGCGGCGTGGGCGGAGACCGCCAACCCCAGCTTCACCGACAATGGCGACGATACGTACACCATCTGGACTGCCGCAGGTTGGGACATGTTCTGCGACGCCTTGCAGGACAACACGACCTACAACGGCTTCAGCGGCAAGACCGTGAAGCTGGGTGCTGACATCGCCGTCAGCCGCGTGGCGGGAAACGTCTATGCCTTCTGCGGCACCTTCGACGGACAGGACCACACGCTGAACTTTACCATCACCACAGAGAACGACGGTGTCCATGGTGTCGCCCCCTTCCTTTGCGTCAATGAGACCAAGCCCACGGGCAGCAACGAGGTGAGCCACCCCGCCATCCGCAACCTTAACGTCGTGGCCGACATCACCACCAACCACTGTAACGCCAGCGGCCTCGTCGTACGCTCATGCGGCACCCTCACCATCGAGGGCTGCACCGTCAGCGGCACCATCCGGACCGGCAACTATGGTGCCGGTGGATTCATTGGCAGCTTGGAGAGTGGGGCCTGCGCCTACGTCACCAACTGCGTCAGCAGCATCACCATCATCGACAGCAAATCCTCCATGACCACCAGTTCAAACGGCGGCTTCGTAGGCACTGCGGGGACAGGCCGTACCCTCCACATCAAGGGCTGCCTCTTCAACGGCAAACTGCTCATCACCACCAACAACAACGCCCGTGTCTGCGGCGGATTCGTAGGCAATAGCGAAGGCACGGTCACCATCACCAACAGCCTCTACGCCCCCGCTGACCCCGCCGACGGCGAGACATGGGCAAGCACTCACCTCAGTGCCACCTTCGTCAGCGGCGAGAATGGCAGTGATGCCAGCATCACCAACAGCTACTACACCCGCGACTTCAACGACGGCATGCACTTCATCGGGCAGGGCAAGCTGCGGCGCAGCATCACCCCGGGCACGAATGTCACCGTCGCCCACGCTGGAATGCCCACGAACTACAGCGTCAGCGGCATCACGGCCTACAAGGCCTACACCGGGAGCAGCTCCTTCACCGACGGAATCAAGTACGGCGGCGTGCTCTACGCCGGCAGCGGCGACCAGGTGAGCCTGACGCTCGGAAACACCGTCACAACAGCCATCGACCTGCCCGCCGGCTACCAGTACGGCGGCAACTACATCGCCAGCCCAGGCACGCTCAGCGGCTCGACCCTCACCATGCCCAACACCAATGTCATCGTGAGCGTTATCGTCGATACCCAAACCCTCGTCCCCATCGACTGGACTACCGTGAATGATGGCAGCGAGGCCGATCCCTACATCATATATAATAATGACCAGCTGGACCTGCTGGCGCAGCGCGTGAACTGGAACGAGACTTACGAAAACAAGTACTTCGTACTGGGTGACGACATCAAGTACAGTCACACTACCGACTGGGACGACGCCACCAGCACCGAGAACAACTACACAGCCATCGGCTGCCACTACAGCGGTGACATCTACCATCTCTTCAAGGGCCACTTCGACGGCCAGGGCCACACCGTTAGCGGCATCCGCATCTATAAGAGCGGCAACTACAACAACATGGACACCTGGTACCAAGGCCTCTTCGGCGTGGGCAGCGAAGAGGCCGTCATCCGGGGCATCACCCTCGCCGACACCCGCATCACCGCCAACTGGTACGTGGGCGGCATCGTGGGCAGCAGCAACAGCATTGTCAGCGACTGCCATGTCTCGGCCAGCGTGGCCCTCCACAGCAGCAACGATTATTCCTCCTGCTTCGGCGGCATCGTGGGCGCCAACGGCAATGACCTCAAAGGCAATGGCTCCATCAGCAACTGCACCAGCGCAGTCACCATCACCAAGGACGGTATTGCCTTAGATAGCTACGGCGGCATCGCGGGTACCAACAGCTCCGGCACCCTGAGCCACAACCTCGCCATCAAAGCCGTCGTGCCCGCCACCTACGAGAAAAGCCACGGCGCCATCTGTGGCGGAAACGGCCTCGGCACCCTTGATGGCAACTTCAACTATGCCTGCAATGTGGCCAGCAACGGCTTCAACGACTACGCCGTTGGCGGCATCATCCTCTATGACCACTCATCGCGGACAGACCTCAACAGCTATATCCTCACGACGGTGGGTAATGCAGCCGTTTCCCGCGTCGCCCTCGTCGGCCGCACGCTCTACAAGGACGGCGCGTGGAACACGCTGTGCCTGCCGTCCGACGTGACCATTGCCAACAGCCCGCTCGACGGCGACGGCGTAAAGGCTATGGTGCTCCGTACGTCTGACTCTGGACTCAGCGGCAGCACGCTGACGCTGAACTTCAGCGATGCTCCTGCCACGATTGCTGCCGGCACGCCGTTCATCATCAAGTGGGACGGCGACGGCACAAACAACTTGGAGGACCCCGTGTTCACCGGCGTGACGATAGACAACAGCGACGATGCCATCGCCCGAAAGACACAGACCAGCAGCGACCAGACGGTACAGTTCCTTGGCAGCTACGGCCCCGTGACGCTCACGGGCGGCGACAAGTCCGTGTTCTACCTCGGTAGCAACAACAAGCTCTATAGTCCCAGCACCAACAGGACCATCAACGCCTGCCGTGCGTACTTCCATGTAGATCTGAACGGCGGCGAAGTCCAAGCAATCAAATTGAACTTCGACGACGAGACCACGACAGCTATTAACGAACACGATTGCAACGCCACACTCTCAGGGAGAGAATCGCACGAATCTCACGAATTAAGCGGCGCGTGGTATAGCCTCGACGGACGGAAGCTGCAAGGCAAGCCAACAGCCAAAGGCCTGTACATCTATAAAGGTAAAAAGGTAGTGATAAAATAAAGACCCCCTCCGCCTCCCCCTGCTTAGGGGGAGAGTTGGGGA
>JBGUOB010000059.1:0-3420 GCA_045117755.1 Candidatus Cryptobacteroides sp.
AAGGCGGAATACGACCGCCTGAAGGATCTCGCCGACCGCGAGATCGAGCGGATCACCATGAAGGTCGAGCAGGCCAAGCGCCGCTACGAGGCCGACAGCGCCTTCCTGACCGGACGCCTCGCCGACTACTTCCAGACGGTCCCGCACAAAAAGACCAAGACGACCGAGAAGTATCAGCTCCTCAGCGGCACCCTCACCATGAAGCTCGGCGGCACCGACTACAAGCGCGACGACGCCAAGCTGATCGCATGGCTGAAGGAGAACGGCCACGAGGACATGATCCGCGTCAAGGAGGAGCCCGCGTGGGGCGACCTGAAGAAGCAGATCGAGGCCGTCGGCAGCTCCGTGGTCATCGCGGCCACCGGCGAGATCCTCGAAGGCATCGAGGCCACGCAGGCCCCGGACATCTTCAAGGTGGACATCTAAGGAGGGCGAGAACATGAGCACAGCAGCAGAAAAGACCACGGCCGCGAAGCCGGCCGAGAAGGCCCCGGAGGATCTCCGGAAGGTCCTCACCCTCGAGCAGAAGTTCGTCGAGCTCCGCAAGGCGGTCCCGGCGATCGTCCAGAAGCAGCACAGCGACGGCGTGAAGTACAAGTTCGCGAAGATCTTCGACGTGTATCAGCTCCTCGCCCCGGCGATGAACACCTTCGGCGTCAACTTCGACGTCGTCGGAGAAGCCGCCACAAACCATAAGGAGAACGGCGACCCGCTCTACTATTCCAGCTTCCGGCAGCAGACCCGGAGCGGCGAGCGGACCGTCTGGGTGTACGAGGCGGACATCACGATCCGCTGGACCAACGCCGACAACCCAGAGGAGCGTCAGGAGATCACCCTCCACGCCATCGGCACGAACGACGGCGGCCCGGACAAGGCGAAGGGCTCCGCGTGGACCTACGCCCTCAAGTACTACCTGTTCGAGAAGTTCAACATCGACCAAGGTGAGGACGATCCGGACAACTACGACCACGGGGACGAGCCCGGAGCAGGACCGGGAAGGCCTCAAACGGCCTCACAGACGAGCGGAAGGCCGCAGGGTGGAGGAAATACCCGCCCGACGCAGCAGGCCCCTCAAAACGGCTCTCAGGCGCCGCAGGGAGGCAAGTCCGCCGGACTCTCCGACGCCCAGATCAACCGCCTGCACAAGAAGGCAAACGCCGCCGGCATGACCGACGAGCAATGCGACGCCCGCGTCCGCGAGAAGTACGGGAAGAACGACCCGCACGAGCTGACCCGTCAGCAGTATGACGAGATCTGCGACGCGCTCGATCAGGCAGCAGCGGCGAGGAAGGAGCAGCCATGCTAAACCACAGCGAACTCATGGGCCGCCTGACGGCGGACCCGGAACTCAGATACACCGGCAGCGGGACGGCCGTCACTTCGTTCACGCTGGCCAATGACACCGGCCGCAAGCGCGGCGACGGCAGCAGGATCACGAACTTCATCGACTGCGTCGCATGGCGGCAGCAGGCCGAGTTCGCGGCCAAATACCTCACCAAGGGCCGCCTGATCGTGGTCGAAGGTGAAATGACGCCGAGGACCTACGACGACAAGAACGGCGTCCGGCACAAGGTCACGGAGCTGACCGTCGACAAGATCCACTTCGCCGACAGTAAGAACGGCGGAGACAACGCTGCAGCAGACCCGGCGCCGGCATCATCTACGCCGGACGGCTTCACGGAGGTCGGAAGTGACGAGGATCTCCCGTTTTAACTCAAAAGCGTCCGCAGGACGTCTGCCGGACGTCCACGGACCGAAGAAAGGACGAACGATATGGCATGGTTAAAAATCGACCAAACCCTCAGAGATCACCACAAGATCTGCGACGCTGCCGACGAGCTTCAGGTGGATCCGGCACACATGACCGGCATGATGGTCCTCCTCTGGCTCTGGGCGATCGACAACGCGCCGAGCGGATCGCTGGCCGGCGTCTCTGACGGGACCATCGCCCGCGGCGCCCAGTACGGAGGAGACCCGACCGCCTTCGTGGAGGCCTTAAAACGGCAGGAACTCCTCGACGACGGGCCAGAAGGGCTCACGATCCACGACTGGGAGGAGCACGCCGGCAACCTGATCGACAGGCGCCAAAAGGACGCCAAACGCAAGGCAGCCGAGAGGGCTGCAAAGAAGGCAGCGGAGCCGGAAACGTCCGCAGGACATCCGCAGGACGTCCGCAAAAAGTCCGCAGCCAGAGTAGAGCAGAGTAAGAGTAGAGAAAGAGTAGATACTTCTCCTTCTGACGAAGGAGAAGAACCAGCGGCGCCGGCGGACCCGATCCCGTTCGAGAAGATCCGGATCCTCTGGAACGACACCGCCCTCTCCTACTCGAAGGCAAACGGAGTGAACGGCAACCGCAAGACACTCCTGACGGCCAGATGGAAGGAGCACCCGGATCTCGACTGGTGGGCGAAGTACTTCGCCCGGATCGAGGCCAGTCCATTCCTGAAGGGCAAGAACGACCGCGGCTGGAAGGCCTCCCTCGACTGGGTCCTGAACGCCGCGAACATGGACAAGATCCTCGAAGGGAAATACGACGCGGAAGGAGGCGGAGCTCATGGGACTGACACCGATCGGCGAGCTGCTGGGGACTACACCAGAGGCTTCAAAGAGTGACAACCTGACGATCCTCTGCACGGATCCCGAGTTCGAGGGCGTTCCCGGCGTCCCGGAGCCCGTCCCCTGCGAGTTCTGCGGGAAGCTCCGGCCCGTGAAGGGCTTCCGCTTCGGCGAGCGCATCATGTGGGCCCCCTACGGGCCCGAGCGCTGCGACTGCGAGCAGGCCGTCGCCAAGTACGAGGCCGAGCAGGCCGAGAAGAAGGCCCGGGAGGAGGCGGAGCGCAAAGCTGAGGAGGACAGACGCATGAAGGAGCGCGTCCGGAAGATCATCGGCGAGTCCGGCATGGGCGAGCGCTTCCTCCGGAGGACCTTCGACACCTTCGAGATCACCGAGGAGAACCGGAAGGCAGCGGCCACGGCCAAGCGCTACGCGGACGCCTTCGAGAGCCTGCTGCCCTCTCCGGGATCCCCGGAGCCCGGCCGGAACGGCCTGTTCATAGCAGGCCCGCCCGGGACCGGCAAGACACACCTCGCGGCAGCCATCGCGAACGAGCTGATCCACAAGGGCCGCCCGGTCATCTGCATGACGATGATCGACCTGCTCGAGAGGATCAAGAGGACCTACAACACGGCCGGTACCGACGAGGGCAGCGTCCTGAAGATCTACAAGACCGTCCCGCTCCTGATCATCGACGACATCGGAAAAGAGCCGCCGACCGAGTGGGCGATCTCGACGATCTACAACATCATCAACGGCCGGTACGAGGCGTATCTGCCGACCATCATCACCACGAACTACGACACCGACGCGCTGATCCAGCGCATGACGCCGAGGGACACCCGGGACGACACGACCGCGAAGGC
>JBGUOB010000060.1:0-3635 GCA_045117755.1 Candidatus Cryptobacteroides sp.
CACCACTACCGTGAAGGCTATCGCCATCAAGGACGGTCAGTCGAGTGAGGTCGCCACTAAGCAGTTCACCAAGGGCAACGACGACGATCTAGCCGGACAGGACTAACGATGTCTGAGGGAAGATGTAAGAAGTAAGATGTAGCGTATGAAGAAGCGTTTTATTGAGATTGCGGTGAAGGTTGTAGTAGCCGCTCTCACGGCCTTCCTGACGGCTATCACGACGACCAGCTGTATGGGTCACGGACCGATGGTCTTTTAGTTATGAGATAAAAGATAATAGTTAAGAGTTGAAAAAAATAGGGCTGCCAAAAACAGGCAGCCTTATTTTTGTTATTCCCACTCGATGGTTGCGGGTGGTTTTGAGGAGATGTCGTAGCAGACGCGGTTGACGCCACGGACCTTGTTGATGATCTCGTTCGAGACCTTCGCCAGGAAATCGTAGGGCAGGTGAGCCCAGTCGGCAGTCATGGCGTCGGTAGAGGTGACAGCACGCAGGGCGACAGGATTCTCGTAGGTGCGCTCGTCGCCCATGACACCGACGCTGCGGACGGTGGAGAGGAGGATGGCACCAGCCTGCCAAATCTGGTCGTAGAGCGATACCTCGATTTCGCCGTCGGTCATAGCGGCAGGAATGCCTGCGGCCAGTACTCTGCGGGCTTCTTCGCCCGAGAGCTTCACCTTATATTCGCGGAGTCCGCGGATGTAGATGTCGTCGGCATCCTGCAGAATGCGCACTTTTTCGCGGGTGATGTCGCCCAAGATGCGGACGGCAAGGCCCGGACCGGGGAAGGGGTGACGTGTGATGAGGTGTTCGGGCATATGCAGCTGACGGCCTACGCGACGCACTTCGTCCTTGAACAGCCACTTCAGGGGTTCGCAGAGCTGGAGGTGCATCTCCTTGGGCAGTCCGCCCACGTTGTGGTGGCTCTTGATGACCTTGCCCGTAATGTTGAGCGACTCGATGCGGTCGGGATAGATGGTGCCCTGGGCGAGCCATTTGGCGTCGGTAATCTTCTTGGCCTCGGCATTGAACACTTCGACGAAGTCGCGACCGATAATCTTACGTTTCTGTTCGGGTTCGGTAACGCCTGCGAGGTCGGCAAAGAACTTCTCGCTGGCATCGACGCCAATGACGTTCAAGCCCAGCACCTTGTAGTCGTCCATGACCTGCTGGAATTCGTTCTTGCGCAGCATGCCGTGGTCGACGAAGATACAGGTGAGGTGCGAGCCGATGGCCTTGTTCAGCAGCACGGCGGCAACGGAGCTGTCGACACCGCCGGAGAGTCCGAGGATGACGCGGTCGTTGCCCAGCTGATAGCGCAGCGTGGCGACGGTGCTTTCTACGAACGAGGCAGCGCTCCACTCCTGACGTGAGCCGCAGATGTCGACGACGAAATTCTTCAGCAGTTGCTTACCCTGCAGGGTGTGATAGACCTCGGGATGGAACTGGACGGCCCAGATGCCATGGGATGATTGACCATTGACCATTGACCATTGACCATTGACCATTGACCATTGACCATTATCTGGCGCGCACCAGAATGCGGCGTTCTGAACGTCCTTGGTAGAACCGATTATTTCGAAGCCGTCGGGGATGGCGGTGATGGTGTCACCATGCGACATCCACACCTGCGAGTGCTGGTCGAAGCCCTTGAAGAGCGGGTTCGTAGTGTCGACGGTCTGGAGGTTTGCACGGCCATATTCGCGGGAGTCGGCCTTTTCCACACGGCCGCCCAGCGTATGACTGATGAACTGTGCACCATAGCAGATGCCGAGCACGGGGATGCGGCCTACGAACTGCGAGAGGTCCACCTTGAAAGCCTCCGGATCGTGCACCGAGTAGGGTGAGCCGGAGAGGATGACGCCGATGACGTCGTCGTCGTTGCCTACAGGATACTTGTTGTAGGGCAGGATCTCGCAGAAGGTATCGAGTTCGCGGACGCGACGGCCGATGAGCTGCGTGGTCTGCGAACCGAAATCGAGGATAATAATCTTCTGTTGCATATTTAAAATGTCTTGTTTGTTGCTTTTGGCGGGCAAAGGTAGTGCAAATCGAACAAAAAACCAAATTTTATTTGGATTTTTTTGAGATGCAGCCTACCTTCACCAAGGGTGAAAGGTACTAATTATTTTCCATACTGCCAAATCTTTCGATGATTTCGAGGCACATGCGGCTGTTGTGGTAGGGACACTTCCAGAAGCCAGCCTTGTCGTCGACGGTGTTCAACGTGCCGTCGGCGTGGCGGCTCCAATGCCACTCACCATGCTCATAATCAATGATTTGCGCCTTGATATAGTCCCAGCATTTCAGGGCTCGCGCGAGGGCTTCCTCGTCGCCAAAGTGCTGGTAGAGATTGAACCAGCCGACGACATTCTCGGCCTGTACCCACCAGTGGAGGTCGTCGTCGACGTGACCTGTGTCGAGGTTCGCCTCGTGAATCATCGAACCGTCGGGACGCAGCCCTTTCTCGCTGGCTTTTGCCACTTCGCGGACAACGGGTTCGACGCGGGCCAGCACCTGCCGGTCGCCCAAGACGAGGGCAGCCTCGTGCATGAGCCATGAGCACTCGATGTCGTGGCCGTAGCTCTCGAGCCGGCCTGCACCACGCGTCCAGTCCATGTCGAAGAAGAGGTCGAGGTGGTGGGTTTCGGGATTGAGGATGCGGTCGGTAAAGATGCCGATGATGTTGCGCAGGGCGCCTTCGACCCTTGCGACTAAATCGCAAGGCACCGTGATGTCGATGGGCAATACGGAGCCGATGACGGGGACGTAGTCGCACGATGAAGCGGCTTGAAACTCTTTCAGCGTGCGGTAGAGGTTGGCGTAGGGCTCGATGATGTGCAGATGGGTGTTCTGCGACTTCGGGTAGTTGGCGTCGAGATCGGAGAGGCGCATGTCGGCCAAGGGTTGCCAGTCGCGCGAGAGGGCTTCGATATAGCCGTTGTGCTCGTGGTCGAAGGCGTGGTCCTCGATGCATTCGAAGAGTTGCAGGGCATAGTCGAGCGCCTCGCGGTCGCCCGTAGCGCGGGCATATTCCGAGAGGCCGTAGATGGCGAAGCCGATGGCATAGAACTGCTTCTTGGTGTCGAGGGGATTGCCTTTGTAGTCGACGCTCCAATAGACGCCGCCGTATTCGTGGTCGATGAAGTGTTCGATGAAGTAGTCCTTGGCGCGCGTGGCGGCAGCGAGATAGGCGGAGGCCTCGGCGGCCGAACCGCCGAGCACACGACCGGCATCAGAACCGCAGCCACGACCGGCGGCAGAACCGCCGAGGACGCGGTAGGCGGCGGAGAAGGACCAGAGGATGCGGGCGTTGAGGATGGCGCCCTTTTCGGCCTCGCGGTGGAGCTCCTCGTTGGCATCGATGCGCCCGTAGAAGCCACCGTTTTCGTGGTCCTGCATGCGGTCTAACCAGAAACGCAGGATGTTGTTCTGGACAACATCCTGCATCTCACATTTCATTGTTTCAATCGTTTTCGTCAACATCGCGATAGTAACTGCGTAATTCCTTCAGTTGGATGTTAATCTGCGTGATACGCTCGGTGGTGAGCGGATAGAACCAGACGATGCACATAGACACGAGGGCTACGAGTGCAGGAATGAAGCTCATGAGCCAGCGCAGACAGCTGAGGGC
>JBGUOB010000061.1:0-30425 GCA_045117755.1 Candidatus Cryptobacteroides sp.
AGTTCCGCTACGCACCTCAAAAGTGCCCCTGGAGATCCTCCGGGGGCACTTTTTTCAAAATAGTTCCCACAAAGTTTCCACATTTAACGAGGTTAGTACTGATATACAATTTATAAAGAATCCCCGCCGGTGTTATTAAAAAAGTGGTTTACATTGTAAATGTAAAAATATTATCAGACACCTCCCTGCTCTTTCGCTTTTCCCGTGCTTTGAAGATTACTGGACTTTCGTAAAGGTCCGGGTGTCCAGGACCATCTTGTCCGTGATCTTGAGCTCGGGGATGACGGGCAGGCACATAAAAGAAATGGTCATGAACGGGGCCTGCATCGGGCAACCGATCTGCCGGGCGGTATCGAGCAGCTGCTCCATGCGCTCGGCTACCTCAGGGAAAGGCCGGTCGGACATGATACCGGCGATGGGGAGGGGGAGATCCACGATTCCGTCGGGACTGACCGCCACCCGCGCGCCTTTCAGGGCAATCACGCGGTTGATGGCCTGCACCAGCGCCAGGTCGTTGGAACCGACGGCGACAATGTTATGGCTGTCATGGGCAATGGAGCCGGCGATGGCACCGTCCCGGATACCGAAACCGCGCACCCAGCCCACAACGGGACGGGCGCCTCTCTGATAACGGTTCAGCACGACGATCTTCTGCACATCGGGCAGGGGATAGCCGGCGGAAGCGCACATCTCTTCGGTCAGCGTCACTTTCTCGTGTCCTGTCGTAAGGGCGTAGTCAGTCGCCACGATCACATCCAGCACCTTGCCTGCCTGCAGGGGATACTCGATGTCGGAGGCCGTGATGGGCGAGGCCTCGAAACGGTTGACGGGAGTATCTTCTTCCGGGTGCAGGAAAAGGTCGTCGGTCACGCCGTCCGGATGCCGGTACACTTCTTTGCCCTGGATGAAAGTCTGCTCGACACGCCCTTCCGGGCTGAGCGTATCCACGGTGATGAAGGTGGCGGGATCGCCTTCCTGGAGCAATCCCCAGCGGACACCGTAGTGCTGTTGCGGGTTCACGCAGGCGACCTGCAGCACATCCCACAGATTGATTTTCTTGGAGAGGGCCGTTCCGACCAGCCAGTTGATGTGCCCCCATTCCAGCTCGTCCGGCTCCTCGTCGTCCGTGCAGAGCATGACGCGGTCCGGGTACTCGCTGATGAGCGGGAAGAGCGCCTTGAAACTCTTGGCTGCGCTACCTTCGCGGATCATGACTTTCAGGCCGGCCTTCATGTTGTTGCGCCCCTCTTCGAGGGTCATGCATTCGTGGTTGGTAGTAATCCCCGCAGAGGCGTAGCGGACGAGTTCGTCGGCCGAAAGGCCGGGCGCATGTCCGTCCACGGGCTTGCCCGCCGCCCGGGCGGCGTGGATCTTGCGCATCAGTTCCGGGTCGTCGGCGAGCACGCCCGGATAGTTCATCACTTCGCCCAGGTAGCCGATATCGTCCCGGGCCATGAGCTGCTCGATGTCGTCCGCGCTGATCTCGGCGCCGGAAGTTTCGAAATCGCCGCCGACCGCGGGCACGCAGCTGGGCGCGCTGAACAGGAAATTGAAGCGTACCTGACGGCCGCTGCGGATCATGAAGTCAATTCCCTCCACGCCCAGCACGTTGGCGATCTCATGCGGATCGGCTACTACCCCGATGGTGCCGTGACAGACCACGACGCGGGCATACTCGCGCGGCGTGAGCATAGAGCTCTCGATGGTCGATGAAACCCGGCATCAAATAGGGCCAGCGTTGGTTATAGGATAACGGATGGCGGCGGATTTTCGCAATCATTCCGTTACTGATCGTGATCTCTCCGTCGTAGATTTCGCGGGCGATCACATCGACAATATGTCCTTTGATCGTTTGGCTCTTCATTTGAAGGCTGGATTTTAAGCGTCAAATATACGGATTTTGCCGGAATCTTTCATAAAATGGGATCTGGTTGGGCATGACAGGGGTTTTCGTTTTTCTCCATTTTTCCTACATTTGTAACAAAATAGTAGTCATGAAAGGTTCAATTTGGGCGGCAGCGGCCACATGCTGCATGGCAATAGCGAGCGTACTGCTTACTTCCTGCGACGAAAATTCCCTGTTAACCAGCTGGAACGCCACCGTCAGGATCAACACCGCTGCACTCTACGAAAAGTTGGAGATGACCGATTTCATGGTCGAACAACTGGCCGAAAAGGATTACATTAAGGTCACCGATTCCGTACTTGTGTACGACCAGCAGGGGCAGCTGGTAGACAGGCAGGGGATTGAAACCACCAGCCTGCAAACCGTAAGCATCGATCTTGAGACCCTTCCGCAGGGAACCTACACCCTCGTGGCCTGGCAGACCGCCAGCAGTGGAGTGGATCCGTGGTGGTGGTTGGCGGGTGCCGACCAGCTTGCCACCGCCCGTCTCGTACAGAGCTATCCGTCAACAATCGCTGGCCAATATGCCATCGGCCTGTGCACCACAACCCTCAGCATCGGCAGCGAAGCGCCCGTTATCGATGTGGAGATGGAGCCGATGGGCAGTGTTGTGGACATCAGTGTAGACGGTCTCACGCCGGAATGTGACTATAGTTATGCAAGTTTGGTCATTTGGAGTGAAGAGCCCCGCGTCGAGGGCTTCTATCTCAATCCCGCCTACAGTGGGGAAGACCGGTGGGTATACTCAGATACCCGAAAGGAAAGCGATCTTTCCTTTGGCGCGATTTCTCCTTCCATGCCTGCAAGAACCGACTTTACCCTCAGTCACGGCGAGAAAAAACGCGTCAGACTGTATGGTTACGATAAGACCGCCAAGGCGCGCCACTTTATTATCAGCGCCGACATCGCCCTGAATCCCGGCACCCATGCCGCCTTCTACTTCGACCTCGATCGAATCAGCTTCCAGCCGCCCTATACCGGCCCGGCGGCGGAACTTGCCGCCTGGAAGGCAAAACGCGACGCCGGCTATCTTGTTTCCGATCCTTGCGTCGACTGGGGAGCCGACTATCAGACGGTTCGCAATCGTGTCGAAAGCAGGATGTGGTGGCGGGCAGCCAATGACGACCTGGAGCAGGACGAAAACGGATGGTTCCGGTACTATACCGCCGCCAAACGGCTCTATGAGGTGTATTATTTCGCCGAAGCGGGCGGAAAGGACCTGTTCCGTGTTTTCGTGTTTACTTCCGACGACACGGTGCCGGTGGAGGTGGCCGCGGAGCACATATTCCTGCAGGGGTATGGATTCAGAGGTGTGCTGCACCATCCTCAGGAGAAGGAAGTGGGTTTGTGTTACGTCTACCTCTCTGCTGACGAAAAAACGGAAGTCCAGATCATCGAACGCGGCGCAGGGGGCTGGGAGATCATTTATATGCCCACAGAGCCGGAAGACTTGGCCCATATTATTCCTGGCTTCGGTTAAAATTGGAATTGGTATAATAATTGCTATATTTGCACCCCGGAGCGTACAAAATCCTTATTTTTTGTATGAAAAAAGTTTTTTTATTGGTAATTGC
This sequence comes from Candidatus Cryptobacteroides sp., assembly GCA_045117755.1. Lineage (GTDB taxonomy): Bacteria > Bacteroidota > Bacteroidia > Bacteroidales > UBA932 > Cryptobacteroides. The sequence continues at coordinate 3,481 of JBGUOB010000061.1, forward strand.
CGGCATGATGGCCGGTGCAGTGTTTGCTTCTGCACAGTTCCCTCCGATGGGTGGTGGGATGCCGCCTATGGGTGGTATGCAGATGCCGGAAGGCATGGAGATGCCGAAGATCCTCACCCCTGAGGAGAAGACGGCGGAGATGGCGCAGAAGTATAATCTTACCGAGGAGCAGCAGACCGCTCTGCTGGCTCTGAACCAGAAGTATGACGGCAAACTCGAGCTCCGGATGGAACAGCAGGGTGAGCAGCAGGATTTCCGCAAGATGACCGATGCCGAGCGTCAGGAATTCATGAACAAGATGATGTCCCAGATGCAGGATATGCAGGCGAAGCAGGCCGAGATCGAGAAGAATCAGAAGGCCTACGAGAATGACCTTGCGAGCATTCTGGACAAAAAGCAGATGCGCAAGTACCGCACCGACCTGCGTCGTGCCGAAGCTGAGCGCCAGGCTGCCATGCAGCGTAGCTTCGGCGGTGGCATGATGCCTCCGGGAGGCTTCGGCGGCGGATTCCCGGGTGGTGGTTTCCCCGGCGGATTCTGATCATTCGAATAAATGTAAAAATCCGGAGCATGAACGGCTCCGGATTTTTTTATGCCTGGCCCCGGCTTGCAAATCCGCGTACAATTCCGTAGATTTGTGAAAACCAATTACACCACACAACCCATGAGAGATTTTAACTACTACGCTCCGACACAGGTCGTGTTCGGCGAGCACTCCGAAGAACAGGTCACCGACCTGGTCAAGAAATATGGCGGACACAAGGTCCTGGTCCACTACGGTGGCACAAGCGCTTCGAAATCCGGTCTGCTGGACAAGATCGTAGGCCTGCTGAAGGAAGGCGGTCTGGAAGTGTTCCTGCTGGGCGGCGTCGTGCCCAACCCGCGCCTGTCCAAGGTGCACGAAGGTATCGCGCTCTGCCGCAGGGAGGGCATTGATTTCCTGCTCGCCGTGGGCGGCGGCAGCGTGATCGATTCCGCGAAAGCGATCGCCTATGGCGTGCCGTATGACGGGGAAGTGTGGGACTTCTACGCCGGCAAGGCCGAAGCCACCGTCTGCCTGCCCGTCGCGAGCGTGCTGACCATCCCGGCCGCCGGCAGCGAGATGAGCGAGGCGAGCGTCATTACCAACGAGGACGGCGACATCAAGGTCGGCTATTCCAATGATATTTCCCGCCCCAAATTCGCCATCATGAATCCCCGCCGCACGATGACCCTTCCGCCGTACCAGACGGCCGCGGGCGTGACGGACATGATGATGCACACGATGGAGCGCTATTTCACGCATGATACCGATATGACCTTCACGGACGCGCTGGCCGAGGCCGTGCTCCGCACGATGAAGGAATGCGTCTTCGCGGTCCTGAAGGATCCCGAGGACTACCGCAACCGCGCCCAGATCATGTGGGGCGGCAGCGTCGCGCACAACGGCCTGACCGGCTGCGGCGTGCAGGACGACTGGGCCACGCACGCCCTGGAGCATGAGCTCAGCGCGATGTTCGACGTCACGCACGGCGCCGGCCTGGCGGCCGTCTGGCCGAGCTGGGCGCGCTACGTGATGAAGGAGAACATCCAGCGTTTCGTGCAGTTCGCCGTGAACGTCTGGGATGTTCCGAACGATTACAATGACCCTGAGGGCACCGCGCTCAAGGGCATCGAGGCCGTGGAGCGCTTCTACCACGCCATCGGCATGCCCACGCGCATCCGCGAGCTGCTCGGCCGCGATATCACGGACGACGAGATCCGCGAAATGGCCCGCAAATGCAGCCACGACGGCACGCACACGGTCGGCAGCTTCAAGAAGCTTGCCCGCGCGGATATGGAAGCCATCTATAAACTGGCGCGCGCATGAAAAAGAAAGCCTTCTTCATCGGTGGCACCGGTACGATCAGCACCGGTATCACCCGGCTGCTGGCCACCAACCCCGAGTGGGAACTCACCCTGCTGAACCGCGGCTCGCGCAGCGAGGCCGTGCCCGAAGAAGTCCAGGTCATCCAGGCCGACATCAACGACGAGGCGGATGTCGCGGCCAAGCTGGCCGGCATGCAGTGGGACTGCGTGTGCGACTTCATCGGCTTCGTGCCGGCGCAGGTCGAACGTGACTGGCGGCTCTTCCAGGGCCACACCAGACAGTATATGTACATCAGCTCGGCGTCGGCTTACCAGAAGCCGGCTGTCAATCCCTTCATCACGGAGAGCACGCCGCTGGCCAACCCGTACTGGCAGTACTCGCGCGACAAGATCGCCTGCGAGGAGTTCCTGCTGGAGAAATTCCGCACGGAAGGCTATCCGATCACGATCATCCGGCCCAGCCATACCTACGACGAGCGGCGCGTTCCGCTGGCCGTACACGGGAAAAACGGCTCCTGGCAGGTGCTCCGCCGCATGCTGGACGGCAAGCCGGTCATCCTGCACGGCGACGGTACGTCCCAGTGGACGCTGACGCATAATTCCGATTTTGCCAAGGGCTTCATCGGCCTGATGGGCAACCCGCATGCCATCGGCAACGCCTACCAGATCACCTCCGACGAGACGCTGACCTGGCGGCAGATCTACGAGATCATCGCCGACGTGCTCGGTGTGGAGCCGAAGCTGTACTACGTGCCGTCCGACTTCCTCGACGCCGTCGGCAAACCGACCTATGACTTCGAGGGCGAACTGCTGGGCGACAAGTCCTGGTGTGTGCTCTTCGACAATAAGAAGGTGAAACGCGCCGTGCCCGACTTCCGCTGCACGACCCGATTCGACCAGGGCGTCCGCAAAACCATCGAGTACATCCTGGCGCATCCCGAGCTCCAGGTCCCCGATCCGGAGTTCGACGCCTGGTGCGACCGCGTCATCGCCGCGATGGAGCAGGCCAAAGCCTCGCTGATCCGGTCGGTTTAATTGTCATTTCGCTCAATAATTGTTACATTTGTCATCTAAACAAGACAGTTAATATGCGAAAATATACTTCTGCTGCCCGAATGTCCTTTGTGGTTTGGTTCCTGTGCGTGCTGTTCGGCATGTTCCTGTTCATGGTCCTTTACGGACTGGCCTCGATCGGCATCATGGCCATCCCGATTCCCTGGGCACAGCTTCCTGCCTGCATTCTGGCCGGCTCCCTGGGCTTGTTCCTCTACGCCATCTGGACGAATATGACGGAGCATCGTCCCATCACGGAGCTGTATCTGAAGAGCATGTGGAAGGACCTCGGGAGGGGACTCCTGCTGGGGGTCGTCTATTTTGGCGCCGTCGTCGGGATCATGGCCCTGCTGGACGGTTTTTCCATCACGGGCGCGAAGTTCAACTGGTTCCCGCAACTGTCTTCATTCCTCTTCTTCTTCGTGGTGGCCGTCTTCGAGGAGATCGTCTTCCGGGGCGTGCTGTTCCGGATGATCGACGACCGCTGGAACACGGCCGCCGCGCTGATTGTCTCTTCCCTGGCTTTCGGTGCTTTGCATATGTTCAATACGGGCGCCACGATCTGGAGCTCCGTGGCCATCGCCATCGAGGCCGGCCTGCTGCTGGGCGCCGCCTACAAGTGCTCCGGCACGCTCTGGCTGCCGATCGGCATCCACTGGGCCTGGAACTATGTGCAGGGCAACGTCCTGGGCTTCGCCGTGTCCGGCTCCCAGGTGAATGACAAGATCTTCTCTTCCATCATTGTCGGTCCGGACTGGTTGACGGGCGGCATTTTCGGCGCGGAAGCCTCCGTGCCTGCCGTGGGCGTGGGCCTGCTGCTCTCCATCATCCTGCTGGCCAACACGAAACGGGACCGCCGATGAGCACCAAAGCTGAAAAATACGAGCTGCTGGTCAAGCAGGTCGCCAGCCTGACGGAAGGGGAGACCGACCGGACGGCCAACCTGGCCAATGCTGCTGCCGCTATCCACGAGGCTTTCGGCTTCTGGTGGACCGGATTCTACCTGGTGCAGGACCGGCAGCTGGTCCTCGGGCCTTTCCAGGGCCCTGTGGCCTGCACGCGCATTCCCTTTGGCAAGGGCGTCTGCGGAACTTCCTGGCAGCGCGGGGAGACCGTGATCGTGCCCGACGTGGAAGAATTCCCGGGACACATCGCGTGCAGCAGCGCTTCGCGCAGCGAGATCGTCGTCCCGCTGCTGCGGGAGGGCAAGGTCCTGGCCGTGCTGGATATCGACAGCCGCGAACTGGCCACCTTCGACGAAGAAGACGCCGCGGGGCTGGAAGCCATCGCGGCGCATCTTGTAAATCTGTTTTAATCAGGATTCTATTTCAGACGTAAGCCGCGCTCGGCGAGCTGGACGGCCTCCACGAGGGTGTCGTCATCCTTCGCGAGCACGACCAGGATCACCAGTGTGCCTTTCTTGACCTCGATGCACATCATGCGCATCGGAGAGTCATCCTCGGCGATGGCCTCGAAACCATAGGCTTTCTTGCCGTTGAACGGCCATTCGACGATGGGATCGAAGTCGTCCGGATCGTCGTCGTCAAAACCCACGGTGTCCGCGTAGTTGGACAACGCCTGGTCCGCCGCCGTCATATCTTCCGGCATCGGGCCCACGTAGGCGTCGATCAGCGCCTCGTCGGTCTGCTGCTTGTCGTTGGGGAGGTGGCAGGAGAGGTGGGTGATCTCCACGCCGGATTCATCCAGATATGTGTCCAGGTCGGAGACCCAGCCCTGGGGGAGTTTGATGGAAATGTCGTATGCCATAACGGGTCAGATTTCTGCAAATATACGAATTTATGCTTTCTTTTTACGGACGACGGCCACATAGATCAGCAGCACCACGTTCATCATCAGGGAGTAGAGGATGGCCGGGATGGCCATCTGCTCGTTGGCGAAGATGAAGGGGCTGGAGGCCACGGCGATGGCCTGTGCGGCGTTCTGCATGCCCACCTCGATCACGATGGTGCGGCGCTGCTGGCCGCCGAGGCGGAAGAGGCGGGAGAGACCGGCCGCGGCGCCGGCGGAGAGGAGGATGAGCAGCGTGACGCAGAGGCCGAGCGTGCCCATGTTCGCGAAGATGGTCTTGTAATGCTGGGCGAAGAAAACCGTCACCAGCAGCATCAGGGCGGGGAAGGCGGCCTTGGCCAGCACCTTGTCGATTGCGGCGGCGGCCTTCGGCCACCACTGGTTGACGCCGATGCCGATCAGCACCGGCAGCAGCATCAGCAGGAGGTTCTGCTTCAGCAGATTGCCGACGGGCAGGGTGATGCCGACGGCCTCGCCGGCAGCACGGGTGCTCCAGGCCATGATCACGGGCACGGTGACGAGCGTGATCAGGCTGCTGCAGGCTGTCAGCGTGACGGACAGGGCCACGTCGCCGCCGGCGAGCTTGGAGAAAATATTGGAGGAGCTGCCGCCCGGGCAGCAGGCAATCAGGATCAGACCGAGGAAGAAGACCGGTGTCAGTTCGAAAATGGAGCCGATGCCCCAGGCGATCAGCGGGAGCAGCACGATCTGGCCGAACAGGGCCAGGAGCACGGCCTTGGGGGCTTTCACCACCCGGGCAAAATCCTGGAGCTTCAGGCAGAGCCCCAGGTCAAACATCAGAATGGTGAGAATCGGTAATACAATCCAGATAGTATTCATAATCGAAGCTTCGGTTATCTAAAGTAATGATTTAACTGACTTTGTTCTTGCCGGGCTTATAATTGCGCAGGAAGTCTTCCAGCCGCAGCTCGCTGGCATGCGAACCACGCGCAACCGGATCCATCGGGGTGCCGACAGGCTCCCCGGTGAGTTCGTCTTCGGGCGGGCCGAGGATCTCGTCGATGAGGGCGAAGGTTTCCTCGAGCAGGTCCAGGGCGTGTTCGGCCTGGGCGCGCTCTTCGCCGTCCTTGATCTTGGAAAGATTCTCCCGCAGGGGGATGCGGGCGTCGATCTCGCTCACGCCGCGCTCCACTTCCAGCGCCACGTCCTCCACGGCGTAGAGGACTTCCTTGATCTGCTGCAGGCGCTTGATGCTCTCCTGAAGGCTTTTGATATCGTCAGAAAAAGTATTTTTCATTTGCTTGAAGATTCCGGGCCAAGCCCGGAATGGCTATTAGCTATTCCATTAATTTTTTGTATTTGAAGCGCTTGGGCTCGGTCTCGCCGAGGCGGGCCTTGCGGTTCTCCTCGTACTCGGAGTAGCTTCCTTCGAAGAAATACACCACGCCGTCGCCCTCGAAGGCGAGGATGTGCGTGGCGATGCGGTCGAGGAACCAGCGGTCGTGGCTGACCACCACGGCACAGCCCGCGAAGCCGTCGAGACCTTCCTCCAGGGCGCGGATCGTGTTGACGTCCACGTCGTTGGTCGGCTCGTCGAGCAGCAGGACATTGCCCTCGTCCTTGAGCGTCAGCGCCAGGTGCAGGCGGTTGCGCTCGCCGCCGGACAGCACGCCGCAGAGTTTCTCCTGATCGGCGCCGGAGAAGTTGAAGCGCGACACCCAGGAGCGCGCGTTGATGTCCTTGCCGCCCAGGCGCACCCACTCGGAGTTGCCGGCGATGGTCTCATAGACCGTCTTGTCGGGGTCGATGCTCTTGTGCTGCTGGTCCACGTAGGCGATCTTGGCGGTCTCGCCGATCTCGATGGTGCCGGAGTCCGGCTTCTCGATGCCCATGATGAGGCGGAAGAGGGTGGTCTTGCCGGCGCCGTTCGGGCCGATCACACCCACGATGCCTGCCGGCGGCAGGACGAAATCCAGATGCTCGAAGAGCAGCTTGTCGCCGTAGGCCTTGCTGACGTCGTGGAATTCGATGACCTTGTTGCCCAGGTGCGGGCCGTTGGGGATATAGATTTCGAGGCGTGCCTCTTTCTCTTTCGCGTCGGCGGAAGCCAGCTTCTCATACGCGCCCAGACGGGCTTTCTGCTTGGCCTGGCGGGCCTTCGGCGCCATGCGCACCCATTCGAGCTCACGCTCGAGGGTCTTGCGGCGCTTGCTTTCCTGCTTCTCCTCCTGTGCGAGGCGGGTGCTCTTCTGCTCCAGCCAGGAAGAATAATTGCCCTTCCAGGGAATACCCTCGCCGCGGTCCAGCTCGAGGATCCAGCCGGCCACGTTGTCGAGGAAGTAACGGTCGTGCGTCACGGCGATGACCGTACCCTTGTACTGCTGCAGGTGGGCTTCCAGCCACTGGATGGACTCGGTGTCGAGGTGGTTCGTGGGCTCGTCGAGCAGCAGCACGTCCGGCGCCTGCAGGAGCAGACGGCAGAGGGCTACGCGACGGCGCTCGCCGCCGGACAGGGTGGCGATCTTCGCGTCGGACGGCGGGCACTGCAGGGCGTCCATGGCGCGCTCCAGCTTGGAATCGATCTCCCAGCCGTCATGGTGTTCGATGAGTTCCGTGAGCTCGCCCTGGCGCTCGATCAGCTTGTTCATCTGGTCGTCGTCCATCGGCTCGCAGAACTTCATGCCGATCTCGTTGTACTCGGCGAGCAGGTCCATGACTTCCTGGACACCCTCCTGGACGACTTCCAGCACGGTTTTGTCCGGATCCATCTGCGGCTCCTGTTCCAGGTACCCGACGCTGTAGCCGGGGGCCCAGACCACCTCGCCCTTGTAGGATTTCTCCACGCCGGCGATGATCTTGAGAAGCGTCGACTTACCGGAGCCGTTCAGACCGATGATGCCGATCTTGGCGCCGTAGAAGAAGGACAGGTAGATGTCCTTGAGGATGACTTTATTGTTGTGGGGGAGGACCTTGCCGACCCCGTTCATCGAGAAAATGATCTTTTCGTCTGCCATACTTTTATTTGGTAGCGGTTTTGGATTTCCAGCGGAAGAAGAGGACGGCGCAGACCACGATGGTCGCGGCGCCGATCCAGCGGTTCCAGCCCAGCGGGAGGTTGAACCCGATCTGGGCGATGCTGATATAGGTCACGCTGACGGCCGTCATCAGGCAGGCCGGCAGGAATGTCATCAAATAATAGGAACCTTTGCGCTCACGCGCGAGGAACACGGTCAGGGCCCAGAGGGTGAAGACGGCGAGCGTCTGGTTGGCCCAGCCGAAGTAGCGCCAGATGATGTTGAAGCCATCCTCGTTGGCGATGTTGAACCACAGCATCAGCGCGGCCACGGCGAAGAGCGGCAGGCTGATCGCGAGGCGTTTGCCGACCGGCTTCTGGTCGAAATGCAGGAAATCGGCGATGATCAGGCGCGCGCTGCGCAGGGCCGTGTCGCCGCTGGTGATCGGGGCGGCCACCACGCCGCACAGGGCGAGGATGCTGCCGGCGATGCCCAGCCAGCTGCGGGAGACCTTCGTGACCACGGTCGGTGCGGCGTCCGCGAAGGTACCGCCCACTTCAGCGGCGCCGCCGCCAAAGAAGAAATAGGAAGAAATCGTGGCCCAGATCAGCGCCACGAGGCCTTCGGTGATCATCGAACCGTAGAACACCGGGCGTCCGAGTTTCTCATTCTTCAGGCAGCGTGCCATCAGCGGGCTCTGCGTCGCGTGGAAACCACTGATGGCGCCACAGGCGATGGTCACGAACATATACGGCCACATGGGCTGGCCCTTGCCGCCCCAGGTCTGGCTGCGGTTCTGCAGGCCGTCCCAGAGCTCGGGGACCTGCGGCATCTTGACGATCAGGCCGACCATCAGGGCCACGGCCATGAAAATCAGCGCGATGGCGAAGACCGGGTAGATCTTGCCGATGATCTTGTCGATCGGGAGCATCGTCGCGATGATGTAATACACGAAGATGGCGCCCACCCAGATCATGAAGGCGGTAGAGGTGCCGTCGCCCGCCAGGTCCTTCAGGATGACGGCCGGGCTGTACACGAACACGGCTCCCACCAGCACCAGCAGCAGGATCGAGAAGCAGAGCATCACGGTCTTGGCGCGCTTGCCCAGGTAGGTGCCGATCAGCTCGGGCAGGCCCGCGCCGCCATGGCGCAGGGAGAGCATACCGCTGAGGTAGTCGTGCACGGCGCCGCCGAAAATGCAGCCCAGCACGATCCAGAGGTAGGCCGCCGGGCCGAATTTGGCGCCCATGATGGCGCCGAAGATAGGTCCCGTGCCGGCGATGTTCAGGAACTGGATCATGAAAACCTTCCACGAGGGGAGGGCGATGTAATCGATACCGTCCGCCTTGGTGATGGCAGGCGTAGGACGCGCCGGGTCCGGACCGAACACCCGCTCGACGAACTTGCCGTAAAGCAGGAATCCCAGGACCAGGGCGATCACGCTGATAAAGAAAGTAATCATAGACTACAAATGTACGGATTTTTCCCGGATAAATGACGTCGCTCAAAATTCTTAAAATTTTTTAACAACGAGACAAAATAATTTTTACCTTTGCGTCGAAAAAGCTATTTAAAACACTTATAGTCATGAAAAAATTATTTGCTGTCGCCATGATCGCCGCTTGCGCGATGATGGTTTTCTCTTGCAAGAATGCGAGCAAGGGAAGTGAAGAAGTTCAGGATGCCGCCGAGGCTGTCGAGGGCATCGCTGAAGAAGCTGTCGAAGGTGCTGAGGCCGCTGCCGCCGAACTGGGCGAGGAAGCCGCCGAGGCGATCGACCGTACCCAGGACGCGCTGGAGAAACTCGACGGTATCGTGCCTTACGCCGCTGTCGAAGCCAAGCCGACCTTCAACGGCGGTGACGCCGACGCTTTCGTCAAGTATGTCCAGCAGAACATCCAGTATCCGCAGAACGCCCTGGATAACAATGTCGAGGGCAAGGTGACCGTCAACTTCGTGGTGGATGCCAACGGCAAGATCCGCAACGCCAAGGTGGTCAACGGTGTGGACGATGAGCTGAACGCCGAGGCCCTCCGCGTGGTCGAGAGCGCTCCGGCCTGGACGCCGGCCAAGCAGAACGGCAAGAACGTGCCTGTGACCTGCTCGATTCCTGTGACCTTCAAGATCGTCAAATAAGATCCCGGAAAATACCGTACAGGGCCTCCCCGGTGGATGCGTTCAGCGCAAGATCCTCCGGGGAGGCTCCTTTTTCGACCGTGTTGCCGCCGCACAGGTCCACGCCGAGTATCCGGCGGGAGGACACCAGCGCGCGCAGCGCGGTCTCCATTTCATGGAATGTCATCGCGCCCTGGTCCCAGTCCGTGCGGGCGTACTGCTCCGACAGGACGTCCAGGTCCAGCGAGAGATAGACCGGCAGCTCGGGCAGCGCAGCCAGGGCGGGGAAGTCCGCCGCGTCGCGGATCCACACGTCCTTTTCTAAAAAAGGAAGCTTGCGCGCGCGGGCGACCCAGCCGCCGCAGCTCAGCAGGTCCTCGCCGAAGGCGCCGTCCTGGTCGTCCGGATGATGGTCGAAAAGCACCAGGGAGAAAGGCTCGGCGATCCGCTCCAGCCAGAACAGCGTCTGGTAATGGTAATCGCCCGTGCCGATGTCGTGGAAGGCCCGCAGCGGCAGCCCGGCGACGGTGCGCCGGATCTGCTCCGCACTCTCCGCCGAACAATAACAATTCGTGCCCTCCAAGGAGGAAAAATCTGCAAATATTCGCTGCATGGCGGTGTAAAAATAGGAAAAATCAAAATAAAACCCTACATTTGTTGATGCGTTTTTAGAGATGGCACAGGAAGAAGTTCAATACCCGCTCGACTCCGAGAAAGTCTACTTCTCGATGGATGAGTTGACGCTGGACACCGACGAGGGGCCCAAGACCCTCCGTCTGGGCGCCTGGCTGAACTACGATCCTGTCCGTATCCACCGGATGATCATCCGGGACAAGGTCCTGCAGGTGGATACGATGGAAGTCCTGAATCCGCTGGTCAGCAAGCTTCGCCGCGCCGACCCCGACTATTATAAGAAATTCATGGGCCTGCGCCTCGTCATCGACTACCCTGGCTACAGTTCCGGGATCCTGGCCAAGATTCCTTTCGAGAACGATCCGGTCGGATTCTACAAATGGTGGCGAAAGGGCAAGCACGAAGACAAGGTCTACCTCTCGCTCGGGAACCAGGTCATCCTCTTCCAGAAAGTTAAGATGATGGACCCCAAGATGATCCTCAAGAAAGACCTCGAAATCCTTAAATAACCACACTGATAACCAACATGGAAAATCTCCTGAAAAAGACTTGTCTGCATGATCTCCACGTGGAGCTGGGTGCCAAGATGAGCCCTTTTGCGGGGTACGACATGCCCATCCAGTACAGCGGCATCATCGACGAGCACAACGCCGTCCGCCGCGCTGCCGGGGTGTTCGATGTCTCCCACATGGGCGAAGTCTTCATCTGCGGCCCCGACGCGGAGCGTTATGTGAATCACATTTTTACCAATGACGTCCGCACGCTCGCCCCGGGCGGCATCCTGTACGGCATGATGCTCTATCCCGACGGCGGCACGGTGGACGATCTGCTCGTCTATCGCGAAAGCGAGCCGCAGCACTACCTGCTGGTGGTCAACGCCTCCAACATCGAGAAGGACTACACCTGGATGCTGGAGCAGGCCGCCGGATTCGACGTGAAGATCGACAACCAGTCGGACGCCTGGGGGCAGATCGCCGTCCAGGGTCCCGAGGCCGAGAAATTCGTCTGCGACACCCTGGGCTTCCACGAAGCCGCCGCACTGACCTTCTACACTTTCCAGGACGTCCTCCGGGACGGCCACCGCATCATCGTCAGCCGCACCGGCTACACCGGCGAGGACGGCTTCGAGATCTACGCGGAGCCGGCGCTGATCCGGAATTACTGGAACGAGCTCCTCACCGCGGGCGTGAAGCCCTGCGGCCTGGGCTGCCGCGACACCCTGCGCTTCGAGGCCGGCATGCCGCTCTACGGCGACGAGCTGACCGCCGACATTTCCCCGATCATGGCCGGCCTGGGCATGTTCTGCAAGCTGGACAAGCCGGAATTCATCGGCAAGGAGGCCCTCGCGGAGCAGAAGGCGAACGGCACTGCACGCAAGCTGGTGGGCATCGAGCTGGCCGACAAGGCTTTCCCGCGCCATGGTTATCCCGTGGAGCTGGAGGACGGCACCGTGATCGGCGAAGTGACGACCGGCTACCACTCCATCAGCCTCGAGAAGAGCATCTGCTTCGCCCTTGTGGACAGCGCCTACGCGGCCCTCGGCACCCCGCTGCTGGTGCGCGTGCGCAAGAACGCCTTCCCGGGCGTCGTCGTCAAGAAACGTTTCTATCAGACTAATTATAAAAAATAAAACATAACCAATATGAGTAAGATTGCAGAGGGACTCCTCTACAGCGAGTCCCACGAATGGGTCAAAGTGGATGGCAACGTCGCCATCATCGGCGTTTCCGATTTCGCGCAGAGCGAGATGGGGGACATTACCTATGTCGAGATGCCTGACGTCGACGACGAGGTCGAGGCCGGCAGCGACTTCGGCGCCTTGGAGAGCGTGAAGACCTCCAGCGAGCTGATCGCCCCGGTGTCCGGCAAGGTCGTCGCCCGCAACGATGCGCTCGAGGACCAGCCCGAACTGATCAACGAGGACGCCTACGCCGCCTGGATCATCAAGGTCGAGATGTCCGACGCGAGTGAACTCGACGCCCTGCTGAACGCTGCCGCCTACGCCGAAATCGCCAAGTAATCCGGCCATGGGAGCATTCAGCTATTTTCCTCAGACGGAGGAAGATATCCGCATTATGCTCGAAAGAATCGGCGTCAGCTCGCTGGACGATCTGTATGCCGATGTCCCCGCGGATTTCATCTACAAGGGGGAGTACGACCTGCCGTCCGCGATGAGCGAGCAGCAGGTTCGTGACTTTTTCGAGGGCCTCGCGGCCAAGAACACCCGCCTCAAGGTTTTCGTCGGGCAGGGCGCGTATGACCACTACGTCCCGTCCGTGATCCCGTATATCACCTCGCGCAGCGAGTTTCTGACGGCCTACACACCGTACCAGTGCGAGATCTCGCAGGGTACGCTCCGCTACATCTTCGAGTGGCAGACGATGATCTGCCGCCTGACCGGCCTGGACTGCGCCAACGCCTCCATGTACGACGGTCCCACCGCCGCGGCCGAGGCCATGCGCATGTGCGTCGCAAGCACCAAGAAACGCAACACCGTGATCCTCTCTGCGCGGCTCCTGCCGCACGTCATCGAGACGGTCCGGACCTATGCCAAATACGCTGGCATCAACCTGGTCGTCACCGACAAGGTGGCCGAAGAGGTAGCTGAAGGCGTACTTGACCTGGCAGGCGTTATCGTTCCTTCCATCAATCGCTTCGGTGTGATTGAAAGTCACCTCGGTCTCGCCGATCTCGTCCACAATGCAGGCGCATTGCTGGTCGAGTACTGCGACCCGTCCGCCCTCGCCGTCGTGAAGTCTCCGGCGGAGTGGGGCGCCGATATCGCCGTGGGCGACGGCCAGTCGCTCGGCATTCCGCTCTGCTTCGGCGGCCCGTACGTCGGCTTCATGGCCTGCACGGCGGCGCTGATGCGCAAGCTGCCCGGCCGCATCGTCGGCCAGACCACGGATGCCTCCGGCAAGCGCTGCTTCGTCCTGACGCTCCAGGCGCGCGAGCAGCACATCCGCCGCGAGAAAGCTACTTCGAACATCTGCTCCAACGAGTCCCTGATGGCTCTCTGGTGCACGGTGTACCTGTCCCTGATGGGCCCGGAGGGCATGCGCAAGCTCAACGCCCTCTGCTACGAGGGCTCCCACTACCTGCACGACGCCCTGCTCGCCACGGGCAAGTTCGAGCGCGTCTTCGAGGGCGAATTCCTCAAGGAATTCTGCCTCAAGCCGCTCTGTGACGTCCAGAAGCTGCAGCAGGCCCTGCTCGACGCGGGCTTCTTCGCCGCCCTCCAGACCGAGGACGGCTACGTGACCTTCTGCGTCACGGAGAAGCACACCCGCGAGGAGCTGGACCAGATCGTCGAAATCGTCAAATCGGTTAAATAGGGGAGGACACAGCTATGAAGTATTACGATAAACTCATATTTGAACTCTCCAAACCCGGCAGAACCGGATACTCCCTGCCCGAATCCCTTGGAGCTGCTGAGCAGCAACTGTCTCTCGGAAACCGTGCCACCCTCGGCATCGTAAGAGGGGGGACCGCAAGCGAAGCGCAGCGGTGGGGTCCGAAGGACGTTTCCGAGGGACAGGTTGCTGCGAGCAGCGTATTATGGCGTGAGGTGCCCCTGGACCTTCCGGAAGTCAGTGAGGTGGATGTTGTCAGACATTATACCAACCTGTCCCAGATGAACTTCGGCGTCGACACGGGCTTCTACCCGCTCGGCTCCTGCACCATGAAATACAACCCCAAGATCAACGAGGAAATCGCGAACATGCCCGCCTTCACCGGCCTGCACCCGCTCCAGCCCGAATCCACCACCAAGGGCACCCTCGAGATCTACGTCGGCATGGACAAGGCCCTCGCCGCCATCACCGGCATGAAGCACTTCACCTTCCTGCCCTGCGCCGGCGCCCACGGCGAGCTCACCGGCCTCATGCTTATGCGCGAATACCACATGAGCAGGGGAGACAGCGCCCGCACCAAGGTCATCGTCCCGGACAGCGCCCACGGCACCAACCCGGCCTCCGCAGCCGTCTGCGGCCTCGACATCGTCGTCGTCAAGTCCAAGGAAGACGGACTCGTGGACGTCGAGGCCCTCAAGCCGCTGCTCGGCCCGGACATCGCGGGCATCATGATGACCAACCCCAACACCCTCGGCCTCTTCGAGCGCGATATCAAGGAGATCGCGCAGCTGGTCCATGACTGCGGCGGCCTGCTCTACTACGACGGCGCCAACATGAACCCGCTCCTCGGCATGGTCCGTCCGGGCGACATGGGTTTCGACATCATGCACCTGAACCTGCACAAGACCTTCTCCACGCCCCACGGCGGTGGCGGTCCCGGTGCAGGCCCCGTCGGCGTGTCCGACAAGGTGCTCCCGTTCCTGCACATTCCCCGCGTCAGCGGATTCCACGGCAATTTCGGCATCATCCTGCGCGCCTACGCCTACATCCTCATGCTGGGCCGCGAGCACGTCAAAATGGCCGGAAAACTGGCCACGCTGGGCGCGAATTATATCAAAGAATCGCTCAAGGACTGCTACAAGCTGCCCATCCCGACCGTCTGCAAGCACGAATTTGTCTTCGACGGCCTGCTGGAGGACAACGGCGTCTCGACGCTCGACGTCGCCAAGCGCCTGCTTGACTACGGCTTCCACGCGCCGACCATCTATTTCCCGCTCCTCTTCCACCAGGCCATCATGATCGAGCCCACGGAGACCGAGTCGCTGGAAACGCTGGACGCGTTCATTGCCGTGATGCGCAAGATCGCGGAAGAGGCGAAGGCCGACCCGGAGATGCTCCACGGTGCGCCGCACTGCACGCCGATCGGGCGTCCCGACGAGACGACCGCCGCCCGGCAGCCCATCCTGAAATATGACTAGGAAGCAAAAAGCACTGATTGTCCTGTTGACCCCTTTCCTGCTGGGATTCCTGCTCGGAATCCTGGTAGGACGGGGCTGCAGCGGCGGTAAGGAGAAGCCGGCGAAGCCTGAAACCGAGCTCGCGGAAGCGCCCGTCGAGGCGCCGGCCGTGGAAGAGACCGTGGAAATCGTCGAAGAACCGGAAACGGAAGAAGACGACGTGGACGGAACGGGGGTGTCCACCGCTCGGGAGATCATCTACTACACGAAGCTGATGTCCTACGGCAAGGTGTTCAACGACATCAATGACACCCACCTGGAGAAGGCGAGGGAGGTCGGCCTGAAGACCATTCCCGAGAAACGGGACGACATCGACACGAAGAAACTGGTCCTGATCGAGAACTCCGACTACCTGGAAATCGATGAACTGCGCTACTCGGTGCCCTATCTGACCGCGAACGCGGCGACGGAGCTGAAGCGCATTGCCAAGGCGTTCAACGACTCGCTGACGCGCAAGCAGCTCCCGGTCTACAAGCTGGTCTGCTCGTCGATCCTGCGCACGGAAGAAGACGTCGCGCGCCTGCGCAGAAGCGGGAATCCGAACGCTTCGGACAACTCCGCCCACTGCTACGGCTCCACCTTCGACATCACCTACACGCGTTACGCCCGCGACGAGGAGACGGACGAGTTCATGCAGCCCTACGAGCTGACCAAGGTCCTCGGCGAGGTCCTGCGCGACGAGAAGAATGCCGGACGCATCCTCGTCAAATACGAAAAGAAGGAGCACTGCTTCCACATCACCGCCTGCCAATAGACAGAAAACCAATTATATGAACAAGATCAATCCCAAGTTCCTGCGCCCGCTGATCAAGCGGCGTGAAGAAGAAAGCCATAAGGGCGATTACGGCCACCTGCTGCTGGTCGGCGGTTCCCAGTCCATGCCCGGCGCGGCCGTGCTCGCCACGGGCGCCGCGCTCAAGTCCGGCTGCGGACTCGTCACCCTGCATTCCACCGCTCGCGCAGAACAGGCGGCGATCAGCAGTTTCCCCTCCGCGATGCTGTCGGAGGACGGCGGGGAGTGCTTCAGCCGCGTGCCGGACGGCCTGCTTCGCTTCACGGCCATCGCCCTGGGGCCCGGCCTGGGCCGCACCCCGCAGACAGAAGAAGCTTTCGCGAACCTGCTGACCCGCGTCAAGGAGCAGGAGGACAGCATCCCGATGGTGCTGGACGCGGATGCGCTCTTCATCCTGGCCGCCCATCCTGAGCTCAGGAAGATGATCCCGGCGGGATCCATCATGACCCCGCACGAAGGCGAACTCCGCCGTCTGATCAGCTGGAACAGCCAGGAGGAGAAGGAACTCGCGATCAAGACCCTCTGCTTGGAAACGGGCTGCGTGGTGGTCTCCAAGGGCCACCTGACGGAGATCTATACGCCGGAAGGCGGGAAATACGTCAACACCACCGGCAACGCCGGCCTCGCGAAGGGCGGCAGCGGCGACGTGCTGACCGGCCTGGTCGGCGGCCTGCTGGCACGCGGCTATTCGGCCCTGGAGGCCGCTGCGCTGGGTGTCTGGATCCACGGACGCGCCGCGGATGCGCTCACGGCCAAATACACGGCCGAGGCCTACAGCAGCCGCGACCTGATCGACGCACTCTACGTCGGATTCAAAGCCTTGGAATAAGATCTACTCGACGGCGACGACCGTGAGGATGTCGCCCTCCACCTTGAAACGTACGTTACGGTCTCCATATCGGAGGCCGTAAATGCGTTCCGGGTCGTCCTGGTACTGGGGGCGGGGATCCTGCGCCAGGATCTCCAGGAGGCCGTCGATGCTGTCCGCTTCCAGCTGATGGAAGACTTCCCGGGGCAGCACCACCTCCAGGCGTTTCCATGCATGACCGTCCACGAAGCCGCTGCGCACGCCACGGTGGCTGTCGGCGTATTCCACATAGGGCTTGATGTCGTAGATCGGCGTTCCGTCGGCCAGGTCGGCGCCCAGGACATGGATTTCGCCTGCGGCGGCATCCACGCGCTCGATGCGCACGGAGCTGAGCCCCAACGGGTTGGGACGATAGGGGGAGCGGGAGGCGAAGACGCCGACGCGCTCATTGCCGCCCAGGCGGGGCGGACGGACGGTCAGGCCTTCGGAGGCCGTCTCCCGGTTCAGGTGGAATCCCCAGATGAGCCAGAGGTAGTCGAAGCCGTCCAGACCGCGCAGGGCCTCCGGCGAGCGGAATTCAGGCTCCAGCACCACGGTGCCCGCCAGGGATTCCGCGAGCCCGGCCTGGCGGGGCAGGCCGAACTTCTCCGGCAGGGGAGAATGGAAGATGGCAACGGGCTTGATTTCCATACTATTCGTCATTTGCCGACTTGATCGGCGAATCTCCGTTCAACGTATTCATCCATTTATCATACAGGGCGTTGAAGGCGTCCAGGTACTTCTTCTCCAGCGGCTCGGAAGCGGGGGAGTTCAGCGACAGCGGATTGATCGCCTTGCCGTTCTGGAACACGCGGAAGTCAAGGTGCGGGCCCGTGGCCGTGCCGGTCGCACCCACATAGCCGATCAGCTGGCCCTGCGACACGCGGGAACCGACCTTCAGGCCGGGCGCGAACTTGGACAGGTGCATGTAGCTGGTCTCGTAACCCTGCATATGCTTGATGCGGATGCGGTTGCCACCGCCACCGCCGTCCCAGCCCAGTTTCGTGATCGTACCGTCGCCCAGGGCGTGGACGGGCGTTCCGGTCGGCGCGGCGTAGTCCACGGCCGTGTGCGCCTTCACCTTGCCGGTGACGGGATGCACGCGCGCATAAGAGAAACCGCTGCTGACGCGGTTGTACTTGAGCGGTGCCTTGAGGAACATGCGCTTCAGGCTCTCGCCGCCCTTGTCCCAGTAGGTGCCGCGCGAACCGTCGCCGACATCGAAGCGGACGGCCGCGACCTGCTTGCCGCCGACGCCGTCGTAGAGGGCGAAATGCACCGTGTCGATGCCCACGCGCTCGCCTTCGCTGACGAGTTCATTATAGATCATCCGGAAACGGTCGCCTTTCTGGAGCGCAAAGAAGTTGACGCTCCACTGGTAGATGTCCGCCAGGGTCATGATCAGGTTGGGGGAGCCGCCGGCGGCGATCATATCGTTCCAGAGCGAGCTGTTGATGGTCACGTCCGTGATGCGCCGGATGCGCTCCACCGGCTTCTCGACTTTCCAGATCGCCAGCGAATCGGCCACCTGGAACACCGTGGAGTGGAGACGGTCCTCCACATAGACGACGTAGCTGAGGTTCCTGCTCCCGTTCTCATCGATGTCGTAGTAGGCCTGCACCTGCTTGCCTGCGATTACCTTCCGGACATCGAAGATGCCCTCGCAGCGCGTCGTAAGGAGATACGCTTTGGAGGCGCCGAGGCCGAGCCGGTTCATCAGGCCGATGAAGGAATCGCCGGGACGGACTTCGGTGGTATCGGCTGCATAGAATTCCGGGAAAAAACCGAGCGGGGGCGTGGGGAGGAATTCCACAGGGCCCACTTCAATCTTGCCTTTGGGGCCGCAGGAGGCGAGGGTCAGCAGCAGGGCTGACAGGAGGAGGACGGATACCTTATTCTTCATGCTTGGAGATTCCGGGTCAAGCCCGGAATGACTACTTTTTACTAACAATTGTGTTATAGCAGTGTGTATTTTACAAAAAGCGCTGTAATATTATGTTTAAAACATTTCTGTTATATGTGCTAACAAAAATGTTAACACTGCTTTTACTTGATCAGGCTGCCCAAAATGCTGCGGGTCAGGGTGCGGAGCGCACTGGACGTGGCGCTGCCGATGGCTTTCTCCGCCGTGCTCTTGGTGCTTCGGCTCTTCTTGCCGGTGACGGCGTTGGCCACGGCCGTGCCCGCGCTGCGGGAAACGCTGGAGATGGCCGCCGTCGCGGCAGCGGCAGCCACTGCGCCCGCGATGGACTTCTTGGCCTTGCCGCCCGACTTGGCCGGGGCCTTGGGTTCCTTCGCGGCGGTGCGGGCCGCCTCGGCCTTCTGACGCTCGACCTCTTCCTGCTGGCGGGCCTGCTCCTCGGCAGCTTTCTGCGCGTCGGCGAGCAGCACCTCGAAGGCGGATTCGCGGTCGATGACGTGGTCATATTTGCCGCCCAACGGCGAAGCGTTCTGGATGTCCAGGCGCTGCCCGGCGGTGATGGCGCCGATCTGGCTCAGCGGGAAGAGAATCTTGGCCCGCTCCACCACGCTCGGGGCGCCCTTGGCGTCGAGGAAGCTGACCAGCGCCTCGCCGGTCTCCAGCGCCATGATGGCGTCCTCCGTCTTGAAGGCAGGATTGGCGCGGAAGGTCTCCGCAGCAGCCCGGACGGCTTTCTGGTCCTTCGGGGTATAGGCGCGCAGCGCATGCTGGACGCGATTGCCCAGCTGGCCCAGGACGCTGTCGGGGATATCGGAGGGGTTCTGCGTGATGAAATACACGCCGATGCCCTTGCTTCGGATCAGGCGGACCACCTGCTCGATCTTGCTCACGAGTGCCGGGGAGGTGTCCGTGAAGAGGGTGTGCGCCTCGTCGAAGAAGAAAACGAGCTTCGGCAGTTCCTGGTCGCCGACTTCCGGCATATTCGCATAGATGTCGGACAGCAGCCAGAGCAGGAAAGTCGAATAGAGCTTCGGATTCATCATCAGCTTGTCGGCGGCCAGCACGCTCATCACGCCGCGGCCGTTCTCCACCGCGAAGAGGTCCTGGATGTCGAAGGACGGCTCCGCGAAGAACTTGTCCGCGCCCTGGTTCTCGAGCGAGAGCAGCGCGCGCTGGATGGCGCCGACGCTGGACGTGGACACGTTGCCGTAGGTCCGGGAGTATTCCTCCGCGTGCTCGGCCACATAGCCCAGCAGCGCGCGCAGATCCTTCATGTCGATGAGCAGCAGGCCCTTGTCGTCCGCGACGCGGAAAATGATGTCCATCACGCCGCTCTGCACCTCATTCAGGCCGAGCAGGCGGCTGAGCAGCTGCGGACCCATGTTCGAGATGGTGGTGCGCATCGGATGCCCCTGCTCGCCGAATACGTCGAAGAAGCGGGTGGGGCAGCCGGAGAACTGCGGTGCCTCGAGGCCGAATTCCGGCAGACGCTTCTCGATGAAGCCGCTCAGGCGGCCGGCCTGGCTGATGCCGGACAGGTCTCCTTTCATATCGGCCATGAAGCAGGGCACGCCTGCCTGGCTGAACGATTCGGCCAGCACCTGGAGGGTGACGGTCTTGCCGGTACCGGTGGCGCCGGCGATGAGTCCATGGCGGTTGGCCATCTTGCCGATGATGGAAATCGGTCCGTTCGGACCATGGGCGACATAGAGTCCGTGAGTAGCGTCAAACATAGCTCGTGCAGTTTTGATTTCTATCGTGTAAATATAACAAATCTTCAGCTTTTTTGCTAACTTAGCATCAAATTAAGAATGTCATGAAAAGAATTGTCAGACTGATTTCCGTCATCGCCGCCCTGGCCACGCTGGCCGGCTGCGGCGTTTTCACCCAGGTGGCTGATACGGTCAGCAGCGGTGCCGGCAGCATCTTCCGCGGAGGCGTCAAGACGTACACTTACTATAATCTTCCCGAGAATGTCCAGGACCTGCAGGCCCTGCCCGAAGCCAACCGGAAGGACGCGTACGGCGTGGCTGCGATGACCGTCGCCGCCCTCTGCCGTTACGAGACCAACCCCGAGGAGTGCTTCAAGATGCTCAACTGGCTGAAGGGGGACGAGGCGCTGACCGCCTACGAGAAGGAGTTCCTGAGAGACCGTCTGCAGGGCATGGGCTACAAGCCGCGCTCCTATTTTGCCGGCGCCACGCCGGCGAACGGCTACACGCCCTCGATGCCCTATAAGCTGACCCCGGTCAGCAGCCCGTATACCTTCCAGGAGGACGGCTGGGCCGTCATCAGCCTGCGTTCCAGCGGGGCTGAAGCCCTGCGCCAGATCAAGCTGCGCCAGAAGAAGAGCACCGGCGAGTGGTTCCTCAATGACATCCAGTGCCTGAACGACATCCAGGCGCCGGCCACCGGTAAATAATGGCGCTGCAGCAGGCCTATATTTTTCGCGACCGGGAGATCCTGGTCGAATCAGGAGGCGACGCCGCGAAAGCGGAGAGGATCGCCTCCTTTGTTCCATCGGATGTCCGCGTCCGTTTCGACGACCGCGTCAGCGGCGGCACCGGTCTGATCCTCCAGTCGGGCACGCCCGCGCCGGAAGGATGCAGCTTCGTGCCTGTTCCGAGCTATTTCTTCGCTCATGACGAGGCGGAAATCGCCCTCGTTTCGCGCCTGAAGGCGCTTTGCAGCTGGCAGGAGAATACCCGCTTCTGCCCGTCCTGCGGGCAGCCCCTGCGCCTGCACGCCACGGAGACCGCGCTCGAGTGCCCCGCCTGCGGGCGCCTCGTCTACCCGCGGATCGAGCCCTGCATCATCACCCTGATCACCCGGGGCGACGAACTGCTGCTCCTGCGCAATGTCAAGGACCGCCTGGGCATCTATGCCTGCCTGGCGGGCTTCGTCGAGGCGGGGGAGACGCTGGAGCAGGCCCTGCACCGCGAAGTGCGCGAAGAGACCAGCCTGGAGGTGGAGAACATCCGCTACGCCGGCAGCCAGGCCTGGCCGTTCCCCGACCAGCTGATGGTCGCTTTTTATGCCGAGTACAAGTCCGGTGAGATCCACATCCAGGAGTCGGAGCTCGCCGATGCGCGCTGGTTCCGGCCGGACGCGCTCCCGCCACTGCCCAAGCCCGGTTCCATTGCCCGGCGCCTGATTCAGAGGCGGATCAGTGAGTTGTCCGGAGAATAATTTTTAGCTATTTTTGTAGCTTGATGAAACGAAGCGTGATCAAATACCTTTGGAGCGCCCTGGCGGCGCTTACCCTTTTCTCTTGCGCACAGAATGACCAAATACCCCTCGACTTGCACAGCGAGGCGGATCTGGTCGGGATGCGGGTGGCGCTCACTTCCGGGAGCTGCTACGACATGGACCTGTCGGAACGCCCGGGCGTGACCGTGCAGCGATACAACTCGGACAGCGATGTCCTGCAAGCCCTGCTGAACGGCAAGGCCGACGTGGCCGTGACCGACGAGGTCGTCTATAATGCACAGGTCCAGCGGGAGAACGGCGTCAAGATCGCCTTCTACGGCGAGAAGATCTTTCCCACCGGTTTCATGTTCAACAAGAACAACCCGACGCTGGCGAACACGATGACGGCCGTCTTGCATCGCCTGGAAGAGGAAGGAACCATGGCGCAGCTGAAAGATTACTGGCTCACCGACCGCTACCTCGATGAGGGTACTTATTCGCATATCCCCGACGAGTTGGAAGGTGCGCCCATCCGGGTCGGCACCTGCACCATGACCGCCCCCGTATCGTTCCAGATCAATGGGGAGTGGTATGGCCTCGAAATCGACCTTCTGCGGGAGCTGGGCAAGGAATTGCATCGCCCGTTGGAAATCAATATCTATGATGTAGGCGCCGGCATCATGGCCGTCAAGACCGGCGTGATCGACGTTTTCTGCGGCTGCATCTTCATCACGCCCGAGCGGGAGCAGGAATTCCTGTTCTCCAAGCATTACCACGACTACCGGCCCGGCTATTTCGTGCTGGACCGCGATGCCAGGGCGCAGAACAAAGTGGGCTGGATCCAGGGTTTCAAGAAAAGTATCAAAAAGAATCTCCTCGCGGAGAAGCGCTGGAAATACATCACCGACGGCCTGCTGGAGACGCTCAAGATCAGCTTGCTGGCCATCCTGCTGGGTTCCATCCTGGGCATGGGACTGTATGCCATGGGCAGTAGCCGCCATCGCTGGATGCGCTCCTTCGCGCAGATCTATAACGGCTTCATCGCCGGTATCCCGGAGCTGGTGCTGCTGCTCATCTTCTTCTACGTCATCTTCTCCAAGAGCAATTTCCCGCCGGATATCGTCGCGGTGATTGCCTTCTCGCTCTTCTTCGCCTCTGGCGCCAGCGACGTCTATAACAGCTCTTTGAGCGCCATTCCACACGGACAGACGGAGGCCGGCCTGGCCCTGGGCTTCACCCCGACGCAGACCTTCTTCCACATCGTGCTGCCGCAGGCGCTCCGCCACGGACTTCCCCTGTACAAGGGGCAGTGCGTCTCCATCCTGAAGGGAACTTCCATCGTGGGCTACATCGCCATCCAGGACCTCACGCGGGCCGGTGACATCATCCGCAGCCGCACCTTCGACGCGTTCATTCCGCTGCTGGTCGTGACCGTGATCTACTTCCTGCTGGTCTGGCTCATCGGCTTCCTGCTCAAGCTGGCATCCCCCAGGAAGAAAGTGCTTTAATCAATCGATACACGCATCATGGAACAGAAAGGCCTCACCAAGAAGCAGTTCAAGATTCAATTGTTCTTATCCTTCTATTTCGTCCTGTTCTCCGCCTATTGGATCATCACGGGAATCGTGGAGAAGAATGCCGTCAACTGGGGATTCGGGGCTTTCATGCTGGTCCTGTCCACGATCCAGGTCGTGATGCTTGTCTTCCAGCGGAAACGACATCCCATCGATGACGCCCACCTGGACGAGCAGGTGACGCGCGACTTCAAGGACAGTGTGAAGGGCATGGGAATCGTGCTCGGCATCCTCGCACTGGGCTTCCTCATCGCCATCGGCCTCGCCAAGCTCCTGAACAGATAAGCCTCCGCCCAGACCTTTGTTAAGCGTATCGGCTACAGGTCTTTGTGAAGTTTCTTGGAGATCTTGAAGCTGGTCTTGAGGGACTTGACGTTGCCCTTGGACAGGGAGGTCTCCGCAATGCTGATGCTCTTCCCGAAGGCGCCCTTGTTCAGCGTGCAGACAACAGTGCTGCCGTCGCAGCAGGGCAGTTCCTTCTGGGCACCGTTCTCTTCGTCGAAGAATTCCAGGAGCTCGTCCAGCACGCCCATGGCATCATCGTACGTGGTCCCGAAATCCAACAGGATGCCCCCGGTGGGAATGCCGAACGATGCCATCGAATCCTCCGTCCCGATGCTCAGGGTCAGCGTCGGGTTGCTGATACTGAGGAAGAAACTGGGGTTCCCGTCATTGTCCCTGGCTTTGTAGAGAGTGATCTGTTTGCCGACCCCGACAGGGCCGATCGAATTATTGGATTCCACCGAAGCGACGTCCATACAGCCGCCGACGGGAACGTCTCGCTGGGCATAGGAACAGATGGACAGGCACGCAAGTGCGAATGTGAGAAATAACTTCTTCATGATTATCAGTTTTACTAGTGTTTGAGCAAAGATAAAAAAAATATGATATACTTGTGGATATTAACCACAAGTATCCACTTTCTATTGGTTTCCCAAGGTTTACCCTAAAAGTGTGAAAAAAAGTGTGAACAAAAAATATCGTTTATCATTGATACTCCAGCCCCTTGACTGCGACACCGATGTTGACGGGCAGATGTTCCATTTCACCCAGAGCCACCTCCCGAATATAGCTGCTTTTGAGGTAGATATTGAAGTTCATACTCATCTCCCGGAATTCCTGTAGAGCTTCGCTATTGCATCCGACAATCTGGAAGGCGATGAAGTATTTGCCCGGCTCCAGCAGAATGGTTTCTGCAGGCTGGATGTCGAAATCCTGCGGATCATTCGAGACGGCAACGTCGAAATAGATTGGCTTGTGAAGCACGTTGACAAACGATTCCTTCTTACCCTCGATGCGGTAGATGTTGATGGATGCCACACAGCCGGGGATATGGTTGCTGCGGACGGTAAGCAGGATTTCTTTCACAAGAAATGGCTTTTTAGTCTGGGCGACGGAACCTATTTCCCATCCCGAAGGATGTCCGCTCCGTATGGACGTGGTAATGATTCCCATGCTCTTCAGCAAACCCGTTCCGGGCTTAAGCAAGTACTTCTCTTGAGTGTCTCCACCGATGAAAACCGCCGGAGGCAGTTCCTGTTCGTGCAGGACGATGACCACGTCATCGGCAGGGCCGGTGACAGGATAGGCTGCTCTCTGATAGGATACGTGGTAGAACTCCAACGTATCACAGGGCATATCTATTTCGAAGCGGCCGTCAGCGGCCGAAATGGACCCTATCTGGAGTTTGGGAACACCGAGCTGGACATATTCGACAGCGTTGCCTTGTTCATTGATAATCCTCCCTTTGACGGTGACGTGCTCCTGTGCGAAGAGCTGGGAAGAGAGCAGCAGGAGAGCTGCAAGCAGGCTATTCCGCATAAATGTCCTCCTCCATCTCCGTCCCTTCCGGGTCGGGCTGGTAGTCCAGGATGTCCCCCGGGACGCATTCCAGCACCTTGCAGAGTTTGTTAAGCGTAGTGAATCGGATTGCACGCCCTTTCCCTGTTTTGAGCAGGGAAAGGTTGGTAAGGGAAATGCCGATTTTTTCAGAGAGTTCCGAGAGCTTCATGTGGCGCTCCCAGAGCATTTTGTCCAGGTTAACCGTAATCATATCGCGAGCTTGCTGTCTTTTGCCGCCAGGTAGGCCATTTTGTAGAGTCCCGCAAAGAGAAGGACGATAAGAGGAATAAGAATAGTGTTGGAATCGAACATCATCTCCGATTCGCCTTTTACCACAGCGTCATAATTGGAGTGGACAAAGGCAAGGAGAGCGGCGACCAAGGCCGACCATCGGATGAGGGAGATGTTGGATTTAGGGAAGATCTCTCCATCTTTCAGCCCTTTGTTGGTTCGGTACAGGAAGACGCAGCACAGGGCAAAAAGAAGCGTTATGCCGACGAAACGGGCCGCCAGGATAAAGATCTGCCAACCCTTGATGTCCGGGTTCCAGGTCAGGGGATAGATATAACTGTCCACCCACAGCTGGGCGATCATCTCCCAGTAGAGATAGGCGAGGGTGATCCCACCGATGACGAGGGTGGCGATGGAGAGCCGCTTGATACTCTTTTGCGTTGAACTGTTCATATTGTTGTTCGTTTTGTTTTGCTTTCTCAGTAGACAAAGATAATGCCAGTTTTACGAAAAACATAAAACGATTGAATGTTTTTCATAATACCCCGCCGCGCCAGATCATCAACACAACCGTTGAGGTTGACATCCCCATTGCTGGACTAAGCAGAAGTATGAAACACTGGAGTCACCGGTCTCTGATTTTGAGATTGACGGCAAGACCTTTGAGGTGGGTGGCCGGAAAAAGGGAAAGAAACAGATTGAAGATGTCAAAGACGGCTATGTGGTCAAGGACAACACAGAATATGTCTTCGACAACCAGGTACCGCTTTGGATGTTTGGGTTCCTGTGGTGCTGGCATAATCAGCGCTGCCATCGCAGCCAAAATACCAAAATGCTTCATGGTTCAAATTGTTTTACATTGTCACTGACCTTCGTAATCGGCCACATTCTATTAATCCCCATGTAGCGGCAATCTTGCATCTATCCTATAGCCTTTCGGTGAAAAAGGGAGAGAAACCAAGTGATGAGTCCGGCTACGAGGAATGAGACGACGGTTGAGAGCGTGCCGATGAAAAGAAACTTAAGGATCGGAGGCATCAGGAGGCCGTCGGACGCGAACTGGAGGCAGACCATCAGCGGAAGGTGGACAATGTACACCCACATGGTCTGAGCGCTGCACCAGGTGACTAAGCGGTTGCTCCTGTTTAACCCTTCCCTGAAGAGCCAGATGAGGCCGAAGCTGATGGAGATGCTCATCATGGACTCATAAAAGCCGAAACATGTCGTGACAAAGTGGTCCCACGG
>JBGUOB010000062.1:0-4055 GCA_045117755.1 Candidatus Cryptobacteroides sp.
GAGGCTTCGGTAGTTTGTGTGACAAGGGGCTAGCCTAGGCAGCAACGCTCTTCGCTCCCTTCACGCCCTTCTTCCTCGCCTTCACCGGGCGACCCGGGAGCTGGGGCTGGCAGTCGCCGCACCTGAGCATGAGCAGGGCCACGAGGTTGTCGGTGTTGCGGAAGCCGTAGCCCATCCTCACCGTCACCTTGATCTTGTTGTTGATGGCCTCTACGCGCCCGTTGCTGATGCCGAGCTCGACTGCGGCGATGATGTCGTCGCGCCGGCGGCGCACCTTCTTCTCCACGGCGACGACCTTGGCGATCTTGCAGTAGGCGGCCCTGTGCATCCAGTCGTCGAGCAGCTCGGCGGCCTCGGAGCCGTCGGCTGCCCGGAAGACGGCCCGCAGGTCCTCCTTGAGCTCCCAGGCCCTGACCAGCCGCGAGCCGGCCCTCTTCTTGAGCGCCTCGAGCCTCGCCCTCTGGCCGTCGGTGAGGTCCTCGGGGTTCTTCACGAGCGCGTAGCGGCTGCCCTTGATGGAGGCCGCCTCCTCCTCGAGCGCCCTGACCTCCTCGGGCGGCAGCTCGCCTTTGGCAGGCCTGCCGCGCTTGCCCTCGGGCCTGGGCCTGGCGGCCCTGGCGGCGGCCCTGGCGGCGTTCCACTCCTCGCAGCGCACGGCGTCGAGCGCGTCGTTCATCCACTGGACCACGTGGAAGGGGTCCATGACCCACCTCGCGTTGGGGCAGCGGCGCTTGACCAGCTGCCTTATCCACCTCGCGCCGTCGGCGGTCACCACCTCTATGGCGCGCCTCTGCTCGCGCGTGAGCTCGTCGAGGAACAGGTTGAGCACGTCCTTGCCGGTGCCCTCGTGCGCCCAGATGAGGCAGCCGCGGTCGTGGTCGACGACCACCGTGACGTACTTGTGGCCCTTCTTGTACGACGTCTCGTCGATGCCGATGCGGCGCACGCCGTCGAACCTCGAGGCGCCGCGCGCGGCCTCCAGCTCGGCGTAGACGCGCCTGCACACGCCGCCCACGCTGTGCCACTCGACGCGGGCGAGCTCGGAGACCGCCGAGGCGGTGCAGCGGACCGCCAGCCACGCCACCCAGTCCTCGAAGTCGCGCGTGAAGCGCGCCCCGTGCCGCGCCCAGGGTAGATGCGGTAGCGTAAAAGTCGACACTTTGGCATGTCGATAATCGACACTTCGGCACAAAGAACAAGCTGACCACCAACCAACAGGCCTATCTTTGTCATTGCTAGGTATTTGACGAAGGAGGCCGGAGAGGATGACGATCAGCATGTCCAAAGTACAGACTATACGACAACTGAAGAGGGAGGGCGAGTCGATCGCGGGAATAAGCCGCATCGTCGGCGTTTCCCGGGACACCGTCTACAAGTACCTGGAGATGGACGACTTCTCGCCGGAGATGCCGGTGAGGAAGCCGGCCAAGTCGATCATGGACGAGTACCGCCCGGTCATCGAGGGCAACCTCGATGACGACGCCCGCAGCTGGCGCAAGCAGCGACACACCGCCAAGAGGATATACGAGCGGCTCCGCGACGAGCACGGCTGCACAGCCTCCGAATCGACCGTCCGGCACTACGTTGCCAGGCTCCGCAAGGAGCGCGAGCCGCTCTCGGCCTCGTTCCTGACGCTCGTGTGGGCGCCCGGCGAGGCGCAGGCCGACTTCGGCGAGGCCGACTTCTACCTGGGCGGCGTGAGGACGCGGCTGTACTACCTGGTCGTCACCTTCCCGTTCTCCAACGTCGGGGTCGCGCAGGTCTTCCGCGGCCAGAACGCCGAGTGCGTCTGCCAGGGCCTGAAGAACGTCTTCGAGTTCCTGGGAGGCGCGCCGACGCGCATCGTGTTCGACAACGCCACGGGAGTCGGGCGCAAGGTGGCCGACTCGTTCAGGACGGCGAGGCTGTTCGCCGCGTTCGCCGCGCACTACGGCTTCGACTACGCGTTCTGCAACCCCGACAGCGGCCACGAGAAGGGCAACGTCGAGAACAAGGTCGGGTACATCAGACGCAACCTGTTCGTCCCCACGCCCAACGTCACCAACCTCGCCGCGTACAACAGGCACCTGATGCCCAAGTGCCTCGCCCTGTCCGACGGCAAGGTGCATTGGTCGAAGGGCGAGCCGGAGTCCCAGCTGTTCGTCGAGGACCGGTTCGCGATGCCGGGGCTGCCCGCCAACGCGTTCAGGGTGGTCAGGTGGGAGACGCCCAAGACCGACAAGCAGGGCCGGTTCCGCCTCGAGCAGGTGCACGTCTACTCGACCTCGCCCGAGCTCGCATGCACGGAGGTCGTCGTCGGCATCGGCGCCGACACCGTCAGCTGCTACACGCCGGGCGGCAGGCTCGTGTGCGAGCACGAGCGCGCCTACGGCAGCGCCCCGACGGACTCCGAGGAGCCGGCCAGCCAGCTGGCGCTGCTGTGCGTGAAGGTGAACGCCTGGCCGAACAGCCAGGTCAGGGCCAGCATCCCCGAGCAGCTCAGGGACCACATGGACGGCCTCGGCAAGCAGGACCTCAAGGCCGAGCTGCGGATCATGCGCAACCAAGCCGCCCAGAGCGGCTACGCGGCGACCGTCGGCGCCA
Source organism: Candidatus Cryptobacteroides sp. (assembly GCA_045117755.1). Classification (GTDB taxonomy): domain Bacteria; phylum Bacteroidota; class Bacteroidia; order Bacteroidales; family UBA932; genus Cryptobacteroides. The sequence continues at coordinate 2,584 of JBGUOB010000062.1, forward strand.
TGCAGGCGGCGCTCGCGAGCACCGGCCGCGTCGACGAGGCCAGCGTGGCCGTCGCGGCGGCCAGGGCGGCGTCGGGCTCGATCGTCTACGACGAGCCGGTCGACCTGGGAGCCTACGACAGGGCGCTGTCCCTTGCGAGGGGGGCGTAGCCATGGCCGTGAGGAGCAGGGACGACACCCAGGCGTTCAAGGAGCTGGCCCGGACGATGTTCTTCAGCAACGCCACGATCGACGAGTACCTGGCATGCTCGTCGGCCGCGCAGGCCAGGGCAGTCTGCGCGTTCATCGAGATCGAGCAGCGCAACCGCGCCATCAACAAGCACTCGAAGCTCATACGCAAGGCGAAGTTCCCGGCCGTGATGGGCTTCGACGGGTACGACTTCTCGAAGGTCATGTTCCCAGAGGGCTACACCGAGCAGGACATACGCTCGCTGAGGTTCATCGACAAGAGACAGGACTTCGTCTTCTACGCGCCGACCGGGCGAGGCAAGACGCACCTGGCGACGGCGCTCGGCTTCTCGGCGGTCGACGCCGGCAGGGAGGTCAGGTTCTTCAACGTCGCCTCGCTGGTGATGCACATGTCCAAGCTGAAGGCCGAGGGCAAGCTGGAGCCGTTCATGAACGACCTGGAGAAGTCGGCGCTGGTGATCCTGGACGAGTTCGGCTACGTGCCCATCGACGTCGAGGGCTCGCGCCTGCTGTACCAGGTCATATCCAGGTGCCACGAGAAGCGCAGCGTCATCATCACGACGAACATGGAGTTCGGCAAGTGGGGCACGGTGCTGGGCGACGACAAGATGGCGGCTGCGCTGGTCGACAGGCTCGTCTACCACGGCCGCATGGTCGAGTTCACGGGAGCCAGCCACCGCATGGAGAACGCGCTCATGCTGGGCAAGCAGAGCGAGGATGATGCCAGGTAACGATGGGGAGCGGGCTCACCGACCCGCGTCAGGCAGCAAGGTCAGCTGACCCCGATGCCAAAGTGTCGATATCCGACATGCCAATGTGTCGAAAAAAGTCTTGCCAAAGACACCCAGGGGACGGCCTCGGTGCGCACGCCGTGCTCCGGGCAGCGCACCCTGCAGGGCGCGTACTCCAGGTAGCAGGCCGAGCGCGCCAGGTCCATCGCCCTCCACAGCCTGGGGGCCCCGCGGTTCGCCATGTCGTAGAAGTCGCAGGCCCTGCCGCATACGGGGCAGCGGCGCTGCTCGCGCTTGTAGGGCCGGACGCTCACGACGATGCGCTCGGCCTCGATGCGCGCGCCCAGGACGACCGTGCGGGCCAGACCGAGGGCGAGAAGTAGTAGACTCTTCATGCGTCACACCTCTTCGGTTGTCTGAATTTGGCTTAGCAATCATAGGCGGATGACGCGGAAACGGCCCCTCCCGGGGCCGTTTCAGTTCCAGATCGTTGTTTTCGCCCGCTGAGCTGGGCCTATGCCGGAATCTCTCCCACAGAAACCACCGAAGAGCC
>JBGUOB010000063.1:0-15716 GCA_045117755.1 Candidatus Cryptobacteroides sp.
GACATCACCTACACCGCCTACTGCGGCAGCGACATCCGCATGTGGTCCGCGCCCGTCGAGGACCTCTCGCAGTGGCGCGACGAGGGCCCGATCTTCACCTGGTTCGTGGACGGGCAGTGGGACACGATGTACGCCCCCGACCTCGTGGAGGTGATGGACAAGGCCACCGGCAAGAAAGTATATTATCTGTACCCGCACTCACGCGGGCGCGGGCGCGTGGCGATGGTTTGCCGGGGCGACCGTCCTGACGGACCGTTCTTCCCCGTCAACGCCACGGCGGACGGCCGCGGCTGCCTGCCCGGTTCGATCATCGACTTCGACCCCTCCGTGTTCATCGAGCCGGTCACGAACAAGAAGGATCCCGATTTCGCGCGCGGCTTCCGGGCCTACGCCTACTACGGCTTCCAGCACTCGACCGCCATCGAGCTGGATCCGGAGACGATGTATTCGATGCGCCCCGGCACCGAGATCCACGACTACTTCCTGCCCGCCAGCTCCCGCTACGGCGTGGTGCGCGATCCCGAGGGGACAGAGTATCCCACGCTCTACAAGGGCCAGGACCCCGGCGCGTTCAACTTCTTCGAGGCTTCCAGCATCCGCCAGGTCGGCAATAAATACGTGATGGTCTTCTCCGGCTACAGCGGCCCGGACTACGGCCTCGAGTCCACCAATTCCGCCCTGCGCTACTGCTACGGCGACTCGCCCCTCGGGCCCTGGCGTTCCGGCGGCGTGCTCGTGGATTCGCGCGGCGTGGTGCCTGACGAGAACGGCGAGCACCTGATGACGGCCAATGCCGCCCACAACACGCACGGCTCCCTGCAGGAGATCAATGGCCAGTGGTACGTCTTCTACCACCGTCCGCCGCGCGGCTTCGGCAACGCCCGCCAGCCAATGGTGGCGCCTGTCAAGATCGAGTGGGACAAGAAGAAGGTGGCCGACGGCGGCCAGGTCCGCATCACGGCCTACGATCCTTATGCCAAGGACGAGAAATGGGTGGCCGCGGCGGCCGACGGACAGACCTACACCGGCGCCGAGGTCACGAGCGAGGGCTTCCAGATCTACGGTCTGCCGCCCTACCGTTATTATTCTGCGGGCTACGCCTGCTATATAACCGACCAGAACTGGATGCAGGACAACCATGACGTCTGGGACAACAGCATGGATCTCGCCGGCATCAAGAACGGCGGCATCATCGGCTTCAAGTACTTCGGCTTCGGCGGCCTGGCGCAGGACAGCAAGGGCGTGAAGGCATTCGCGGGCACGCTTCCCGGCGACGGCACGCAGCTCGCCCTCTACCTCACCCCGAGCGGCAAGGGCGCTTTCAAGATCCACGTGTTGCTGGACGGCCCGTACGCCAATGATTTCTGGAAGGGCCGCGAAATCGGGGTCATCGAGGTGCCCGAGGATGCACCGCGCCAGGCGCAGTGCTACAATGTGGCCGTGCCGCAGGTGGAAGGCTTGAGCGGCAAGCACGCCATCTATTTCGTAGTGGAGGGTCCGGAAGTGCCGGAGCCGCCGGCACCGCGTTTCCCGGGTTACCGTCCGCAGACGCCGCAGCGCCCGGTGGGCCTGTTCGACCTGCACGGCATCAGCTTCTCCAAGGCGAATGAGCCGCTGGAGCGCCCGGTGGTGCCGACCATCACCATGCGCTGTGACGGCCAGCCGCTCTTCGTGCCGACGACGCCGATCCGCTGCTCCAACGCGAACGGCCTGACGGACCAGATCCGCTATCAGGTGTACGCGCCGCTGCGGGAGGGTGCACGCCTGGAGGTCCGGGCTTCCGACCCGGCCGTAAAGATCCAGGTCAGCCCGGTCGTCGAGGGCCGCGCCACCGTCACCTGCACCTACAACGGCCTGCAGAAGATCTACCTGATCAACTAGCGCCCCACTTTTCCTATGAGCTATAACTGATTGTATATCAATAAAATGTCGTTTTGTGCTACCCCGGTTTTCGGGGTAGCACAAAACGTTAATAGCCTGATGTCCAGCCGGTTACTGCTCATAGGAAGATCCCCGATCAGGTCGGGGATGAGGGCAGGAGGGGATCCGGGAGGAGGGAAGAATAAAAAATCAAAAAAAAATTTGCAGATTCAAAAATTCGTCTTACCTTTGCAGTGTACTAATGAAGTAATACACTAGAAAATGAAAAAACTGATTGTTGTTACGATGATGATGCTGGCGGCCCTGAGCGCCAGTGCAAAGGCAAAAGGTGATTGGAAAGGTAAGGTGGTGGACGAGAAGAACCAGCCGATCGAATTTGCGAACGTGGTGGTGCTCTCCAAGGCCGACTCCACCGTCCTGTGCGGCACCGTTACGGCCGAGGACGGCACCTTTAATATTGTAACGAAAGAGAATGACGGCATCATGATGGTCGCCATCATGGGTTACCAGACGGTGTACCTCGCCCCCGTGGACGGTGCCATCATCACGCTCCGCGAGGACGCTTCCCTGCTGCAGAGTGCCGTGACGACGGCCGTGATGCCCAAGACCAAGCTCACCGGCGAGGGTCTCCAGACCAACATCCGCGGCTCTGTGCTGGAGAACGCCGGCACCGCCAAGGACGTGCTGGCCAAGACCCCGGGCCTCATCAAGGGCCAGGACGGGCTGGAGGTCATCGGCAAGGGCGCCCCGCTGGTGTACATCAACGGGCATAAGCTCACTGACGCCAGCGAACTGGACCGCCTGCAGAGCAACGAGATCCAGAACATCGAGGTCATCACCAACCCCGGCGCCCAGTACGACGCCACCGTGCGCGCCGTGGTCCGCATCAAGACCATCAAGCGCCAGGGCGAGGGTTTCGGCTTCAACTTCTACGCGTCCGACTCCCAGTCCCCGAAATACAAGGATCACAACGACCCGACGGCCAACCTGAACGTCAACTACCGTACCGGCGGCGTGGACCTCTTCGCCGGCGTCGACTACACGCACTTCACCTTCCGTCAGGACAGCGACTTCAACAAGACGACCTTCGGCAAGGACTTCACCTTCGTCGAGCAGGGTCCGCTGTGGGGCGTGAATCGCGAAAACAACTTCCACGGCAACGCCGGCATCAACTGGCAGATCGCCGACAACCACTTCGTCGGCGGCAAGGTCGAGTGGGGACGGACGCCGTCGCTGAACGACTTCACGGAAGCCCATGACGAGCTCTTCGAGAACGGCGTGCTCGTGGACAAACTGGCCACCCGCACGGAGGACTGGCTCGGCGAGCAGGTCCCCACGAGCCTCGGCGCGAACGTCTACTACAACGGCCTCGTCGGCAACAAACTGGGCATCGACATCAACCTGGACTACTACGGATCGGACATGTCCACCGTCTCCCTCGCCAAGGAAACCAGTGCGATGACCCACGACGCCGAAGTGCACAGCAACAGCAACAACCGCAGTCGCCTCTATGCCGGCAAGGCGGTGCTCTCCTACCCCGTCGGCCCGGGCCAGCTGCAGCTGGGTACGGAAGAGACCTTCTCCCGCCGCAATGATGTGTACAACATCACCGGTGTGGACATCCCGGCCTCGAAGGCCTTCATCCGCGAGGACAACTACGCCGGCTTCGCCTCCTATGCCTTCGCGCTCCCCAAAGTGGGTCAGATCAGCGCCGGCGTCCGCTACGAGCACGTCCACTATTCCTATGAGGATGAGATCACGCCGAAGAACAACCTGCAGCGCAACTATGGCAACTGGTTCCCTTCCGCCTCCTATGCCAACGCCTTCGGCCCGGTGATGGTGATGCTCAACTACAGCGCCAAGACGCATCGTCCGAGCTATTCGAACCTCTCCAACGCCATCCGCTACAACTCCCGCTACACCTGGCAGAGCGGCAACGCCCAGCTCCAGCCCGAGCTCTCGCACAACTTCGGTTTCACGGCCGTCTGGAAGTTCGTCACCTTCATGGTCAACTACACCCGCACGGACAACGCCATCATGAACTGGTCCGCCCCCTACGGCGACGAAGGCGTGGTGCTCGTGCAGCCCCGCAACATCGACACGCCTTACCGCGCGATGTCAGCCCTGGTGAACCTGACCCCGACCATCGGCCCCTGGACGATGAACTACACCGTGGGCGTGCAGCCGCAGTGGCTCACCATCAATGTCCAGGACCCGCGCGAAGCGTCCGGCGTCCGCGAGGCGAAGTTCAACGGCAAGCCCATCTTCTTCGCGCAGCTGCAGAACACCATTACCGTCAAGGGCGGCTGGCAGTTTGAGCTCGGCACCACGGTCCAGTCGAAGGGCTACCAGGCCAACCTGCACATGAACAACGTGTACTGCGACCTCAACGCCGCCGTGCAGAAGACCCTCCTCAAGGATGGTTCCCTGGTGCTGCGCCTGGAAGGCGCCGACCTGCTCGGCCTGGCCTGCTACAACGTAAGCTCCGACTTCGGCAGCCATACCATCACCCAGACCAACGCGTTCGACACCCAGCGGATCAAGTTCTCCATCCGCTACAGCTTCAACACCGCCCAGAGCAAATACAAAGGCACGGGCGCCGGTAAGGACACCCGTGACCGAATGTAAGAGAATATTACAACCTGAAAAACTCCCGTCAGATGCTGACTTCCACCGCCTGGAGGTCGGCATCTTTCGATGAACCGCCGTACAGCAGCTGGTAGCGGCCGGGCCTGATGGACAGCTCGTCGATTGAAGCGTCGTAGAACTCGAAGGCGCCCTGGCCCAGCTCCACGGTCACGTTGGCCGTCTGGCCGGCCGCGATCTTCACGCGGGCGAAGCCCTTGAGCGACTTGATCGGCGCGTCGGGATTGTCGAGCGACTTGACATAGACCTGGACCACCTCCTCGCCGTCACGCGCGCCGGTGTTGGTCACGGGCACGGTCAGCTTCATCGCGGCCGGCTTGCCCTGGACCTTCGCCTGGCCATAGCTGAACGTCGTGTAGCTGAGGCCATAGCCGAACGGATAGAGCGGCTCGCCGCGGAAGTAGCGGTAGGTGCGGTTCTCCATCGAGTAGTCCGTGAAGTCGGGCAGCTGGTCGGTGGAAGCGTAGAAGGTGACGGGCAGACGGCCGGCGGGATTGTAGTCGCCGAAGAGCACGTCCGCGACGGCGAGGCCGCAGGCCTGGCCGCCGTACCACGCCTGCACGAGGGCGTCGTACTGCTGCTCCACGGCGCCGAAGGCGATGGCGGAGCCGGACACGTTCACGAGCACGACCGGCTTGCCGGTGGCGTCCATCTCGGCGAGCAGCTGGCGCTGGATCTCGGGCAGCTCGATGTAGGTGCGGTCGTGGCCCTCACCCTCCTCGTTGGAGGAGATGCCGCTGACCATCACGATCACGTCCGCATCCTTCACACGCGCCGCCACGGCCGGCAGGTCCACCGGACGGCGGCTGTAAAGGTCGAAGGAGAAGGAAGCCGACCTGGCCTCCGGCTGCGCCAGCTCGATGCTGACCTCGTAGGTCTGGCCGGCCACCACGGGGAAGGTCGTGGGCGCGAAGCCGCGGAAGAAGCCCCCGAAGCCGCCGAAACGGCCCCGCGGCGCCTCCGCCTGCTCGGAAACCGTCTGGCCGTTCACGACCAGTTTGTATTTGCCGCTGCCACGGATGGAATAGACCATGTCGCCCGTGTAATCGGCCACGAAGGAGCCGCTGTAGCGGGCGGAGAAGCCGGTCAGGTTCAGCCCGTCCGTCCAGGCGCAGTCTTCGTGCGCGAGGGCCGGCGAGGTGGTATTCAGCGTGAGCGGCTCGTCGTAATCGACGCTCGCCACGACGGCGCCGCCGAATTCGGTGTCATTGTAGTAGTCGGCGTGCAGGCCCCGGCCCTCCCCCATGCGGGCGAGGTAGTGGGTCGTGATGAACGGATCCACGAGGTCGCAGCCCTTCTCATAGATGACGTTGGCGCCGGGCGCCGCCGCGCGGATGGCCTCCAGGATGGTCTGCGTGTTCGCAGCCGTCGGGTAGCCGTTGTAGTTGCCCAGGATCACGCGGGCGTCGTCGGCGTTCGGGCCGACCACGGCGATGGTGATGCCCTCCTTGCGGAGCGGCAGCACGTCGTTCTCATTCTTCAGCAGGACGATGGCCTCGCGGGCGGCCTTCGCGGCCAGCGCGGTGTGCGCGGCGCTGCTCAGGTCCTTCTCGCCGAGCTTCGCCCAGGGAAGGCGGTTCGCCGGGTCGAACATGCCCAGCTTGATGCGCGCCTCGAGGATGCGGCGCACGTTCACGTCGATGTCCGCCTCGGAGATCAGGCCCTTCGCGATGGCGTCGGTCAGGGACTTGTAGCTCGTGCCGCACTCCACGTCGGTACCGGACAGGACCGCGTCCGCGGAAGCGCTGGCGGCGTCGGCATGCGTACCGTGCTGGCGCGTGTTATAGAAATCGCCGATGGCGCCGCAGTCGGACACCACGATGCCGCTGAAGCCCCATTTCTCGCGCAGGATATTCTGCAGGAGGCGGTCGCTGGCGCAGCAGGGCTCGCCCTCATAGCGCTGGTAGGCGCACATCACTTCCTGCACGTTGGCTTCCTTCACGATGGAACGGAAGGCCGGGAGGTAGGTCTCCCAGAGGTCGCGCATCGACACGCTCGCGTTGAAGCGGTGGCGGTCCGCCTCCGGGCCGCTGTGCACGGCGTAATGCTTCGCGCAGGCGTGCAGCTTGAAGTATTTGCTGTTGTCGCCCTGCATGCCCTTCACGGTCTGGACGCCCATCACGGCGTTCAGGTACGGGTCCTCGCCGGGCGTCTCCTGGCCGCGTCCCCAGCGGGGATCGCGGAAAATATTGACGTTCGGGCACCAGAACGACAGGCCGTTGTGCCAGATGTTGCCGTTCGGCTCCGTCACGCCCAACTGGTGGTGGTCGGTGGTGTTCCAGACGGCGCGCGCCTCATCGGAAACGGCCGTATAGATCTCCAGCTGCTGGGGCGCATCGAAGGTCGCGCCCAGCGCGATCACCTGCGGGAACACGGTCACGTCGTCGTAGCAGATGCCGTGGCAGGCTTCGTTCCACCAGTTGTAGGCGGGGATGTCCAGCCGGTCCACGGAGACGGAACCGTTCATCATCAGGCCGATCTTCTCCTCCGGCGTGAGCAGCGACAGGAGGTTGTCGGCCCGCTTCTCGACGGAGAGATTCGGATTCTGGAAAGGATAGTCGTAGTGTTTGCAGCCGGCGGCGAGCAGCGAGAGGGCCGCCGCGCAAAGAAGGGTTAGTTTTCGCGTCATGCTATTATGATTTGAGGTTATTTCTCTGCCTTCAACGGCTCCGTGTGGAGCGTGACGAAGGTCTGCGCGCCGAAGCGCTCCCGGAGAGCGGCTTCGATGGCGGAGGTGCGCTCGTGCGCGTCGCGCAGGGACAGGTCGCCGTCCATGCGGATGTGCGCCTCGATGGCGATGCGGTTCCCGATGCGTCGGGTGCGCAGGTGGTGCGGATCGGACACCCCCGGGAAGCTGTGGAAGACCGCGAGGATCTCGCGCTCCTGGGCTTCGGACAGGGATTGGTCCGTCAGGTCGCCCAGGCTGCCCCGGAGCAGGTCCCACGCCACCTTGATGAGCATCGCGCCCACCACGATCGAGGCGATCGGGTCCAGCACCGTCCAGCGGTCTCCCAGCAGGATGGCACCGCCGATGCCGATGGCGGCACCGATGGACGAAAGGGCGTCGCTGCGGTGGTGCCAGGCGTTGGCCACGACGGCGGGCGAATCGAGGGCCTTGCCGCGCGCAGCCGTATAGCGGTAGAGGATTTCCTTGACCACGATGGACAGGAGGGCGGCCCAGAGGGCCAGCGCGCCGGGCGCCGCGAGGGCCTCGCCCCGCAGCCAGGCGGCGAGCTTGCCGGCGCCGGAAACGATGATGCCGGCGGCAGCGGCCAGCAGCGCCAGGCTGATGAAGAGCGTGGCCATCGTCTCGAATTTGCCGTGGCCGTAATCATGGTCGGTGTCCTGCGGTTTGGCGCTGATGTTCACGAAGATCAGCACGACGATGTCGGTGATGAAGTCCGACACCGAATGCGCGGCATCCGCCACCATGGCGGCACTGTGCGCCAGGAAGCCAGCAACGAACTTGATGGCCACCAGGCCCAGATTGCAGAAGGCGCCCACCAGCGTCACGCGACGGATCGACAGTTCCCGCTCCATGGGAGATAGATTTTATTCCGCTCCGATGTATTTCAGAATGATGGCGACCGCTTCGTCTTCATCGCGAAGCTGGTCCATATTGAGGACGAGGTCGTAGTTCCGGGCGTCGTAACGGCTCAGGCCGGAGAAACGCTTGACATAATTCTCGCGGGAGCTGTCCACCTTCTTGATGGCTTCGAGCGCCTCCGCTTCGGTCAGGTTCTGCCGGCGCATCACCCGCTCCACGCGCTTGGGGAGCGACGCCGTGATGAAAATATCCAGTTTGTTGGAGTAGTCCCGCAGCGCGAAGAAAGCCAGGCGGCCGGCGATCACGCAGGACCCCTCGTCGGCAATGGCCCGCAGGATCTCGCTCTCCGCCTTGTACAAGGCATCGGACGCCGGCGTGGCGTGATACGCGCTCTCGGCCTCCAGGAACAGCTTGGCCTTCGGCATCGGGGCCACCAGCTGCACATAATCGTCGAACCAGTTCTTTTTCTTGCTCTTGAGCTTCTCGATGCTGGCCGTATCGAGGTTGAACCGCTCGCGGAGCGCCTGGATGAGTTCTTTGTCGCTGTAGCGGACGCCCAGGTTCTCGGCGAGTTTACGGCCGACGGTGCGGCCGCCGGAGCCCAGTTCCCGGCTCACGGTAATCACGAAGGGTTTGCGGATATCCATAGTCGACTGCGATTAGTATGCTCAAAGATACGAAAATTAATTGACTATCTTCTTACGGGCGTTGTAGTACGACTGGCGGCTGTTGAAGCCGGACAGCAGGGCGACTTCGTCCATATCCGCCTCGGGATGCTCCTTTTTATAGGTTTCGGCGTGTTCCAGGCGGCAACGGTTGACATAGGTAAAGAATCCGCCCAGGGTCTCGTTCAGCACACTGGACACGTAGGTCCGGTTGAAGCCGCACAGCTGCGAAAGCTTACTCAGGGTGAGATGGCTGTCCAGGCAAGCCTCCCCGTCTTCCACATGCTGGCGGATGGCGCGCAGGATTTCGTCCTTCCGCTCCTGCGAGAGCTGTTCCGGCTCGGCGATGCTCTCCGTCTGATCGGCATCCACTTCCTTCTCCAACTGCTCGACCTCCAGGGTCCGATGCGGAGAGAGCGCGCCCAGCAGGATGATGACCAGCAGGACGGACAGCATCAGCAGGGTGAAGGTCAGGACCGGCAGGTGGCCGTTGAACGTGGCGCTCCAGCTCAGGACCAGGTGCAGCAAAGGAATGAAGATCAAGGTCCGCGCATACTGCTCCGGGAAGTCGTCCGGATTGGAGAAGCTCTCCTCGGAGAACTGGCTGAGCGGCTGGATGATCATGATGATGGCGAACACCAGCGCGACCAGGTAGGCGGTGGTCAGCGCGCCGGCGATGATAAAGTAGACGCTTCGGAACATCCCCACCATCTGCGTACCGGGAATGAGGGTGATCACCAGGGCGAAGAGGAGCATCGCTAAATAGCTCACGGATATCGCAATGGCGGGTTTCCTCCACCAGGTAAGCTTCAACACGTGGCCGAAGTAGCCGTAAATGAGCACGGAACAGAAGCTGGGTGAGGCCATCAGCAGGATCAGGCGCAACTGCAGGAGGGCGTCGGTGTCTTCAGGCAGGAATACGACCGGCAGCAGGGCCACGTTGGACAGGGCACCAAAAACCAGCACCCGCCAGCCCGGGAAATAGTAATCGACGTGTTCGGCATAAGGTTGGCATTTGTGCCCCCAGCGGACCACGGCTACGATCACGCAGGTGGTCAGATAGACGATCAGTGAGAAACTGAGCAGCAACTCTTGCAAGGTATACGACATGACTGCCAACTATTATTACTCGTGTTCAATGCTTGACCGCACATTCGGCCAGCAGGTCGTCCAGTGCCTTCCGGTCGGCCGGGTAGAACTTGACCACCGGCGCGATGGTGATGCGGGCGCTCTGCCCCAGCCGCTTTTCCAGCAGGCGGTATTCTTCGTACTGGGCCAGGATGTTCCGGGCCTGCTCTTCTTCGAGCGGAAGGTCCAGCTTCGCCTCGCGCAGCATGAAGCGGCTCTTGGCGGCGATGGACAGCTCGACGTTCAATTTCACATAACAGATGACGTCGAAGAACACCTCCGGCGCGAAAGAATCCTTGACCGAGAGCAGGAATTCGCCCGTCTTGGTCTGGCTCAGGTTGCCCTCCTGGATGGCGCGGAACAGGTCCACCTGCTTGTCCAGGCCCTTGTCCAGCCAGCGGTGGATCATGTCGCCGTCGTACTGATAGGTCCAGACCAACAGGCCGGCCATCGTCCCGAACACGGCGAGGAACTGCATGAACGGATTGAAGTGGAAGGTGTTGTGGGCCACGTGCAGGGCCGGGGCGGCCAGCAGCAGGAAGGCCGCCATCCAGACGTCCTTGCGCTTGATCTCCAGCTTCGCGCGGCGCCGGCCGTCCAGGCGGACGGCGAACATCAGCGCGGCGGCGACAATGGCGCTGCAGCCCATGTGGATGAGCGCCACTTCCAGGCCGCGGAACAGCACGGTGCCCATGGCCAGCGAATCGCCCATCAGCAGGTAGAAGAGGTTTTCGAGGATGGAGAAACCGCCACCCACGGCGGCGCCACAAATAACGCTGTCGATGAAGAAGGCGATCTTCTTCCGGCGGGCCAGCATCAGCAGCGGGATGGCCTTGACCGCCTCTTCCAGCACCGGATTGACGAAATTGGAAGCCGTCTCCGACAGGACCAGGCCGGTCAGCTGGAACAGGCCGAAACAGACCAGCGCCGCCCCCATGCCGCAGAGCACCAGCACCAGCAGGCGCTTCACGCTGATGAGCGCGAAGCTGTCCAGCACGTACACCGCGACGATGTAGATGATGACGGGAAGTAAGGCGGCGACGAAGGACATTACAGCAGCTTGAGGGAAATCATGAATTCGTTGCCGTGGCGGCCGCCGGGGAAGTCCGCGGGAGCGAACAGGTGGCCGTAGCCCAGGGACAGCGTGGTCTTCAGGTAATTCAGGATCACCACCTCGGTGGTCAGCTGCACGCCGGCGCTGTAGAACATGCGGTGCGGCTCACCGGGATTCCAGGTCGACAGACCGGTCCCGAAGAGAGAGCACTGGATCCAGGTCGGATAGCAGAACATCGCGCCGAAGTTGTTCAGGCGGATGGGCCGCAGGTCCAGTTCGGCCGTCGCCTTGGCGTAGGAATGCGCCTGGATGGCGTCGATCGGAGCACCCGGCATGGCCAGGGCCGTGCGGTACTGGAACGCGTTCCGGTAGTCCACGCGGTTGTTGCGGAAGCCGCCCAGATAGGTGTTGCCGAAGATGGTCTTGGGGTCGCCGAAGTTGTGCCCGGCGGCCGTGCGCAGCCAGAAGGAATTGTTGCGGTCGACCGGCAGCAGGACGCCGAGATCGGCGGTTGCCTCAACCGAAGGATAGACGTGGCCGTCGGCCAGGTAGCCGTAGCCCTGGGCGCCGAGGATGAAGCCCTGCTCGGGCGTCACGCCGCCCAGCGAGGTGCGCACCTTGGAGAGTTTCCCGTAGATGGAGGCCGTCTGCATGGAGTGGATGTCCGTCTCGATCTCCTGGTAGAGCGGGAGGGCGTCCATATCGCCGTAAGTGGCCACGGAGAAGCCCCAGGAGCGGGTGTACGGCGCAGTCAAGGAGTTGGAGTAGTCATAGGCCAGGGAGACCATGTAGCCCTTGCGGCTCGCGCGCATCGGGCCGGCCAGGTCGTAGAAGTCCGTATGGTTCCAGGCAGCCTTGAGCTTCCAGAAGTAGTACTTCCACTCGAAGTCCACGTGGAATTTGTTTTTCCAGTCGTTGTTACTCCAGGGCGAGATGCCCACATCCAGCTTGATGCTGCTCAGGCCCACAGGATCCTTGAAGAAAAGACGGTAGCCGAGCACCGGCGTCACGTGGTTCCACGCCTGGGCGTCGGTGAAGCCCGTGATGGTGGGATATGCGCCGGCGAAGCGCATCTCCTTGAACACGTTATAGGGCTCGATGCCGTTGTAGATGTCGCCGAACTGGACCTCCGGCAGGGGTTCTTTCAGCAGGCCGACCGACTCGAGCGCCTCCACGTTGTTCTCGTAGGCACGCTGGCCGTAGAGCGTGATGGCGTTGGCGTCCTCCACCACCTTCCGGTCGAGCGTCACCGGGCGCAGGCCGTCGCGCTCGAACTCGAGGGCGAGCAGCTTGCCGGGCTCAATCTCCAGCGGGGCGAAGAGACCGATGTCGGTGTTGGAGATCATCTCCATCTCGCGCGTGGCCAGGTTCAGCTGCCAGAGGTTGGACACGCCGGTGTAGTAAGAGCTGCCGATGAGATACTGGTCGTCCAGCGAGAAACGGAACTGGCCGAGGTTGGAGTCCTCCCACGTGACCAGCTCCACGGGCTTGAAGATGGCCCGGGCCAACTCTTCGGTGTTGAAGAGCATCAGCGTGTGCTCGCCGTTGTCTCCCTGGCGGGTCAGGGAGAGGTATTTGCCGTCGTGGCTCACGTCCACGTCGAAGACGCTCACGCCGAACGGGAAGGCGTAGATGACTTCGGGATGCTCCAGGTCGCGGTCCAGCCGCACGATGCTCTGGGTGCCTCCGTTGGAGAAGAGACCGTAGAGGCAGTCGTGCGCGTTGTCGTAGACGATGTTGTTGATGCGCTGGTATTTCTTCTTCTTGACGATCTTCTTTTTCTGGATGTCATAGACCGCCAGGCCGCGCATCTTGGCGTTGTTGAACGTGAAGATGATGCGTTCGGCATTGCGGTCCAGGGCCACGAAGGCCGGGTTGTAGAGCTGGATGCCGTAGATGTCGCTGAGCCGGCGCTCCCGGCCGGTATTGACGTCGATTTCCGTCAGGTGCGCGAAGCTACCCGGGGAATTGGCTGCGGCGTAGGCCTTGCCCGTGGCCGGATTGTAGACGAACGGCGACACGGAGCCCATCGGGTCCCGCGAGAGCGGGGTGGTCTCCGTGAGCGGGAACTCCCGGACGGTCGCCAGGTTCTCCTCCTGGTGCTGCTTCTCATCCACCTTCCAGTCGTTCCAGACCTTGCGGAGGGACTGGCCGTACACCGCCTTGAACTGGTTGCCGAAGAAGGTCCGGCTGTCGGCCGTGCGGTTGTAGAAGCGGATCAGCTTGTCGTAGCCGTATTCCTTGGTCAGGTAGTTGGCGAAGCGGGTGCCGTAAAGGTAGGCGTTCGCGCCCACCTGGAAGTCCATCGTGGAGCCTTCCGTCTCCAGGCCGACGACCGAGAAGAGGGTCTCCCCGCCGTTGATGATGCTGCGGAAGTACATCTCGTCGTAGCCGCCCAGGGAGCGGCCGACACCGCCGCCCAGCCAGGTCTCCATGAAACAGGCAATCCCCTCGTGATACCAACGGGGGGAATACCAGCGCGGCACGGTGAAGTAGCTCCACAGGGCCGAAATGGGCTGCGTATTGTCCACGGTCACCTTGGTGCCGAAGAATTTGCGCCAGCCCAGGTCGCGCTTGTTGTACTTGTCCGTCATCACGATGTGCGTGTACTCGTGGCAGAAAAGCTGACGGTACCGCTCGGCAGCGGGATTGACGTAGTACGACATATTCATCGGCGCCATGCCGATCTGAATAAGGGAACGCGGCAACGGCGTCGCACCGCCGTTGCCGTCGTCTTCCCAGTCTGTCACCAGCAGCAGGGGGGCTTCGGGCTGATAGATGGAATCACTGGTCCAGATCTGCCCATGAAGCGCTTTGCCGTTCTGGTACATGCGTATCATGTGGGGAATGTAACGGGACAGGTTCTTGTCGAAGAACACCAGGGTTACATCGTCCGTCTTGAACTGATAGTAGGTCTGTGATTGTCCCCGGGAAACGAAGGGGAGCATGAAAAGGAAAAACAGGACTACAATTCTGATACGCATGTTATTGTATAAGGATTAATAAATTGGAGCTCTTACGCCCATTACAGGATCCTCCATGACCTGACCCAGTTTAGCGAGATCCGAGGCGTTCTCCTGGAACAGGTTGCCGGCGCTCTCGCCAAACAGGTTCGCAGCACTCTCGCCAAACAGGTTCGCAGCGGCCTCACCGAATAGATTCGCAGCACTTTCACCGAACAGGTTTGCGGCGCTCTCACCGTACAGGTTCGCGGCAGCCTCGCCGAACAGGTTCGCAGCGCTCTCGCCATACAGGGTCGCAGCGACTTCACCAAAGAGGTTTGCGGCGCTCTCACCGTACAGGTTCGCGGCGCTCTCACCATAAAGGTTCGCAGCAGATTCGCCGAACAGATTTGCAGCAGCCTCACCGTAAAGGTTTGCAGCAACCTCACCGAACAGGTTTGCGGCGCTCTCGCCATACAGGTTGTCCATCACCTCGTTGAAAACATCCTCAAACTCGATATGCGCGCCCAGCTCGACGCCGGAATCAACCGCGCCACCGACAGCCCTCACGATCACGCCGTCCTGAACGCCCATAACATCGGAAAGGTTCAAGTCCGTGAACGCCTCGCTCAGGTTGCCCTCTAACCCAACTGCACTCAGGAGAGACCCTTCAGCAGCGATACACAACGTCGTGTAGGGGCCCATCTCCTGCAGGGTGGCGGCGCTCTGGCCGGAGGTCAGCAGGTAACCCTTGTCCTTCAGCGCCTGGGCGCTCTTCTCGTCACCGTCCAGGGCAGCGGTCAGCAGCTGATACTCCACCCACTGGTCGCGGACGAGCTTGAGGCAGTCGCTGCCTTCGGCCTTCTCCAGATACTTGTCGGTCGTCGCGATGAAGCGGTCGGCCAGCTTGTTCTGCTTCTGCAGGGTCGAGTAAGCAAGCGATGCATTGAGGGTATTCTGGGCCAGATCCGGGCACTCATTCCCATTCAGGGCAGCGTTGATATCGCTCTTGGCCTGGAGAAGTGCCAGACAGGCATTGTTCGCCGTCACGCTGGCCTCATTCATCTCTTTAAGCAGGGAGGCAAACTCCGGGATCTCGCCGGCGGCCTCGTTGGACAGGTTCACCAGGTTGCCGAACTGACGCACACGCGTCTGCATGACTGCATGGGAGGCTACGACGGTTTTCTTATAATTCTCGTCAGTCGCGAGCAGCTCCTCCATATTGGAAAGGCTCTCCGCAGCAGTCTTGCGGGAGAAGCGGGAGGACTTGGCGATGTTGCCACTGGCGTTGTCTTTGTCGACCGGCCAGTCTACGAGCGGGGAAACGATGAAACCGACGGCGCATGCAAGAACGACCGTGGACAGGATGATGATACCTTTTTTGCTTTTCATGATACTATGATTTAATTTGTTTTGTTGAATTTTCTGTTGCAAAGGTAATCCAGCCCGGCGAGACTCGCGTCAAACGGCTACAATTGTTTGTCAAAATTCAACAAAACCGCACAAAGCCGGGATCTGCATGTCCGGTTGGCACATACAAAGGTAGAAAAAACGGGCTTATTAGGCAAATAGAAATACAACTTGGCATGTTTCAGTTAGTTAGGCCCTTTTGTCAAAGTGTTGTCCGTGTAAAAACGCTACAATTTCCGTCAAAATGCTACAAAAAAGCACAAAAAAACCATCGCAAGGTATTGCGACGGCGGCTATATGAAGTATTGTGTGTCATTCTCTCCGGAATGACGGACGGGGTTTCGGTTTGGTAGCGGGAGTGGGTCACGATCCCACGACCTCCGGATTATGAATCCGACGCTCTAACCAGCTGAGCTACCCCGCCATCAGGCCAAAAAGCTTTG
>JBGUOB010000064.1:0-1505 GCA_045117755.1 Candidatus Cryptobacteroides sp.
CCCGGTTCGTCAAGTAGAACGTGCACCCGATAGCTGACGCTTGGCTTTTTGGTTCGTCAAATACTGGACACTCTGTAGTTTGCGTTGACGGGTGCTAAGACGGTTTGAGCGGAGGTCGATGCCACCATCCTGGATGCCCGGAGACGCGGACGTCCCCGAAGGGGCGGCGCGAAGCGCCGAGTCCGCGAGCCGGGCATCCAGGAACAACCTCTGTGCCTCCCGCTGCTGGTCTCGCCAGGCTTCCTGCCGTCTGAGGATGCGTCTCAGCCTGCGGACGACCTGCTGGTAGAGCTGGATGCCGTTGAGGCGCCTGTATCGCTCCGTCAGCGCCTCGGCCTCTTTGTCGGTGAGCACGCCCGACTCGAGGACCCTCTGGCATGGCGTCCTCGGGCCGCCGGCCTGGTATCTGCGGACGTAGCCCTTGCCGTCAGGCTTCTTCGTCTTGGAGACGATCATCTTCGTGGGCCTGAAGAAGTTGCAGTAGTCGGACCATTCCGCCTCCAGGCGCGTCAGGTCGGGCTCCAGGTCCTGGCAGTCCAGCCTCAGTTCGCCGAAGAGCTCGCGGACGACCGATCCGTTCTTCTGCTCGACGTGGGCGTTGTCGTTCTTCCTGTAGAACCGCGACCTGGAGACGGATATCTCCTTGCGCCTGCCCTGCATCTCGGCCATCGCGTAGTTGATGAACTCCGGGCCGTTGTCCTCGTGTTCTGCAGTGACCGGGAACGGGAAGCGACGCTCGAGCCGCTTCAGGGCCTCGACCGTGTTGTGCATCCCCCTGTTCCACGTCGTGGTGATCTCGGTCCACTGCGTGTTCCTGTCGGTCTGCGTGAGCGTCCAGAAGAAGCTCCCGCGCATGTCGCCCCCGCAGTGCGCCACGGTGTCGATCTGCGTGTCGCCGGGCCTGACGTGGCATGCCATCACCTCTTCGCCCGACCTGCACTCGATGGCGTCGAGGATCGGCCTGTTGATGCCGGAGCGCCTGTTGGCCTTCACGGCGAACGGCTTGACCCGGGGCAGGCCCTTGAACGCGCGGTCGAGGGTAGATGCGCTCGTCGAGAGGATGGCGGCCTTGTCCTCCTTCGGCTTTATTAGCGCGACGCATTCCTCATACTCCCGCACGATCCTCGGCAGCTCTGCCACGAAGTACGTCGTGCAGGGGCATCCGACGGTCTCCCAGATCCGGCGGGCATTTTCAAGAACGCTTGTCCCGTACGTCTTGCCGCATCCCTTTCGCTCCCGGTAGCGGATGTTCCCGGTCAGGAGCTTGATGACGTACTTTCGCGTGTAGCCGAGCGTCTCGCACACCTCGTCGATGATGCGGGACCGCTTCGCCTTCCCGGACTTTGCGTAGGCGCGGCGTTTTTCACCGATGTATTCGAATCTTGACTTCCTAGACATGTTGCACATGCTCCTAGTTTACCATGGTGCACAGTATTTGACGAACGGGCCCATCTCGAAAGAACCTACTTTCTTGATCGGGTGCACACTATTCTAACGAATCGCGG
>JBGUOB010000065.1:0-48771 GCA_045117755.1 Candidatus Cryptobacteroides sp.
GCCCTCGTCGCGCCACTGCGAGAGGTCCTCGACGGGCGCGGACCACATGCGGATGTCGCTGCCGCAGTAGGCGGTGTAGGTGATGTCATGCGAACCGATGATGTAGGCGCGGTATTTTCCGGGGTTGTCGGGATCCTCGAACACGCGGGGCTCGCCGTCGGGCAGGTGCTCCCACAGCGGGAGATAAGGGTTCTGGGCCGAGGCGGACAGGGCGAGCCCCAGCACGGAAAGGATCAGGAGAATTTTCTTCATACGGGATAATTGGTTTAATTGTACTGTCGGTTCGGGGCGCCCGGGGTGGGCGGGGCGAGGCGGAAGTCTTCGCAGAGACGGTCCACGTCGGCGCCGTCCGGGTAGCGGGCGAGGCTCTGCGGGGCGGGGAGGGCCATCTTCGGATTGCGGGCCAGGACCCAGGCGGGGATGGGTGCCGGGGCGATGGCCTGGCAGCCGCCTGCATGCTGGTTGCCTTCCAGCACGGCGAGTTCCGGACTGGTGATGGTGCCGTTGGCGCTGGAGTTGCTCTGCTGCGAGCCATAGACGATGGCGTCCAGGACCGTGCCCGAGGCGGGATCCACCAGGGCCACGCTGCCCGCGCTGGCGGACGGGGCGTAACTCAGGTACAGGCCCGGCGTCGGCGTCCAGCCGGCGCCCAGGGGCTGCAGGGCGTCGCCGCTGCTGTGCGCGTACTGCGTGGCGGGCTCGAAACTGATGCCCGTGCCGGGGCAGGACACGTCCACGCCGGCGGCGTGGTCGCGCTTCAGGGGCGCCTCCAGCGAAACGAGACCCGGATCGTGCGGCCGTTCCGGTTCGCCGAACTGGCGGACATAGGGTACCGCGGACACGAGGACTTCCTTGACGGTGACGAGTTCCGTTCGGTCGCCGGTGCTCACGGTCAGCACGGAGCCCGGCTGCAGGTTCGCCGTGCCGACGATGCTGAGCTGCGTGTCGCCGGCCTTGGCGTCGCTGGCCAGGTTGCTCTGCGTCGCGGGCGTACCCACGGCGGTGATGGTCACCTCCTCATACTGGCCGCCCAGGTCGATGCCCATCTTCTCGCCTACGGCAAATCCGGCCACGGAAGCGGCCGGGAGCGTGGTGACGCCCGCCGGGAAGCTGAGCTTCGGACCGGTGGAGACGGGACTGAAGACCGTGGTGAAAGGCGCCGCGGGTGCGGCGGGATCGACCCGCAGCAGGAGCTGCTTCCCCGCTGCCAGGCGCGTGCCTTCGGGGAAGGTCAGGGCCGTCACGGAGGCCCAGCCGCTGCGGCGGACCCGGACCTCGAGTCCGGACAGGTCCGCCTCGGCGTCGGAGGCGTTATAGAGTTCCACGAAGGGATCGCTCAATCCGATTTCGTTGATTTTGAGGGCGTCGGAGCAGCGGATCGGGGTCGAGAGCGAGGCCGCACCGTCCTGCCAGTGGGCGGTGACCTCCAGCTCTCCCGAGCTCCGGGTGGCGGAACAGCTCACCTCGTAGGTGATGGTCGCCGTCTCCCCGGGCTCCAGGCTGTGCGTGAAGTCGCTCACGCGCCGGATGCTCCAGCCGAAGGGCATGGAGAATTCGAAGAAGAGATCCGTCATCGGCGCGTCGGTCACGTTCTCCAGCGTCACGTCGATCTCCTGCCCCTGGTCGGGCAGGAAGGTGATGGGGCGCGAAACGGAGAGCGGGTAGGCCTGATATTTCGCGGCCGCGATGTTCGCCTGGACGGCGGCGATCGCCTCGTCGCTGGGATAGCCGACCGTCATCACGCCCTCGAAAAAGGTGCCGGCGGAGCCGTTGCCGTTGTCGCCGCCGTTGCCCAGCAGCATGCCGCCCTTCTTATGCATCGGGAAGTAGGCGTCGCTGTCCGGCGTGCCGGGGCGGACGCCGCTGTAGAAGGTGGTCAGTTCGGGCTGCGTGGCGTCGGCGCCGCGCAGGTCCCACTGGTTGCCGCCGCCACCGTTCACGTAGACGCTCACGAAGCGCCAGTCCGTGATGGACGGGACGTCGTTCTGCTTGGCACCGTAGCCGGAGAAAAGACCCGCTTCCATGTCGGACATGATCCAGGGGCCTTCGCCGTTGCCGCGGCCCCAGGCTGTGGAGGTTCCGAAATAGGTGGTCTCCATCGTGCCCGTGCCCACGGCGCGGCCGTTGGTGGAGGAGTTGCCGTAGTCGAAGCAGCAGCCGCTGTCGAAGTGCTTGCCGTCGATGACGTAGTACATACCCTCCGGCTCGTCGTCGATGGCGAGGCCGCGGGCGTTGTTGCAGCGGTAGCCCATGCCGGGGATGATGTAGACGCCGTAGACCTTGTGGCCGTCCAGCAGGGCCGGGGCCATGTTGGCCAGGGCGGGGTTGTTGAAGCCGCCCTTGTCCGGACCCAGGAAGGTGCCCGGCGGCGCGGGCAGCAGGTCGTTGCCCATGCCGGACTGGTCATAGATCACCGTGATCCAGCCGACGGTTCCTTCGCAGAAGATGTCCTGCGCTTCGGCGTCGGCATAGCCGTCCTTCGTGGCATAGATGTCGAGGGTCGCCCCGTCGGAGTCGCGCTGCACCTGGTACAGCGGGCCGCGGTAGCGGGAATCCAGCACGCGTGTGGTGCTGTGGGCGGTGACGCAGGGCGTGCCCGCCTGCCGGTAAATGTCGCACGGGCCCGCTTTCGGACCGGAGCTGCAGCTGGCGGCCAGCAAGGCTCCCGCCAGCAGGAATACGGACTTTTTCATTATTGAACCGGTTTCAGTCGCAGGATGCCGATAGCGTTCTCCGGCATCGTGAATTCAAATTGACCACGGACGTTGCCGAGGGCCTTGGTGTGCGGCACCACGACCTCGCTGTATTTCACGCGGCGGCCGAAGCGGAAGGCCATGCCGACCAGGCCGGGACGCTCGCCCGCGCCGGGACCGCCGACGGTCGGCGGCGTGGCGTAGTCCGGATGGCTGGAGTAGTAGTTCTGGCTGCCCTGGTTCTTGACGGCGGTGTCGTGCGAGGACACGAACTCGACCGTAGCCTCATAGACGGTGCCGTTGCCGGTCTGGACGGTGAGCAACTTGTCCGCCGCCTCGGCGTTGACGAACTTGATGAAGAGCTCGCCCGTCGCGGTGTCGATGGTCGGGGAGGTGTAGACCTGCTCGTCCGCCACCTCGCCGTTCATCACGTCGGACATCGCGAAGGCGCGGTCGCCCGCCACGGAGAACAACTGCTGGTACCAGTAGTTGCAGGAGCGCCACAGGCCCCGGTTGTCGAACCAGATGAGATTGGAATCCCATTTGTTGAAGCCCTTCTTGCAGAAGAGCGGGGCGTACGCGGCCATCACGACCATGTCGGAATTGCGCTCCAGGCTGGTCCAGTAGGCCGCCTCGGCGATCGCGGAGGAGTAGGCGTTGTTGGCGTTGTTGTTGGCGAACTCGCCCACGAACACGCGTGTGGGCTTGCTGCGGTCGTAGGTGTGGCCCTCGTTGCCGCGCACAGCATCGGGCGCGTAGCGCTGGCCGTTGCTGAGGAACCAGTTATCGCCTTTGTAGTAGTGCTCGTCCACGATGGTGTCGGGATACTTGGCATCAATCTCCGCGTAGTTGTTATTGAACTCCCGGCCGGCCTCGCGGGCGCCTGCCGTGGAGATGATGGTGATCTCGGGATATTTCTCCTTCACCGCCTTGTACATGATGTCGAAGCGCTCCCAGAACTCCGCGCCCTGGTTCTCGTTGCCGATGCCCAGGTACTTCAGGTTGAAGGGCGCCGGGTGGCCCAGCTCCGCGCGGCGGGCGCCCCATTCGGTGTCGGTGCCGCCGTTGCAGAACTCGATGAAGTCGAGCGCGTCCTTGACGAAGATGCTGTAGAAGCGGTCGCGGTCGGCCTGCGTGTCTAGCGGGGCGATGTACTTGTGGCCCGCGAACTGGCAGGTGACGCCGTTGTTGAGGACCGGCAGCGGGGTGGCGCCGAGGCCTTCCGCCATCAGCAGGTACTCATAGAAGCCGATATACTGCGAGGTCCAGTAGCCCCAGTGGTTGCGGAAGCCGAGGCGCTCCTCGCGCGGGCCGATGCTGTTCTTCCAGAACACCTGGCCGAAGTAGTTCGGGCCTTCCGAGGCGCAGCCGCCCGGGAAGCGCATGAAGGTCGGATGCAGGGCTTCCAACGCCTCCAGCAGGTCCTTGCGGAAAGGACCGTACTGGCCGTCCTTCCAGAGCTGCGTGGCTTCCGGCACGAGGGTGACGAAGTCCAGCCAGAAGGTGCCCTTCGCGTCGGCGACGATCGCGAGGCGGCTGTCCACCGAGCGCTCGGCGGTCAGCGTGCCGCCGTACTGCTTCCAGTCCTTGCCGAGGCGGGAGAAGGTGAGCGCGTTGGAATTGCGGTTGCCGGCGGCATCCTCCAGATAGACGGAGATGCTGCCCTTGTATTTCCTGCCCTGCAGGTAGAGGCCGAGCTCGTAGCTGACGCCCTCCCGGGCCGGGATGGAGGCGACCTGCGTGTTGTCGGAGTAGATGAGGCCGGGGCCCTTCTTGTATTCGGCGATGCCGTAACCGTTGGCGGCGATGCCGAAGCCGGCGCCGGGCTGCTCGATGTCAAAGCGCACGCTGTACTGCCTGTAGCGCAGCTCGTCGTCGTACGCGTCGTTCGGATCGTAGTCGTACCAGCGGGGGAGTTTCTTCACCAGCGGCTTGTCGTCCACGGCGCGGGCGCTGCCGACGGCGCCTTCCCCGCGCAGGACGGTCCAGCCGAAGAAGACGGTGTCGCTCTGCGAGAACTCGTTCTCCGGACCGTCAGGCACGTTGTAGGCCTGGAAGGAATTATTCTGGATGAGCTGGGCGCAGATGCCGCCGTCCACGCTCTGGTTGATGTCTTCGAAGAAGATACCGGACAGGGTGGGGCTGATGGCGATGCCCAGCTGGTCGGGATGCAGGCTCAGGGTGCGCGTCTCGGGCTGCTTGAAGCCCTGGAGCTGGAGCATCTTGTCCGCCATGCGGTAGCCCATCAGGCGCATGCCCTCGGTGTTGAAGTGGAACTGGTCGCCCGTGCTCTCGCAGCCGAGCGCGGAGATGACATAGCCGTTGGGCATCACCTCCGGCAGGTGCGCGAGCACCACCTCGTTGAAGGCGGCGCAGACGCCGTCCTGCTCGGCATACTTCAGCTCACCCGCGAGCAGCGGAATGGCTTCCGGGTCGAGGCCCAGGTCGGCGCAGAGGTCGTCGTGGATCTTCTTTACGCGGCCCGGCCAGGCGGCGTCGTCCGGGTTGGACTCGCCCTGGTGCAGGAGCATGCCCTTGATGACGCCGTATTTCTGCGCCTCGCGGGCGGTCTCCACCAGGCGCTGGTAGGGATTCATGCCGTATTCCTTGGCCATATTGATGAGCCAGCTGCGCGACGGGTCGGCGGCCTCCATGGCCAGGTACTCGTCGCAGGCGTCCTTGTCCCAGAGCTCGAGCTTCGCACCCGCCACGGAGACGTTGATCACGCCCACCCTGTACTGCTCAGGCAGCACCTCGATCATCTTGCGGCCGAAGAAATCGACCGGGCCCATGTTCGTGCTCTCGCGGCAGATGGGCGGGACGGCGGTGTACCAGTGGCCGCGTTCGCGCTCGAAGCGCGGCATGTCCACGGCCGCCATGAACTGGAAGCGGGGATCGTTGAAGTCCTTGTCCTGCTCGGCCGGGCGGGCGGCCGCCTCCATGTTGGACTGGCCGAAGCAGAGATAGATGAAGAAATTGGGATCGGGCGTCTGCGCCAGGGCCGAAAGGCTCAGTGCCAGAGCGGCAATGGCAGAAAGGAAACGCTTGAACATATCTTGGAATTAGTGTTAAATTATACAAATATAGAAAAAAGGCTGATTAATGCCCGCGCTTCCCGGCAGGATTTATTAGTAAAAAAGGTCCAAATATTATTTAGTTTGTAAACCCCGTGTTTTTTTTCTCATGTTTCGCTATTTTTGTTAGGAATAACCGCGAAACAAATAACCGTAATATGAAAAAAGCATTGATGACGCTGGCGTTCGCCGCTTTCTCTCTGTTGGCGTTCGCGCAACCCCGCCAGACCGGTCCTTCCGACTGGGGCAACTTCAAACGATACGAGCAGGCGAATGCGGAACTGACCTCCGCCCCGCTGGTGGTGCTCATGGGCGATTCCATCACGGATTTCTGGTATAATGAAGATCCGGATTTCTTCACGAAGAACAATTTCGCGGGCCGCGGCATCTCCGGCCAGACGGCCAGCCAGATGCTGGTCCGCTTCAAGCAGGACGTCATCGACCTGCACCCGAAGGCCGTCGCCATCATGGCGGGCACCAACGACCTCTGCCAGCACATGATGGGACAGGCCTATTATCCTGACCAGACGATTTTCGACAACATCGCGGCCATGTGCGAGCTGGCCGGGGAGGCGGGCATCAAGGTGCTCCTCTGCTCGATCACGCCCTGCGCGCATTACATGGCCATCCCCGAACAGGACGCCGCTTCTCGCATCATCGAGATGAACAGGCGGCTGAAAGCCTATGCCGACAGTCAGAAGAACATCACCTACGTGGATTATCATACCCCGCTTGCCGACGCAGAGCTCGGCCTTCCCGCGAGCGGCACCTACGACGGCATCCACCCGGCGGTCAATCTCTATGACGACATGGAGCGCATCCTGACTGCCAGCATCAAGAAGGTGCTGAAGGTGAAGACCGATTTCTATACGCTTTCCGCCGACGAGGCGGAGGCCCGCAAGCTCAAGGCCGACGAACAGCGGCGCGCGAGCGGCCAGCCGATGACCTTCGAGGAGATGGTCGAGATGGTGAAGCGCATGTTCCAGGGCGGCGGACGGCCTCAGGCGGCCCCCGCACCGGCCCCGGCTCATCCGCGCGGCCAGCTGCTCGCCGGTGCCGCCAAGGTAGATATCACGCCGGAACTCAAGGACCTCCCTCCGACTTCCCAGGGCATCCTGGATCATTGCTACGTGCGCGTCATCGCTTTCGGCAACGGCGCGCAGAAGGCGGCCTTCGTGACCTTTGACGCCGGCAACGCCGACGCCCGGGTGGCGCAGTACGTCGATGAGCATGCCGCCGCGGAGCTCGGCATCCCGGGGGGCAACATTATTTACAACGGCACGCACACCCATTCGGGCAGTTCCGTGCGGGGGGACGAACTGACGGAGCGCGTCTGGGGCGCCGTGAAGCAGGCTGTCGCCAACATGGTGCCCGCCAAGGTGGGCTATGGCGAAGGCGTCTGCTACCTGAACGTCAAGCGCGACCTCTTTGACCCGGAGCGCGGGACCTGGTGGGAAGGCCCGGACTACGACGGCAAGTCGGACAAGACCGTGGCCGTGATCTACTTCGAGAGCCTGGCGGGCAAACCAATCGCGACCTACTTCAACTACGCGATGCACGCCGTGATCACGGGCAATACGGACAAGGTGAGCGCGGACTTCCCGGGCGCGGCGGAAACTTATATCGAGAGCCGCTACGGGCCTGACTTCGTGGCAAGTTTCGCCAGCGGCGCGGCCGGAGACCAGAACCCGCTCTACTTCCAGCAGACCTTCGACCTGCGGGACATCCGCATCGCGGACTACGCGGCCCGCGGGGAGGACATCTCCAACAAGATGCCTCCGGGCGGCCAGGGTCTGGACCGCAGCAAACCCGAGGTGCAGCGCCTGCTGGGCGAGCAGGAGCGGATGATCCAGAGCTACGGGCAGATCCTGGGCGAGGAGGTGAAATACGTCATCATGATGATGCGCCGCTTCGAGACCGAGGTCACGCTGAGCTGCGCCCGCAAGGTCATCACAGTGCCGGGCCGGCGCCAGACCAACGGCGGCGGGCGGGCCGGCTATGCCGGAGAATATGAAGACGGCCCCGACGTGGAGGTCGGCCTCAGCCTGATCATGCTCGACGACATCCCCGTGTGCGCCGTCGCTTCCGAGGTGTACAACCCGATCGCGGTGGAGTTGAAGCAGAAATCTCCGTACGCCCGCACCATGATGACGACCGTCGCCTACGGCTTCGGCGCCCGGGGCGGCGGATACATGCCGGACGACGAGTCCTATGGCGCCGAGGTCTTCGAGGTGCTGGGCTCCCGCTTTAAACAAGGATACGCACAGAGCGCCGTCGTGAACGGCCTGCTCGACATGATACACGACGCAACACATTAGCCGATATGAAGAAATTACTAGCATTCGCACTTGCATGTGCCCTGGCCGCCCCCGGCCTGTGGGCCGGAAAAGCGACGCAGCCGAGCTGGCTGGCCGACGCCGTTTTCTACCAGATCTATCCGTCCTCCTTCCAGGACAGTGACGGGGACGGCATCGGCGACCTGCAGGGCATCATTTCCCGTCTGGACTACATCCGCTCCCTCGGCGTGACGGCCATCTGGCTCAATCCGGTCTATGTGTCCGGCTGGACGGACGGCGGCTATGATATCATCGATTTCTACCGGGTGGACAAGCGCTTCGGCGACAACGACGACCTCATCGAGCTGCTCCGGGAAGCGCACAGGCGCGGCATCAGGATCGTCATGGACCTGGTGGCCGGCCATTCCTCCGACCAGTGTGAATGGTTCCTCCAGTCCCGGGAGGGCGCCAATCTGCGCTATTCCGACTACTATATCTGGCCTTCGTTCAAGCCTGAAGAGCAGTCGGCCGGTCCCGCCGGGTCGGAGGATCCGGACTACGCCGCGCTGATGAGCGCCCACCTGTCGCTCACCCGCAAGTTCGTGGCGACGGACGCTCCGCGCGGACCGTATTATATCAAGAATTTCTACGACACGCAGCCGGCGCTCAACTTCGGTTTCGCCGATCCCGACCCCGCGCATCCCTGGGAGCAGGCGGTGGACGCTCCGGGTCCGCAGTCGATGCGCAACGAGCTCAAAAACATCATGTCCTTCTGGATGGACAAGGGCGTGGACGGCTTCCGCGTGGACATGGCCGCCAGCCTCGTGAAGAACGATCCGGACAAGGCCGCGACCATCCGCCTCTGGAATGAGGTTTTCGTGCCCTGGTTCGACGCGAATTATCCCGAAGGCATCCTGATTGCCGAGTGGTTCAACCCCGCGCAGTCGGTCTCGCTGGCGGATTTCGACCTGGATTTCTTCTGCCACGACGGGCAGTACAACTATTCCTCCCTGTTTTTCTTCAACCGCGGCTTCGGCCCCGCAGGCAGCGCGAAACCTTATTTCGCCAAGGCGGGCGAGGGGGAACTGAAGACCTGGTTCGACCTGTATGAATATCAGTATCAGTCCGTCCAGGGAAAGGGATACGTGTGCCTGCCGTCCGGCAACCACGACTTCAACCGCGTGTGCACGGAAGGCCGCAGCGATCCGGAGGAACTCAAGGTCGCGATGACTTTCTTCCTGACGATGCCGGGCGTGCCATTCATCTATTACGGCGACGAGATCGGGCTCAAGCAGAACCCGAACGCGCCTTCGACGGATGGCTCCGGTTTCCGTGCCGGCTGCCGCATCCCGATGCTCTGGGACGGCACGGCCAACGCCGGATTCTCCACGGCGCCGCTGGAGATGATCTACATTCCCCAGGATCCGGATCCGAACCGCATGACGGTCGAGAAGGCCGAGGCCGATCCGAACTCCCTGCTGCACTATGTGCGCGGGCTGCTCCGGCTCCGCAAGGAGGTTCCCGCGCTCGGCGCGGACGCGAGCTGGCGTCTGGTCAGCAGCCTGGACCAGCCGTATCCCATGGTGTACGAGCGCGAATGGCGCGGCGAGCGCTGCTGGGTGGTGCTGAACCCGTCCGGCAAGCAGGTGAGCGTGACGCTCCCTGCCGGGTCGGTGAAGCCGGAGCTGATCGGCGGCAACTATAAGAAATGCACGGTCAAGCAGACGAAGAAGGGCGACGTCATCCAGATCTCCGCCGTCTCCGCGGCCATTCTCCAATTCCCGGGCGAGACCGGTGCAGTCGGCACCGTCGGCGATGGCCATCCCGACAAGCCCCGCGTTTCCGTCGGCCAGCTCGATTTCTATCCGGATTTCGCGTCTCCCTCGGGACTCGTGACGCCGAGAAACGTCTATGTCTGGCTGCCGGAGGATTATACGCCGGCTAAGAAATACGCCGTCGTGTATATGAGCGACGGCCAGAACCTGTTCGATCCGGAGAAGATGTTCAACCACCAGGAATGGCGCGTGGACGAAGTCTTCGGTGGTCTGCAGGCTGCCGGAAAGATCCAGGACTGCATCGTGGTCGGCGTGGCCAATTCCTTCCGCACGCGGAGCCAGGAATATTTCCCGCAGGACGTTTTCGACCGCTATTCCCCGGAGCTGAAGGAATACGCGAAGAGCAAGCGGATGGGGGAGGGTGAACTCCTGGGCAACGACTACCTGAAGTTCCTCGTCGAGGAATTGAAACCTTTCATCGACAAGACCTATTCGACCCTGACGGACCGGGACCATACCTTCCACATGGGCTCCAGCATGGGCGGTCTGTTGTCCTCCTATGCCGTGGCGAAATATCCCCGGGTGTTCGGCGGCGCGGCCTGCCTGTCCACCCATTCCGTGCTCTACATCACCAACTACGATGCGGAGCAGGCCTCCATCGATCCGGCGAACCAGTGCTATGTCGATTACCTCCAGGCCACGCTCCGGCCCAACGGCTGCAAGCTGTACATGGATCGGGGCGACCAGACCCTCGATGCGCAGTATCCCAAATACCAGGACCGCCTGGACCGGATGTTTAAGGAAGCCGGCTGGGATGGCGCCCATTATGCCAGCCGGGTGTTCCCGGGCCATGCCCACGTGGAAAGTTCCTGGGCTTCGCGCCTGGAAGAGCCGGTGCTCTTCCTGCTGGGCGCCGAGGCGAACCGCACGACCGTGGACTTCGTAGTCCGTGACGGCAAATCCATCCTGATGGACATCTATCAGGGTCCGGAGCGGAAAGAAGGCGGCCGGCCGGTGTTCCTGTATTCCTTCGGCGGCGCCTGGGCCATGGGGTCCCGGGTGGATGCCCTCTGCAACCCGCTCTACGACCACCTCTGCGCGAAGGGCTGGGTCTGCGTCGCCATCGACTACCGCCTCGGTTCCGCGCGCGGCCGGGACGGCAAGCCGCTCATCACGCCCCCGGAGGGGTACAACCCTTTCCAGTATTCGATCGACATCGGCGTCGAGGACATCTATGCGGCGACGGCCTGGCTGATCGCCCATGCGGACGAATACAATATCGACCCGTCGAAGATCGTCCTCAGCGGCAGCAGTGCGGGCGCCATCAACAGCATGAACGCCGAGTACTATATCTGCTCCGGACACAGAATCGCGAAAGAGAACCTTCCGGCGGACTTCAACTATGCCGGCGTGGTTCCGATGGCCGGTGCCGTCTATCTGACCGACCGGGCCGACACGGAACTGCAATGGGACCGGAAACCCTGTCCGATGTGCTTCTTCCACGGTTCGGCGGATCCGACCGTGACCTTTGACACGGAGCGCGGTCCGAACCGCCAGGGCTTCGGCCCCAAGTATATCAGCGGGCAGCTGGAAGCCCTGGACGTCCCCTATATGCTCAACGAGTATGTGGACGGAGACCATTGCATGGCGCTCCTCCCGATCAGATGGTTCTGGAACGAGATCGATTCCTTCCTCGACCGCATCGTGCTCGGCGGCCAGGACCTCAAGGTCCACGCCGTCGAACGTTCCTCGAAACCCCGCACGGACGCGAACTGGCTCGATACCGTGCGCCCGGGGCAGTATGCAGCTGTAAATATGAGAAATAGATAGTTATGAAGAAGTTATTGTTTCTTGCCGCCCTGGCACTGAATGCGACCCTCGCATTCGGGCAGGCTGAAGTCGTCCGCCTGTATGAAGGCCGGGCCCCCGGTTGCGAAAACTGGACGCAGCAGGAGTTCCTCTTCGAATATACCACGCCCATGAATCCCGGCGAGGTGGGGCAGTGCATCCTGAACGTCACGGATCCGGAGCTGTGGGCCTATCTCCCGGCGAAAGGCACCGAGACGGGAGCGGCCATCGTGGTCTGTCCCGGCGGCGGCTTCACCGCGCTTTCCTGGCACCAGGAGGGCCCCAACGTCGCCCGCTGGTTCGCCGCGCACGGCATCGCCGCCTTCGTGTTGAAATACCGCATCGCCTATTCCGGCGCTGATTACGAGGAGGCCAAATACGTGGCTGACCATTCCTATGGCATGCAGGGACGTGACGCGCGTATGCGCGAGCTGACCGAGAAGCATGCCAGAATCGCCGAGGAGCAGGGCTACGACCGCTCGATGGCCTGGGATGACGGCCGCGCCGCCATCCGCTATGTCCGCACCCATGCGGAGAAATACGGCGTGAATCCCCAGGCGATCGGCATCATCGGTTTCTCCGCGGGCGGCAATATCGTCTATCACGTGGCGCTCGACCACGACGAACTGAGCCGTCCGGATTTCCTCGGAATGATTTATCCGGCCTGGTTTGAGGACAAGGTGCCCGCCGATCCGATGCCGCTCTTCATCGCGGCGAGCACGGCCGAGGCCTCCTCCGCCAACGGTTTCGGCGACACGCCCGCCCTCTACAACGCCTGGAACCAAACCCGCCAGCCGCTGGAGATCCACTCCTTCACGCGGGGTTTCCACGGCTTCGGTTACCGCGAGAACGGTCAGTCCGTGAATATCTGGACGACCCTGTTCTATGATTTCCTTGACAATTGCAATCTGCTGAATAAGAAGTAAATGACGACGAATCAATCCAATCTGTCCCGGCTGGTGCCGGTCATGATCGCCTTCTTCACGATGGGATTCGTGGATATGGTGGGCACGGCCACCAATTATGTAAAAGCGGACTTCGCGCTGTCCGACACGATGGCGAACTTCCTGCCGTCGATGGTATTCCTTTGGTTCTTCCTGCTGTCGGTTCCGACCGGCCTGCTGATGAACCGGATCGGCAAACGGAAGACCGTGCTCCTCAGCCTCGTGGTCACGGCCGTCGCGCTGATCCTGCCGCTGTGCGGCTACAATTATCCCGTACTGCTGGCGTCGTTCTGCCTGCTGGGCATCGGGAATACGCTGATGCAGGTGTCACTCAACCCGCTCGCGTCCTGCATCGTCAGCGGCGAGAAATTCGCCAGCACGCTGACCTTCGGGCAGTTCATCAAGGCCATCGCCTCGTTCATCGCGCCGATCCTGGCGAGCTGGGCTTCGCTGCAGTTCGGCAACTGGCGGTTGCTCTATCCGATTTTCCTCGTGTTTGCGCTGATCGCCATCGTTTACCTGAGCCTGACGAAAATCGAGGAGGAGATCCCGAAAGACAAGACTTCGAGTTTTATCGATTGTCTCAAGCTGCTGGGTGACGGCTCCGTGTTGCTGCTCTTCCTCGGCATCGTGGCCCATGTGGGCATCGATGTCGGTGTGAACACCTGCGCGCCGAAGATCATCATGGAGCGCCTCGCGCTGCCGCTGGAGAAGGCGGGCATCGCGACGAGCATCTATTTCCTGTTCCGCACCCTGGGCTGCCTGTCCGGCTCTTTCATCCTGGCGAAGTTCCCGCTGAAGAAGTTCTTCGCGGTGAGCGTGTGCCTGATGGTCCTGTCGATGATCGGCCTGTTCGTGTGCCGCAGCCTCGCCGGGCTGTACGTTGCCATCGCCCTGGTGGGCTTCGGCAACTCCAACATTTTCTCGATGGTCTTCTCGCGGGCGCTGTACTACCTGCCCGAGCGGAGCAATGAGATGTCCGGCCTGATGGTGATGGGCATCATCGGCGGCACGGTCTTCCCGTTGCTGATGGGCATCCTATCCGACGCGATGGGCACGCAGACTGGTTCCGTGATCGTGATCAGCATGGGCGTGGCGTACCTGGTGTACCTGGCCGCGCGTTTCCTTAAAGAGAAAACAGCATGAGCAAGAAAGTAATTGTGGGCCTCGGGGAGATCCTCTGGGACATGCT
Organism: Candidatus Cryptobacteroides sp.; assembly: GCA_045117755.1. Lineage (GTDB taxonomy): Bacteria > Bacteroidota > Bacteroidia > Bacteroidales > UBA932 > Cryptobacteroides. Next base: position 13,803 of record JBGUOB010000065.1, read on the forward strand.
CCCCTCGGGCAAAGCCCTCGGCGGGGCTCCGGCCAACTTCGCCTACCACGCGCAGCGCCTCGGCGAAGAGGGCTGGGCGGTCAGCGCCATCGGCGACGACGCCCTCGGCCGGGAGATATTGGACATCGTTGCGGAAAAAGGCCTGAAGAACCTGATCGCCGTGACGGACAAACCCACGGGCACCGTTGAGGTGACGCTGGACGCCCGCGGCGTCCCGACCTATAATATCATGGAGGACGTGGCCTGGGACCATATCCCGTTCACCCCGGAAATGGAGACCCTTGCGCGCCGCGCCGACGCTGTCTGCTTCGGCTCGCTCGTGCAGCGGATGGGCTCGCGCGCGTCCGTGCTCCGTTTCATCCGGGCCATGCGTCCCGATGCGCTCAAAGTCTTCGACATCAACCTTCGCCAGCATTACTATTCCCGGGAGCTGCTGGAGGAGTCGCTGCAGCTTGCGGATATCCTGAAGATCAACGATGAGGAGATCCGCACCGTGGCGGAGCTGTTCGCCCTTCCGGGCGACGACGCGGCGGTCTGCCGGGCGCTGGCCGCCCGCTTCGGCCTGCGGCTTGTCATCCTGACCAAGGGCCCGGAGGGGAGCGAGATCGTTACGGCCGACGCCGTGATTCCGCAGCCGGCGGGCGAAGCCGTCGTCGTGGATACCGTCGGGGCGGGCGATGCATTCACCGCCGCCTTCGTCGTCTCTTACCTACGGGGCGATTCCCTCGCGGACGCTCAGCGGCTCGCCAGCGACACGGCGGCTTATGTCTGCTCCTGCAAGGGCGCGATGCCGCAGTAAACATCTCTTTTCCGGTGCACAATGAAACAGAAAAAGCCGGCTCCCGAGGGGGCCGGCTTCATCAAACCAAATAATCTAACTAAACCCTTATGTGAGAATTAATCCTCTTCCCAATTGGTAACTTCTTCGACCTTGGAGAAGTCGCTGGACATCTTGAAGACCGGGGAGAAGTTGTAGCATTTGCCGGAGTTCTCGGTTCCGGTGGCCACGGCGCCGATACGGAGATAGTGGGTTCTCTCGTATACGAACTGCTGTCCGCTTGCCTTGGTCGGATCGATGGAGAGCTCGATGGTGGTCTTGCCGTCGGCAGTCTTGATCTTCTTCTGCTTGCCGTTCTTCTGCACCTTGTCGAAGTCGAAGTTGTTGTTGCCGTCGCTCACCCATCTGTCGGTGAAGCCGAACAGGGCGACATCGACATTCGGGGTCTTGGTCTTGTCTTCGATCTCCACCTTGAAGCGGGCGACGATCTTGCCCCCCTCGTAGGTGATGACCGGATCGAGGATACGGCAGTACGGCGTCACGTTGAAGTCCACGGTGTTGGCGCCCTTCTTCAGTTCGAACGGCAGGGAAACCGGGTAGAAGTTCTGCTTCTTGGTTTCCATCCGGTACTTGGCTGCCCAGACAAGCTTGTTGACGTAGGTGCCGTTGCACTTGACATACCAGGTCTGGGCTGTCTCTGCCGGCTGGCCCGACAGATCCTTCCAGCCCTCCTCGATGATGGAGATGGTCGCAGTGTTCGGGAAGGCGAACTGCATCGGCTGTCCGGTCTTGCTGTCCAGGATACGTCCCTGGACCTGGGCGTTATAGTACTCCTGGTTGTCGAAGACGAACCAGTCGCAAGACGTGGCCAATACGAGTAATGAAAGTAATGCGAGTATTTTTTTCATAACGTTAACTCTTTAATTATTCCTGAGACGGGTTCGGGGTCAGTCCGTTCTTGACGTAATTGCTGATGCCGCTGTAGTAGTCCAGCAGATCGGTGTCAAGGCCGGTGGCGGACAGGCTCACATCACCATGATAGACGTTCACGCGCGGGAAGATGTACTTGGGCGTACCGTCGCGCAGGTCGAGCACGGGCAGCACGGTGTGCTTGCGGCACTGGGTGCCGGTACGCGTGCTGAAGTACGCGCGGCGACGCCACAGCGTGTAGCTCTCGTGGCCTTCGAAGGCGAACTCGACGCGGCGCTCGTGCAGGACGTTGTCAAGCGTGAGATCGATGTCGTCGGTGAAGGCGGCGCGGTGACGGATGTCGTTGAGCGCCTTCTTCGCGGTGGCGGCAGAACCCTTTCCGCTTTCAATACAGGCCTCGGCGTAGTTCAGCAGGATCTCCGCATAGCGGATGTCGCACCAGGGACCGGTGGACTTGTCCAGCTTGTTGTTGATGTCGAGGAATTTCCGGATGCCATAACCGGTGCTCCAGAAATAGCAGTGGTTGGAGGTACCTTCCTTGGCGATGTCGAGGAACGCAGAGAAATTCTCCTTGTCCTTGGCGCCGAGTTCGTAATACGTCTTGCCGCCCACCTTGTAGGAGTTGTTCTGATAGAATTCAGGATCACTCCCGGGCACCCAGATGCCACCCTGCGCCACGATGGTGATGCCGCGGAACTCCGCGCCGGGATAGAGTACCCAGGCCTGGAAGCGGGCGTCCTTGTTCAGGAACGGATCCTGGGGATTCGCGTACTCGATGAAGTCCGCATTCTTGTCGAAAGAAGAAGCCTTCTTGTCGATGATCTGTGCAAAGAAGATGTCCTCCTTGCCGTCGTGGCGGGTCTTCACGGTGCCGTCCACGCGGGCGCCCTTCGAATCGTAGTCGTCGAAGAGATCGATCATGTCCGAGGTGACGGAGAAGTTACCCCAGCCGGCGTTGGTGCCGGTGCCGTGGGCCTGGTTCGGGGAATTGTTGCGGTCGAAACCGTTGTCCGCATCCGCCGTGCCGTCCTTGAATGACTTGCCGAAGATGAATTCGCAGTCCTGACGCTCCAGGAAGAGCTGGGTCAGATTGTCCTTCGCTTTCGCCTTGTCCGTAGTGGCGCCGCCGAAGAGGGAGAACTTACCGGAGTTCATGATCTTCTCGCTGGCTTCGATGCACTTGGCATAGTAGGTCTCCGCGTAGGTATCCTCCATGTAGGTGAGCTTCTCGGAGACGGCCTTGTAGCTGGAAGGAATGGCTTCCACGTTCCAGTATTTGCTGACGGAGGCCGCATACAGGGCCACGCGGGACTGCAGGCCGAGGGCCGCCCATTTGGTGGCGCGATAGCTGCCGGATGCGCGGTCTTCCGGAAGAAGGTCAGCCGCCTTGTCCAGCTCGGAGATGACGAAATCCCAGGTCTCTTTCTCCGTGCTGCGCGGGACATAGAGTCCCTCGTTCTTGTCGCCGTCAAACTGGTCGTCCAGCGGCACGGTGACGATGGGAACGCCGCCGAACCTTCTGACCATGGCGAAGTAGCAGTAGGCGCGGGCGAAGAGCGCCTCGCCCTTCATCGAGTCATGCTCGGCCTGGCCGATGAAACCCTTCTCCAGGGCCTCGTCGACCTGCTGGATGAAGTAGTTGATGGAACGCATCTTCGTGTAGTTCCAGAAACCGGTCACGTCGATGGAATAGTCGCAGGTCTTGGAATAGGAAGCCAGCGTCGTGTTCTCATCCTTGGTGTTGAAAGCGTCCATCGGGATGGAGTTGTACACATCGGAGAGAAGCCGCTCCAGACCGGATACGGTCGAAATCATATCCTCCTCGGACATCTTGGTGAGGTCACCCTCCAGGCTGTCGAACAGCTTGTCGCAGGAGCAAAGGGCAAGGCCGAGGACGATGGCAAGTGTATATTTGAATATCTTTTTCATATCGCAAATCGTTTAGAAGCTGATGCTGGTTCCGATGACATAGGTCCGGAGGAGCGGAGCGCCGGAGGCGCCGCGGCGGGAAGACTGGTAGGTCTCGGGGTCCCAGACCCTGACGATCGGGTTGCAGATCGTGAAGAGGTTGGTGCCGCTGGCGAAGACGCGGACATGCTTCAGGTGGACTTTTTCAAGCACTTTCTTGGGGATGTTGTAACCGATCTCCAAGCTCTTCAGACGGAAGAAGGAGTTATCCACCCAGGAGTAAGGCTGTACGAAGCGGTAGGTGGCATTCGAGGAAGCATCCTCGGCACCGGTGGCCGGAGCCAGGGCGGGCCAGTAACCGGCTACCCATTTCGAGTTGGGATCGCGGGGATCCGTATAGCCGTCGGCGAGGCGGTAGTGGTCGAGGTGGTTGACGAAGAGCGTCTTGCTCCAGCCGTATCCCATGCCACCGGACATCTGCATGTTCTTGTGGCTCAAGGCGGCGCCGTTGAAGGTGGCGCTGAGGTCGAAGCCCTTCCACTCGAGGAAGATCATCAAACCAAACTGGAGCGGCGGGTTGCCTTCCTTCCAGGAATAGTGGCGGTCCTGTTTCGTGATGACTCCGTCACCGTTGTAGTCGTCGATCTTGTACATGCCCGGAACCATCTCGGTCATGTTCATCTTCTTGCTGCTGGAGGAGTTGTACAGGACGGGATAATCGTTGATCTCATCCCAGCCGGAGAACTGGCCGCGGCCGTTCCACTCGTAGTACTTGCCATCCAGGGCGTTGTCCCAACGGCCGACGGTGTTCTCGTCGTAATACTGCTGGGAGGAGGTGTAGATCTTCGTCTCCTCGGTGGCGACACGCGTGTTGCGCTCGCGGGAGAAGGTGGCCGTCGCCGTGATGCGGTAGTTGAAATCCTTGAAACGCATGCGGTGGGAGAGCTCGAGGTCGATACCCACGTTCTGGTCGGCGTCGAGGTTCAGCTGGGGAAGATCGATACCGTACATATCCGGCACGGAGCTGGAGGCCTTGGCGGCCTTACCCGTCTTGTCGCGCCAGAACCAGTCGACGGAACCGCCGATGATGCCCTTCTTGATTTCCCAGTCGAAACCGAAGTCGCGCATGTAGGTGCGGGTCCAGGAGATAAGCGTTTCCGCAACCTTGGTGCTGTTGTAGCCCATGACCGGAGCGTTGTCCGCGAACATGTAGTTGACCTTGGTCTGCTCGTAACCCAGCAGGTACTGGTAGGCGGAACCCTGGTTGCCGCCGGAGATACCGTCGGACCAGCGGAACTTCAGGTTGGTGATGAACGGGAAGATGTTCTTGAAGAACTTCTCCTCGGAGATTCTCCACGCGACGGAGTAGGAAGGCAGGAAAGCCCAGCGGAAACCGGGAGCGTAGAAGGAGGAACCATCGTAGCGGGCCATGACTTCGGCCATGTACTTGCCCGCATATTCATAGTTGACGCGCGCGATATAGCCGGCTTTGGCGCTGCTGCTGCGGGAACCCTTGTTCTCGGCAGAAGACTCGATGGCCTGGTCCAGGATGTCGTGCGTGTAGAAGTCGCCGAATTTGCGGTCGCCGCGGAGTTCGTTGTTCCAGGTCACGGACGCTTCGGCGGCCAGCATGGCGCCGACCGTGTGGTTGCCGAAGGAGTTGGAGTAGTTGACCTGCACCTTGCCGTAGAGGTTGCGGCGGTTGGCCCAGCGCTCGGTCAGTTCGTTCTCATCCTTGTTGTAGCCGACAATCTCGTCAGTCTGCCAGTCATAGAGCGGGAAGTGGATGGTGAGCTGGCGGGTCTCGCGGGACTGATAGTCGTAGGCGGCCTGGCCGGAGATCTTGAGGCCCTTCAGGAACGGGGCGGTGTAGGTGATGTTGAGGTTGTTGACGAAGGAGTACTGCGTCGTGTTGTCATATCCGTTCGCACCGTTCAGGGCGCCGATGGCGTTGCGGCTCTCGTTGCCGGAGTTGTAGGTCCAGTGCGTCGGGTTGCCCGGAACGGACCAGGGGATGTAACGCTCGGAGTAGAGACCGCGCGTGTAGAAGTTCTGGTTCGCGTTCGAAGGGGTACCCACCTTGTTGTTCCAACTCAGGGAGGACTGGAAGACGGCCTTCAGGTTCTTCGTGATGTTGGTGGTGATGTTGCCCTGGAACGAGAAGCTCTTGTAGCCCAGCTGCGGGCCGTTCAGGATGCCGTTGTCGCTATTGAAGGAGCCGCTGAGGTAGTACTGTGTCTGGTTGTTGCCGCCGTTCACGGACAGCTGGTGGTTCTGCTGGAAGGAGTTCTTCCGGTAGAACTGGGAGTACCATTTATTGTCGGTCCATCCCGCATCACCGTTGAGGTAATGGTTGATGAGGTCCTGGGAGTACGGCTGCGCCTTGCCGACGTTGGCGTACATCTCGTTCGCTTCCTTGAACCAGGTGAGGATGTCCACCTCTTCCGGGAGGGAAGTCGGGACACCGAAGGAGAAACGGTTGGAGTACTTGACCGTCGGGGCGCCGATGGAGCCCTGCTTGGTGGTCACGAGGATGACGCCGTTCTCGGCGCCCATACCGTAGATGGCGGCGGAGGCGTCTTTCAGCACGGAGATGCTCTCGATGTCCTCCGGGTTGAGCTGGGCCAGAACGGCCGAGCTACTGTTGGAATAGGTGGTGTTGGTCTCCTGGCTGCGGCGGGGAGCAGTTCTCACGATACCGTCCACGATGACGAGCGGCTCGTCGAAACCGCGGAGCTTGAGGTCGGTGTTGAAGTCGCCGGCATCACCGGTACGCTGGCGGATCTGGAGTCCCGGGACCTTACCCTGCAGGGAGGCCAGGACGTCGCTCTGCTTGGTCGCGGTGAGCTCTTCGCTCCGGATGTTCGAGATGGCGCTGGTCAGGGATGCTTTCTTTTGGGTGCCGTAACCGACGACCACGGTTTCTTCCAGCATCGAGATGTCCTCGAACAACGTGATGTTGAGCTGCGGGGCGGCCTTGACTTCCTGCGTCGAATAACCGATGGAGGAGATTTCCAGGACGGAACCTGCAGGCACGGTAAGGGCGAAATTACCGTCCAGATCAGTGGTTGCACCGTTGTTGGTACCCTTGAGCATGACGGCGGCGCCGATGACCGGCTGGCCGTCCTGATCGACGATCGTACCCTTAACGGAAACTTGACTCTGACCGAAAACTACCGGCATGCAGAGGAACATGCCTACTAGGAGCGGCAAGAGCCGCAGATGAAGTAGTTTCTTCATACAAGTTGGATAAAAGATTGGTTAAACATTATGTTATAGAAATTGATGTGCTTAGTCTTCTGGCAAAGATAAGCACTCGCATATACGCAGCCCCCGCACGATGTTACATTAACGTTGATTAGCGTAACATCGTGTAACATCTCCCTTTCGGGATGTTACATAGCTTGGTGCTGCTGCCCGTATTCCGTGGGGCTGGTGCCGAAGAGATCCTTGAAGGCGGTGGCGAAGGAGCTGGCGCTCTGGAAGCCGACGGCGTCGGCCAGCTCGGAGATGGCGTATTTCTTTTCAGAAAGCATTTCCGCGGCCTTCCGCAGCCGCAGGTTGCGGATGAAGTCGCGGGAGGTCTGCCCGGTCAGTTCCTTGAGTTTGCGGTGCAGGTGGACACGGCTGATGCCGGCCTCGGCGGCAACCTGCTCGACGGTCAGTTCCGGGTCGCCCAGGTGCTCGTTGACGATGCGGACGATGCGGTCCATCAGGCGGTCGTCGGGGGTCTTGATGTCCACCTCGCGGATGTCGCTTTCATCCACCTTGGGTTCGGAAAGCGTCACCTTCAGGCGCTCGCGGCCCTTGATCAGATTCTCCGCGGTGGTCTTGAAAACCTTCAGGTTGAACGGCTTGGTCATGTAGGCGTCGGCGCCGGCCTCCATGCCCTCGATGCGGTCCTGGTCGAGTCCGCGGGCCGTCAGGAGGATGATGGGCATGGAACTGGTGTTCGGGTTCTTGCGGATCTTCTCGCAGAGCTCGATGCCGTCCATCACGGGCATGATGACGTCGCTGACGAGCAGGTCGGGATGCTCAGCCAGGGCCAGGTGGTAGGCGACCTTGCCGTTCTCGGCTTCGAGCACCCGGTAGTCGGCGGAGAGCTCGTTGGCCAGCCAGCGGCGGATCTCGTTGTTGTCCTCCGTGAGCAGCAGGGTGTGTTTCCTGCGCCCATGCGTCTCGGGCGTCTCTTCCTCCGCGACGGGATGGAGCGACAGCGGGAGCTCGATGTCGGGCGTTCCCGCATCGGCTTCGCCCGAAATCTGCTCTTCGCTCAGGTGGGCGTTGCCGAGCGGCAGGCTGACCGTGAACACGGGGCCGCCGTCTTCGGCGCTGTTGCAGGCCCGGATGGAGCCGCCGTGCAGCTCGGTGATGACCTTGGCGAAGTACAGGCCGATACCCGTGCCGGACACGGCCTCGTTGCCCTGATAGAACAGGTCGAAAATCTTCAGGAGTTTGCTCTCGTCCAGCGGCTTGCCGTTGTTCCGCACTTCGACGGACGCCGAGCCGGCGCCGGCGGAGACGGTCACGCAGATGTTTCCGCCGGCCGGGGTGTAACGCAGGGCGTTGGCCAGCAGGTTGGCGACGACCTTATTGAAATACTGCTGGTCCAGCCACACCTCTAGGTCCCGCGAGCAGGCGTAGCGGAAGGCGAATCTCTGCCGGTTGAGCTCGGCCTGCGGCCGGAACAGGTCGCAGATCTCCGAGACGCACTGGACCAGCTCCACCGGCGCGAAGGACAGCTTGATGGCGCCTTCTTCCGCCTTGCTGATGATCAGGCTCTGGTCCAGCAGCTGGATCACGCTGTCCGCGTTCTGCTCGATGGCGGCGTAGGTGCGCTGCCGCTCGGGGTCGGCATCCGACTCGACCAGCTTCTGGAGCGGCGCCTTGACCAGGGTCATCGGGGAGCGGATCTCGTGCGAGAGGTTCTGGAAGAAGCGCAGTTTGTCCTCCCTGAGGCTTTGTTCCCGCGCGTAGCGGGCCAGTTCCCGCCGTCCCTTGAGGAGTCTGTAACTGAGGAAGATGATCGAGCCGAGCAGGAGCAGGCCCGCGAGCAGATAGAACAGAATGGCCGTCCCGGAGCCCCACCTGGAAGGGAGCACCCGCACGGAGACGGTCGCCGGTTCTGTGCCCTGCTCCCGGAAGACCGTCATGACGCTGATCTTGTACAGACCGGGTTTGAGGTTGCCGAGCGTGACGCTGTTCTGGCCGCGCTCGAGCGTCGTCCAGGGCTCGTCGTTGACGGAATACCCGAACTGGATGCCGGGCAGGTCGCTGACTTCGAAGGTGGTGAAGCCGATGGTGCAGGCATTCTCCGTATGTTTCAATATATAGGTGCCGTTCTCGTCGGGCGTGACCTTGCGGCCCGGCACGCTGAAAGATACGATCTTGGCTTGCGGCCGGCTGTTCGGAACGACGATGTCCGAGGGCTTGAAATAGGTGACGCCCCCCGTGCCGCCGAAATAGAGGCGGCCGTCCGGACCGGCGGCGGACACCTTGCGCTGGAATTCGGTGACGAGCACGTCTTCGTCGGACAGGCGGATGTGGTGGCTTCTGGGGCTGAATCGCACCAGGCGCGAGCTGGTGCTGAGCCAGAGCGCCCCGTTCGCTCCGATCTCAACGCTGTAGACCGCGTTGTCCGGGAGGCCGTCGGCCGTGGTGTATGTGGTTGTTTCCAGCGTCGTCAGGTCGATGATGGACAGGCCGTCCAGCGTGCAGGCGTACAGGTTCTTGCTGTCGGACTCCAGGTAGAAGACCTGGGTCTCCGTGAGGATGTGGTCCCGCACGGAGATGGGGGAATCGGAGATATTCAGATGATAGATGCCCCGGGTGGTGGCGATGTACAGGTCGCTGCCCTTGAGGAGCAGGTCCGAAATGCGGGGATTGATGAATTCGTTTTCGGCCCGGACCGATGTCGTGGTGCCCCGGACCGGATCATAGCAATACAGGCCATAGCCCCGGGTGCCGACCCAGATCCGGCCGGCATCGTCCGGCTCGATGCAGCAGGGCTGCTCCACGGCGCGGACCTGCTTGTGGAGCTCTGCCGTGTTGACCATGCGCCCCCGCACCGGGTCCAGGCGCCACAGACCGCGGGAGAGCGAGGCGAACCAGATCTGCCCGTCTTTCCCTTGCTTGAGGTCGAATACGGCGTTCGGGCAGCCGTCCTCCACCCGGAAATGCTTCAGCGGGTGGAGGTCGGCGTCCAGCAGGTAGAGTCCGTCGCCGCGCGTGCCGACCCAGAGCCGGCCGTCCCGTTCGGCCATCAGGGAGGAAACGGGCATGGAGCCGATCACGTTGGCGACATGGGAGCGGTGTCCCATGTAATGGAAGGCGCTGTCCTGCTCCGGAATCATGATGACGCCCTGCTGGTAGGCAGCCAGCCAGAAGTTGCCTGCGCGGTCTTTCAGGATGTAATGGACATACAGCGTGGCCGGGTCGCAGGGAATGGTGTCGGACTGGAGCAGTGACCACTGGCCCGTGGCCGTGTCCAGGACCCGGACGCCGCGTCCGTTCGTGCAGAACAGGATCCGGCCGTCGCCGGTATTCAGGATATGCAGGATGCTGACGCCCTTCAGGTCGGGCGCGACGTCCGGCACGAAGGTGTCCCGGGTCGCATCATAATGGCAGATGTTTCCGGAATGGTCGGCGGCATAGAGGACGCCGTCCACCGGGTTGGAGATCGTGACGAAGTGGTCTTCGAAGCAGCTGGGGGTATAATGCGACCAGAAGCCGCCGGTGGCCATTCTGTAGATGCCGTCCCCGTGGCGTGCGCACCAGACGGTACCGTTCTCGTCCAGCTGGAGCGTGCCCGTCATCCGGGTGGGGATGGGGAGGTTGAGCCGGGCCAGGGTGGCGGTGCCGTCCTCGTTCGCGGCGACTTTCTGCAGATCATTGCCGGACAGCCAGACGGACTGGCTGCTGTAGGTGATCATGTGGTTGACGTTGCCCGTATAGGGCTCGCCGTCTTCGTTCGCCAGCGGCGCGGAGAAGTCGTCGGTGGCGGGATGGTAGAACTGAACGCCCATTTCGCTGCCCACGAGCAGGCGGCCCTGGCCGTCCTCCGCGAAGGAGCGGACGAGGCTGTGCGCGAGGGAATGCGGATCCTCCGGATCATGCTTGTAGGTATGGATGCGCAGGCCGTCGTAGCGGCAGAGTCCGTTCTCGGTGGCGATCCAGAGGTCGCCCCGGCTGTCCTGATACAGGGAATTCACGTTGCTGCTGCTGAGTCCGTCGCTGACGGACAGCAAAATGCAGCGTTGTGCCCGGAGTACGAGGGGGCACAGAAAAACGAGGAGGACGAACAGCGCTTTTCGCATAGGTATAGGTGTTTCCTCCCAAAGATAAATAAAAATGTAACATCGGCACCCGGGGCGAGTGCAGATGTTACATTTAGGAATAAAGATGTAACACCGGCCGTCAGTCGGCCATCTGTTTGGCTATCAGCCCTTCGAAATCCTTGCGGGGCATCTGGCCGTCGAGGCAGATGAAGGTCACCTCGCCGGCATCCACCGCGAGCATCACGAAGCCTTCGATGGTCCTGTCATTACCGATGGTGTACATCCGGACGGTCTCGCCGGAGTCCTTGGCCTCCATCAGGAGTTCGTAGCGGCCGGCGTTGATGAAGCGCTCGGCGTCGCTGCGCAGCGCGCTGTTGATGGACGCGTTCTCGCTGTTGAGGATGTACAGGCCCGTGAGCGAATGGATGATGGGGGACAGGTTGACGTTATCCTCGCCGACTTCCAGGTCGGGGATGCGGCCGATCATGCGGAACATGGCCGGAGAGACGTACACGGCGGAGACGTTCTCCGCGTCGGAGTATTTCTGGTAGATGCTCTTGCCGTTCTGGGCGGCGGCGGAGAGACTGAGCAGCAGGGCTGCGAAAAAGACGATTATGTTTTTCATTTCTGGATCTTATTAAGGGTGTTATACGGCATGCCGGCGGTCTGCTCCGCGTCGCGGAGGATATCGGTACCGACGGCCATTTTCTCGGAAATGGTCTGGAAGGCCTTTTCCACTTCGGCATAGGCCAGCAGCGGATCGTCGAAGGTGTCCTTCGGGCCGCGCTGCGGCAGCACGACCAGGGCTGCCGCAGCAGCCGCCACGGCCAGCGAGGCGTACGGGATCCAGCGGGCCGGGCGGGGCCGGGCGGCCTCCGCGAGTTCGCGGGCGGCCAGGGCCTGTCGCAGGCGGCGCTCCAAGCCGTCGGGGACGGGAGCGGCGTTCTCCGCCGCCTTCATCTCCAGCTCTTCGAGGCTGAGGTTCTCTATTTCTTCCAAGGTCTTCATATCACATTTCTTATTTTTCGGCGTGCCTGCGAAAGCAGCACGCGCAGGGTCAGTTGATTCATTCCGGTTCGCTCCGCAATCTCCTCGTAGGAGAGCCCGTCCAGGGTCCGGAGCGTGAGCACCTCGCGTTGCCTGTCAGGCAGCGACTTGATGGCGTCGAGGACCTTCGCGAGACGCTCTTTTTCGTCCACCGCCTCGTCCTGGCGGCCGGGCCATTCCGGCTCGGGCAGGACGGCGGGCGTCTCCATTTTCCGGCTGCGCCGGATGCGGTCCAGACAGAGGTTGCGCAGCACCCGGAGGCCGTAGCCCTTGGGATTGCGGATGCCGCTCAGGGCATCCCTCCCGCTCCAGAGCTTGAGAAAGAGCTCCTGCACGGCGTCCTCCGCTTCGGCCTCATCCTCGAGGATGTAGTAGGCCACGCGGTAGAAGTCGCCCGACAGGCTGAGCCACTCGTTCTGGAACTGCGCGCTGGTCATCGGGTGGCAAGTTTGCTGACCGCTTCCATCGGGATGGAGCCGAACAGGCAGATCAGGGCTCCGCTGCCGGGGACATGCATCACGAAGTCGCGCACGGTTCCGTGGGCGTCGTCCATGACGCCGAAGATCTGCACGCTTTCGCCGTCGTCCTTGGCTTCCAACAGCAGCTCGCGGCCCTTCATGGCGCGGTCGAGACGACGCTCGATCTTGCTGCGGACCTCTTCGGAAGCGTCCTCATAGCTCATGATGGCCACGCCCTTGATGCCGCGCAGCGCGTGACGGAGTTCGCGCGTGTCGCCGTCGCCGTCATCGACGTGGCGGAGGACGCCGCGGGCCAGCGCCGTGCCCAGCCGGCCCAGGTTCACCACCTCCACGCCTTCGTAATGGCGGAAATCGGAGATGATGGAGGTGACTTCCGCACTGGAGACGTTCCGGTGCGGCCGGGCAGCCGTCGCCGTCAGCGGCAGCAGAAGCGCAAAAATCAAAAGAAACTTTTTCAGATTCATGTCGGTTTGTTTATTGTTCCGATGAATAGACGTACACCCTTGCAAAATGTTAACGCTTGCTCGCATTATTTTTTCTATGAGCTGTAATAGGCTGGCCATTAAACAAATACTGTTTTGTACTCCCTCGAAAATTGGGGTGGTGCAAAACAGTAAGATTATAACTATCAGCTAGTTGCAGCTCACAAGGCTAAACGGGGTCGGGGAGGATGATGACCACGGTGCCGACTTTGACCCGCTGCTTGAGGTCGGTGATGTCCTCGTTGCGCATGCGGATGCAGCCTTCCGTGGCACGCGTCCCGATGCTCTCCGGGAACGGAGTGCCGTGGATGCCGATGTCGCGGTAGCCCGGCACGTCGAGGCGCAGGAACCACGGGCCGTAGGCGTCCTTGACGGGCCCCTTGCCGTCCTTGAAGTCGTGCGAGAGACCCTTGGCGTTCAGCAGTTCGTTGATCTTGAAGGTCCCTTCGGGGGTCTTGTGGTCCCCGCGGACCTTCTTCGGGCCATAGTTGATGGCGCAGGACATGCCCCACTCTTTGATCGGATTGCCCTGCGGATCGACCAGCGTGACCGTGAAGCCCTGCTTGTCGACGACGACGAACGGGGCGCCTTCCGCCTGGTCAAGATACTTCGCGAACGGGGCCTGTGCCCGGACGCCCAGCGCCGGCAGCAAGGCCAGCAAAAGGAAAAGGACTTTCTTCATAACGAAGGCAAAGATAGCAAAAATGGTGCTAAATAATGTATATTTGCATCTATGAAACGGATCCTGATTCTGCTGGCGTCGCTGTGCGCCGCTGCCGCCGCTTTTGCGCAGACCTGGGACGGCCCGCAGTGGGCGGTCGTCAATTCTTCCTCCTGCTTCCTGCGGCTGAAGCCGGACTTCGAGTCCGGCAACGAAACCCAGTGCCTGATGGGCACGGTGCTGCGCGTCAAGGGCGCCGACCGCTACTGGCGCCTCGTGGACGCCCCGGATTACCGGGACGTCTGGACGACGGAGCTCAGCGTCGCCTTCATGGATGAAGCCGGCAAGGACGCCTGGATCGCCGCGCCGAAGTACGTCTGCTGCGTGGAGTACACGCACCTCTTTGCGGAGCCGTCCGCCACGGCGGCGCGCGTGTGCGATTTCACGCTCAACGACCTGGTCCGCAAGGGCACGGAAGCCCGCCGCGGCTGGGTGCAGGTCTTCCTGCCTTCGGGCCGCGAATGCTGGGTGCGCGCCTATGAGGTGATGGATTTCGAAGAATGGGTACGCGCCCGCGAGGCCACCCGCGAGAACCTGCTCGCGACGGCCCGCCGTTTCCTCGGCACGCCCTACATGTGGGGCGGCGCGAGTGTCAAGCACTTCGACTGCAGCGGCTTCACGCAGTTCGTCTACCGCCAGGCGGGGATCGTGCTCCCGCGCAACGCCCGCGAGCAGATCCACACGGGCGAGGAGATCCCCTACGATTTCGACAAGATGCTCCCCGGCGACCTGATCTTCTACGGCACGCCCGCCACGGCCCGCAAGCCGATGGTGGTCGCGCACGTGGCGATGTACATCGGCGACAGGAAGATCATCCACTCCTCCCAGGTGGTGCGCATCAACTCCCTCACGCCGGACGGCGAGGACCCCTACGAGCGCACCAACCCGCTGGGCGTCCGCCGTATCCTCGGCCACGTGGACACGGGGGAGGGCATCCGCAGCGTCGCCACGCGTCCGTGGTATTATTAGAATGACCGATTATGCAATACAGAGAGGATAAACACGGGAACAAACTGTCGATACTCGGCTACGGGTGCATGCGTTTCACCAAGACGGCCGGCATCATCGACCTCGAGAAAGCGGAGAAGGAAATCATGGCCGCCATCCAGGGCGGCGTCAACTATTTCGACACGGCCTACATCTACCCCGGCAGCGAGGCGGCGCTCGGCACCATCCTGGAGCGCAACGGCGTCCGCGACCGGGTGAACATCGCCACCAAGCTGCCCCAGTATCTCGTCCAGAGCGGCTCCGCCTTCGACCGCTATTTCAACGAAGAACTCAAGCGCCTGCGCACCGACCACGTCGACTATTACCTGCTGCACCAGATGGCGGATTACGCCCAGTGGGAGAAGCTCAAGCGCCTGGGCATCGTGGAGTGGATCGAGGAGAAGAAGCGCAGCGGCGCCATCCGCAATTTCGGTTTCTCCTACCACGGCACCTCCGCCCATTTCCTGAAGATCCTGGCCGCCTACGACTGGGACTTCTGCCAGATCCAGTACAACTACCGCGACGAGAACACGCAGGCCGGCGTCGTGGGCCTCAAGGCTGCCGCCGAGCGCGGCATTCCGGTCGTCATCATGGAGCCGCTGCGCGGCGGCAAGCTCGTGAACCTGCTCCCCGAGACGGCGAAGAAGATCATCGCCGCGGGCGAGCGGGGCTGGACGCCCGCCGAATGGGCGTTCCGCTGGCTGTACAACCAGCCGGAAGTGACGGTGGTCCTGTCGGGCATGAACTCCCTGGAAATGGTGGAAGAAAACATCCGGACCGCCTCGGACGCGCACGCCGGGGACTTCACGGAGCGGGACTTCGCCCTTCTCAGGAAGGTGGAGGAGCAGATCAAGCTGAAAGAGAAAGTCGGCTGCACCGGCTGCCAGTACTGCATGCCCTGTCCGCAGGGCGTGGACATCCCCACCGCCTTCCGCTGCTACAACGCGATGTACTCCGAGTCGAAGTGGTCGGGCCGCTTCCAGTACGCCGTCACCGTCTCCTTCGCGCGCGACCCCGCCTTCGCGACCAAGTGCATCGGCTGCGGCAAGTGCGAGAAGCATTGCCCGCAGGGCATCCCCATCCGGGAGAAGCTCAAGGAGGCCGACAAGGCCCTCCGTCCGCCGCACTACCGCTTCTTCACCTGGATCACCCGTCTGAACATTTTCCGCAAGGATCTTCACAAAAAAACCGAGGATAGTTAAAGAAAATTGCTAACTTTAGGTCGTGAACAAGTTCATCCTGCAATACGGTTCCACCCTGCTTTTCTCGGCTATCCTCACGGTTTGTGTAGCCCTGAGCATGTGGCTGTCCCAATTCATCCCTGACGACTACTTCGACAAGGTCATCACGCCCATCCTGATGGCGTTCGCCGTGATGGTGGAATTTGGCGGAGCCTGGATCCTGTTCCGACATGCGGAGGGCCTGCGTATCCGCAAGGCCTTCGCATGGGCCCTGATCGTGTGGGGGATTGCCGACGGTCTCTACATCTTTTCCTGGATGACGTCTTCCACCCCCATGATGAATATGGGCGCCTATAGCATCTCCTCCTTCGAACTGATGCTGGGCAACCTGCTGGGCTGGGTGCTGCTGTTGTATCCGGCCGAGATCCTGCGACCCGGCTGGCTCAACGGAAAGCGCATCCTGCTACAGATTCTTCCCATGTGTGCGCTGGTGGCGCTGGATTACGTATCCCCTGTGAACCTGCAGCCCGTCATTGCCCTCTATCCCTTTGTGCTCATCCTCTTCTTTGTAGGACACGTCCGCGGCTACCGGACGTATTGCGAGGAGAACTTCTCCAGTATGGAGGATATTGATGTGCAATGGATCATGCGCTACCTTGTCATGGTGATTCTGGTGGGCGTGGTCTATATGTTCATCTGCCTCTCGCACGTTCATGCGCGCGGCTTCACGCAGCAGTGGCTGGTGCTGGTCATGTTCATCTACAGCATCGATCAGATCTTGTTCCGCCGCGATCCGCGGGCGCTGATGCGTAAGGTGGAGAAGGCAAAAGGACTGGTCGCCGAGGAGGAACCGGTTGCTGTTCCCGAAACGGCGAATGCCGCCTATCGCAAGACCCTGGAGGAATGGATGGAGCGGGAGAAACCCTATCGGGATCCCGACTTCAAGCTCCTCGATCTGGGCCAGGTCCTGCCCATGAACCGGACCTATCTTTCCCAGTTCATCCACGCGGAATACGATTGCACTTTTTATCAATTTGTGAATAATTATCGCGTCCGGGAGGCGATGAATCTTAAACAGGAAAATCCCGCGCTGAAGGCGCAGGAAATCTCGGCCTGTTGCGGCTTCTCTTCTCCCGCTGTCTTCAGCCGCACCTTTGCTGCCGTGACCGGCCTTACCCCCAGCGAGTGGGCCAGAAGCAACATCAATAATTGATTCTGCGTCAATTTTTCACCCTCTCCCTTGACTCTGCGTAAATACTTAGCCCGGGCATCTTGCTCGGGCTGAGTCTTTAATATATATTGCGGCCAATAACCGCATTTTTGATCACTAAAACCAGAGAATTCCATGCGTAAGCTATTTCTCCTGGCCTTGTGTCTCGTATCCTTTTTGGCCTTGGCACAAGCGCAACAGACCTCTTCCTTCCAGCCCCATTGGGCCGTGGAAGGCCAGGTAGGCATTTACAACCCTTCCGGAGAAGCACCCTTCTTCCGAATGATGTCCCCGTCGTTTTCCATCAATGTCGGATACCGTTTTTCCCAACCACTCGGTCTGCGGGTAGGTGTCGGTGGATTTCAGGGAAAGGGATACGTGGTTCGCACGGATACATACTATAAGTACGACTTTGTAAGAGCTTCCGCCGATCTGCTGTGGTACCCCTTCGCCCGCGTCCGGAACCTGTACTTCTTTGCCGGTACCGGCGTGATGCTGGGCACCCGCAACGGAGCCGCTGACGTGGACGTCAGCTTCAAGCCCAACTACTTCCAGGCCCTGTGGGAAGCGCCCAAGGCTTTTTGGGTGGGCCGCGTGGGTGCCGGGTACGCCTTCCCGGTCACGGCCAGGCTGTCCATCACGGCCGAAGCTGCTTTCTCCCTTCTCCCCGACGCTGTCAACTCCAAGCTGGGAGGCAACCCCGACTGCAGCGCCACCGTGCTGGCCGGCCTGAAGTACGCCTTCGGACCGAAGGCCCCGAAGGCTCCAAAAGCTCCGAAGACCCCGAAGACATCCGCTCCCAAGCGTGACCGTGCGGCCGAAGCCCGGGCTGCTGAAGAAGCCCGCGCTGCCGAGGAGGCCCGTCTGGCCGCCGAGCGCGAAGCCGCCGAGCAGGCCGCAGCCGCAGCGCGCGCAGCTGAGGAGGCCCGCCTGGCCGCCGAAAGGGCTGCCGCTGAAAAGGCTCAGGCCGAAGCCCGCGCCGCCGCAGAGGCCAAAGCGGCTGCAGAGGCCAAAGCCGCCGCGGAAGCCCGGGCCTACGCAGCGCTGCTTGCCAGCCTGGAAACCAGGGTTTACTTCGAGAACAATTCCTGGACGGTGAGCTCCAAGTACAGCGAAAGCCTCAAGAAGGTGGCCGAATACCTCAAGGCCCACCCCGAAAACGTGGCTAAACTGACGGCCTACAGCGACAACCGGAACGGCACCGTTGCCTACAACAAGCGGGTGAGCGAACGCCGCGCGAAGGCCGTCGCGAGGTCACTCATGGCCAAGGGCGTTCCCGAAGCTCAGATTAACATGGATGCCATGGGCGGCACCGACGCCTTCAACTCCGAAAGCGGAGACGTTAAAGGAAACCGCCTGGTCATCTGCCGAATTGAATGAAGATAAACCAATTGCCCCATCAACCCTTCCCCCATCATCATTAAATTATTCACTAACTAACATAAAATGAAGAGAACACTAACTAACTTGCTGCTTGCGGTCCTTGTCGGATCGTTCATGGCAGTGTCCTGTGTGTCGGATCTCAAGTCTGATATCGACAACATCGAGGACAAATGGGAAGCCGCAGAAGCGGATCTCCAGACTCAGATTACCACCTTGCAGAATGCCCTGCAGGGTTACAAGGATGAAGTGACCCCGAAACTTGCCGCGCTGGACGCCCAGCTCAAGGCCAACTTCACGACCCTCTCCGAGGCTGACGCCAATCTGGACAAGGCCCTGAAGGAGGCCCAGACTGCCCTTCAGGCCCAGATTGACAAGAACACCTCCGACAACAGTGCCACCAATGACGCCCTCAAGGCCGCCATTGCCGAGTACAAGAAACTGGTGGCGGATGCCATTGCTGATTTTGAAACAGCCATGGCCAAGATCAAGGAAGACCAAGCCGCGGTGGACAAGACCCAGGACCTGCTCCTGGAAACCCTCGCCGCGCGGGTGGAGACGTACAAGAAGGCCATTGATGAGTCCCTCCAGGAGCTGGGCGATTACATCGACACCCTGGATGAGTCTGTTGACGCCCTGGACCAGAAGGTGGACAACAACCTGACGATCGCCAAGGGCTATACCGACGCCCTGCAGATCGCCGTCAAGGCCACCACCGATGCGCTGGAGCAGCGCATCAAGGCCAATGAAGACGCCATCAAGAAGATCAAAGAGGAAACCATTCCCACCATCGAGGCCGCCCTCAAGAGCCTGAAGGACGAGAAGCTGGACAAAACGGTCTATAACGCCTTCGTGACGGAGTTCAATACCTGGAAGGGGACGGTGGACGGCAGTATCGCCAATTTCACCACATTGATTAACACCCTGAATACTGAGGTAGCGGCCCTCCAGGCTGCGATCGCGGCCATGACCGGTGACGAGACAGCCATCGTTAATATTTATACGTATGTTGCGAACGCCATCACTGCTGCCACCCAGGGTCTTCAGGGCCAGATCGACGCCATCACCGGCGACATCGCAACCATCAACGGCGATGATCAAACGGAAGGTTCCATTGCGTACGCCATCAAGATGATCGATACGCAGCTCCAGAACGCGATTGATACCCTGGCCGGCCGCGTAGAAAAGACCGAGGAAGAGATTGCCAAACTCAAGGCCCGCGTCCAGTCCCTGGTCTTCGTGCCGCAGTACACCGACGGCAAGTTCGGTGTTCCGTTCTCCGAGGTCCATGCCGGCGAGATGATGGAATACGTGGCTTATAACAAGCCGGAGGAAGGCTTTACCGTCGTTTACAAGGTGGCTCCCGCCGATTCGGCAGAGGCGCTGGCCCAGCAGGCGGCCAACGTCTTCCACTTTGTCGTTGAATCCGATCTCAAGGCCCGTACCAAGGCCATTGAAACTAACCCTGAGCTTACCATCCTGAAGGCTGTGGGCAACAAAGAAACGGGCAAAATCACCTTCCACCTGGCGCACAAGGATTTTGTCGGCCTCAAAGTGAAGAATTCGGGATATGCCGTTTCCCTGCGGGTGGATGACGATGATCTGGGTATCCACGTGGCTTCCGAATACATTCTGTCCACGCTGCAGCCCAGCCCGCAGATTGATGTCGATATGACCCGCGTTTACAAGGTTGACGCGACAACCGGGAAAATCATTACCAGCACCGAAGTCCCTGACAGGGAGATCGTTTTGCTGGGTGACAATGTGCCCACCGACCGGACTGCGGAGGTCAAGAAGAGCATTCCTTATACCGACGGTACACCGTTCGCTCCTTACAAGAATTACGAACTGGGTACTACCATTGAAGATGTGGAGGGCAAATATACCTATACCGAACTCGTGGCATTGGGATTCAATATGCCCGCATCTCCGGTGACCGTGACGCAAAAGACGGACGTCTGCGAATACCTGATTCTGGAAGTGCCCCAGGACCAGCCGGCAACCGATACGACGCCAGCTGTCATCGCGAAGATAACGGACACGACTGTCAAGGTGGACACCACGTGCACGACCACCGTGCCCAATAAAATGAAGGTTGTCAAGAAGCATATTGACGTAGAACCTATCTGGGGGGAAACTTTAAATCCGGAAACAGATCACCTCATGGGCCTTAATTATGCGTTCAAAACCGGTCTGGGGAATTCCGTGAACATGCAGTCGCTCGTGAACATCGCCAAGACCGACCTGCAGCTCAAGTTCTTGCTCACGCACACGATGGACTGGACCTACAAGCTTGACGCCAAGGTCGACCATGACAATTTCATCAACACCAACTGGACGACGAATTACACTCGCGAAAACTTCCAGGTGGTGCCGAAACTGATTGTCACCACGGGCGCCAAGAAGGATACCCTTACCCTTGACGGATCCAACAAGGTGTATGGTCTCGAAGTGAAAGACTTCAATCTGCTGCCTTTCACGCGGGATACGCAGAAGGCTTTGCCGGCCAATCTGGTCTATGACGAAACCAATAAAGATTTCCAGGCAAGCTGGGATTCCACCAAGGGAATCTTGACGCTGGCGAACGTGGGCGTTGCTGAGCGACTCGGCAAAGAGTATCCCGTGGAGGGAACCTACCCGATTGAATACGCTGCGGCGGCAGCCCAGGCCAAGGTGCTCATCGCGACCAACGACCGTCACACGGATCCCATTGCAATCACGCTGAATAAATTCCCTGTCACTCTCCTGGGCGGCGAGTCCGCGGAGACGGGCGGTCAATACGTGGAAAAAGCAGCGTCTTCTCACTACTATGCGATCCGCTCCGAGGACCTCGCGGTAACGCTCCTGAATGCCTACCAGGAGAAGGGAATCCTGACCTGGAACGGCCTGGGGAAAGACTATCCCAAGAAAGATAATGCTTTCACCGAAACTGACTCGGAATTCAACGCCGGCAACATTGCTGCTGTGCTGAACTCGGAGGACGAGGGCCGGGACGACAACTTCAAGACGACCGTGGACGGTGTCAAGTTCTATCTGGAGTCCGACGGCGAAAAACTGACTCCTGCAAATCTCAAACTCGTTGCCAATAACTACGGCAGCAAGGAGACTGGCTGGACCTACTCCTTCACCAGCTATATCGGTCAGACGGTTACCCTCACCTGGCCCGTCTCGGCCGTTCCCAAGAACGACTATAAGTTCAATACCTATAGTGCACTGGTGGGCGCGCAGGGTGAGTATTACTACAATGTTCCTTCAACGGTATGGCAGGGGACAAGTACCGCCATCACGGGTGCCAAGACGGAGCTGGATCTGATCAAGCACAACAACATCGGCATCATCACCGGTGTCGAGGGTGCCGGCGCCATCAACCAGAGTGAATACGGAACGCTGGGTCTGGTCCCTGAATTCCGCCTGGCCAGAGAGAGTGATGGCATCTCCGTCAAGGATAACACCGTCGTCCACTACTATGGTAAGGCCGAGCAGGTAACCATCAAGAGTGCGCTGTACATCCTGTCCGACGCTGAGCTCTTCCTGCTGCCTGACTCCGACAAGATGTACATCAACTCGGGCTCCACGGCCGTGGATACGATTTGCATCCACAAGTTCGTTCCTATCGCCCCTGACCAGACCCTCGAGGCCCAGGCTGTCATCCGTGCAGGTTATACCGGCACTCTGCCGCTCAGCCTCGTGGACCGCAACAGTAACTTCATCTACAAGAACGGCGCGGCCCAGAACAATAAGGGCAACTACGCTAGACCTATCAAGACTATCTTCGGCGACATCAAGATTACCCTGGTGTCTGTGGACGAATCCGATACGTTCACCGGATGGGCGCTCATCAGCACCGAGACCCCTGATCTGGTTCAGTTGGCGGTCCCTGCCGGCGATCCCGCCGTACACACCATCAAGGTAAAGGTCGACACCGTATGGGAGGAGTACGAGTACACCTTCAAGGTGTGGACCGGTCCCGCCGAGAGCGCCGTGAACGCGTTCAACAGCGATTACGGCAAGGGCGGTAACAAGACTTGGAATTAATGATATAAATTGGAATACGATGAAAACATATAATACGATTCTTCGCTTGATGGGAACCCTGCTGATTGCGGGAGCCACCCTCCTCGGCTGTTCCAAGAGTGACGACACGACCGTCCGCCCGGCAGATAAAACGGCGGCGGGCCCCGTCCAGTACGTGATCAACCTGAGTACGAGCAACACCAAGGCCATCGTCGATCCCGGCGACGGCACCCTGACCGTCACCTGGAAGGCCGGTGACGAGGTGAGTGTGGAAAACTTGACCACCAAAACCAAATACGCGGAAAAACTCGTGGCCGAATCAGATGGTGCAAGCACCACGCTGAAGGGCACGTTCTCCCAGAACTTCAATATCGGCGATGAGCTGGAACTGACCTTCATCGGCCAGTCCGACGCCGTCCAGACCGGTCTTCTCAATAGCACGGATGCGAATGCAAAGACCATCGAGAACACCTTCGACTACGCCATTGCCCGGATTGAGGTCAAGGAGATTGAGATTGTGGAGGAAGGCGCGGACGCTCCCAAGGCCAACGTCATCACGACCGACGCCAACTTCGAGCGCCAGCAGTCCATCGTGAAGTTCACCGTCCAGAACCGCAAGGCGACCCCCGTGGCGGTCCAGGTGACCGATTTCCAAGTCACGGTAGGCGAAGGGGTCGAGGCCCCCGTCATCAAGGTCCATCCCGCCGAGCCTATGGATGTGCTGTATGTGGCCATCCCCGCCTTCGAGAACAAGAAGCTCACGTTTGAGGCCGCGGGAAGTGACGGATACTCCTACAAGCTCATCAGCCCCGAGGAGACGCTGGTCAACGGTACCTTCTACACCCGTACCCTCCAGATGAAGCGGCTGGCGCTGGTCGAGGCTCCGGTAGCCAAGACCGGTCTGGTGTACAACGGGACCGCCCAGGCCCTGGTGGACGCTGCCAAGATTTACTGGGTGGTCAACAGCGTGAAAACCTACGTGACCGACGCGGAGGACAAGGACCACGCGAAGAGCATCATTTCCTACTTCGTGAAGAGGGAGGAACTCAGCTCCGAAACCGTTCCCACGGCTCCTGCCGCCACTGCTGAAGGCTGGGTGACCAGCGTTCCTGCCGCGACCCATGCCGGCAAATATTATGTGTGGACCAAGATGACGGGCAACTACGACTATGAGGATGTCGACGTCAGCGAAAGCCCTGTGCCCGTGACTATCGCCAAGGGTAACCCCACCGTTGCGGCTCCTACCGTCAATTCCAGCACGCTTACCTACAACACCTCGGCCCAGAGCCTGCTCTCCGCTGGCTCCCAGCTGAAGTTTGGAGCGACGGATGTGACCAGTGCCAAAGACGCCTCCAACGCTGGATGCACCATTTCTTACTATGCGAGCACCAGCAGTACGTCCGTCACCGGTGGTTCCTGGAGCACCAGTCTGCCCACCGCCACCAATGCAAAGACCTACTATATATGGGTGAAGGTAACCGGCAACGGCGACATGAACGATGTCACCCAGGCTTATACTGAGAAGTCCAAGACCATCAATCCCAAGACGGTTTCGGCTCCCACTATTACGCTTAGCACGAGTTCATACACGTACGACGGCTACGCCAAAACACCCGCGGTTTCTTCCGTTAAGGATGGTAACGACACTATTCTCAGCTCAGAGTACAATGTCAGTTGGTCGTATAACACGTTGCCCGCAGAAGGTAGTGAAATACCTACTGTTATCATTACTGACAAGTCTGGTGGTAATTATACTGTCAGTGGCACCACGACATTTACAATCAACAAATTGGACGGATATGTGTACACGGATAGCCCAAATGTAAGTATGAATGAAGATGATATTAGAAACTTAAACATTACTTCAGACCACGGAGGTGAGATTACATATACTATCACCGGTAAAACAGATTATTATACGATAAATTACTATAGCGCCTGGAAAAGATTTATAGTTTTACGCAAAAAAGATGATTCACATCAGGAAGTGTATATTAATATTACCTGTGGAGCAACTCGTACTCACAAAGCGGCATCTACTTCGTACCACTTCCAGTAGTAAAGGCTTAATCATAAATATAAGCCGGACAAAACATTCGTCACCGAATTCAAGCTCTGCTTGGAAAAAACTGAAATACTTTAAAGCGCAAAGCGGTCACTTGATGTGGCCGCTTTTGCTATCCCATCCTCGGCTCATCTCCCAGCCATCTCCGAATTCCAAATCCTTGCAATGTTAGCAATGATTTGCTTTCGCCGGGCTTTTGGTTTATATTTGTATGTGCTCATCTAATCGGGCCATTCGCCTGAACATCTTCCGCAAGGACCTTCACAAGAAGCCGGAGGATTAATGCGGCATCAAATGCGTATTCCAAGAAAATTGCTAACTTTGCAGCGAATTAATTCAGAACGTTATGAATCTTAGAGACATCAAAAAGGACATCGAGTATGTGTTGAGCGCCTTCGTGGAGGATTGCTCCGTGGTTGCCTGTGTCAATCCCAGGGTCACTGACGCGAACGTCAGCGAGCTGATGGAAGAGGCTATCGACCTCTATAACGAACTTCGCGACAAGGTCAACGCCAAAGTCGAGGGTTCCAAGAAGACCTACTTCAACGAGCTTCGCAAGGAAGTCCTCACCAAGACGGACGAGCTTTACAGCAAGCTGAGCAGCGCTGTGAAAGACGCGGTCAAATAATGAGGCTTCGCAATACCCTGATAACAGTCGCGCTCCTGCTCATGGCATGGAGCGCGACTGCTGGTATTCCCCAAACCCAGGCCCAGCAGAAGATCGCGGAGATCTGCGCACGCGAGCCGCTCCGCTCCGCCCTCGTGGGCGTTCTCGCCGTGCGGGCGGACGGGGACACGCTCGTCGCCGTCAACCACCGGCAGAAGCTCGTGCCGGCCTCCAATGTCAAGCTGCTGACCACGGGCATGGCGCTGCAGATCCTGGGCGCCGACTACCGCTTCGAGACGCGTCTGGGCTACACCGGCACCGTCCAGGACGGCACCCTGCGGGGAGATGTCTACATCCTCGGCGGCGGCGACCCCACGACGGGCTCCCGCTCCGACAGCACGGAGGGGATCGGAGCCACCTTCGGGAAATGGGCGCAGCTGCTCTACGATGCCGGCATCCGCCGCATCGAAGGCCGCGTCCTCGGCGACCCCCGCTTCTTCTCCGACCACACGCCGCAGAACCTGGGCTGGAGCTTCGACGACCTGGGCACCTACTACGGCGCCGGCCCGTCGGGCCTCAATTTCTTCGAAAACGCCCAGAATTTCTATATCACCCCGGGCCCTTCCGGCAGCGCGGTGAACTACCGCGTCCAGTACCCGGAAACCCCCTGGATGCACTACGTGAACCACTCCGTCACCGGAGCGGCCCGCTCGTCCAACACGCTCTATTACGTGAATTCCACGCTGACGCCGATGGGCGAGATCGCGGGCTCCTTCCCGGCCGACCGCCGGGGCTACACCCTGGAGTGCTCCAACGCCTACGGCGCCTACACCTGCGCCTACTATTTCCACAATTTCCTCCGCTCGGAGGGCGTTGCGGTGAGCGGCGGCTGGGGCGACGTCACCCTGCAGGGGGAGATCCGCACCTCGCTGGAGCCCGGCGCCGCGCACACGAAGGCGCCCGCGCAGGACAGCATCCGGATCGCGGGCAGCGCCTGGTCGGCCCGGCTCGCGGACATCGTGGCCGACACCAACCGCGAGAGCGACAACTTCTATGCGGAGACGCTCCTGAAGATGGTCGCCCTGCGCCTGGGCCGGACCGACCGGCAGAACGACCTCGACGATGCGGCGGAGGACGGCCTCCGGCGCCTGGGGCTCCGCCCGGACGGCGCCTGCCGGCAGTTCGACGGCAGCGGCCTGTCCCGTAAGAACTACGTCTCGCCGGACTTCTTCGTCCGCTTCCTGCGGAAAATGATGACCCTGCCCGTCTGGAACGCCTATTTCGACTCCCTGCCGGTGCCCGGCGAAAAGGGCACGCTCGAGGGCCGCTTCGACAAGGCGCCGCAGGCCTTCCGGGACCGCATCCACATGAAGAGCGGCTCGATGAACGGCGTGCGCTGCTTCAGCGGCTACATCCTCTCGTCCGACGGCGACCCGAAGAAGACCGTCATCTTCTCGCTGCTCACCAACAACTGCACGGCCTCGTCCTACCAGGCTGCGCCCATCCTCGACAGCATGATCGAGGCCATCGCCTCCGAGGACTAGGCGTCATTCCGGACTTGATCCGGAATCTCCAAAAATATTGCTATATTTGCTGATTATGCGGAAAACCATCATACTCCTGTTGCTGCTGCCGGCCCTCCTGGGATCCTGCAATGCAATCTCGTCGCTGGTCCACGATGACCAGGTGGTGGCGAAAGTCGGCAAGAACAAACTCTACAAATCCGAAGTCGAGCGCTTCATCCCCAACCTGGTCTCCGCCGAGGACAGTGCCCGGCTGGCGGAGCAGTACATCAACACCTGGGCGATGGACCTGCTCTACCTCGACGTGGCGGAGCGCGAACTGTCGAAAGGGGAGCTCGACGTGAGCGCCGAGCTGGAGGATTTCCGCCGCTCCCTGCTGAAATACCGCTACGAGCAGCGCTACATCAACGACCGCCTCGACACCCTGATCACCGACGAGCAGATTCGCAGCTACTACGAGGCGCACCAGTCCGACTTCGAACTCAAGCGCCCGGTGATGAAGGCCCGTTTCGTGGACGTGATGAAGGATTCGCCCAACAAGGATGCCATCCTCCGGATGATGAGCTCGCAGGAATACAACGACGTGCAGCGGGCGGATACGCTCGCCAAATCCACGGCCCTGCGCTGGTTCGACAGCTCGGACACCTGGATGGACGCCAACGAAGTGGCCAAATACTTCGGTCTGGACCACACGCAGATGCTCGCCTACCTGAGGTGGGATAATACCATCCGCTACGAACCCGCAGACCGTGCCGACCTGATGGTGGCCTATGTCTGCGACATCCGATACGATGGTCCCGCGCCGCTGGATTACTGTGTCCCGCGGATCCGCGATATCCTGATGAGCGCAAGAAAACACGACCTGATGAACAGTTTGGAACGGGACTTGCTTGAAAACGCGCTCGAAAGCAAACAATTTGTAGTTTACGAGAATGAAGAATAAGCTCTTGAAATGTGCGGCGACGCTCGCCCTGGCGGGCCTTTGCATCGCCGCTTCCGCTCAGCGCTACCGCGGCGTCATCGACAAATCCGTGGCCATCGTGGGCAATGAGATGATTTCCCTGTCGGACGTGGAGGCGCAGGTCCAGGCCATGCGCGCCCAGGGCATGCCCGCCAACCGCTGCGAAATCCTCGAGAACCTGATGCAGACCAAACTGCTCATCGCCCAGGCCCGTGTGGACTCCCTGACGGTCAACCAGGACCAGGCGAACGCGCAGCTGGAGCAGTACATGGCGGAAATGATGACCCGCGCCGGCGGCGAGGACGAGCTGGCCGAGTACCTCGGCAAGCCGATCTACAAGCTGCGCCAGGAGTGGCGTACCCAGATCGAAGAGCAGACGCTCGCGCAGCAGGAGCAGCAGGAGATTGCCCGCAACCTGCCCGAGCTGACTCCGTTCGACGTCAAGGAATTCCTCGACACGGCGGACGTGGCTTCGCTGCCCATCGTGCCGATCAAATACCAGATGAGCCAGATCTGCATCTATCCCGACCGCGAGGCGGCGGCGATTGCCGTCAAGGAGCGCCTGCTGAACATCCGGGAGCGCGTCATCAACGGCGAGCGCTTCGCCACCCTGGCCCGTCTGTACTCCGAAGATCCCGGCAGCGCCCGCAAGGGCGGCGAGCTGGGCATGGCTTCCAAGACCATCTTCTGGCCGGCCTTCTCGGATGCGGCCATGTCGCTGAAGCCCGGCACCATCTCCCAGATCGTGGAGACGCCGGACGGCTTCCATATCATCGAGGTGCTGGAGAAGAAGGGCGATATGTTCAACGCCCGCCACATCCTCATCAAGCCCAGCTACACGATGGAGGACCAGGAGAAAGGCTTCAAAAAACTGGACAGCCTGCGCACGGCGATCATGGACAGCACGATCACCTTCGAGACGGCGGCCCGCTTCTATTCCCAGGACCCGGCCACCCGCACCAACGGCGGACAGATGGCCGACCCGAGCACCGGCTCCTCCTACTTCGAGATCGACCAGCTGAAGCCGCAGGACTACGCCGCCATCCAGGACCTGCAGATCGGCGAAATTTCCGAACCGATCGCCTCGCTGGACAACGAAGGCCGCGACGGCAACCTCGTGTACAAGATCGTCCGGCTGGACAAGATCGTTCCGGCCCACACGGCCACGTTCGAGTCGGACTACACCGATCTGCTCGGACGGGTGCAGCAGCAGAAAACCTCGATGGCCATCAACGAGTTCCTGGATAAGAAGATAGAAACCAGCTATATCATCATCGATCCCCTGTTCGGTGACTGTGAGTTCTCCCGGAAAGGATGGTCCAGCAAAATCAGAAAAGACGACTGATCCTCTGCGCCGCGGCCTGGCTGCTCGCAGCGCTGACCCTGTCTGCCCAGCACGCATCCGGGCAGGCAGATTCGTTGGTACGCCTGCTCAACGCCCGCTCCCTGGAGCAGGTGGAAAAGGACGGCCGGATGGCGCGCAAGGCGGTCGAACCCACTTTCCTGCATAACGGCACCTATCTCTCCTGCGACACGGCCCTCTGGCACGTGGAGGAGAAAATCATCAATTGTTTCGGCAACGTCCGCCTCACGCAGGGCGAGTCCGAACTGACCAGCGGCAAGCTGGACTACCTGATCGACGAGAGCCTCGCGCAGTTCCGCGGCGGCGTGGTCGAGCTGCGCAACCAGCGGGACAACGTGCTCCGCACCTACGTGCTCGACTACAATACGCAGGACAGTCTGGCCGTCTTCTCGGGCGGCGCGTCGATGATCAGCGCCGACGGGCAGATCATCGAGAGCGACGAGGGCACCTATGAGAACGGTCGCGGCACCTACGATTTCAACGGCAACGTCAACATGTTCACGGACTCCGTGTTCGTGCGCACCGACCGCCTGCTGTACAACTCCAATACGGACCGGGCGGATTTCCTGACGGACATCGACTTCTGGCGGGACGGCCGGATGCTCTCGGCCGGCAGCGGCTGGTACGAGCGCCGGGAGGACACCTTCTTCTTCCGCGACCGCGTCCATGGCCTGGGCGCGAGCGAGGAATCGTGGAGCGACAGCCTCTACTATTTCCGCGGCCCGAACGACCTGCTGATGCTGGGCAGCGTGCAGGTCCAGGACCAGAGCCGCCGCGTGGCGGCGATGGGCGACCGGATGCACTATGTGGATTCGCTCGCCCGCGTGACGCTGGAGGAAAATGCCTCCGTGGCCCTGTGGGATGAGGACGGCGCGCAGCCGGACACGACCTACCTGGGCGCGGAGCGCTTCATCTACTGGACGCAGCCGAAGTGCGACGTGGATGGGAATGAGATTACGCTCGCCGGGAAACGCCGCGCGGAAATGCTGGAGGACCCGATCGCGGCCTACCGCCAGCGGGCGGCCGAGGAGGCCGCGCAGAAGCGCGAGGAAAAGATGAAGAACGATCCGGTCGCCGCGCAGAACCGCGCTGCTTCGCAGCGCAAAGCAGCTAATTCATCGGGGGGCGTTCCCCCCGAACCCCCTGCGTCACTGCGCTCCGGAACCGACAATCTCTCGAGTCAATCCGGGCTCCCAAGTAGTCATTCCGGGCTTGACCCGGAATCTCCGTCCGATACTACTGTCATTCTGAGCGAAGCGAAGAATCTCGTTGACAGCCTTGCCGTCCAGCAGGACACCATCCCGCCTGCGCCCGACAGCACCAAGATCGGCTTCCTCCTCGCGAACAAGGACATCCGCATCTTCCGCAAGGACATGCAGGTCCGCTGCGACTCCCTGCGCTACAGCGACCTCGACTCCATCGCCCGCCTGTACAAGAACCCCATCGTCTGGAACGAGGGGAACCGCCAATACAACTCCGACAGCCTCTTCGTGCTCCTCCGCAACGAGAAGATGGAGCGCGCCAACCTCCTGTCCAACGCCTTCGTCCACACGGAGGAGGCGGGCGGCTACTTCGACCAGATCAAGAGCACCGACATCATCGCGTACTTCAGCGACTCCACCTCGCTGCGCCGCTTCGACGCCCTGGGCGGCGTCACGGCCCTGCTATATCTGGAAGAGAATGAGGCCATTGCCACCGTCAACAAGACGGAGAGCAAGATGATGATGGCGACCTTCGACGCTGAGGGCAACGTCGATCATGTCTATAATTTCGACAGCCCCAAGAGCGACGCCTACCCGGTGGTGCAGCTCCCGCCGGCGGAGCATAAGCTGCGCGGCTTCAACTGGCAGCCGGAACTCCGGCCGAAGGACAAGTTCGACGTGACGGCGATGGTCGTCCGCGACTCCGAGCGCGAGGCCTACGAGGCCCGTCCGCACGCGGAATTCCCCCAGACGGACCGCTATTTCCCCGGGCATATGGCTGACCTGTACGCTTCGCTTGACTCCGCCAAGGTGAAACAACGTGCGCGAGGAGATTCGCCGGTCAAGCCGGCGAATGAGGACGAAGCGGTCAACGATACCTTGTCGGTCGCCTTGCGTGACACTTTGTCGGTCGCTGTGCGTGACTCCTTGTCGGTCGCTGTGCGTGACTCTACTGTCATTCTGAGCGAAGCGAAGAATCTCCCCACCCCCGCCGACACCACCTACATGTCCCCCCGCGAGCTGAAGCGCGCCCTGCGCATCGCCAAGCGCGACGCCCGCTGGGCGGCGCTGGACCAGCGCGACGCCGACAAGGCGGCCGCGAAGCAGGCCCGCAAGGACGCCCGC
Organism: Candidatus Cryptobacteroides sp.; assembly: GCA_045117755.1. Classification (GTDB taxonomy): domain Bacteria; phylum Bacteroidota; class Bacteroidia; order Bacteroidales; family UBA932; genus Cryptobacteroides. Next base: position 45,043 of record JBGUOB010000065.1, read on the forward strand.
AAGGCCCGGCGCGAAGCCCGGGAAGCCGCCCGCGCGGCCCGACAGGCAGAAATCGATGCAGCCAAGCTGCAGAAATACATAGAACGCTACCAAAAAAAGAAAGCGCGCGATGAATCCCGAAAACAAAAATCTGTCCCTTCCGGAAAACGCTCACCGGGAGTTGAAGCCGGGGGAGAACTACCAGCCCCTGCTGAGTCCGAATGAGAAACCGCTCGAGGTCACGCCCTATAGCGTGACGCTCGGCCTGCTGATGACCATCCTCTTCTCCGCCGCCGCGGCCTATCTCGGGCTGAAGGTCGGCCAGGTCTTCGAGGCGGCCATCCCGATCGCCATCATCGCCGTCGGCCTGACCGGCGCCCTGAAAAAGCAGGGCGGCCTGGGACAGAACGTCATCATCCAGAGCATCGGAGCCTGCTCCGGCGTGGTGGTGGCGGGCGCCATTTTCACGCTCCCGGCCATCTACATCCTGGGCCTGGACGTCAATTTCTGGCAGATGTTCCTGAGCTCGATGCTGGGCGGCTTCCTCGGCATCCTCTTCCTCATTCCCTTCCGCAAATACTTCGTCAAGGAGATGCACGGCAAGTACCCGTTCCCGGAGGCCACGGCCACCACGCAGGTGCTCGTCAGCGGCGAGGGCGGTGGCAAGAGTGCCAAGACCCTGCTCGCAGCGGGCCTGGTGGGCGGTCTGTATGACTTCGTCGTCGCCACCTTCGGCGCCTGGGCGGAGACGCTCAGTACCACGGTGATGCACTGGGGCCAGGTGGTCGCCGACAAGGCCAAGGTCGTGCTCAAGCTCAACACCGGCGCGGCCGTGCTCGGCCTGGGCTACATCGTCGGCCTCAAATACGCCTTCATCATCTGCTGCGGCTCCTTCCTCGTCTGGCTGGTCATCATTCCCCTGATGAACGTCATTTGGGGCGGCAGCGTCATCGACCTGATGGGCACGGGCATCGCCCAGACCATTTCCGAGATGTCCCCTGAGCAGATCTTCAAGGAATACGCCCGCCACATCGGCATCGGCGGTATCGCTACCGCGGGCATCATCGGCATCATCAAAAGCGCCGGCGTGATCAAGAGCGCGGTCGGCCTGGCCACGAGCGAATTCAAGCGCAAGCCTGGCGCCGCGGCCGAGAAGCCGGAGCGCACGCAGGAAGACCTGCCGATGAAATCGGTCGTCTGGGGCATCGCCATCGCGCTGCTCGCCGTGTTCGCATTTTTCGCCTTCGGCGGCATCGTCCATAACGTCTGGCAGGCCCTCATCGGCCTCGTCATCGTGGCCGTCATCGCCTTCCTCTTCACGACCGTAGCCGCGAACGCCATCGCTATCGTGGGCACGAACCCCGTCAGCGGCATGACCATCATGACGCTCATCATCACGGCGCTCGTACTGACGGCGGTCGGCCTGAAAGGCAATGCCGGCATGGTGGCCGCGATGGTCATCGGCGGCGTGGTCTGTACGGCCCTGAGCACCGCCGGCGGCCTGATCACCGACTTTAAGATCGGCTACTGGATCGGCACGACGCCGCGCAAGCAGGAAGCCTGGAAATTCGTCGGCATCGCCGTGGCGGCTGCGACCGTGGGCGGCGTGATGCTGATTCTGAACAAGACCTACGGCTTCACGGGCGACGGTGCCCTGGTGGCCCCGCAGGCCAACGCCATGGCCGCCGTCATCCAGCCGATGATGAACGACGGCAGCGCTCCCTGGCTGCTCTACGGTATCGGTGCGGTGATCGCGGGGCTGCTGACCTTCTTCAAGGTTCCGGCCCTTGCGTTCTGCCTGGGTATGTTCATCCCGATCGACCTGAACCTTCCACTGCTGCTCGGCGGCGCCATTTCCTGGTATGTCAGCACCCGCAGCAAGGACGCAGCGGTCAACACGGCGCGGCAGGAGAAGGGTACCCTCATCGCCAGCGGCTTCATCGCCGGCGGCGCGCTGATGGGTGTCGTCTCCGCCATCCTGAAGTTCGCCCAGGTGGACTGGTTCATGAATGCCTGGAACAGCGTCGCGCCCGGCCACGTGGCCTCCGGCGCTGAAGCCATCGCCATCCTGCCCCTCCTCGCCATCTGCGCCTATATGATCGTTTCCTCGATGAAAAAAGATAAATAATATGGAAAAGATACTTGACCGATTCCTGCGCTATGTCGCAGTGGACACCCAGTCCAACGAAGAGAGCGAAAGCCAGCCCTCCGAAGCCAAAGAGCTGAATCTCCTGCGCATGCTGCGCGACGAACTGCAGGCCCTGGGCGTCGAGGCCACCCTCGACGAATGGGGCTACGTGATGGGCACCATTCCCGCCAACATCGACAAGAAAGTTCCCGTCGTGGGCTTCATCGCCCACGTGGACACGGCCCCGGACGCCTCCGGCGCCAACGTCAAGCCGCAGATCATCCCGAACTACGACGGCACCGACATTCCCCTGAAGGGCGTGCCCGGCCTCGCGCTGAAGGTCGCCGAGTTCCCGGAGTTGCTCGCGCACAAGGGCGAGACGGTCGTGACCACCGACGGCACCACGCTGCTCGGCGCGGACGACAAGGCCGGCGTGGCGGAAATCATGGATACGGTCCAGTACATCATGGCGCATCCCGAGTTCAAGCACGGCGAGATCAGGATCGGCTTCACGCCGGACGAGGAGATCGGCCGCGGCGTGGTGAAATTCGACGTGCCCAGGTTCGGCGCCGACTACGCCTACACGATGGACGGCGGCGAGGTCGGCGAGCTGGAGTTCGAGAACTTCAACGCCGCCGGCGCGAGCGTGCGCATCCAGGGCAGCAACGTCCACCCGGGCTACGCCAAGGGCAAGATGCGCAACGCCCTGCACATCGCGCAGGAGTTCGATGCGCTGCTCCCCGCGAACCAGCGGCCCGAGTACACGCAGGACTACGAGGGCTTCTTCCACCTGATCGGCATGAAGGGCTCGGTCGAGGAAGCCTCCCTTACCTATATTATCCGCGACCACGACCGCGCGAAATTCGAACAGAAGAAGCAGGTCATCGCCCAGTGCGGCGACTTCATCAACGCGCGCTACGGCGCCGGCACGGCGACCGTCACGGTCAAGGACCAATATTATAATATGCGCGAGCAGGTGGAGCCGCACTACCACGTGGTGGAGAAGGCCGTCAAGGCCATGGAGATGGCGGGCGTGAAGCCGCACATCCAGCCCATCCGCGGCGGCACCGACGGCGCCAATCTCTCCTTCCGCGGCCTCCCGTGCCCGAACATCTTCGCCGGCGGACTCAATTTCCACGGCAAGTTCGAGTGGGTCACCGTCGAGAACATGGAGAAGGCCGCCGCCGTCATCCGCAATCTCGTCACGCTCTACGCTGAATAAACAATAGTAACATAGTCATTCCGGGCTGCGACCCGGAATCTCTAACCATCGAAAGTCATTCGCCGGCCCCGACCGGCGAATCTTTTTTTCAAAAAATTTTCCGAAAAGATTTGCAAGTTCAAAAAAAGTGTGTACCTTTGCCGTCCCTTTCGATGAGGGAAACTTCAAAGAGAGGATTTGAGAGATCATTGACAATACTGAGAGAGATAACGAGGTAAAAGAAGTTAAAAGAGATTATAGTCTGTATAATTAGAATTCGAGTTTTTTCGAGTTGCGAATTAGGGACTGCAATTTCAAAGGCAAACGAGTAAAAAATTTGAGACGTAAATGTCGCAAATGATTCATTCGAAAAGTACGAGAAAGAGAATAAGAGCGAACGGAGGATGCCTTGGCTTCCGGA
>JBGUOB010000066.1:0-3068 GCA_045117755.1 Candidatus Cryptobacteroides sp.
GGAAAAGTGCAATATGTAGTGGAACACCCCGGAAAGGCGTTCTGTCTGGGTGGAGACAGAGGTCGAAACGAGAGAAGGATCGGTTGAGGAAGGCAAAGGAAAAGAAAAGGAGGAACCGCCCCCAGGGGGGCGGCGCGCCGGATTGCAAAAGCGCCCTTTCTTCTGCTATCATGCGGTCAGACAAAACACTGCAACAGCAGAGAAAGGGCGTCGTGAGAAAGTATAGCATACATAAAGTGCCGGGTGCGCACCTGACGTTCGACCAGCGGGAAAGGCTCGCTGCCGACTGGAACCGGCTCGTCAGGCGAGGGCCGATGCCGACGTTGCGGGGATTCGCAAAGGCCCATGGTCTGGCGGCCGCCACATGGACGCGGGAGTTCAACAGGGGCCGGACTGGCGAGACCGTTCCCGATCCGAAACATCCCGGACGGTGGATATACTCCGAGTACGATCCGGGAAAGGCGCAGGACGCCATCAACGCCGCCGCCATCAACAAGGGGGCGCCAATGAAGGTTACGAACCTTATGACGGCGGTTTTCACGAAACTCGTCAAAGAGGAAAAACGTTCGCCTTTCGACGCCGTGCGGATCATGCAGACGATGTTCTCGAATGTGCCGTGCGTGAGGACATGGTATTACCACATCGCGCACGGAGACGTCCCCGTAAAGTATGGAGAAACCCCCTACAAGCCCTCAAAGAAGAAACGCAAGGGACCGAAACCTCATCCGGCCAGGACCGTGCCCGGACGTCTCCAGATGAAGGACAGGCCAAAGGAGGCGGATGACAGGAGCGAGCCGGGGCATCTCGAGATGGACACTGTCGTCTCGTGCCTCGGCGGCATCGGCGGTCTGCTTGTCCTCATCGACAGATGCACACGCGAATACTTCATCGAACTCGTCGAGAGCATATCGCAGGATGCCGTGATACGCGCCTTGAAGCGGATGAAACGGCGCGGACTGCTCAAGGACGTGAAGTCCGTCACGGCCGACAACGGGTGCGAGTTCCTCGACCCGAAGGCGATGAAAGCCGTTTTCGGATGCAACGTGTACTACACAAGAGCATACGCTTCGTGGGAGAAGGGTTCCGTCGAGAACTGCAACCGCATCGTCCGCAGATGGTATCCGAAGGGTACGGACTTCGGCCTTTGCTCCAGGGCGGACATCCGCAGGCTGGAAACCGTCATCAACTCCATCCACAGGCTCTCGCTCGGCGGCATGTCCGCCCATGACTTCGCAGCGGCGAAAAGGAGCGCGGCGTGAATGGCGCGGCAAACGTGCGCGGCGGGGCACCCGCGCGGCCGCGCGCGCCCTCAGAAGCTGCGCGCGGTATTAGCGCGGGTCGTCCGCGCACGCCCTGCCGCGCCTCTTCAACTTCTCTATCCAAGAAAGGACGAAACTATGAAACTGTTCGGTCTGCTTCCCAAATGTCTCGGTAATATCTTCAATGGGGTGTCTCATTTCGCTTGCAATTCACGAGGGAAACCCAGGGCTGACGCATTAAAAACTTCCGTAGGGGTCTTTGAAGAGGGAACCGGGATTCCTGCTCTTCCACCGCACCGCCATGCCAGCCCGTCGATCACCCTGCGGACAAGTCCCGGGATTCGCGCCTCGTCCGAGGCACGGTCCAAGGCTGGATGGTGTTCTCATGCTTCTTCTACGCGGCCACCTCCTTTCCTTCGCCTCCGAGAAACACCTTCTTAGCCGAATCGAAGTCCCACGCGCACTCCTTGCGCATCGGGGCGACGCCCATACTCCCGATGGCGTTGCGCCGCAGTAGCATGAGCGCGATCTTGCGCAGTGTGCTGCAGTTCTCCGGGGCGTGGCCCGTGCGCGCGCGGCACTGGTCCTCGAGGAACACCACGTCCAGCACCCAGTGCAGCCTGTTCTCTATGCCCCAGTGCCTGCGGACCAGCTTCCGGAACGCCTTGGCGTCGGCCTTCAGCGACGTAATGAAGCACCTGCGCTCCGGCTTCCCCTCGACGCCGTTCACCGTGCGGACCGTCTCCACCATGACGAAGCCCGCAAGGTCCTTCCACTCAGCGCGATCCGCGAACCACGCCACGTCGGACGAGTGCCACACCCTTCTGACCTCCACGCGGCCATGCCCCTTGTCGACGTGCCGCGAGAAGGTCAGACTCTTCGCCCCTGACGCTACGATGTCCTCCATGAACATCAGGACCTCGGCATGCATGGTGGGCTGGTTGTCCTTGAGCGGCAGGAGATAGTGGGCCTTCGCCGCCCGGATCGCGCGCGCTATCCCCTTCTGGCATCCAATCGCGTCGATGGTGACGACGGCTCCCTCCAGCGAAAGCGTCGAGAGCAGTTTCGGGATCGCCACGATCTCGTTCTCCTTCGAGTCCACGCGCACCTCTCCCAGCGGGGCGTCCGCCCCGTCGACCCACGCCGTCTCGACGACGGGCGCGCCGGAGCCTCTGGCGCATGCCCTCCTGACGGCCTTGCCGTCGAGGGACACGCAAACGCCATTTATGCGCCCCGCCGCCGCGCGCTGCCACAGGCGCACGCACACGCCGAACACCGCCGGGCGCAGCATGGACAGCACGCGACGGAACGTGTCGTGGCTCGGAACGCCGTTCTTCAGCTCCAGAAACTCCCTCAGGCGCGCCGCGTGCTTCCTGCCGTAGCGCTCCATGTCGCGGTACCCGTCCCCCCCGGATACGTATGTGAGCACCGCGATGGCGAGGATGTCGGAGAGGCGGTGTTTTTTCTGGCGGTCGATGCGCGGATCCGGCACCGACTTGAGCATCTTGAGGCACCCCTTCAGGACGCGCCTCTCGAGCCTGGCGGAGGCGGCCTGCGCCGCCTCGAAACTTTTTTCGAGATTCCTGGTTGACATATAGTTTATAATTATATATAATATAGAGCGGTTTTTCAACCCAAAAGAGGAAAAAGATGGAAAAAGAGCAGCGGCTACTCGCAGAGATGGCCACCATCGGCAGAATGTGCCGGGGAAAGGTGTCCGTCAGGCGGCAGGGCAAGTCGGGCGGAGAGTACTTCGTCCTCCAGTGCTGGCACGGCGGAGGCAACCGGTGCAGGTACGTCCACCCCGGG
>JBGUOB010000067.1:0-1559 GCA_045117755.1 Candidatus Cryptobacteroides sp.
GGCTCTTCGGTAGTTTCTGTGGGCGAGTTTTCCGCCTAGAGCCAGATGATCACAAGAAAACAAGGCATATGAAGGAGAGCGGCCCCGTGAGGGGCCGCTCCCGCGTCGGGCAAGGTAGGATTTGTGTGTCGAATACAACCTACGAGAAAGGCCCTGGCGCATGTTCAGGATACTACGCTACGTGCTCGGATTGACGCACACGGTGGTCAAATTCGCGACAATAGAGGACGACAGGGTGATAGTCGACGTGAGGCCCTGGAAGAGTTGCGGCCTGCGCTGCCCCGTGTGCGGCAGGAAATGCGGGCATTACGACACGAGCGACGGGCCGCGGCTGTGGCGCGCCATGGACCTGGCCCGGTCGATGTGCTTCCTGCGCTACACGACGCGCCGGGTGAGCTGCCCCGACCACGGCGTCCTCGTGGAGTCGGTCCCTTGGGCCCGGCACAGGGCCCGCTGCACGCGCGACTTCGAGGACTGGGTCGCATACCTAACCGTGAACTGCACGGTTAAGGCGGTGACGGAGCTGGCGCGCATACAATGGAGGAGCGTGGGGCCGATCTGCTCGCGCGTGTTCGCCGACCTGGAATCGCGGCGCGGGGCCGGGAGGTTCGACGGGCTTCGACGCATCGGAATCGACGAGACGTCGTATCGCAAGGGCCACAAGTACATCACCGTCGTCGTCGACCACGACCGGGGGTGCCTGGTGTGGGCGCACGCCGGCACCGGCAAGGACGTGCTGAGCCTGTTCCTCGACGAGCTCACGCGCGAGCAGAGGCGCGCCATAGAGGTCGTGACGGCGGACGGCGCCAAGTGGATAAGGGCGCTGGTCAAGCGCCGCTGCCCGAACGCCAAATGGGTCATGGACCCCTTCCACGTCGTGCAATGGATGACGGAGGCCCTCGACAAGGTCAGGTGCGAGGAGTGGCGCAGGGCCAAGCGCGCCTGGGACGCCGCCAGGCCCAGGAAGGGAGGTCCGGGCAGGCCGAGGAAGGGCGAGGAGGCCCCTCCCGAGGTCAGGGCCCTCAAGGAGGCCGCCGACGAGATAAAGGGGACGCGCTGGTCGCTGCTGAAGAACCCCGAGGACCTCACCGAGGCCCAGGCCGCCAAGCTCGAGTCCCTGAAGAAGCGGGCCGGCTCGCGCCTGTTCAGGGCGTGGGAGCTAAAGGAGGACCTGCGAGCGGTGTTCAGGGCCGAGACCGGCGAGGAGGCTGCGGCGTTGCTCGGGAGGTGGCTGCATGACGCCGCGTACTGCAAGATCAAGCCCGTCGTGGAGGTCGAGAAGAAGGTGCGCAGGCGCAGGGCGGACGTCGTCGCGGCGGTCGAGCTCGGCATATCCAACGGGCGAGTCGAGGCGGTCAACAACAAGGTGAAGGTGACGGTCAAGATGGGTTACGGCTTCCGCAACACCGACAACCTCATCGCCTTGACGATGCTTCGCTGCTCTGACATGAAGCCGGAGCTTCCAGGCCGCCCGCCAAAGCAGGAAAAGAAACCGAAGCAAGCGGAGAAGAAGGCGGCCTAGACGTGCGCTCCCTACCCATAGAATCTACCGAAGCCCC
>JBGUOB010000068.1:0-40450 GCA_045117755.1 Candidatus Cryptobacteroides sp.
CTGGGCGTGAAGACGGCGACCAACGGAACCGAGCGCGTCTACGTGGCGAAGGACCGCGACGACAAGGCCATCGCCGAGTACATCGCCGCGCTCGAGGAGGAGGTGCGCGTCCTGAAACTCACCGTCGAGAGCGAGCACGGCCTCCGCATGAAGTACCAGGAGAGAATCGAGGCGCTCAAGCGCGACGCGGGCAAGGAGGTGCCTGATGCTTAGGAAGGACCGCAGGGACGACCCCGTTTCACGATGGCTCGGGACGTTCCTGGTATGCACCGTCGTGGCGAGCTCGTTCATAGCGGCGGTCCTGTTGTGCGTGGGCGTGGTCGCGCTTCTCGTCCGATTCGTCGGATGGGCGGTGGGCGCATGAGCTTCGCGAAGAACCTGAGGACACAGACACCGATGAGCCGCAATACGTCGGCTACTTCACGGACAAGGAATCGTACAAACGCTGGTGGGAGTCGCTTGATTTAGATGAATCGTGGGGCGAGATAGAGAAGCTGAAAGAGTTCCATTTCATAGCAGGGGAGGAAGAATGATGAGCGATTATAAGCGAGAGAAAATGGGAGTTGACGGGTCGTGGCTGGATATTCTCCCAGAGGGGTTCGAGCTGTTCAAGGTGCCAGAGCTTCCGAAGGTTCAATTCAAGACGGACGGCGTGAAGTACGAATGCACCGACTTGAGGTTCCTGAATGCAGGTGCCGTGAATTGCTTCTTGGTGATTCTCGGGGAGATTAGCCGAAGCGCAAATTGCAACGAGGTCGGCTTCGACGTGGCAGGGGTCGACGAAAGTGACATCAACCTAATCGTCGACATAGTTCTTGGCGTTAGGTTCGGGTACTCGAAGGGCGGGAAGAACGGATTCTCTGGCGAAGGTTCCTTCATCATGGGCGTGCGGCACGAGGGCAGCGGCGACGATGCGAGGATTGTCTTCGAGATACCGGAAGACATCGCGGACGCGATTCACCGATACGCGAACGGCAAGGAGAACGTTTCCTACACGGAGATTGTTGTCGCAGTCGGGAAAGACTGTGCGGAACGCCTTCGTAATTACGGCTTGGCGGCGTGTTAGGAAATCTGACATCGAAGACAGGGAATCCGAGAGACAGGAGACAAGATGAAAAGGATTCACGTGAAGGTCGAGTACATCGAAGAGCTGCTGGGGACGGCGAGCGCGAACCCAGAGCTGCACAGCGAGTTCATAGCGAGCCACGCGCCAGACGCGCCGAGCCGCCAGGAAGAGGTTGAGGCGCTTGGGGCCGAGGCAGTCGAGGAGAAGGCGATGACGGTATTCCCGCGCCTCGAAGACGGCACGCCGTTCACGTGGGACTACCAGTGGAAGGGATGCTTCAAGGACAGCTGCGGCATGCTCCGCAGGGCCGACGGCACCAAGAGCGGAAAAATCAAAGCGTACAAGAAGGAGATAGACGGCCTCGTCTTCGTCGAGCCTCGCAAGATCCCGTTGGTGCTGCCAGACGGCGGAGCCGTGGGAGAATGCCAGCGACCGCTCAGGGCATCGACAGCCCAGGGCGAGCGCATCGCCTTGGCTCACTCCGAAACCGTGCCTGCTGGCACGACCCAAGAGTTCGACATCATCCTGCTGCGCGACGACCTTCAGGATGCTGTGGTCGAATGGCTTTCGTACGGCAGGTACCACGGAACGGGGCAATGGCGCAACAGCGGCAAGGGCAGGTACACCTACGAGGCCAAGCTCGTGAAGTAACGGCCTAGGCCAGCGACGTTCCGCCATGGTGCAGCATTGTATTGCCGAGGTTCAGCTATGCGGCGCGATGCGACGGTTCTGCAAAGCAGCGCAAGGCAATGGCAAGGCACCGTTGGCGTCGCTGAGGCACAGGTACGCGAGGTTCTGCATCGCAAAGGCTGGGCAACGAGAGGCGAGGTTGGGCGAGGGCAATGCGATGCCTAGCGATGCTTAGGCATGGTGTAGCAGAGCGATGAGCGGCAACGGCATTGGATGGCAAGGCAACGCGCAGTGCGGCGAGGGCAATGCCAAGCAGAGGTGAGCAAAGGTAGTGCCAAGCGACGCCCAGTAGAGCAGAGGCAGAGTGAAGCGGTGCGGTGAGTGGCAACGGCATTGGATGGCATAGCGATGGCGTAGCACAGCTTTGGACGGCTGGGGCAAGGCAAAGCAGAGCAAAGCGATGGCATAGAGCCGCCTTGTATTGCGCGGATGCGAAAAGGGGTGCTTCGGCACCCCTTTTTCGGCGCTGGGAAAAAGGGGAAAAATTTAAGAAAAACTATTGACACGTAAACAATAAAGTGATATAGTGCAAAGCATAGAAGTTGAAACCTACGAACCTTGAAAACCGCATAGCCGACCTGCTGGGAAAGGGCAATAGCGCGAGGCAAGCGCGATGACACCCCTCGGTAAGCAGGACGGCAGTAGCAAATGAACAAACCAACCCAAAACCAACCCGTTGAGCAGTTGACAGAAGGGCCTGCACGGGATGACGGGGAGCAAGGAGGCAGACATGGCAAAGAAGGCAATTATCAAAAGGGAAGGCGACAAGCTATACACCCTTTGGTTCGCGGAGAAGGCGGAAGACGGACGGCGGAGGCCGATGGTGAGCGACCTGGGCATCCCCAAAGCGTTCGCCACAGAGAACGGCGCAAGGCGCTACGCAAGCGGCCTCGGCTTCGAGGTTGTAGACATTACCGACATCCGGTAGGAGGACGACATGGCAAAGGCAAGCATCGAGCAGATGGAACTCGAGGCCACGCGCAAGCTGGCCCAGTTCTTCGAGGACAACGGATTCACAAAGGAGCAGCGCGAGCGGTTCGGCGCTGCGATGGTCGAGGCCGCAGCGATTGCGGCAAGGGAAACGGCCAAGAGGCTCTAGGAGGTATGCAGGGATGCTGAGGGTAAAGCAAGAGCGGGAAAGGCTTGGCTTGTCGCAATCGAAGCTGGCGCGGATTGCAGAGGTCAACGCCACGAGCATGAGCCGCATCGAGCGCGGCAAAGAGCCGCCGTATCCGCTTAGAGCCGAGCGTATCGCCAAGGCGCTCGGGTGGACGGGAGACGCTGCCGAACTCTTCAAAGAGGTCGATGACGGCGGCGCAAACGAGGCATCGGCAAAAGAGCCGATGGCAAGCTGGGCGAAGGTCGAGCAGGTTGACGAGATAATTGAGGCAGCGAAGAAGGACAGCATTAGCACGCTGACGAAGATGTTCGAAGACCTCAGGGCTTACCTGGTAAACGACCTGGAGAGCCAGGAAAAAGATTAAAGCAAGCAGCGCGGGGGTAATCCCCCGCGCCACATACCGAAAAGGAGCATACCATGAGGATGCTTGACAAGCAAGAAAAAGCCGCGCTGGTGGATGGCATGGTGCAGTGCGAGCGCGAGGACAGGCGCGAATCCTGGCGAAAGTACTACATGGAGGACGACTACATCGCCCTCGACCCGACGGACGAGTTCCCCGACGGCGTGGTGTTCGAGTACCGCAGGCCGCACGTCAAGAGCGAGTTCTGGTACGACGACGAGTACGACAGCCCGCTCACAGACGACCAAGACCAGCGTAAGGCGTACTTCATCGCCGAGAACATGCGCTGGCAGCTCCAGGACTACGGCACGGGAAAATGGCTCCAGCTCACCGAAGACCTGGACACGATGGGCTGCTGCTTGGGGTACAGGCTCGACAAGCCGTTCGTCGCGGTGTGGGGCGAGAGGCCGAGCAACAACACGCCGCACTTCATCGGCCATGATGAAGACTTCGAGCACGACGAGCGCAGGGGGATGAGGAAGCGCGTCCTCACCGAAAGGGAAATCGAGGAGCTTCTGGAAATCATCGACGAGCAGCGCGCCAAGTTCGCCAAGCGGCTTGAGACCTACTGGAAACGCTATTCCGACAAGGTGTGCGCGCACGGGTACTGGGCTTACAGGTAGAGGCCCGAGCGGAAGAAGTGGACAGGCGCGGCTGGTTTCGGCCGCGCCATTGCGTGGAAGGAGAACGCAATGACAATCAGAGAGCTCATCTACAATCTTGAGGACCTGGCGGAGGAAGTCGGCGACGACACCATCGTGCGCATCGCAACCCAGCCGAGCTGGCCGCTGGCAGAGCGCATCGTGTGCGTGAGCGCGCAGGAACACGACGAGGAGCGCGAACGCCCTGTGGTGTGGATTGCGGTCGACGCCGTTTACAGCCATGAGCACCCTTACGCGCCGCGCGGAGCGTGGGACGGCGAGTACATGGAGTAGAATCCGCTTTGCAAGCGTCGACTAGACGGAGGAGAGATGGGGAAGCTAATCAGCATCCCGCAGGCGGCGGAGCGCATGGGCCTCAGCCGCCAGCGGGTTCACGCGATAGTCAAAGCTGGCGGCATCAAGGCGAAGGTCGTCGGATGCCAATGGCGAATTGACGAGGGAGAAGTCGAGCGGTACATGGCAGAGCCGCATCATGTCGGCAGGCCGAGAAAGGACGAAGGATGAAAACTTACGAAGTCGTAGAGTACGAAGGGCTGGCCTACCACGACACAGCCCGAGGTAGGTACTTCACATGCAACGACAAGCTCAGGGGATGGACCGAAGAGGTCGACGAGCTTTACAGCGGGCCGTCCCTGAAAGAAGCAAGGCGCGTGCTCGCTAAGGTACACGAGCTGCCGAGCTGGACGTGCATCAAGCATGAGCACTTCAACGCGCCGCCCACATGGGACTTCGGGATCTGGCACCTTGTCGAGTACGGCGAGGACGGGTTCGGCGAAATCATCGACGCCCGCGAGTCTCTGACGGACGAGGCGAAGGAGGAGATGGAGCGGGAGGCAAGGCTCTGGTACTAGTGCAAGCCGAATCAAAAGGGGGGCATCTTCGGATGCCCCCCTTTTTGCGTTATGGGACATGGCGGTAGGATACACGCATGGCCGCATCGGGAGGCACTGTCGATGGCGGTGCCGACAAATCGGCCTGTGCGGGCGGCTTCACTCCTCCTGCTTGCCGCCCGCACCAAGGAGGAAAGATGGCACACGAATCGTTTGCATCGCCAAGGAGGGCAATTGACTAAGCTGACAGTGAAAATGGTGCCTACAAAAGACCTGGTGCCGTACGCGAACAACGCGCGCATCCACAGCGCGGAGCAAGTCGAGACAATCGCGAATAGCATCAAGGAGTTCGGCTTCAACGACCCCGTGGGCGTATGGACGAACGAGGACGGGCAGCTTGAGATTGTAGCTGGCCACGGGCGGGTCATGGCCGCAGAGCAGCTGGGCATCGAGAAGGTTCCCACGGTCAACCTAGACCACCTGACGGACGAGCAGCGCAGGGCGTACAGCATCGTGCACAACCAGACCACTGACAATTCCGTATGGGACTTCGCCATACTCGGACAGGAAGTGGACTGCCTCGACTTCGACTGGGAAGGTTTCGGGCTTGAGATTGAGAAAGAAGCAGAAGAAGCAGAGAAATACACGACCGCCGTAAACGTTCCTCAGTACGAAGTGACTGGGGAAGAGGTCACGGTGCGCGACTTGTACGATGCGTCTAAGTCTGGCGACCTGGCGGCGGAAATCTCCGAAAGCGACATCCCAGAGAACGAAAAGCAGTTCCTGCTGCAAGCAGCCACCCGCCACGTCGTTTTCAATTACGGGAAAATAGCGGAATACTACGCTCAGGCAAGCCCAGAGTTCCAAAGGTTGGCGGAAAAGTCCGCCTTGGTGATAATAGACGTCGACGATGCGATAGCGAACGGGTACGCGAAACTTAGCCAGGCAATCAGGGAGGAGCGCGAGAATGCGTAGCAGCTTCTGCGTCTTCATCTTGTCGCACGGAAGGCCAGAAAACGTCAAGACGGTCAAGACGCTGAAGGATTGCGGGTACTCTGGCGACTGGAGAATCGTGATAGACGACGAGGACGACACTGCGGCGAAGTACGCGAGCAAGTACGGCGACAGGGTTGTGACGTTTTGCAAAAGCGACGTTGCGAAGACGTTCGATGAAATGGACACCAGCACCGACAGGAGGAGCGTGGTGTACGCGAGAAACGCGTGCTTCGAAATAGCCGAGAAAATCGGAGTCGATTACTTCTTGGAGCTTGACGACGATTACACCAGTTTCGAGTACAGGTGGCAGGAATGCGGCAAGCTGAAGGTCACCAAGGTGAGGAACCTGGACAAATGCTTCGAGTCGTACCTGTCGTTTTTGGACGACTCTGGGGCGGTCACCGTCGCGATGGCGCAAGGCGGAGACCTTATAGGCGGATGCAACTCGAAGAACTTCAAGAAGCGCGTTCTGCGAAAAGCGATGAACAGCTTCTTCTGCAAGACGAAGAACCCGTTCAAGTTCGTCGGAAGGGTCAACGAGGACGTTAACACGTACGTGTCGATGGGGATGCGCGGGGAGCTGTTCATGACGGCGGTCAACGCTGCGCTCGTGCAGATGCAGACGCAGGCAAACCCTGGCGGCATGGCCGACATGTACAACGACGACGGCACGTACATGAAATCGTTCTACACCGTGATGGCGGCACCTTCGTGCGTTAAGGTTCAGATGATGGGCGACAAGCACAGGAGAATACACCACCACGTCGAGTGGGAGCACGCCGTTCCGAAGATAATGTCAGACAGGTGGCGCAAGAATGGCTAAGGAAGAGAATCTGAGACCGATAGAGTTAAGCCATGACGAAGCTGTGGAAAACGGGCGCAAGGGCGGCATCGCGTCTGGGAAGGCCCGCAAGGAAAAAAAGCTCATGAAAGAGGCGCTCGAGGAGCTTCTTGCAAAAGAGTACACGGACAAGAGCGGAATCACGCTGGATGGAACCACGATGCTCATGGTAGCCGCCATGAACAAAGCGCAAAAAGGAGACATGCGCGCGCTGGAGTTCATCCGCGATACGGTGGGCCAGAAGCCCGTCGAGCGCATCGAGTCCGTCGAGATTGCGCCCGAGGTGTACGAGCGCGTGGAACGGGCGCTGAGGGGCGAGTAGCGCCCTATGAGGATAGTCACTCAGATAGTCCAGCACCCAGTCCTTTACGGGCGTCTCATGGGCTTCACGGACCTAAACTGCGTCCATGACAGATGGATACGCAAGATGGCGTTCGGAGAGGGAGACTGGACGCTCCAGGCGTTCCGAGGCTCTTACAAGACAACAAGCGTGTCCGTGGCCCTGGCTTTGATGCTCGTTTTCAGGCCGAACCTCAAGGTCTCGTTCATGCGCAAGACCGATACCGACGTCGAGGAGGTCGTCACGCAGGTGCGGCGCATGCTCGAAGCGGAGGAGACGCGCGCATTGTCGGCTATGGTGTGGGGCCACCAGGTCAGGCTGACGACCGCAACGCACAAGCAGCTCTCCACCAACCTCACCAGCGACCCGCGCGGCGCGGCGCAGCTCACGGGCATGGGCATCAACGGCTCGCTCACGGGCAAGCACTACGACGTGGTGTTCACGGACGACATCGTGAACCTGAAGGACAGGACGAGCCGAGCCGAGCGCGAGCACACCAAGGCCGTCTACATGGAGCTTCAGAACATCCGCAACAGGGGCGGCAGGATAGTCAACACTGGCACTCCCTGGCACGTGGACGACTGCTTCAGCATCATGCCCGAGGCCGAGCGTTGGGACTACCAGTCGATGCCAGACGTGTTCACGCTGAAAGACGCCGAGGACATCCGACCGAGGATGACGCCATCCCTCTGGGCGGCGAACTACGAGCTGCGGCACATACCGTCCGATGACGTCATATTCACCGAGCCCAAGACGGGGGCCGACATGGCGCTCGTCGAGCAGGGCGAGGGGCAGGTCGACGCAGCGTACTACGGCGAGGACTTCACGGCCTTCACGGCGATGAACAAGCACGACGGCAAGCTCTACGTGTACGGGAAGATGTGGCGGAAGCACGTGCAGGACGTTCAGGACAGGATAGCCGACGACTACAAGCGGCTGAAGCTGGGCAGGATGTACATGGAGCGCAACGCCGACAAGGGATACGCCGCGCAGGAGTTCCGCAAGCTGGGCGTGCGCGTGGCCGATTACAGCGAAAAGCTCAACAAGCACGTGAAGATAGTGACCTACCTGAAGGCCGCGTGGCCGGACATCGTGTTCGTCGAAGGCACGGACAAGGAGTACATCGACCAGGTGTGCGACTACACAGAGGATGCGGAGCACGACGACGCGCCAGACAGCCTGGCTTCGCTGTGCCAGAGGGGCAATGCGGGCTCTGCGGCCTACGTGTCGGCGTTTTCCTGATGGGACACCGCCGTACAATTCCAGTCGGCACCCGATTGGAGAGACAGTTGAAGACCTACCAGGACTTCGAGAAGGCAAACGACGTCAAGACGTTCATTGCGGCGGCCATCGCCGACCACAAGAGCAGCGACGCCTACGACACGGCGCTGCTCGCCGACCTGTACGACAGGCAGATGAACGCCACCATCAACGGCTACGTGAAGACCCTCTACACGCTCGACGTGTCGGAGGGCGAGAACGGCGAGCGCAGGGCGCGCGCCGTGATGGGCGAGGACTACACGGCGAGCAACAACAAGCTCGCATCCAACTTCTTCCGCCGACTCAACACGCAGCGCGTCCAGTACAGCCTCGGCGCGGGTGTGAGCTTCGTGCAGCCAGACGAGGACGACGTCGAGGACAAGACAAAGGAGGCGCTTGGCGACGGATTCGACAGGGTCATCGCGGACGCCGCCTACAATGCGTGCATCCACGGCGCGTCGTTCGTCTTCTGGAATCACGGGAGCGTCCACGTGTTCAAGTTCACGGAGTTCGCGCCGCTCTACGACGAGCGCACTGGCACGCTGCGGGCTGGCATAAGGTTCTGGCAGCTCGCGGACAACAAGCCGATGCGCGTCACGTTCTACCGCGAAGACGGGTACAGCGAGTGGCGGCAGGACTCGAACCGCAACCTGAGGCCCATCGACCGCAACGGCGTTTTCGCAGACGCGGAGGTGGTGCAGGGCTACATTAAGTCGACGTCGTACATGCCAGCAGACGACAAGCTGACGGTCGTCGGCGAGGAGAACTACGGCTCCCTGCCCATCGTTCCGATGTGGGCGAGCGGCTTGAAGCAGAGCACGCTTGTGGGCATGCGGGCGCACATCGACGCGTACGACCTCATCAAGAGCGGCTTCGCGAACGACCTCCAGGACTGCGCCACCGTGTACTGGATTGTCCGCAACGCGAACGGCATGACCGACGACGATCTGGCCCAGTTCCGCGACAGGCTGAAGCTCGAGCACATCGCGAAGGTCGACGGCAGCGACGGGGCCGACGCCACGGCGTACACGCAGGAGCTCCCGTACCAGGCCCGCCAGGCCCTGCTGAAGGAGCTTCGCGACGGCATCTACGAGGACTTCGGCGCGCTTGACGTGCACGCGGTCAGCGCTGGTGCCACGAACGACCACATCGACGCCGCCTATCAGCCGATGGACGAGAACGCCAGCGAGTTCGAGCACTGGGTGGGCGAGTGCATCAGGCAGGTTCTCGCGCTCGCGGGAATCGACGACAAGCCCGTGTTCACGCGGCAGCGCATCAGCAACCAGAAAGAGCAGGTCGAGATGGTGGTGCAGGAGGCCCAGTGGCTCGACACGCGCACCATCCTCCAACTGCTGCCGAACGTGAGGCCCGACCAGGTCGCGGCCATCCTCGAGCGCATGGACGGCGAGGACATGGCGCGCTTCGGCATAGGGCAGGCGGAAGGCGAGGTTGCATGATGGGCGCGTCGTTCACCAGGGGAACGACCCCCGACTACCGCTTCGCAATCCCGCACGACCTGACGGGCTGGGACGTCTACCTGAGCTTCGGCCAGCGCAACAAGGAGGTCGTGCGCATCACAGACCCGACGGTCACGCCCGCCAACGGCGGCTGCGAGATAACCGGGCGGCTCACGCAGGAGCAGACTCTGAAGTTCAAGGAGGGCGCAGGAGAGGCGCAGGTGCGATGCTACAGGAACGGCGTCGCGGCGGCCAACCCAATCAAGTTCCCGTTCACCGTCCACGGCATCATCATGGACGGCACCATACCGAAGGACAAGCGATGAACGACTACACGGAGCTCGACGGCTCGCTGTCCTTCGACGACGGGATTGACGGCGCCTTCGACATCGACGGGGGCATGGACGGCTCCATGGACATCGGCGGCGTCACCGTGGTCTGCAACGACGACTACGAGGCGCTGATGAACAAGCCGAGCATCGAGGGCCACGTCCTCGAAGGCGACAGCACCATCCAGCAGATAGGCGTCGGGACGCTCACAGTTCAGGAAATCGAGAAAATACTTTACCACATCGACTAAGGAGCACACATGGCGGCAGACAACTACACAAACGGCGTCGGAGTAGCGGCGATACGCGACTGGGCCGACGGGAAATTCGCCCTCGACAGCGACCTCGACACGCTGGCGCAGGAGGTGCAGGAGCTAATCACGGAGGGCGGAGAGCCGAACGTCATCGAGACTGTGAAGGTCAACGGCACCGCGCTGGTGCCAGACGGGAACAAGGCCGTCGACGTCACGGTGCCGACCGACTTGGGCGACCTGACGAACACGGGGGCCGACCCGTACGCGACGCAAGGCTACGTCGACCAGAACGGCGGCAAAATCGACGTCATCAAGGTCAACGGCACCGCCCAGACCATCGCGAACAAGGCCGTGGACATCACGGTTCCGACGAAGGTCTCGGACGTTACCAACGACAGCGGGTTCCAGACCGCCAGCGAGGTCTCCACGGCCATAGACACGGCCCTCGCCAATGGCAGCGACCCCTACCAGACCGAGAGCGACGTGGCCGATGCAATCGACACCGCGCTCACCTCGGCCATGACGTACAAGGGCACCGTGGCGACCGTGGCCGACCTGCCAGCTAGCGGGAACAAGGTTGGCGACATGTACAACGTCACCGCCACGGGCATGAACTACGCCTGGAGCGGCAGCGCATGGGACGAGATGGCCCCGACAATCGACACGTCGGTCTTCTGGACCTCCACGGCGGGCCAGAGCAACAGCCTGACCGCCTACACGTACGCGGAGGTCACGGCGATACTGGAGCAGAGCTAAGATGGCCGACAGGTACTCGGCGGCTGAGGCCCTGCGCGCGGTCAAAGACTGGGTTCTGGGGTTGCTTTCTGGCAAGGTGGACGACGACGCCCAGGCGACGGACAGCACGCTTGGCCTTGTCAAGACCAACAGCGCCCAGTCCGTCACGCTCGACGCGGACGGCAAGCTGGTCGTGGGCGGCAGGCTGGGCCAGTACCCAGACGGCGGAGTGTACTACCCCGATACAATCGAGCCGGGGGGCGTGGGGGCGTCCTCGTTCCTGATGACGGACGGCGCGAAGAGCCTGACTGTCACAGGCCGCACGTTCGGCATCATGGCGGGCGCAGGACTCACCTGCAAGAACACCGCCGCAGGGTCAACCACTTACCGCATATCCAACAACCAAGGAAACCGCTTCATCTGCGCGGCGGTCTTGGGCGGTCGCGCCGCATTGAGCCAGGCTGACGCCACGGAGAACGGCACGGCGGCCATCGTGAGCATCGAGTACGCGAACGGAGACCCCCTGACAACCCCCTACTTCGGAGCTACGGAAAGCAGCAACGACATCATCGTCACGCTCGAGCGCACGGTCAACCCCGACGCGGCAACCAAGGCGCTCCGCGTCTACGGCACGAACAGAAGCACCGACAACATCCTTGTCGGGCAGGGCGTCGCCGCAGGCGGCGGCAAGGCGCTGTCGCTTGGGCAGGCCACCTTCGCGGGCGGAAACCAGTGCATCGCGTTCGGCAACTCCGCCTACGTCAACGCGAACAACTCGGTCGGCTTCGGGCACACGATGCTCGTCAACAAGCAGTTCTGCTTCTCAGCAGGGCAGGGGCACGACTTCACCGACGGGGCGAACGGCACGGCTGCGCTTGGCACATGGAGCGAAATAGGCAGCACCACCAAGCTGGCTGTCGGCAACGGCACAGCCTTTAACGCCCGCTCCAACATCTTCGAGGTGCGTGATGTTGCGGGTGCTTCGCAGCTTGTAGTCAAATCGCCCAATGGAACGAAGTACGCGATTACCGTGGACGACAGCGGCAACATGGCGACCGCAGCAGTTTAGCGACATGGACTACGCGCACGAGTGGACAGATCGCGAGATAGAGCGCCTGTCGAAGCGCATGCGCAGGGAGTACGCGCAGGCCGCAAGGGAGATGCGGGCGAAGCTCAACCGCGAGCTTGAGCGGTACGGTCGGGAGCTTGAAGCGAGGGAGAAGGCGCTCGACGACACGCAGGAGGCCCGCAAGGCCCACATGGAGTGGCTGAGTGGGCAGGCGGCGAACCAGGAGCACATGGCGAGGCTCACGGCGGAGCTTGCAGCCTCTGCGGCGGCGGCGAACCAGAGGGCGATGGCGCTGGCGAACGACGCGCTGCCGAGGGTGTACGCCGAGAACATATCGTTCGCCGCGTACACAATCGACAAGGACATCGGCATGTTCACCAGCTTCGAGCTCGTGAACGAGGACGCCGTTCGCGCCATGATGGGGCTGGGCAAGGACGGCCAGGTGCTCCACGAGGTCATAGACTACGGCCCGCCCGCGAAGATGCAGAGCCTCACGAAGAGGCCCGACGTGCAGCGGGACATCAGGTGGAACCGACAGAAGTTCAACAGCGCCCTCACCCAGGGGATACTGCAGGGCGAGTCGGTTCCCGACATCGCGAGGCGGCTTGACGGCATCTACGGCAGCAACTGGGCGGCGGCGGAACGTGCCGCGAGGACGGCCTGCACGGGTGCCGAGAACATGGGGAGGCTCGACGCGATGAAGCGCGCGGAGCGCCTTGGAATCAGGATGCGGAAGAAGTGGTCTGCGACGCTTGACGCGCACACGCGCGACAGCCACAGGGCGCTTGACGGCGAGGTTGTCGCCGTTGGCGAGCCGTTCGACTCGTACCACGGGGCCATCGACTTCCCAGGAGACCCAGCGGCTGACCCCGCCGAAACGTACAACTGTAGATGCCGCCTCGAATCAAAGGCGGACGGCAGCCGCGACGATTCGGAGGATCGGTGGGCGAAGCTGCCGAAGGGCATGACCTACGACGAGTGGAAGGAGGCCCCTGCGGCCAGGCGCGGCCAGGGCTACGCCAGGGGAGAGGACGGCAAGTGGAAGGTCGTCGACATTGGGCCAGAGGGCGAGAGGGCTCAGAAGGGGACTCGGAGGTGGTGACGTGGGCATCTTCGTCAGGGAGGACAACACGAACGAGTGGCGCGACGACACCGAGCTGGCGATACTTCGGGCGCTCGAGAAAATAGGATGGGCCGCCGAGCAGTACGCGGCGAACCTCGCGCCCGTCGACACGGCGAGGCTCAGGAACAGCATCACGCACGTCATGGACAACGGCGGCAAGTACGTTGCGGTCGGAACCAATGTCGAGTACGCCCCGTACCAGGAGCTCGGAACCAGCAGGGCGTCGGCGGCCAACGGCGGCAGGGGCTACCTTAGGCCAGCCGCGCAAGACCACATGGACGAGTACCGCAAAATCCTAGAGGACGAGCTGAACGGCTGACGCGCTTATTCGCGTTTTAAGCGCCAGGCACAACTTGGGACACCCATACACCATTCGAATCATGAACCGCACCGCACAACGCGATACAGGCACGCCGACGGAGGCCCAGGAGCAGGAAGCCGTCGTAGAGTTCTGCGATTGGGCTGGCATCCCCGTCTTCCACATCCCCAACGGCGGCTATCGGCACAAGCACACCGCACACCAGATGAAGAGGCAGGGCGTGAAGGCTGGCGTCCCAGACCTTTTCGTGCCAGTCGCGTCCGATGGCTACCATGGGCTGTTCGTCGAGATGAAGAGGGCGAAGGGCGGCATCGTTTCGGCAGACCAGGAGAAATGGCTGTGCCTGCTCAGGGACAACGGGTACGCGGCGGAGGTTTGCCACGGCGCGGACGAGGCAATAGGGGCCATCAGGGCGTACCTGATGCGCTGATGGGACATGGTCATATCATACCCGCGAAAGCTAATGCGCGAGGCAATGCGCACCGAGGCAAAGGAGCTGATATGCCACTTACGCAGGCCATGCTCAAGGCAATGGGCATCGAGGACGAGAAACGCGACCAGATCATCGAAGCGCACCAGGATGTCCTGAGCGACATCAAGAAGGAGCGCGACGACTTGAGGGAGCAGGTCGACGGGCTCAAGGGCGAAGCGGCGAAGGTGGCGGAACTCCAGAAGAACCTGGAGGAGGCCAAGGCCAAGATTCCGACCGAGGACTGGCAGGCGAAGTACGAGGAGAGCGTGAAGGAGCTCGAGGCGTACAAGGCGAAGACCGAGGCGGATAAGGCGGAAGCCGAGAAGAAGAGCCTGTACCGCGCGCTCCTGCGCGAGGTCGGGGTCGACGAGAAGCGCATCGACGCCATCGTGAAGGTCACGGACATGGGGTCCATCACGGTTAGCGACGGGGCAATCGCCGAGTCCGACGCGCTCAAGGAGTCTGTGGCTGGCGAGTGGGCGGCGTTCATCCCGCAGAAGGGCGAGGAGGGCGCGAAGGTCGACACGCCGCAGCAGACCCAGCAGACGGGCACGGGTGCAGACCCCGCGACGGTGCAGCGCCTTGCCGAGAGGCACGAGCGCCTGTACGGCAAGGCCGAAGAGACGGCAGAATAGGAGAGCCAATGAGCTTCATCGCATCCAAGACGGGGCGCGGCTTCGCCGCTGGGCACTTCCTCGTGGCAGACGAGCAGTGCGTCCGCGAGACCGCGACCATTCCCGCCGACCACGCGGCAGTGGTCACCAATCCCGACGGCACCAAGTACGTGCCAGCAGGAACCATCATCGACAGCAAGGGCATCCTCTACGAGGACATCGACGTGACCAAGGGCGACGCCCCTGGCTCCATCGTCACCAAGGGCATCGTCTACGGCGACCTCTTGCCCGCAACCCCCGATATCGACGGCATCGAGGTCGTGGCCGAGTACCCGACCATCGAGCGCCCGTACTAAGGAGTCACCATGGCAGCATTCGTTGACGGCGTGCTCGGACTCGTGCGCGAGGCCGACCTGATTGAGACGGGCATGACCGTATCCCGACCGAACGACCCGCTGGAAGGATTGTTCACCGACCAGCAGACCGGCAACCTGGTTGCGACCTGGCACACCATCGCCAGCGAGTACCAGATCCCGCAGATGGCCCAGTTCCACGCGTTCGACGTCATCGCGCAGAAGAGCGAGCGCGCGCCCATCGACCAGCGCAACATCGAGAAGGGCCTCATCAAGGTCAAGCGCAACACGTCCGAGCTGCTTCGCCAGCTCATGGGCCGTGGCGTGACCGTCGAGGCGTCCCTGTACGATTACGTCATCGACGACAGCGCGGCGCTCTCAGACCAGGTCGTGACCCGCGCGAAGGTCGCGCGCGCCGAGCTGATGGCGACGGGCCAGGTGACCATCAAGGAGAACAACCTGGACCTCACCGTCGACTACGGCGTGCCCGCCGCAAACAAGGCGCACGCCATCGACGTCGACGGCGACGTGCTGGCCCAGATTCAGGACATCGTGGACGCCGCGTCCGACATGGGCGTGAGCCTGACTGGCATGGTATGCGCGCGCAAGTTCCTGACCAAGCTGCGCAAGAACGCGAGCATCCAGCGCGCCATCAACGGCACGGTGCAGGTCGGCGCAATGGTGCGCCAGGCGTCCCTGCTGTCGTTCCTCGACGAGGAGTTCGGCATCAACCAGGTTGTCGTCGACGACCTGAAGTACTCCCTGCCGTACACCGAGTTCGACGGAGGCCGACCCGTTGTCGACTCCAAGAGGTACTTCCCCGCGAACAAGGTGACGTTCTTCGGCACCACGAACGGCATGCGCCTCGGCGCTGGCCTGTGGGGCGTCCCGCCCGAGGTCGAGATTGCCAACTTCATGAAGGTCGAAGGCAGCCCCGTGTCGCCATACGTGTACATCTCACAGTGGGCCGAGAAGGACCCGAGCGTGCTGTGGACGAAGGCGTCGGCGCTGTACATGCCAGTTCTCTACAGCCCGAACTCCCTGTTCATCGCAACCGTCACCGAAGGCGGGGACGACGACGGCGGGGACGAGACCGACCTGAACAGCATGACGAAGACGCAGCTGCTTGAGTACGCCGAAGCCAACGGCATCACGGGCGTCGACAGCTCAATGACGAAGGAGGAAATCATCGCCGTCATCGAGGCAGCTCAGGCGTAGAACGATGCTCGAGCGCGTCCTCAGGTACATGCACAACCGATTCGAGCGCGGCAGCTATGTCAGCGGAAGGTTCATTTTCCCTGGCGAGCTGCCGCTCGCGAACGGGCAGTACTACTGGGTTGAAGGCTCGGCCCTCAACGACGGGCTGCACCAGCACCCAGCGGACGACCTTGAGCCAGAGGAGTTCGAGGGGCGCATCGTCCCGCTCGCCGTGCCGCGCGCGGTTGTCGAGCTTGCCGAGGAAATCGAGGATTGGTGCTACGCCAACAGCAAGGTGCTGGACAGCCCGTACCAGTCCGAGAGCTTCGGCGGGTACAGCTACTCGAAGGGCGGCTCTGGCGGCGGCTCTGGTCCTGGCCTCGGAGGCGAGGGGTGGCAGGAGCGGTACGCGCCGAGGCTGAGGCAGTGGCGCAAGCTGTCGAGCGATTGGCAGTGACATGCTCGTCGAGGAGTTCAAGGAAGACTGCACGCTCCTGGAGAAGACGCGCACGCCCGACGGCGAGGGCGGATGGTCCACCGAATGGCGCGAGGGCATCAGGTTCCGCGCGGCTGTCGTCGTGGACTCAACCTTGCAGGCGAGGGTCGCCGAGAAAGCTGGCATGATGTCCATATACACGGTGACGACCGACAGGAACCAGAAGCTCGACTTCCACGACGTGTTCAGGCGCAACCGCGACGGGCGGGTCTTCCGCGTCACGAGCGACAGCTCAGACAGGGCCACGCCAGACGTCGCGACGTTCCAGTTCCACCAGGTGAGCGCCGAGGAGTGGAGCCTGGCATGACGCCAGAGGCGGCGATATACCAGTTCATGAGCAGCTTCGGCATCCCCGCCTACGCGGCGACCGCTACGCCGAGCGAGGCCAAGTTCCCGTACATCACCTACGACCTGGTGGTCGGCAGGTGGGGCGGCGGCGACGTGAACATGCCCGTAAACGTATGGTACAGGACCGACGGCGAAGCGGCTCCAAACGCGAAGGTTCGCGAGATTGCGGAGCGGCTAGGACTCGGCGGTGTCACGATTCCGTGCGACGGCGGGATGCTTTGGCTCAAGAAGGGCTCTCCGTGGGCGCAGAGCGTGCGCGTAGAGGGCGAAGACGACAAAGTGAAGCGCAGGTACGTCAACGTGAACGTCGACTACCTGCTCACCGAATAGGAGACTTCCATGAAGTACACCCAGATTGCAGCGGATGCCTTCGAAAAGCTCCAGCTCAACGCTGGCATCCTCCTGAAGGATTTCACGCCCGCGACGGGCGCGTACAACAGGTCGGACATCTTCGCCGCCACCAGCGGCGGGTGCCAGTTCACCGCAAAGCCCGAGTACATCGACTTCGGCGACGACATCGACAACGTGCCGAACAACACGAAGGAGCTCAAGAAGCAGAACTCCGTCGAGGTCAAGCTGAGCGGCACCGCAAAGACCGTCGACAGCGACAGCGCCAAGACCCTCATCGGCGCGTGCGACGTGAGCGGCAACAAGCTCACGCCCCGCCAGGACCTCCTCATGGATGACTTCGGCGACATCTGGTGGGTCGGCGACTACAGCGACAAAAACGGCGACACCAACGGCGGATTCGTCGCTATCCACGTGATGAACGCGCTCAACACGGGCGGCTTCTCGCTGAAGAGCAACGACGAGGGCAAGGCGGACATCGCCTTCGAGTTCACGGGACATTACAGCATCGAGGACATCAGCGTCGTCCCGTTCGAGGTCTACGTCCAGCCTGGCGCAGCGGAATCCAGCAGCTCAAGCGGTTCTGGCAGCTCCAGCGGGTCTGGCAACTAGGAGGGCAGCATGCGTCTTTCCGATGTGAAGGGTGAGCGCACCCTCGATGTGATTGCCGACCTGGTGGAGCCGATTGCGAGAATCGCCGAGGACGAGGAGGCCATGGCGTTCTTCAAGCCGAAGAAGCCGAAGAAGGGTCAGACGAACGCCGAGGCGTTTGCTCAGCGCATGCGCCAGGCAATCCCAGTGCTAATACGGGCGCACAAGGAAGACCTCGTGGAAATTCTCGCCACCATCAAGGGGGTCACTCCGAAGGAGTACGTATCCGACATGACGCTGGCCAACGTGGTCGGCGACGTGTTCGAGCTGCTGACCGACGAGGAGTTCCTGGCTTTTTTACCATCGCAGCAGGAAACCAAGGTCTAGTCTGGAAGGCCCTGGCCACGCACTCGGCGCGGCCTATGGGAGCGCGGCAGTTCGTCGGATACCTGAAGCACATCGCCAAAGACGCATACGAGGAAGCGGCGTACCGAGTCTACGTTACGGACGTTCTCGCGGCACTGTTTACCGAGCCGATTGAGAGGTACGCGGACATCGTGGCCGAGCACGCCAGGTACGACCCTGACGAGCTCGCGCAACGCGTCATCGAAGAAGCTGGATTGGTGGAGCAATGAACTTACTAGACCTGATGGTCAAGATAGGCGTCGACGACCAGGCCACTGGCGCGGTCGACGGAATCGCCAGCAGCATCAAGTCGGGCCTCGGCATCGCCGCTGGCGCGATAGCGGCGTCTACAGCCGCAGTTGGCGCGTTCGGCGCGTCTGCCGTCGGAGCTGGAATGGAGTTCGACAGCGCCATGTCGCAGGTAGCGGCGACAATGGGGACGAGCGTCGACAGCATAAGCGAGCTGCGGGACTTCGCCAAGGAGATGGGCGCGAGCACTTCGTTCAGCGCCACGCAGAGCGCGGAGGCGTTGAACTACATGGCCCTTGCCGGCTACGACGCGCAGACGTCGATGAGCATGCTTCCGAATGTCCTCAACCTCGCGGCGGCTGGCGGAATCGAGCTCGCTTCCGCCTCCGACATGGTAACGGACGCTCAGAGCGCGCTTGGCCTGTCCATCGAGGAGACCAGCGCGATGGTCGACCAGATGGCGGCGGCAAGCTCGAAGACCAACACGAGCGTCGAGCAGCTTGGCAGCGCAATGCTCACAATCGGCGGCACCGCAAAGAACCTGAGCGGCGGCACGCAGGAGCTCGCGACCGCGCTCGGCCTGCTGGCAGACAACGGAATCAAGGGAGCGGAGGGCGGAACGGCCCTCCGCAACGTCTTGCTTAACATGAGCGAGTCCAAGTTCGAGGACACGTTCGGCGCGCTTGGCGTTGCCGTTTACGACGCCGAGGGCAACATGCGCGGCCTCAAGGACATCTTCCAGGACATGAACGGCGTCATGGCCGACATGACCGTCGAGGAGAAGACAAAGCTGCTCTCGGAGGCTTTCAACAAGGTCGACCTCAAGAGCCTGAACGCGCTGCTGGCGACGGACGCGGAGCGGTGGGACGAGGTCTCGGCGGCAATTGGCGACTCGGCTGGTGCCGCGCAGGACATGGCGGACACCCAGCTAGACAACTTGCAGGGAGACCTGACGCTGATGCAGTCGGCGTTCGAGGGCCTTCAAATCGCCGTGTCAGACGGGCTTACGCCAACGCTAAGGGAATTCGTTCAGTTCGGCGGGGAAGGGCTTCAGGAGCTGACAAAGGCGCTCCAGGACGGCGGGATCGACGGCTTCGTCGAGAAGTTCGCAGAACTCGTCCAGGAGGCCATCGCCATGATAGGCGACATGCTTCCAGAGCTCGTCGGTGCTGGAACGCAGATTCTCATGGCTGTCGTCGAGGGAATCGTCGGCACCCTTCCGACGCTTATAACCTCGTTTGCCGAGATAATCCACAGCGCGGTCGAGGCAATCGTGTCCGACGACGGCGAGTACGAGGACGCGGGCGAGAACGTGCTCGTGGCGATAGCGGACGCGCTCGTCGAGGCGGCACCGCTTCTTCTGGACTCAATGGCGATGCTCGGAGGCTTCATGCTTGAGGCCCTAATCGAGCTGATACCGAACATCACCGAAGGAATCGTCGAGCTTGTCGGCAGGCTCGGGGGAACGCTAGAGGAGAACGGGCCGAACATAATGCAGGCGGCGATGTCGCTGTTCGACAACCTTCTTACGGCGCTTTCGAACAGCCTCCCCGCTATTCTCGACGGCCTTGTCGGGCTTCTAGGCTCGCTTGTCAACATGGTTGCGGAGTACGGGCCAGAGATGCTTTCGAAGGCTGGCGAGTTCATCCTCAACCTCGCCTCTGCAATCGTCGAGCGCCTGCCAGAGATTCTTGCGGCACTCGTGCAGGGGCTGGTCACGCTCGTGCAGAGCGTCATCGAGCACGGGCCAGAGCTTTTGGCGGCTGGAATCGAGCTTGTTGGCAACCTTGCAAAGGCGGTTGCGGAGTCGCTTCCGACAATCCTTGCCGCAATAGGAGAGCTTGTTCTCGGGGCGATCCAGCACATACCAGACTTCATCGGGGACATGTTCAACGCTGGCGTCGACCTCATAAAAGGGCTAATCGACGGCCTGGTGAGCAACCCGACAATCATCTTGGACACGCTCATGGGCCTGGCGCAAGGGGCGGTCGACGGGTTCCTGAGCTTCTTCGGCATCGCCTCGCCGTCCAAGCTCATGCGCGAGTTCGGCGAGTACACCATCGAGGGCTTCGCCATCGGCATCGAGGCAAACGCCGAGGAGGCCGAGAAGGCCATGCGTGACGCTGCCAAATCCGTCTACGGGGCGGCGAGCGGGACAATCGACCTTGGAATCAACGCGACGGATGCCGCCGCCGAGAGGGGCATCTCGGTGTACGTGAACATCGACCGCTTCGAGAACAACCGCGAGGACGACGTCAGGACGATTGCGCAGAGAATCGGCGAGTACACGCTGGCCGACATGAAAGCCAGGGGGTACGCATGCTAGGTCACATGGTGTTCAACGGGAGGGACTTCGGCGAGCTGTTCTTCTGCCACGCGCCGAAGGTTCTTCCGTCGTTTTCCGTCAACCAGACAGAGGTGGCTGGGATGGACGGCGCTTACTTCAAGTCGAGGCGGATGCTCCCAGTCGACATCCCTTGCACGATGGTGCTGCTCGGCCCGAAGCCAGACGCAGAGGGGATGGCGGCGCTCATGCACGACGTCGCAGCCGACCTCCTGGTTCCAGAGCAGGCGGAGCTCGTTCTCCCGTCGCACGAGAACAGATACTACATCGCATCCGTCAAGGACGTGAGCAGCGTCGACGAGTTCGTGACGTCGGCGAGGATAAACGTCGTATTCCACGCGTGCGACCCCGTCATGTACGGGCCGACGCGCACGCTAGATCTCGCCGCGTCGACGACTTCGACCATAAGGACTGGCTGCAACGTGCCAGTGCGACCCGTGGCCCGCGCGTCCGCCGTGTCTGGGGCGACGTACTACAGGGTGCGCAACGTTTCGGCTGGCGAGCAGGTCTACGTCTACCCGAACAAGGTCGACACGTCATCGTCGTGGAGCGGCGGCGAGGCGATAGAGGTCGACATGGGCAAGCAGCTCGCAACCGTCAACGGGCAGCCCTGGCCCGTGTCGCTGTCTTCCGACTACTTCGAGGTGTCCGACGGCGACGGCGTCTGGTCGAACATGGCGACGTCGCTAGAGTGGCGGGAGCGTTGGCTGTGATATTCCACCTTACCGACAGATGGGACACCCCGCTCGGGGAAGTCAGGGCGCTCTCGGCCCGCCACATGGAGGAGTTGAACGGCGAGGACACCCTAGAGATCGAGACGTTCGACGAGCTTTCGAAGGGCAACCGCATCCTGTGGAAGGACCACCTCGGCGGGTGGCACGAGCACGTCGTCGACACGGTTGTGAAGAGGCACGACGACGGCAGGCCAGTCGTGTCGGCGACATGCGTGAACTCAATCGTCGAGCTGTGGGGCGACTACATCGACGACAGGCGGGTCGGGTACCCGTCTGGTACGAGCGCGAGCACGCTGCTGACTGCGGCCCTGGAGCCGACGAGGTGGAGCGTCGGCAGCGGAATGACGAGCAAGACTGGCAGCGCGACGTTCTACCACACGTCTGCCAGGGAGGCCATCCAGGAGATACAGGAGGCCGTCGGCGGCGAGCTCGAGACGAGGATAACCGTCGGCACTGGCAACGTCACGAGGCGCTACGTCGCGATAGTCGACGCGCGTGGCGAGCAGGCTACCGCCAAGCGGTTCGCCTGGAGCAAGGACGTGCAGACCATATCGCGGAGGGTCGACAGCTCAGACTGCATATCGCAGCTCTACGTGTACGGAAAAGGCGAGGAGACCGACGCGGGCGGGTACGGCAGGCGCGTGTCCATCGACTCGGTCAACGGAGGCAAGAAGTACCTGGAGGACAATTCCGCGAAGCAGCAGTGGGGCAGGCCCGACGGGAACGGCGGCATCGCGCATGCCACGGGAGTAGTCGTGTTTGACAACGTCGACTCGCCGTCCGAGCTGAAGACTATGGGCCAGACAGAGTTCGCCAAGCGCAAGACCCCGAAGCTCTCGTACACGGTGGATGTTGTGGACCTCGCGTCCATGGGGTTCACATACGAGGGGGTGGCGCTGGGCGACTCCGTGACAATAGTCGACAAGGAGTTCTCACCAGAATTGCGCGCTGTCGGCAGGGTGACGCGCATCGACCGCGACCTGCTTGACAAGCGGGCCGTCGTGACGCTCGGGAACGTGACCGAGAACGTGGCGTCGATACTCCGCAGGCAGGCGGCAGACCTTGCCGCGCTCAAGAGGGGGTCGTCGTCATGGAACCTCATCGCCGACAGCGACCAGAACTACCTCCAGCAGCTACGTGGCGCGATAAACGACATGTTCGACCGCAACTCGAACTACCAGTACGAGAACTTCGCGCTCGGAAGCCTGTGGAGCAACGTCCCGTGCGACGGCGAGACGTTCAAGCCAGTGCAGCCGCTGCCGAGCGGCACGACGCCGTGGGCGATGAACATCAGCTCGGCTGGGTTCAGGATAGCGTCTTCGCTCAACGCGAACGGCACCTGGAAATGGAGCACCTTCGGCACGGGTGAGGGGTTCGTGGCCGACTACATCACCGCAGGCGTACTGCAGAGCGCGGCGTACAGGGCCACGGGCCAGGGCGACCACTGGATACTCGGGCAGCGCGGGTACCTCGAGACCTACAGCTCGAAGTTCCACGACTCGGACATAACCAATGCGGACATCGTGAACGGCACAATCGACAACGCCGCCATAACCAGGGGCAGCATCGACAGGGCCGCCATCACGAAGGGGACAATCGACGACGCCGACATTACCGATGCCGACATCGACAACGCCTATATCACGAACTCGAACATGGTCAACGCGAACGTGAGCGGCGTGTTCACGACGACGAGCGGGAACGAGAAGGTCGTCGTCGACGATTCCAAGGTAAAGGGATACAAGAACAACACGCTGGCGGGGTACCTCGACTCGAGCATCGAAATCGAGGACACCGTGACGCACCAGATCATGCGCGGCATGAGATGGTACGGGCCAGAGATTCTTGGCATCATCACTCCAAGGTTCTCGGTTGCGGACTCGTCCAGCCCGAACGCGACGACGGACGAGACGTACACGGGGACAATCAGGCAGCCGCTCGTGTCCAGCATACGCGACAACGGAGACGGCTCAATCACATGGACATCTGGGACCCTCGTGATGCGCTTCATCCACGGCATGCTCATCGAAGCGAGCGTTGTAGGCACGTAGCAGACAAGACAGGAGGCCATGATGGCAGTAACCCACAACATCACATTGGACGTAGACAAGAACCGCATGCGGCTCGACCAGAAGGTCCACGTGCGCACTGGCGACAAGTCAAGCCAGACGGTGAGATGTGCCCTGACCAAGGATGGGGCCGCATACACGCCAGCAAACGGAACGACCGCGTATCTAGAAGTGCTGAAACCAGACGGCATGTGGACGAAGACAAGCGCGACCGTAAGCGGCTCGAACGTGAGTGGCGTGGTGCCGCTTGAAGCCATGTCCGTACCAGGGGAGTGCAAGAGGGCCTACTTCCGCCTAATCAGCGGCAGCACTGAGGACACGACTGAGGACTTTTACCTATATGTGTTCCAGAACGCGACACAGGCAGGGCCTGAGAGCGCGCCGTTCTCTGACCAGATAGCTGCCCTGATGGCTGGGGTTCAGGATTCGTTTAATAGCCTCTCGGAGGCAATCAACAACGAGTTAGACAGCCTTTCGGACAGTGTTGGCAGAGAAGTCGCACATATGGACACTACGTACGACATGTTGGCAGGCAAGTACGCTGGATTGCTTGGCAGCGTTCGTCAAGAGCTGAATGCCATGAATGAAAGCTTTAATGAACTTGTCGAATCGTTTGACGACATGTACGAAATGGTTGCAAGCGGCAATTTCAAATTCGCAAATCCGATAGAGTGGAGATCATCGTCTCAATACTCGGCGCTAACCGCAGTCAAGCATAACGAGTATACATATGTCAGCAAGAAAGACGTACCGTCTGGAACGTCAATCACAAATGACGAGTACTGGTTCCTGTGGGCTGAACCAAATGCTCAGTGCGAACGACTGCGGGCAGACGTTGAAGACGCAGTGGTATTCGCGGACACGACTAAATATGTCAATAGAAACCTGAACAAGATAGTAGTTTTTTCAGACTCGACGTTTGTCGAGAAGAGCAGCGGGAAAAACATTGTTGAGTTTCTTCAGGAGATGTCGGATGCAGAAGTGGTCTCCAAGGGCGTTAGCGGAACAACAACGAACGGCTTCATCAGTCACGTGACAAATGCGACGGATGCTGAACTTGCAGATGCCGACTTGATAATATGCGCCTACCTCACGAACGATTGGCAATCATCGAGAATTCCAATACCATTTGCAGGTTCGTCTTCGCACAGCGGAACAGTCGAATACAACTACGACCGCGCCCTCGGAATACTTGAAGAACGGGCACCATGGGCTGAAATCATATGTGTTACCCCCGCGTACATACACTCAACTGCCGCAAGCTCAGAAAACGTGTTGAACGTCAACGATGCTGGTGGCTATTGGCAATCTTATTGCGACGTGGTGGAACACGTTGCGCGTAGCCACAACAAAGCATGTCTCAGACTCGACAAGCTGTTGGGCGTTACGGAAAAAAACTATCTGACACAGATGATAGTCAGTTCTGGAACCGAGATTTACGTCCATTACCAAAACTCAACAAAGATAAAAATCGCTAACATGCTCTTGAGCTGCTTTTACGGACTCGTCAACTATGATAACGGGTCGTCAACAGTGGATATAACGCCGAGCGAGTGGGGCCTTTATGCCTGCATCGAGCCGCTATGGCTACTTCCAGAGACGCCGTGCATCGCGTTCAGGTCCGGGGGAACTACGCTGAACGTCCCCGCTCTAAAAGCTGGCGAGTACTGGATAAGCGGGATAACTGGGCCGTGCATAATCGAATATGACGGGCAAATTGTGTACAGCAACTCTGACAAATGGACTTTCTTCCAGGTTCCGATTACGTCTGACGGGGAAGCTGCTCAACTAAAGTTTACGGCTTTTAACAGCTCGTACAGAACTGGCGTTTATGGACTCAAGATGTCAAAAGGCAGGCCAAACATCTACGACTCAACGCATCATTATTATGCACCTAGGATAATAGATTCTTCAAACGATGATTTCGAGATTAGAGTCCACGATTATCCAACGATTTCGATTGTAAACGTGAGACATAAGCGTCAAGTCTCTATAGAACAGTACCAGGCAATCGGGGAACTTCCAGAAAGCGTTATTCCTGCAACGTCGATGGTTGGCTCGTGCATAGTTACCTCCAACGGAGCGCAATACAACGATACATTACGCGTCGGTATCGACAGATCCCTGTATCTCGGCACTTTTTCAGGAACCCTTAGCAACCTTCAGGCCGAACTAATTGTCCAGAAGTACATCCAAGAGCCGCAGTATTCGGGACAGTAAATGCAAGGGGGGACTATGGAGGCAATCGAGATACTGAAAATGGCAATCTCCTGGGCCGTCCCCGTCGTCCTCGGCGGCGTGGTCGGCTGGGCGACGGCGTTCAGCCGAAAGCAGAAGGAGGAGAACCGAGCCATGCGCAGCGGCGTGAGGGCGCTGCTGTACGACCGAATCGTGCAGGGCTACCTGCACTTCCACGACGAGCTGGGGTACATGCCATTGCAGGCCAAGGAGAGCATGCAGGACGTGTTCGACAGCTACAAGAGGCTCAACGGAAACGGGCTGGGCGAGCAGATGTACAACAAGATGCAGCAGCTGCCCACCAGCAAGGCAAGGAAGGAGGTGTGAAATGGAGGGATTCGTCATGCCAGCCATCGCGGTGTTCTGCTGCGTAATGGCAATCGGAGTCCGCGCAGCTTTCCCGAACGACAGGGTGCACGACTTC
Organism: Candidatus Cryptobacteroides sp.; assembly: GCA_045117755.1. Classification (GTDB taxonomy): domain Bacteria; phylum Bacteroidota; class Bacteroidia; order Bacteroidales; family UBA932; genus Cryptobacteroides. Next base: position 26,374 of record JBGUOB010000068.1, read on the forward strand.
ATCCCGCTGGGATGCGCAGTCGTCGGCACCGTGCTCGCGTGCGGCTTCCTGGGCTGGTCGCTTGAGAGCCTGGCAACGGGCGCGGTGAGCGGCTTCGCCGCGACGGGCCTGTGGGAGCAGGCGACGCACATCATCCCGAACGACGGCGCGCAACTGTAGGCGCGCGCAAGAAGGAGGACGGAACCATGGCATACAACCCACAGATGTACATGCCGCAGCCTATGACGGTGCCGATGGTGACGCCGACGGCGCAGGCGAACTGGTACTACCAGCCTACGCAGGCGACGACGCAGCTAGTCAACGGCCTCGTGAGCGTCACGGGCATGGAGGGGGCGAAGGCGTACCAGATGCCACCGAACTCGTCAATCGCGCTGTTCGACAGGGAAAGCGACACGTTCTACCTGAAGACGACGGACTCGGCCGGGTATCCGACGGTCAGGGAGTTCAGGTTCGAGGAGGTCGGAGGGGCGGAGCCGAAGCCGACGTACGTCACGCACGAGGAGTTCGACGAGCTGGCGAAGAAGCTCGACGAGCTCGCATCGCAGCGGAAGGAGGCGGGCCATGCCAAGCAGCCTATTCCAGAAATCTAGCGGCAACTCGCTGCTCGACGCAGTCAACGCGCTGAAGGGCATGGGCGGCAACCCGCACCGTCAGCGTTGCGAAGGGCCTGGAGCCTCCGCTGCTCGACAGCGTGATGGTTCACGAGGCCGCCCACGCCGCGATGGCGTCGTACGGCCTCCTGGGCGCGCTCCGCTCCCATCTTCCGAGAAGACTATGGGTGCCAACCGAGGAGTGGGCGGCGCAGCTCGTGGAGGGCTACGGCATCGAGGCGGCGCAGGCGGCCTCGCAGGCCCTCGGAAGACCAGTTTGCACGAGGGGGTTCTGCAATGGTTGACCTTGGAATCGTGAACGACGAGATTGCCGAACTGGAGGCGTCGGAGAACACGACGTACGACGTGTGCAACCGACTGGCGATCCTTTACACCGTGCGCAGCAACCTGGGCGGCGGCGACGTGCGTGACGCCGAGCCGAAGGTTGGCGGGACGGAGTTTTTGGATCTTGCGGCGTCGGTTGGGTTCGCGAGGTTCGCAGAGGTCATGCAAGAGCACATGGACGCCCTCAAGGTCGTCCTGCCGAAGGAATATGCATCAGTGATGGCGAAGCTCGGCAGGACGGAGACGGAAGGAGGCGGAGAGTGAGCGCGGGCGGGGCGGCGTACGCCGTCGCGCTTGCGGCGGTGATTGCCGCGCTGCTCGTGCTCGCCTCGACGCCGAGGAGATGATACGGAGGCAGACATGGCGTTGACGCCAGACATACTCGCCGCCGACGTACACAAGCGGATGACCGACGACCCTAGGTTCGGCTACTCGTGGGCGGAGCGGTGGGGCCACGCGCCAGAGGCGTGGACGGTCGACGGCAAGGCGGTGACGATAAACGTCGGCGACTACGATTGCAGCTCGTCGACGATAACCGCGTGGAAATTGGCGCTCAGGGCATTCGGCCTGGGCGACGTTCTCGCTGCGGCTTCATACACTGGCAACATGCGATACGTGTTCCTGAGGACGGGACTGTTCGAGTGGAGGACGGACTTCGCGAACGCGAAGCGCGGCGACCTCTACCTCAACGAAGGCTCACACGTGGCCATGTGCCAGGGGGGCGGAAGGCTCACCGAGTTCAGCTCGAACGAGTTCGGCGGATGCTACGGCGGCCAGCGCGGAGACCAGACTGGATTCGAGAGCTGCGAGAACGGCTACTACTGGTACCCATGGGACGGGTACCTTCACTACATTGGAGCGTTAGGAGATGATGACATCGTGACCGAAGCAGACAAGAGGGACATCGCACGGCTGACCGCCGAGGAGATTCTGAACCGAACGCTTGCGGTAAACGGCGAGGCGAAGGGCGTGCCATTCTGGCAGCTCGTCAGCTGGACATACCGTTACGCGAAAGACCTGGCGAAGGCGAATAAGTAGCAAAACGTGCCAAACTGTGGCAAGCCTTCGGGGCTAGATGTGCCAAATCGGGCTAGATTCGGGTTTTTCCGTTTTGGAATGCAAAGCAGGCCAGGGGCGTCGAGCTCCTGACCTGCTGTTTCGATGGTGGTCGGAGGGGGACTCGAACCCTCGGCACGGGGATTTTCAGTCCCCGAAGGCCCAGGCTCTGACCTGGGGTTACTCGCGGAAACGCGTGCCAAACCGTGCCAAACGGCCCGCAAACGGCCATTATTTGGCGTGTAAGGGCCGTTTTTGCCTCGAAAGCACCCATAAGGCGGGCTGGCGTCATTTACCCGTTCTGAACTGTTCAAGGTATTCGCCAAGGCAGTCGGCAATCAGCGCCAGGCCGCGCCTGGTTATGGCCTGGTAGTGACGGCCCCGCGTCGTGCCGTCGCTGTGGCCCATCGACCCAGAGACAAGCGAGTCTGGCGACCCAGCCTCGCCGTGGAGCGTGGCGTAGCTCGCACGGAGGTTCTTCGGCGCGACGTAGGGAAGGCCACGCCGCCTGCACCATTCGCGGTAGCGGTTGCAGACGGTCGAAGGCGATATGTACGCTTGCGCGGGGCCGCCGCCGTCGCGGCAGGGCGACGCGAGCACTATCCCGCTGCCTTCGGACAGCTCCAGGACGCGCGCGGCGAAGGGCGGGCCGACGACGACCTCGCGCTCGCTGAAGCCGTTCTTGGTTTCCTTGAGCACCTTGCCATTGCTGTAGGTGAGCGCGCGGCGCACGGACACGACCGCGTAGCCTTCCCATTCCGACACGTCCTCGTGGTGCAGCCCGTACGCCTCCTCGGGCCGCAGGCCGCCGCCGAGCATGAGCAGCAGCGCAAGCTCGTACCGTATCCCGCGCATGCCCTCCATCCACATGGCGACCTCGGACGCGTCGAGCAGCCGCTTGGGCTTCTGGCGCATCGGCTTGAGCGGCGTGTATGCGTCGATGGGGCAGCGGTCGAGCATGCGGCGGCGCACGGCTATCCTGCACGCCTTGCGCCACAAGTCCTTCACGTGGCGCTGGACGGCTGGCGACTTCACGCGGCAGAGAACCGAGTCGACCAGCGCCTCGTCTGTGTCGCAGACCTTTACGTTTGCGATGTGGGGCTTCAGGTGCTTGTCCCAATAGTACATGTACTTGTCGACCGTCTGCTTCGCAAGGCAATCGAAGGTTGGCTCCACGTGCGCGAGCCAGAACACCTCCCACGTCGAATCTGGCATCGGCGCGCCAGACTCGCTGATTTTCGATGCCAGGAACACCTCCGCCTCGGCCCGCGTCCCCCTTACCGTCGCGCTGTGTCGGTCGCGGGTTCCGTCTGGGCGGTATCCACGGCCCCAGAAGACCCTGTACCGCTCATGCCCGACTCGCTGGATGTGCCCGAAGTTAGGCCGTCCCATGCTTGGCCTGCCACCAGAAGACGACGCCCTGGCACACCACGTCCTCGCCGTCGCGCAGAACGATGTCAGGTCGCGGGTCGTGCGACTCGGAGACGAGCATCACGGAGTCGTTGCCACGTCGGAACCGCCTCGCCTCGACCTTGCCGTCCACGAGCATGACGGCGATGCTCCCGTCCGTCGGCTCCATGTCCGGGTCGACGAAGATGTGGTCGGCGTCGGTGAAGACCTTGTCCATGCAGGAGCCGATGACCTCCAAGGCGAAGCAATTCGGGTGCTCGGCCGCCAGGCTTTCGTACAGCATGGCCTCGCCGTCGAACAGGGGAGGCTCGTCGGGGTCGCCAGCGTATGCGGCACCGAGGACGCGAACGGGGGTCGAGGGTTTCGCAAGCGGCCTGAACGCGCCAGGAGGGGCGTCCCCGAGGCCGTGCAGCTTCGCATAGAGGCCGTTCTGCTCGCCTACCAAGTCGTCCATCGAGACGCTGTAGTACTCGCAGATTCTTTCGAGGTACACATCCTTCGGGCGGTTGTTGCCGCTCACCCATTGCGATACCGCCCCCTTGGTGGCCTTCGAGACGGCGGCGATGGCCGATTGGGTCGTGCCGCGCATCTCGACGAGCGCGGCTATGTTGCGGCCGATCGTCTGGCGCGTTGACATTTCTCCTCCTTTCAACGCTTCTACTAGTTATACGCCCTATGTTTAGAAAAAATAAAATAATAGGTTTACATAGGGCAAAGCATAGTTTATTATTGCCATAAGGGTTTACGAACGGTGAACCAGAACGAAAGGAGCATGAGATGACCGAGACGACGATGGCAAGGACGTACGAAGCGTGGAGGGAAGAACGGCAGCATGCGTACGACATGATGCCAACCAGGTTGGCATGCCGCGACGAGCAGCTTGCCGTCATCTGCGACAGGATGGGTGCGCAACGCGAGTTCCATCGCCGGTGCATGGACTGCTGGAGGCGGTAAGGATGAAGGCAAACGAGATGAAGCGCGAGGACGTTATCGCGTTTGTCGAGAGCGACGATGGCGCGTCTTTCCTCGAAAGCTGCGATGAGGGATGGGGCGCGGTCATGGAGGCGGCAAAGGCGGAGGGTTTCATCATCCAGGCATACGGTGGAACGGCGACGCTCTGCACATACGGCGCGATGCTCGAAGAGTGCGGCACCGAGGGAGTCGCGCGGATGCTCCAGATGAACGGCATTGACATAGGCGAGGGGGTGATTGAGTGAGCTGGCTTGAGGACGCCCGCAGGGCATGCGGGATGAGCCTGGCGGAGGCTGGGCGGGTCATCGGGAAGACGAGCGTGACGTTCGCCAACTACCAGAAGGAGCCGATGACCATGAGGATGTGCGACTACGTGAACGTGTACCACGCGGTCGGCACGGACAGCAAGGCCATCATGCGCGACGCGCTGGAGGCCGAACTATCGAAGGAGTTCTAGACATGGAAAAGGCGACGACGGTCGACAAGCTCGCAGCCGAATACGGCTACCCCGAGGCGTTCATTCGGGGCGCGTGCAATCGGAGCGCGGAGCATCACCCGCTTCCGCACGTGCGCAGCGGAAGCTCGAAGCGGTGCATTCGCGTGCGGCCAAGCGTGTTCGAGCGTTGGGTAATCGAGGAGGAGCTGGTGACCGTGGGGGCGAATCAGTGAAGTGGACGCCCGAGCAGGACGAGTTCCTGGAGGCCCACGCGAACAAGGGCGCGGAATGGTGCGCACGCGAGATGTTCGCAAGGTTCGGGGTGCTCAGGTCGCGCGAGGCGGTCTGGAGGCACGCATACCGAATCGGGGCGAGCATGCGCCGCTACGAAATCTGCCCGTCGTGCGGGAGGGAGGTGATGCAACTGAAGGGAGGCAGCGGGCTGTGCCGTGCGTGCCACATGCACGAGCTGGCCGAGAAGAGCCGCGAGCTGAGGGACGGAATCGAGAAGTCAATCAGCGAGCGGGAGGATGAACGCGAGTATGAAAGGAACCGAAAGTGGCTGCAAAGACATTACGGAGAGATTGTGAACCTGTCACAAAGGATGTCACAGCGCAGGTCAGACGCAAGGAACTGAGCTGGCGAGATGACGAGGGTGCGCCCCGCAGCAATCAGGAACGCACCCATGAGCACTGGATGCTCGAAGACATTCTAGCAGACACCGAGACGGCGCGGAAGGCCAGGCGCGAAGGGCTGGCGCTCATTGCGGCGTGCGCTGCGGTGTACGCGACGGTCATCCTGATGGGCATGGCGAAGCTCTGGGGCTGGTACTGATGGGGCAGAAGGAGCGGGTGCTCGATTACCTGGAGCGGTACGGGACAATCACGTCGTTCGAGGCGTTCAGAGACCTCGGGGTCACCAGGCTCAGCGCAATCATCTACAGGCTGCGCGACGACGGCCACCAGATCAAGACGAAGGACGAGTTCGCGACGAACCGCTTCGGCGAGCGAACGCACTACGCGAGATACGAAATCAAGCGAGAGACGATGAAGGAGGACTAGCAATGTCAACAATGGCCGAGATTAAGGCGATAGGCGACCTGTACGAGGACACGTTCGGGGAGGAGGTTCCCAGGGGTCGGCACGAGTTCACCGACATGGAGCGCCTGGCGATTGCGCAGGCTTTCATGAACAAGGTCGGCTCGATGACCAAGACCAAGGTCGACGGCAATCTTCGCGGACGTGTCGACAGGCAGTACAAGGACATCTACGCCCAGTGCAAGGCGAAGAGTTTCGAAGTCGAGCTGTTCGGCGAGAAGGTGGGAACGTTCTCGTTGCAGGTCTCGAAGCCAACCGAGAGCAAGGTCGAGCCCGTTTTCGAGGTGACCGACGAGGAAGCCCTGACCGACTGGAGGGACTTCAAGGCAGCGGCGATGGCCTACGCGATGGAGCATCCAGGCGAGATTGCCACGTACCACTTCGGGAGGACGGGCGAGCTGCCCGACGGCTGCGAGCTGGTCGATGTGGTCTACCCAGGCACGCCAGGCGGCAAGGTCGAGAAGACGACTCTCAGCATCAACAGCGAAGAGGTCGCGCGCGTGCTCGGTGGCGAGCTCCCGCTGGCGGCTCAGATGCTGCTGGAAGGAGGCACCGATGATTAGCTTCCCCGAACTTGCAGCGGAGGACATCGAGGTGCGCGTCGCGTCGGTGAACAGATACGGCGAGAAGACGAAGGTCGAGCTGCTTCTGTACAAGAACGCACGCTGCGACATGAGGATGCTGGACGAGGCCGTCGGCCCCGAGAACTGGCAGCGCAAGCACGAGACCATCAGCGGGGTGCTTTACTGCTCGGTCGGCATCAGGACGGAGCACGGCGACTGGGTATGGAAGCAGGACTGCGGAACCGCAGGGAACTTCGAGGCCGAGAAGGGCGCGGCATCCGACGCCTTCAAGCGCGCATGCTTCAACTGGGGCGTCGGCCGAGAGCTCTACACGTCGCCTCAGATAGTCGTATGGCAGGATGACGCGAACCAGGTGTGCGACGTCCGAGACACGGGGCGCAAGGACAAGGGCGGACGCCCGATATACGCATGCTACGACAAGTTCAGCGTCCGCAAGTGCATCATCGAGAACCACGAGATCAAGGCCCTCTGGATCGTGGACGACACGACGGGGAAGACGGTGTTCACCATGAAGCCGGAAGCCGAACCTGCGTAGAAAGGACGGAGAATGCAGAACATCAACCAGGTAAACATCAGCGGCAACCTCACACGCGAGCCCGAGCTGAGGAGGACGGCGAACGACATGCCGATACTCAACTTCGGCATCGCCGTCAACGACAGCCGCAAGAACAGCCAGACGGGGGAGTGGGAGGAGTACCCGAACTTCGTCGACTGCAACATGTTCGGGGCGAGGGCCGAGAAGGTCGCGCAGTACCTTCACAAGGGCATGAAGGTATCCATCGGCGGGAGGCTCCACTACGGCCAATGGGAGGACAGGCAGACGGGCCAGAAGCGCAGCAAGATTGAAGTCTCGGTCGACCAGCTCGAGTTCTTCACGGCCCCCAGGGGCCAGCAGGAAGGCGGTTCGGGGCAATACCAGGGGCAGGCCGATAGCGGGCCGCAGGCGGCGAACCAGCAGGCATACGACGGCATGGCCCAGGCGGTGCAGAGCGCCCGTCCCGTCAGCATATACGACGAAGACATCCCGTTTTGATGGTGTTCGCGATGAAAAAGAAAAAGTGCTTCAAATGCGGTGTTGTAAAACCGCTTGACGATTTCTACCTACACCCCGATACCGCAGACGGGCACCTTGGCAAATGCAAGGCGTGCACAGGGGCAGACACGAAGGCGAATAAAAGCCGAAACCCAGAATCAGTGCTTGCATCGCGCCTAAGAACGCACGGGAAAAACCCAAACGGCATCAATGCCAGGAGGGCAGTAGAGGCTGCGCTTGCAGCAGGGGCGATAATCAGACCGAACAGGTGCTCTGGCTGCGGGTGCACTGACGAAGAACACCGAATCGAGGCGCATCATTGCGACTACTCAGGAGATCCACTGGACGTGATATGGCTTTGCACACCGTGTCATAGAAGGATGGATGCACAGCGCCGCATGCGCGAGGGAAAGTCACCATACGCGAGTGGCGGTGTTGCCTAATGAGGTACTTCAACCACGACACGAACGCGACGAGCGACGAGCTCATGGTGCAGTTGAGGCTTGAGCACGGTGCGCCTGCGGTCGACCTGTACTGGGCAATCCTCGAGTACCTGTACGGCGAGGAGAAGCCGCTCGCATTCGGTGCAAACCAGCGTGAAACCAAGTCGGTTCTTTTTCGGTTGTGCCTAGGGTACGACGACGCCGAGAACTACGTGAAAACCATGGTGGAGATTGGCTTGCTGAACTCGCGAAAATCTCCGTCGAACGACTTCGTATTCATAAGCAGTTCTCGCGCGGATGACGCCATAGAGGCATACCATGCCCGAGCAGAATGCGCACGTCAGAACGGCAAAAAGGGCGGCAGGCCGAGAAAAGCCAACGCGAACCGAGCTGAAACCAAGTCGGTTTCTCAATTGGTTAGCGAAACGAACCAGTCCGAAAAGCTAACTAAAACTAAAAATAAAAGGGTTGGTTCGGACAAGCCGAACCAAACCCACGCGGGTGCGGCATCGCTTGACGGCGAGCCGCCCCGCGAGGGGAGATGGAAGTGCTCGAAATGCGGCTCCACCGTCATCCCAGACGGTGAGTTCTGGCATTGCCCGAGATGCATGACCGTCCTGCCAGAGGGCGTCGAGTTCGAGGAGCAGCCGCAGGGAGTCCCCTGCCCGCAGGACGTCATGGAGGCGGCGATGGCCGCGCTGGCAGGTGGTGCGCGATGATAGGCACACCCCAGGCGATTGCAGCATGGTGCTGGGAGCAAGACCCAGATGCGACAATCGAGGCGAAGGTCAGGCGCAAGCGCCGCACGCTGACGCAGAACGCCTACTACTGGTCGATGCTCAACCAGCTCGCGGCGAAGCTCAGAATGAGCGACGACGAGGTTCACAGATGGATGCTCCGCGACTACGGCTCGTGCGACGTCTTCACGGTGCTTGCGGAGGTTCCCGTCGAGGCGTACTTCAGGTACTGGGACGAGGTCGGGACGGGTGAGCTCAACGGCAGGGAGTACCGACACATCCGAGCGTTCAAGGGAAGCTCCGAGATGGATTCGGCAGAGTTCACGAGGCTGATCGACGGCATGCGCCAGGAATGCGAGGCCCAAGGCATACCGTTCATGACGCCAGAAGAGGTGGCGAGCCTCGACTACGTTGGCGGTGGTTCGCGATGAAGCCGACGGGATACAGCGCCTTCCGCGAGCACCTGCTCGACAAGCCGAGCCTGACGGGCCTTGGCCACTGCGCGATATGCGGGCGGCTCGGCACCAACAAGCACCATGTCATCGAGAAGGGCGCGGGCGGCGTCACCTCAGCGGTCGACGCCCGCATCCCGCTCGTCGAGCTGTGCAGCGGTTGCCACGACATGGTTCACATGCAGAGGAAGCTCCACATCTACTGGTCGGACGCGCTCGGCGGCTGGGCGTTCTGGGTCAGTCGAATAGGGATGGACGACCAAGTCGCCTGGACGATGCACCAGCGCGAGTTCCGCGTGATGCCTGGCCAGGTGGAGCAGATGAGGTGGGGCGACGTCATCGGGAGGCGTTCGTGAAGGTATACGGGCAGGTGAAGGGAAAGAGGCACGGATGCGGGCAACCCGTCTACGTGCCGCAGGAAGACGAAAGCGTCGAGCACGTCGTCTGCTCGGCGTGCAAGCACGCGAGGCCCGTCCGCGAGTTCGCGAAAGTCGGCGGGGGACTCTACAAGACATGCATCCAATGCAGGCAGACTGGCGCTGTTTGGAGCATGAGGGAAAGGAGAAAGAGATGACGAAGATGTACGCGCCGCCCGTGTGCCTGAACTGCTGGCACCTGGCGAGCATAGAGGGAGACGACGCGAGCGAGCCGATACACGGTCGCTGCTCGTGGGGTCCGATGCACGTCAGCGTCGTCGACGCGAGGGTGTTTTCGTGCGGGCAGCGGAAGCCGCTCGACGAGCCCAGGTTCGTGGTTCCGACGGAGGGGGTGGAGGCAGATGCGGAAGAGCTGGGAGATGCCGATGCATAGCTGCAGGCACACGGTTGCAGAGGACAAGCTGTTTGTGGACGGCCGGTGGTACAGGTTCGAAACCGAATGCGGTATGGCCGCAACCGTCGATGACGAGCACTTTCTCGTCGTGGAGCTTGGTGGCTACCACTGCCCCTGGTGCGGCGGTCTCATGAATCGAGAGGGGGTACTGCATGCGCTGGGTGGATTTAACGACTAAAGACGCCTTCGAGGCTGCGATGGCCATGGGCATCCTAGCAGACCTGCTCGCCATCGCCGTGCTGGTCCTCGTCGTCGTGCTGCTGCGGAACCTCGCAGGCGTTCGCACGTGCGAGCTGCGCCAGACATTCGACGAGCCGACTACGCTGAAGCATATGCAGGAGTACGAGTGCAGCAGGTGCGGAGGGCTTGTCACGTCACAGGTTCTAGGCGGATGGGACGACAAGCCGCGCTACTGCTCGGAATGCGGAAGGAAGGTGGTGGAGAAATGAGCCTGCACTACAGCATTCCGAAAGAGGATATACGGAACGGACGCTTCGAGCTAGACGGTGTCGTATGGGTGCCAGAGCGGACGTGCTATTACGAGCCAGACCAAAGCGGGTTCACTTGGTACGACGAGAATGATGCCGAGCACGAAGAAGAGTTCAGCGCGAATGACGAGTGCTGGTCTGCATCGTGCAGCACATGCGGTTACACCATGATGGTCGGCGATTGCGGCTGGTTCGATGGCTGGGACGAGATTACCGATTGGTGGGAGGAAGACGGAAGTTATCACAAGGGGTACGTTCTTAGGCCGATGTTCAAGTTTTGTCCGAACTGCGGAGCGAAGGTGGAACATGAGCGGGACTAGCAGCAGCGAAGCGGCCAATCCGCAGGTTCGCTGCACGGATTCCAAGCGAAACGCGCCTGGGCGGGACAGGGAAGGGTCGAACACGCTTCTTCCTTGTCCATTCTGCGGCGCGGAGCCTGAACCAATCAACGGCGGCGAGTACATGTTCTTCGGCCACGACGACACGTGTCACTTCGAGATATTCAGACGCGCTCGAAGCGTGAAGATGGTTCCAGATGAAATCGCAGCCTGGAACGCCCGAGCCGAATCGGCGGGCTACTGCGAACACAAGGCGAAGGGAGGGTGCCCATGGACGCAAGACTGAAACCATGCCCGTTCTGCGGGGGCGAGGCCGAGGTGCGAAAACTCGACCTCGACGCAATAGAGGAGGGCTGGCAGCTCTACGGCGTATGGTGCACCGACGACCTGCACGCCGAGGAGCACGGCGGATACCAGCACGGACACTACATCGACAACTACGCCACCGAAGAAAAGGCTATCGCAGCCTGGAACGCCCGCGCCGACATGGAGCGCGGCGCAGTGCCCATGACCGAAGAGAACATGGCTGAGCACGGGTGGGTGCGTGAGCGCACGTGCCACGACACATGGGACACGGAGCTGACTGGCAGACTCAGGTTCCAATGCTCCGAGTGCGGTTCGGTGTCGCTCGACTTCACGCCCAGGTACTGCCCGAGCTGCGGAGCGAGGGTAATCGTCGAATGGCAGGTGGACTGATGGGATGGAGAATCATCAGCCCGCATTACCCGTTCGTGTACACCGAACTGCCAGATGTGGTCTTCTTTGAGTGCGACCGTAGCCCCTACCAGACCGTCCGCTACGTCCAGGAGCGCACGTGCCGACGTATCACACATGGCCTAGACAGAGACAGGGACATCGCCACGGTGAGCTGGACATGTTCCGTGTGCGGAGGTCACATGGGCAGGGAACACCGCTACTGCCCAGCCTGCGGAGCGAAGGTGGTGGAAGAATGACCGACAACCGAACGACCGAGCTGCTTTCTTGTCCGTTCTGCGGGGGAGAGCCAACGGCAATCGAGACGTATCCAGGTCGCGGCGAGATTTATTGCGGCACATGCGACGTTGTGCTTGGCGGCAACGAGGCGAAAACGCCAGAAGAGCTTACCGAAGCCTGGAACACCCGCACGGCATCGGGCGACGACTTTTCGCGGGCCGTGCACGACGGCCACCTGTGGCGGCGTGTCAGGGACCACATCAAGTGCCGAATATGCGGCCTAAACATCGAGTCGGTGATACCACTTGATGGCTGCAACGGGAACGCAATCAGCTACTGCCCGAACTGCGGAACCGAGGTGGTGGAGCGATGAGCAAGGAAGACGCGCGGAACGAGGCGGAGAGAATCTACGACCTGAACGGGCCGAACATACTCTTCTGCGCCAGCGACATCGCGATGCGCACACGGCTCACCAGGGACGAAGCCGAGAAGATCATGTACGACAGCCTCGTTGGGTGCATCGCCAGCATGCTCTGCGAGTACGGCGACGAATGGAGGGGCGACGATGACGACGACTAAAGAACTGCTGCCCTGCCCGTTCTGCGGTGGCGAAGCGAGCGTAAGAGTACTCGAATACGACGATGACTGCAAAGTGTGGGGCGTGTTCTGCGAATCAGACTTGGAGAGCGAGTATGGCCACGGCCATTTAGTGGACAACTACCCGACCGAATCCGAAGCCATCGAAGCCTGGAACACGCGGTACGAGCCCACATGGGGCGACTTCGCAAAGCTCCTGGGCGACGTCAAGGTTGTGTATGTGGACAAGCCCGACTACACGCGCCTCAACGTTTGCGAAGAATACATCGGCTGGCTTGGCGAAGACTACGAAGTCAACCTCGACCAGGCGCAGCCAATCGTTAGGTGCAGGGATTGCAAGCACGCGTACAAGGCAAACGGTGACAAGCTCAACTGCACAGGCCCGCTGACTACTGGGTGGGACTACTACAACGACGAACCCCAGAAGAACCTGGTCGATCCCGATGGGTTCTGTTCGTTGGGGGAGAGGAGAGACGATGAAGGATAGCAAGGCGACGTTCGACCTGTGCGAGTACTGCTGTGATTGGGCGGTGAGGTTCGAAAGAAGGTCGCCGCTCGCCGTGAAGGACGCCTACCCGAAGATGATGCGGAAAGTGCTGAAGCACAAGTTCGGAATCGGAAAGAAGCAAGCAAGGCGGTTCATAGAGGACGCCTGCTTGGGAAACTGGCTGAAGCTGCACGAAACCGACATCGAGAGGCGCGCGAGCGCAGTGGATTATGCGAACGCGATACTCGGCGAGGTGTTCTACAGCTCAGACCGTTGGAGCTGGGACAGGGTGCTTCGCACCCAGTGGCTCTACCAGAGGCTGGCCGAACGATGCTGGAGGTTGGGCGATGACTAGTTGCGAAACGGCAAGCTCTGTCATGCGAATAGTAAACCTGGAGACCTTCGTGACGCGCGGCGAGTCGTACCCCATCGACTCGCTGTGCATCCACTACGGCGGCAAGAGGTTCTCCGTCGACGTCGACGGGCTGATTGCGTGGATGGTCGAGAACGGGTTCGCAGAGGAGGTGGAGCGATGACCGAGTACGTCGTCGACTTCGGAGACACGAGCAGCGCCTTCGTCGGCCTTGCGATGGCAGATGCGAAGAGGCACGGCGCGAGCATAGGGGAGCCAGTGGTGCGGTGCAGGGATTGCGTCCACTACACGGACGACAAAAGATACCTCGGCCTCGGCGGAGAGTGTCGCATGGCAGGAATCGGCGGGGCGGTATTCGTCCGAAGCGTAGGGCCTGACGGCTACTGCGCCTGGGGAGAGAGGAGGGTGAGCTGATGGCTGAAAAAACCCCGCTGCGCCTTGCATGCGAGGGATACGCAGAGTGCGTCGGCTCCTGCCCCTACGACATACACCTGTACGAGCCTTGGGCAGAGAGCTGCTACGAGAAGTGCAGCGCAAACATCGACTACGCGGAGTGCTGGGAGAGATACTTCATGCAGAAGTCCGAGAAAGGACACCTAATGTATATCAATAACCCAATCGAGAAGCTGCGCGCGTGGGTGCGCGCGACAAGAGAGGACGGCCTGGGGCCGCTCGGGACTAACCTCAAAGAGCTTGAGGAAATCACCGACATGATTGAGGCCGAGTTTGAGGCGAGGCGCGAGGCGGCGGCATTCTTCGAGGCCGAGCGCGACAGGCTGTACAAGGTGCTTGCCGACATGAAGCGCACGCACATGAAGCTGCCCGTGGACGCTGATGGCGCGCCGATAAGGCCAGGGGACTATATGCAGATGGCG
>JBGUOB010000069.1:0-31375 GCA_045117755.1 Candidatus Cryptobacteroides sp.
TGCTCGCTCGAGCCTTCCGTGAAGCTCGAAATCTCCCTCGTCATCACGAAGGGTCGTGGTTTCGTGCCCGCTGAGGAGCTCCGCGACGAGAACACGCCCATCGGTACCATTCCGGTGGATGCGATCTACACCCCGATCCGCAAGGTCAACTGGAGCGTGGAGAACTGGCGTGTGGAGCAGAAGACGGATTACGAGAAACTCAATCTTGAGATCGTGACGGACGGTTCGATTTCCCCGAACTCCGCCCTTCACGAGGCGGCCAACATCCTGATCTACCACTTCAAGCTCTTTACCGACGACAAGAAGATGTCGCTGGAGAGCACCGTGGAGACCGACAGCAAGGAGCTGGACGAGGAGTCGCTGCACATGCGTCACCTCCTCCTGACCAAGCTCTCCGATGTGGGCCTGTCCGTGCGCGCTTTCAACTGCCTCAAGGCTGCTGAAATCGACACGTTCGCCGACCTCGTGTCCTATTCCCGTCCCGAGCTGATGAAGTTCCGCAATTTCGGCCGGAAGTCCCTCAACGAAATCGACCTCCTGGTCGAGAAGATGAAGCTTTCGTTCGGAATGGACGTCACCAAGTATAATATTGAACCCAAGAAAAAGACTGTATAAAGATGAGACACAATAAAGCTATCAATCATCTTGGTCGTCAGGCGGGCCACCGCAAGGCGCTCCTCGCCAACATGGCCTGCTCCCTGATCCAGCACAAGCGCATCACCACCACCGTGGCGAAGGCCAAGGCCCTGAAGAGCTATATCGAGCCGCTTGTCACCAAGTCCAAGGAGGATACGACCCACAGCCGTCGCGTCGTGTTCAGCTACCTCAAGGACAAGGAGGCCGTGACCGAACTGTTCCGCACCATCGCCCCGAAGATCGCCGATCGTCCGGGCGGATACACCCGCGTGCTGCACATCGGTTTCCGCCAGGGTGACGCCGCCGAGATGGCGCTGATCGAGTTCGTCGACTTCAACGAGGCCGCGCTCGCTTCCGCCGCTCCGAAGGCTGCTGCCAAGAAGACGACCCGCCGCAGCCGCGCCAAGAAGGCCGAGGCTGCTCTGGAAGCTCCGAAGGCGGAAGAGGCCCCCAAGGCCGAAGCCGCTGCCGAAGAACCGAAGGCGGAATAATCTTAAAGCCTGAACCCGGGGAATGATTTCCCCACGCAAGCCTCATCGTCGATGACGATGGGGCTTTCTGTTCCCAGGGAGGCCACTTGCAGCGCCATCACCATCCGGTGGTCGTGGCGCGAGGTGTATTCGCCGCCCTTGAGCAGGCGTCCGCCGAGCAGCCGGGCGGCGAGGGTCTCGCCCCAGACCACCAGCTCGTCGCCCTCGATGCGGGCTTCTACGCCCATCTGCAGGAGCATCTCCAGGATGGCTTCCGCGCGGTTGGACTCTTTGGTGGCCAGGCGTCCCACGCCTGCGATGCGGCTCTCGCCGGCACAGAAGGCGGCGAGGACGGAGATAATGGGGAAGAGGTCGGGCGCATTCGAAAGGTCCTGCTGGAAGGCTTCCAGCGGGGCTTTCCGTACACAGACGGTGCCGCCTTCCAGCTGCGAGACCACGGCGCCCGCATCCACGAGGATGTCGATGACGCTCAGGTCGGCCTGCAGGGAGGTGGTGTCCATCCCGACGAGTTCGGCCGAGCCGAAGATGGCGCCGGCCACGAGGAAATTGGCCGCGGCGCTCCAGTCGCCTTCGATGTCGAAGTCGGCTGCACGATAGTGCTGGCGGCCGCGTATCTTGAAGTTGATGCCGGTGCAGCCGGACCAGTCGTCCGCTTCCAGCATTTCGGCGTCGCCTTCCATTTCGCTCCGGGTCTGGATGCCGAAATGGCGCAGCACGTCGAGGGTGATGTACATGTACGGGATGCTCTTGGGCTCGCTGACGCGCAGCAGGGACTCCTTGTCGCACAGCGGCAGGGCCATCAGCAGGCCCGAGATGAGCTGCGAGCCGCCTTTGCCGGGGACCTCCGCCGTGCCCGGGATGAGGTGCCCCTTGACGCTGGCGGGGATGAAGACTTCCTTGCCTTCGCGCTCCTGCGCGTTGGAGAGCAGCACGCCGAAGGCGGCCATGATGTCCGCGGCGCCGCTGAGGGGCCGGCGGAGCAGGGTGCCGTGGCCGTTCACGGAGAAATTGCCGTCGCCCACGGCGGCAAGCACCGGAATGGTCAGGCGCGTGAGCAGGCCGGATTCGCCGGTGTCCACGCTGTCCGGATGCAGCTGCCCGCAGCGGGCGCCGATGCCGGTAATGGTCAGATTTTCGCCGTTCTGCTCGACCTTGGCGCCGAGGGCGCGGGCGAGCGCGAGGGCGGCTTCCGAGTCCCCGCAGGGGCTGTATCCGCCCAGGTGCGAGCTGCCTTCCGCCAGGGCCGCGGCGAGGATCGCCCGCTGGGCGAAGCTCTTCGACGCGGGCATCCGGCGGCCTTCCACCCGGTAGGGCTTGCGGTCGCCGTAGAGGGCGGCGTACAGCTCCGCGAGCGGCCATTGGCCGGGGGCGGAAGCATCATCCGCGCTCAGCGCGGCAAAGGTGAACGGCGCGCCGCGGCGCAGGCACTGCAGGCGCGTGTCGCGGCCGGCTTCGCCCATGCCGAAGGCCACCAGGCGCCCCTGGAGCGAGTCCACGCCCTCCAGCACGAGGCTGTAGAGGGACTCGACGCGGGCGGCGTCCTCCGCCGTGTGGCAGGTGGTCACGACCTTGGCGATGTCCGCGCCGTAGCGGAAGCAGCGCGCGAGGGCCATTTGCAGGACCTCCATATCGGGCGTGCCCGAGAAATCGTGATAGGAACGGATGATTTCCGTGCCGCTCTTGCGGCAGAGCTGCTGGAAATGCTTGCTCATCTGGGCCGGGGCCTCGATCTCGAGGTCGGCGAAGCGGGCGCCCGCCTCGATGGCCACGCGCAGCCGGCGCTCCGCTTCCTCGGGCGAGGGGCAGCCGTCGATGCGGCAGGTGGCGATGAGCGGCGTGTCGGATTCGCTGAAGAGCGATTCAATCTGGTCGTCCGTGAGGTCGCAGCGGTCGAGGCGGATCTCCGCCATTTCGACCGCGGGGTCTTCGAGGATCGTGAGGATCTCCTCGAAGCTCTTATGCTGCAGGCTGGTGCAAATCATCCAGGTCTTTGATTATCACCTTGCCGATCTTCTTGATCAGGACAAAGTGGATGATGCCTTTTTCGGCTTTCTTGTCTTTCCACAGGGCGGCTTCCAGTTCCGCCTCCGGGCAGGGGAGTTCCGTCGGGAGGCCGCAGGCGCGCAGGTCGCTGCGGAGCTTCTCCGCGAGGCCGGCCTTGCACAGGCCCAGGCGCTCGGACAGGAGCGCGGCCTGGACCATGCCGACGGCGACGGCTTCGCCGTGCGTCATCGGTTCGGCGGTCTCGTGGGTGTGCTGGTACCACTCGATCGCGTGGGCGTAGGTGTGGCCCAGGTTCAGGCAGCGGCGCAGGTTCTCCTCGTAGGGATCCTTCTCCACGATCTTGCGCTTGACGGCCGCGGCCGCCTCGATGAGCGGCGCGAGCGCGGCGAAATCGATCTTGGGCTCGGAGAGCACCTTGACGGCCTTCTCGTAGTTGTCTCCCTTGTTGTCGATGATGAAGGTTTTGAGCATTTCGGCGGCGCCGGAGCGCAGCTCCCGGGCCGGCAGCGTCGCGAGGACCTCCGGCAGGATGCGGGTATAGATGGGGAACTTGGTGACCCCGATCATGTTCTTGTAGCTGTCCAGATTCACGCCCGTCTTGCCGCCCACGCCCGCGTCCACCTGGCTGAGCAGGGTGGTGGGGTAGTTGGCGTAGCGTACGCCGCGCTTGTAGATGCTGGCGGCGAAGCCCACCAGGTCCGTGGTCACGCCGCCGCCCACGGCCCAGACGATGGCGTCGCGGTTCGCGCCCTGCGCGAGCAGCCAGCGGCAGATGCCCAGCACGGTGTCCATCGTCTTGTGCGCCTCGTCGGCGATGATGGCGAGCGACGGGCGCCCCTCGGCCAGTTTCAGCGCGAACGCCTCGACGTTGCGGTCGTAAATGACGTAGATGCTTTTATTTTCCATACGGGAAGCGAAGATACGCCAAAAATTTGATAAATCGTGTTTTTTAGATACCTTTGCAGTCCCTACCAGCCCTGATGGCGGAATTGGTAGACGCGCTGGACTCAAAATCCAGTGGCCTTTAAAGCCGTGCGGGTTCGATTCCCGCTTGGGGCACGGGAAAAAGCATCGCAAACAGCGGTGCTTTTATTTTTTCCTTATCTTTGGAGAAGATAACCACACAGTATGAAAAGATTCTTTAAACTCTCCGCGATGATCTGCCTTTCCGCAATCGCCATGGCCTGCGCTCCCAAGGAGCCGGTCAAGTACCTGGCCCTGTCTTTCGACGACGGTCCCAACCTGTCCACCGAGTCGGCCCTGCTCGACGTCCTGGCCAAGCACAAGGTGCCCGCGACCTTCTTCGTGATCGGCAGGAACATCACCGACGAGAGCGCCGAGAACATGAAGCGCGCCGTCAAGCAAGGCTGCGAGATCGGCAACCATTCCTTCACCCATCCGATGATGACGATGATGGACGAGGCCCAGGTCAAGGAAGAAGTCGAGACCACCTCCGCCCTGATCGAGCAGATCACCGGGAAGCGTCCGGAATTCTTCCGTCCCCCGTACATCAACGTCAAGCCGGAGATGTACGACTGGATCGACCTCACCTTCATCTGCGGCAAGGGCTGCCAGGATTGGGAGGCGACCACGGACAAGGCGTTCCGCTACGAGGGGATCCTCTCCAGCGCGGAGCCCGGCGCCATCTACCTCCTGCACGACTTCGAAGGCAACGAGGCCACCGTCGAGGCCCTCGACGAAGCTATCCCGGTGCTGAAGGAGCAGGGATACGTCTTCGTGACCGTGTCGGAGCTCTTCAAGAAGCTGAAGTGCACCCCGGACGGCCACACGATGTACACCGTCGTTCCGGACGGCAGATAGGGATTACTCCGTCGGACTGATCCGCTGGACGAGCAGCGGCGCGACGAGATTGCTGGCCACGTTGAACAAGGTGGCCGGGATGTCGCAGATGGTCCCGATGATGAGCAGCGCGGCTGCGAACGAAGAATCCAGCCCCAGCACCGCACAGATAATCAATTCTCCGGTCATCCCGCCCACGGGGATGGCCCCCACCACAATGCTCTCCAGCAGCGCGACGGCGACGACGAGCGCTGCGCCCCCGAGCCCCTGCGGCGCCATGCCGAAGAAGTAGAGCGCGAAGAGCACCTTGGCCACCGAGGTGATCACCGACCCGTCCTTGTGCAGGTGCGTCCCCAGCGGGATGACGCCCTCGACCAGCTTGTCGCTCACCCCGAGGCGCCGTGCGGCGGCCATGGTGACCGGCATGGAGGCGGCCGAAGAGCAGGTGCCGATGGCGGTCGCCGACGGCGGAATCATCTCCTTCCAGAAGCGCCCGAGCGGCACGCGGCTGAACAGGGCGTACATGGACAGGAAGCCCGCGTAGCCCACGGCGGTGGCGGCGCTGACCACCAGCAGGATATCCAGATAATCGCCCACGATCTGCCCGCCCAGCGAGCCGACCGTGTCGGCGAAATAGCAACCGATGCCGATGGGCGCGAGTTTCATCACCAGATCCATCATCTTGATGATCACGGCCTCGCCCTCGGCGATGAAGCGCTCCACGAGCGCGGCCTTCTCTCCCAGCAGCGCGACGGCCAGGCCGCAGAGCGCGGAGAAGAGGATGAGCGGAAGCAGATGCTCGCGGGACAGCAGCAGGGGGAAGTCGTTGACCGTCAGGGACGAAATGATGGCATCGCCCAGATCCATGCCCTCGCCCGCCACGCTGCCGGCCGTGACGCCGCCCTCGCCCAGCACCTGGGTGAAAGGATTCCACACCGACATGAAGCCGTAGGAGAACACGCCCGCCACGAGCGACATCGCCAGGAAGACGCCCAGCGACGTGACCAGCACCCGCCCGATCACCCCGCTCCGCTGCATCACCACCAGGGAATGCGACACGGAGAAGAAGACCAGCGGCACCACCAGCATGAAGACCAGATTCAGGAACAGCGTACCGGGCACCCGCAGGACGTGGGCGCCGTCCCCCAGGACCGCGCCCAGCACGCCGCCCGCCACCAGCCCGGCCAGCAGCAGGAGCGTCGCGCCGTAATTCTTCAGGAAGGCATTCTTCATATCAGCACAAAGATAGAAAAAAGAATGGTCCGGCGACCTGATGTCCCGGACCATTCTTTTCCTGACAGGCGGAAGCCTACTCCTGGAAGAGCATCGGAGCGAACTGATGCAGGGAGCGGCGCCAGGTGAGCCACTCGTGGCCCGTGCCCGGGGACTCGTAGTACACGTGGTTCACGCCGAGGCTGTCGAGGGCGCAGTGCAGGTCGTAGATGCCCTGATACATGCCGTTGGGCTCGTCGGTACCGATGCTGATGTACAGCAGGTGGTACTGGTCGTTGTAGGAGGTGGGGTACATCTCGCTGTCGCGACGGTCGCCCGGGCCGCGGCCGGAGCCGCTGAAGCCGCCGATCCAGCCGAAGAGCTCCGGATGGTCGAGGCCGATGGTGTAGGACTGGAAGCCGCCGAGCGAGAGGCCGCAGATGGCGCGGTGGTCGCGGTCGGTGAGCGTGCGGTAGGTCGCGTCGATGAACGGCACGGTTTCCTCGACCACCACTTTCTCGAAGGCGTCGAAGTTGAAGAGGTTGAAGCGGCCGCCCGGCTCCTCGCCGGCGAGCGTCGCCACGGCGTGCTCGCAGACGATGATCATCGGGACGCATTCGCCTGCGGCGATCAGGTTGTCCATGATGTTGCCCATCATGCCCTGGACGGCCCAGCCGGTCTCATCCTCGCCGGCGCCGTGGTTCAAGTAGAGCACCGGGAAGCGACGCTCCGGCTCGGAGGCGTACTGCGGCGGGAGGTAGATGTAGTACGGGCGATCTGCGCCGGTCAGCTCGGAATGGAATTTCTCGATGCGGATCTCGCCGTGCGGGACCTTCTTCTCCAGATAATAATCCACGCCGGCCTCGGGGATCTCGATGCCGCTGCCCCAGTAGAAGGAGCCGAAGTACTGCTGGGTGTTCGGGTCGGCGACGCGCTGGCCGTCCACGTTGAGCATATAGTAGTGGAAGCCCGGCACGAGCGGTTCGGAGGTCACCTCCCAGATGCCGTCTTCACCCTTGGCGAAATCGTAGTTCTTGCCACCGACGTTCACGGAGACGGCCTGCGCTTCGGGCAGGTCGACGCGGAAGACGACGCTGAGGTCCGGATTGACCATCGGATAATCGTGGCCGGGAAGATTGGTGGTGGCGGGGGTGGGCTTGGTCAGCACACCGACCTGGGTGTTCCCCGCGCAGGAGGCGAGGAGTGCGGCTGCGAGCAGCAGCGCGGAAACGGAAGAGAGTTTCATAGGAAAAACTGTGTTTTACTTAGTGGGATAAAATTATGTTGAAACAGCCAATTAAGCAAGTTCCCGCTTGCCGAAATGTGTGAAATGATGTACCTTTGAACAGAATTGATTGAAAATCCACATGAAATCTTTCCTGACCTGTTGCCTGGCCCTGCTGCTGGGCCTCCCGCTGGGCGCGCAGACCTATGCCGACGGCCTGCAGCGCAGCACCCCCGAAGCGGAGGGCATCCGCTCCGAAGCCATCGCTGATTTCGTCCGGGCCCTCGACGAGGGCGGCTATGAAGTCCACGGCCTGATGATCCTCCGGCACGACAAAGTCGTGGCCGAGCACTGGTGGCGTCCCTATGGCCCGCAGTACCCGCATGCGATGTATTCCGCCACCAAGACCTTCACGGGCGCGGCGGTGGGCTTCACCGTGCAGGAAGGCCTGCTGAAGGTCAGCGACCGCGTGATGGATTTCTTCCCGGACCTGATGCCGGAGCATCCGGCCCCGGAGCTCGCCCGCCTGACGGTGGAGCACCTGCTCACGATGTCCGCCGGCCACGCCCGCACGCAGTATCCGGGCTCCGGCGACGACCAGGTGCGCTCCTTCCTCGCGATGGACTACGCCCACGAGCCGGGCACGTCGTTCGCCTACAATATCACCTGCTCGCACATGCTCTCGCAGATTATCACCCGCGTGACGGGCGTGACCCTCTACGAATACCTGAAGCCGCGCCTGCTGGACCCGCTGGGCATCCGCGACGTGGTGTGGGAGATGGACCTCGACGGGCGCAACATGGGCAACGGCGGCATGCACAGCAAGACCTCAGACCTCGCGAAATTCGGTATCTTCCTGAAGAACAAGGGCGTCTGGCAGGGCAGGCAGCTGCTCGCCCGCGAATGGGTGGAGGCGATGACCACGCCGCACATCTACCAGCGGCCGGAGCTCTCCGAGGAGGAGAACAACAAGGATGACGGCGGCCAGGGCTACGGCTACCAGGTCTGGATGGGCCGTCACCACTCCTGGCGCGCCATCGGCGGCCAGAACCAGCTGATCATGGTTATCCCGGAATACGACCTGGTGGTTGCCTCGAACGGCCAGATCGGCGACGAGGCCGGCTTCAACCAGCTCATCTACAATATGCTGGACGGAATGAGCCCGAAGAAGCTCAAGGCCAACAAGGGCTTCGACCTGCAGGCCGCCCTCGCCGGCTACGAGCTCAAGCATCCCTTCGCGGAAGCTTCCCAGGCTCCGGCCGAGCGCTCCCGCACCCTGCGCTACCGCCTGCACCAGAATGCCTATGGCCTGACGGGCATCGCCTTCCGCTTCGACGCGGAAGGGAATATGACCCTGACGCTCGAGACGGGCGAAGCCATCCACAACATCCCCTTCGGCCTGGACGACTGGCGCATGGGCAGTACCGACCGCACCCTGCTCTTCGGCGGGACGGTCTATGCCAACTCGATGAACACGACGCCGATGACCACGGCCGGCTGGTGCAGCTGGACGGCCCCGGACGAGTTGGGCGCCTACTACCTGTCGCTCTTCAACAATGGCTGCCAGGAGCGCTTCCGCTTCAACTTCTCCGCCGACCGGGACGAGCTGACCATCACCGTCGTCGCGCCGCAGCCGCGCCGCTTCCAGGGCAACCCGGCCCCGGCGCCCGCCACGCGCGACATCGTCCTCACCGCTTCCCGGATCAAGACGACTTATTGAAATGATAACGGACAGGATAGAGACTTTGCGCAGCCTGATGCGCGCCCGGGGCTGGGACGCGGTGGTCGTGACCGGCTCGGATCCCCACAGCAGTGAATACCCCGCCGAACGCTGGAAACAGGTGGAGTGGCTCTCCGGCTTCACCGGCGAGGCGGGCGACCTGGTGGTCACCCTCGACCACGCCGGACTCTGGACGGACACGCGCTACTTCATCCAGGCGAACCAGCAGCTCGCCGGGACGGGCATCGTGCTCCACAAGACGCGCGTCCCCGAACAGGTCCTCATCCCCGAGTGGCTGCAGCGCCAGTTCGGCGACGAGGCCCTCATCGCCGTGGACGGGCTGTGCGTGGGGGCCGATTTCGCGCAGTCGCTGCCCGGCACCGTGATCAGTGTCCCGGACCTCCTGAGCCCGTTCTGGTCCGACCGGCCCGCCATCCCGCAGACGCCCATCTTCACCGTGAACCCCGGCGAGAGCCGCCGGGAAAAGCTGGACCGCCTCCGCGTCTTCCTGCAGACGTGCGACTGCGACGCCATCCTGATTACTGCGCTCGACGAGATCGCCTGGCTGCTGAACGTCCGCGCCTCCGACATCGACTACAATCCGCTCGTCATCAGCTACCTGCTCGTCACGCAGAGCGATGTCAGCTGGTACGTGCTCAAGGATGCGGTGGAGGATCCCGATTCCGCGGCCACCTTCAGCATCCTGGAGGCCGACGGCGTGCGCATGCTGCCCTATGCCGACATCGACTTCCTGCCTTCCGAGATCCAGGGGCAGCTCTTCGTGGACGCTTCCACGCTCAACTATCAGCTCTATAACAGCCTGACCGCCGCGGGCGTGCCCCTTGAGGAGGGGACGAGCCCCGTGGGCCTGTACAAGGCGGTCAAGAATCCCACCGAGGTGGCCGGAATGCGTGCGGCGCACCTGCAGGATGGCCTCGCGATGGAACGCTACCTCTACTGGCTGGAGCGTTCCGTGGAGGCCGGCCGTGAAATCACGGAATGGGACGCTGCCGTCAAGCTGGGCCAGCTGCGCGCGGACATCCCCGGCTACCGCGGCGACAGCTTCGAGACCATCTCCGCCTTCGGCCCCGGCGCCGCGCTGCCGCACTACATCACCCCGCACACCCACGCCCCGGTGATCCGCGAAGGCGGACTCTACCTCTGCGACAGCGGCGGACAGTACGACAATGGCACGACGGACATCACCCGTACCGTTCCCGTCGGGCGCATCAGCGCCCTGGAGCGCGAAGACTATACGCTGGTCCTGAAGGGCCACATCGACCTGGCGATGGCCGTTTTCCCGGAAGGGACGCCCGGCTGCCGCCTGGATGCCCTCGCCCGAGAACCGCTCTGGCGCAGCCAGCGCAACTTCGGCCACGGCACGGGCCACGGTGTCGGCTGGTTCCTCGGCGTACACGAGGGCCCGCACGACGTGCGGCAGAACCTCAATCCCACGCCGCTGGAGCCGGGTATGATCCTCTCCGACGAGCCCGGTATCTACCGGGAGGGCAAGCACGGCGTGCGCCACGAGAACCTGCTGCTGGTCGTGCCCGCCGGGCAGAATGAATTCGGCCGCTGGCTCGCCTTCGAGACGCTGACCCTCTGCCACTTCGATACGGACGGGCTGGACCTGTCGCTGCTCGACCGCAGCGAAATCGAGTGGCTCAACGCCTACCACGAGCGGGTTTACACCGCGCTCTCCCCACACCTTCCCCGCGAGATCGCCGACTGGCTGCGGGAGAAGACCCGCGCGGTCTGAAATTCGGAGATATTTCCTAATTTTGCACCCGTATGAAGATCGGATCCCTGGACCTGGGCGAACGCCCGCTGCTGCTCGCCCCGATGGAGGACGTCACGGACGTCACCTTCCGCGTGCTCTGCCGCGAGCAGGGCGCGGCCATGGTCTATACGGAATTCGTGAACTCTGACGGGCTGGTCCGCGACGTCCCCAAGACCATCGCCAAGATGCACACGCTCGAGGAGGAGGCCCCCGTGGGCATCCAGATCTACGGGCAGCACCCCGATGCGATGGTGGATGCGGCCCGGATGGCCGAACGGGCGGCGGAACTGACCGGCGGCCACGGCGCCGACCTCGTGGACATCAACTTCGGCTGCCCGGTGAGCAAGATCGCCGGCCGCGGTGCCGGCTCCGGCATGATGCGCGAGCCGGACAAGATGGTGGCCATCACCAAGGCCGTCGTGGAGGCGGTGGGCAAGCCGGTCACCGTCAAGACGCGCCTGGGCTGGGATGACAATTCCAAGATTATCGTCGAGCTGGCGGAGCGCCTGCAGGATGTGGGCATCGCGGCCCTGACCATCCACGGACGCACCCGCTGCCAGCTCTACAAGGGCGAGGCCGACTGGACGCTGATCGGGGCCGTGAAGAACAACCCCCGGATGCATATTCCCATCATCGGCAACGGCGACATCACCGACGGCCCTTCCGCGCAGCAGGCCTTCGAGCGCTACGGCGTGGACGGAATCATGATCGGGCGCGCGACCTTCGGCCACCCCTGGATCTTCCGGGAGATCCGCTACTACCTGGAGCACGGCGAGCCGATGCCCTCCCTGACCGTGGCGGAGAAAGTGGCCCTGGCGCGCCGCCACCTGGCCCTTTCCCTGCAGTACAAGGGCGAGCCGCGCGGCATCTACGAGATGCGGCGCCACCTGTCCTGCTATTTCAAGGGCCTGCCCGACTTCAAGGAGACCCGCATGCGCATGGTCACGACCCTGGACGTGGCGGAGCTGAACGACATCCTCGACACCATTGAACAGCGATATGATTGACAAGTTCCTTCTCTTCCCGTATTACTGGGTCCTCAAGATGCGCAACCGGCGCTGGAGCCGTCCCGGCCGCAAGTTCTGCTACGCCGAAGTGCCGACGCTCTGTGTCGGGAACGTGACCGTCGGCGGCACGGGGAAAACCCCGCACGTGGAGATGATCCTGCGCCTGCTGCAGCAGCACCCGGACTGGTGCGACAAGCAGCTGGCCGTGCTCTCGCGCGGCTACAAGCGTGAAAGCAAGGGATTCCAGCAGGTGACGGCCGACGGGAGCGCCCTGATGTACGGCGACGAGCCGATGCAGATCAAGAAGAAATTCCCGGGCGTGGTCGTGGCCGTGGACAAGAAGCGCGAGCAGGGCTGCGACCTGCTGGTGCATCCGGAGAAGCTGAAGGAACGCAAATGGGCGAAGAAATGCTGGAACCGCGAATTCCGGCCGGTCGACTACATCGTGCTGGACGACGCGTTCCAGTACCGCCGCCTCAAGACGCACAAGAGCGTGGTGCTGGTGAACTACAACCGCCCCGTCCAGAAAGATATGCTGCTGCCGCTGGGCCGCCTGCGCGACCTGCCGGAGCGGATTTTCGAAGCCGACGCGCTCGTCGTGACCAAGTGCCCGCCGGAGCTGGACCTGGCCGCGCGCGCCGCCTTCGTCCGGGATATGGGCTTTACGGATTATCTCCCCTCCGCCTGCGAGGCCACCAACCCCAAGGGGCGCCGGCAGCTGATCTTCTTCTCCTCCGTGCAGTATGGGCCGGTGACCGGCGTTTTCCCGGCGGCGGAGCCGCGCTATGCCTATTCCAAGAAAGCCATCCTCGTGACAGGCATCGCGGATGACGCTCCGCTCCGCGCCCAGCTGAGCGATACTTATAAAATCTGTGAGCGCTTCCGCTTCCCGGACCACCACCACTACACGTGGAAAGACATCACCGGCATCCAGAATGCCGTGAACAGGCAGCCGACGGCCGCCGTCATCACGACCGAGAAGGATGCCCAGCGCCTGCTGGACTGCGCAGGAATGCCAAAGGCGCTCATCGAGCGCCTTTGCATGGTTCCGGTTTCGGCCGAGTTCCTCTCGGCGGAGGAACGGACTCTCTTTACGGAATTTATTACGGAGGTGTAATCGGGACGGGGCTTAGACCGTCATGATCTCCTTTTCCTTGGCAGCGACGAGATCGTCCACTTTCTTGACGTTCTTGTCGGTGATCTTCTGCACCTCGGCTTCGGCCTCCTTCTCGGTGTCCTCGGACATGCCGTCGTTCTTCTGGGCCTTCTTGAGGAGCTCGATGCCGTCGCGGCGGGCGTTGCGGACCACGACCTTGGCGTTCTCGCCGGTGGTCTTGGCCTTCTTTATGAGATCCTTGCGACGGTCCTCGGTCAGGGCCGGGACGGTGCAGCGGATGACTTCGCCGTTATTCTGCGGGGTCAGGCCGAGGTTGGCGTCGATGATGGCCTTCTCGATCTTGTTGATGAGGCTCTTCTCCCAGGGCTGGAGTGCGAGGGTCTTCGCGTCCGGCGCGGAGATGGACGCCACCTGGTGAAGGGCGGTGGGGGTGCCGTAGTAGTCGATGGTCACGCCGTTGAAGATGGCGGGATTGGCCTTGCCGACCCGGTAGGTCTTGAGGTCTTCCTCCAGGAAGTTGAGGGCCTCCTGCATCTTGCCTTCGGTCTGGTCGATGATTTCTTTTGCTTTGTCGGTCAACATATCTTTCCTTATTTTATTATTTACTTGTTATTGTATAGTCATTCCGGGCTTCTAAGCATGAACGACCGTTCCGATCTTTTCTCCGTTCAGCAGCCGGGTCAGATTCCCGTCCTGCTCCACATTGAAGACGATGATGGGCACGGGCCCCTGCTCGCACAGCGCGAACGCGGTCATATCCATCACCTTGAGCTTGTCGGCCATGGCCTTGGCGAAGGTGAGTTCCTCGTAGCGCGTGGCGGTCGGATCCTTCTCGGGGTCGGCGGTGTACACGCCGTCCACGCGGGTGCCCTTCAGCAGGGCGTCCGCCCCGATCTCGAGGGCGCGCAGCGCGGCGCCGGAGTCGGTGGTGAAGAAGGGGTTGCCGGTGCCGCCGGCGATGAGGGCCACGCCGCCGCGCTCCAGCAGGGCCACGGCGTCCTCCTTCCTATAATAATGGGCCACGGGTTGCATCGGGGTGGCGGTGAAGACCTCCGACTCCACGCCCAGGCTGCGGACGGCGCCGGCGATGGCGAGCGCGTTCATGACCGTGGCGAGCATGCCCATGCGGTCGCCCGTGATGCGGTCGAAGCCCTTGCCCATGCCCTGCAGGCCGCGGAAATAGTTGCCGCCGCCGTTGACCACGGCCACCTGGTGGCCGGCCTTGACGGCATCCACGATCTCGCGGGCGTAGCGCATGAGGTACTTCTCATCGATTCCTTTTCCTGCGGGGCCGCCCAGGGACTCACCGCTCAGTTTCAGCAAAACTCTCATAGTATGTAATCCGTCATTTCGTGGTTCTTACAGATAACAAAATTATTGGAAAATTATGAAACTTGCAAGATTCGGGTTATATTTGCAGTCCAGACTAGCTTTAATCCAAACACGATGTTTATATTCAATTCCTCTATCGGCAAGAAATTCATCCAGGCGGTGAGTGGAGCCTTCCTGATTGTTTTCCTCCTGCTGCACGGCACCATCAACTTCTTCTCCGTCATCGACTCCTTCATCGGCAAGTTCGGTGCGGTCGCGGCTGATGAGGCGCTCTTCAGCAAGGGTGACGGCATCTTCAAGCTGGGTTGCGACTTCATGTCCACGCCGTTCATCTCCATCATGGTTCCGATCCTCGCGCTCGGTTTCGTGGTCCACATCTGCTACGGCGGATGGCTGACCTGGCAGAACATCCGCGCCCGCGGCGGTGTGAAGCGTTACGAAGTGGCCAGCAAGGCCGCCGTCGACTCCTGGTCCGCCAAGAACATGCTGGTGCTCGGTATCATGATCCTCGGTATCCTGGGCTTCCACCTGACCCACTTCTGGGCCAAGATGCAGCTGCCCGAGATGTTCGGTGTCGGCAACTATGAGAACAATCCTTATCTCCTGCTGACCACCACGTTCAGCAAATGGTGGGTCGTGGCGCTCTACATCGTGTGGTTCGTCGCCATCTGGTTCCACCTCGTGCACGGCTTCTGGAGCATGTTCCAGACCGTGGGCTGGAACGGCAAGGTGTGGTTCAAGCGCCTGAAGGTCATCGGCGTCATCGTCGCCACCCTGATCGTTCTCCTGTTCGTCGCCACCGCAATCAACGCCTTTATCCAGGCGAACTTTATTGCCTAGCCCACAGGGGTTTGTTTTTTCAGAATAAATGACTACCTTTGCGGTCCCTATTTTGTGTAGGGATCGCAAATTTTATTAACTATTTAAAGATCAAGACAGTGGACACACAAAGCTACAAAACTGTTTCGCTTAACAAAGCGACGGTTGACAAAAAGTGGGTCGTCATTGACGCGACGGATCTCGCTCTTGGTCGTCTCGCTGCCCGCGTAGTGCTTGTCCTTCGTGGCAAGAACAAGCCGGGTTACACCCCGCACGTGGATTGCGGTGACAATGTCATCGTGGTCAATGCGGAGAAAGTTGCCCTCAGCGGCAAGAAGATGACCGACCGGGTTTACACCCGCTACACCGGCTACCCCGGTGGACAGCGGTTCACGACCCCGCGTGAGATTCTCGCCAAGCGGCCTACCGAACTCGTCCGGAGAGCAGTCAAGGGTATGCTCCCGAAGACCCGTCTTGGTGCTGACCAGCTCAACAACCTGTTCATCTATGCAGGTCCGGAGCACCCGCACCAGGCCCAGAACCCGAAAGAAATCAAGTTGGACGAAATTTAAACAGAGCAAATGGAACAGACACACGCCCTTGGAAGACGTAAAGCAGCTGTCGCTCGCGTTTATCTCACTCCCGGCGCCGGCAATGTCACGGTCAACGGTCGCGCTCTCGAGACCTATTTTGCGCTCGATTCCCTCCGTTACATCGTGAACCAGCCGTTCGAGGTTACCTCGACGCTCGGCCAGTTTGACGTGAAGGTCACCGTCATCGGCGGTGGTACCAAAGGTCAGGCTGAGGCCATCCGTCTCGGTATCGCCCGCGCCCTCAGCGAGTTGGACCGTGAAGCTTACCGTTCTGCACTGAAGGCCGCCGGATTCCTCACCCGCGATGCTCGCGAGGTTGAGCGCAAGAAGCCGGGTCAGCCGGGTGCACGCCGCCGCTTCCAGTTCAGTAAACGTTAGTTACTGCCCGTTTTACGGCACAGCCGCGGTTCTAAACTTCCGGTGTCCGTGAGGACCGAGATGGGAAGTTGCCGCGCTGCGGAAAAGGTTGGAGACCGGACAAGGCTCCGCTACTCCGCCTTGAAGAAAAGAGGCCCCGCACACGGGGACAGTTTTAAAAAGAACAAAAAAAACAACGACACAAAATGTCACGTACAAATTTCCAGGAATTGCTTGATGCAGGTGTTCACTTCGGCCACCTGGCCCGTAAGTGGAACCCTAAGATGGCTCCCTATATCTTCGATCAGAAGAACGGAATCCACATCATCGACCTGCACAAGACCATCGGCAAGATCGATGAGGCTGCCGACGAGATGAAGCAGCTGGCCAAGAGCGGCCGCAAGATTCTCTTCGTCGCTACCAAGAAGCAGGCCAAGGATCTCGTCAAGGAGAAGGCCACCGCGGTCAACATGCCCTCCATCACGGAGCGCTGGGCCGGCGGTATGCTGACCAACTTCCCGACGATCCGCAAGGCCGTCAAGAAAATGTCCACCATCGACAAGATGAAAGAGGACGGTACCTTCGACAAGCTCGCCAAGCGTGAGCGTCTGCAGGTCGACCGTCAGCGCGCCAAGCTCGAGAAGAACCTCGGCTCGATCCGCGACATGTCCCGCCTTCCTTCCGCCCTGTTCGTCATCGACGTGCAGAAGGAAGCCAACGCCGTCAAAGAGGCCAATCGCCTCAACATCCCGGTATTCGCAATGGTTGATACTTGTTGCGATCCCACCCCGATTGATTATGTGATACCGGCGAACGACGACGCGACGAAGTCCATCGAGTGCGTGCTGAACGTCCTCTGCGCAGCCATCCAGGAAGGCCTCGACGAGCGCAAGCTCGAGAAGGACAAGGAGGCTGTCGAGGAGCCCGCGGCAGAAGAGGCTGCAAAGCCCGCCGCCGCCCGCAAGCTCCGCGCCCGCAAGGGTGGCAAGGACGCCGAGGAGAAAGCCGAAGAGGCAGCCGAATAATCATCCATTTGTAATATAACGTCATCCCTGGCCCGTCCGGGGATCTCAAAACAAGAAAATTATGGCTATTACTGCAGCAGATGTAATGAAGCTCCGGAAGATGACTTCCGCGGGTATGATGGATTGCAAGAAGGCCCTCGAGGAAGCTGAAGGCGACTTCGACAAGGCTGTCGGCATCATCCGCGAGAAGGGCAAGCTCGTGGCCGCCAAGCGTGCGGACCGTGAGACTTCCGAGGGTGCGGTGAAGGCCCGCGTGGCTGGCAACAAGGCGATCCTTGTCTGCCTCGGCTGCGAGACCGACTTCGTGTCCCGCAACTCCGACTTCCAGAACCTCGCCAACGCGATCGCCGACGTGGCCATCGCGAACTGCCCTGCCGATCTCGACGGCCTGAAGGCCTGCAAGATGGCGGACGGTTACACTGTCGAGGAGGCCGTTGAGGCCCAGACCGGCAAGACCGGTGAGAAGCACGTCCTCGCTTACTATGCAATCGTGGAAGCTCCCTTCGTGGTCGAGTACATCCACACGCTGAACGGCAAGCTCGGCGCACTCGTCGGCTTCAACAAGGAGGTTCCTGCGGAGCTCGCCAAGGGTATCGTGATGCAGGTCGCTTCCATGAACCCGGTGGCTATCTCCCCGGAGGATTGCCCGGCCGAGGTCATCGAGAACGAGAAGAAGATCGCGATCGAGAAGACCAAGGAAGAGCAGGTCCAGAAGGCCGTTGACGCCGCCCTCAAGAAGGCCGGCATCAACCCTGCCCACGTGGACAGCGAGGATCACATCGAATCCAACACCGCCAAGGGCTGGCTCACTCCTGAGCAGGCTGACAAGGCCCGTGAGATCATCAAGACCGTCAGCGCGGAGAAGGCTGCGAACCTGCCCGCCCAGATGGTCGAGAACATCGCCAACGGCCGTGTCCAGAAGTTCCTGAAGGAGAACACCCTGACGGAGCAGGAGTACCAGATGGCCGACGACAAGTCCACCGTCGCCCAGGCGCTCGCCGCCTTCGACAAGGACGTCAAGATCGTCGCCACCAAGCGCTTCTCCCTGAACGACTAATTCTACGTGATTCCCGACCTGATCGGGAATCTCATACAAGAAGGAGGACCTCCCGGCCCTCCTTCTTTGTTATTAATTACCGGTGGGCTAACCCCCCGGACCCCCTGCGTCGCTTCGCTCCGACCGACCGCCTTCTTTTCCCGTCATTCGCCGGCTTGACTGGCGAATCTCCCAAGAGTCAGGCGACAGGTGTCCAGAAAAACGCCATTCTGTGCGATATTTGTGGCTACCTGCCCGCCCCGGATGATTAACCCCTGCCAGGATTATCATACTGCCCGTTTTTGCAACCAACGAATACCCAACGACTTACAATTTTACTTGCGGGCAATTTCCCTCAAGTAAAAATACAACTTGCTCATAATCAGATATCTCCAAAAACAGTGGCCATCGCCACCGCGCACAACTAAGCGCAGCGCCGCTGCCCGGAATTGGAAAGCTGAATGCACATCTCTCTCTTCTCCCTAAATTCATCGTTTGCTTTACTTTGTTTTTTAGTTTTCCCCTTTGGATTTGCGTAGAATGGATAGTAACAGGCCAAGATGTCCACATTATTTGTTTTTTTATTGTGATTATTCTATATTTGAATACCAATTTAAAACTGTTAGTAAGTGCGTTCTTTTATTATTTTTTTTGCAGTCGTCTTTGTTACGTCATGCACCGATTTTTATGTTGGGTCATTTGATGATCCTCAAGATGAGAAATTAAAAGCGGTTTCTATTGCACAGATTGCGCAAGATGTTTTTGAGCGATTCTATGGACCAGGCACAAAGTCATCTGATCACACTGTGTCTAGCATTATAACGCTTGGCGATTCATTGGCAACAGCTGTTAATTTTGCTGCGGGAGGTTTTGTTATTATCCGTAACGGAGATGATGTGCTTCCTTTGGTAGCATGTCAGCAGGGGTCTTTTTTATCGTGGTTTGAAGCCAAATCCTGATTTCCCTCCGGATACTTCTTATGCATTTATACAAGAACTAGTTACCTATCAGGATTCATTGATTATTAGTCCGATAATAGACGTGAAATGGCATCAGGAGGCAATCCATATTACTATGAAGATAACACGCTGCATGGGCGTGAATGGAATAATGATTTGAAAATAACCTATAATATCCATCCATTAGATTAAGTTAAACATTACATCCTTATGAAACGAAATGTCATAATATTGCTTATCCTGGCACCTGTGTTCTGCGGGTGCGGGTCGAAGCCGATTGTTGTTCCGGAGACGGACCCGGAAATGGAGGCCTGGATCGCCAGGACGCCCCGTCCGCTGATGGCGCTGGATGGCACGGTTTGGGCCCAGGCGAACGCGGAAGAACTGGTGAACGTAGATGCGCGTGGGCTTGTCATTGAGGAGGAATCGCCGCGGTCCATCAACGGTGCGGATGATTCCTTCTACAGGCCGGGTCTTATATATTCCTTTGAGCATGGGGAGTTGGTTCGCTATGGTGTCATCCGCATCCCGCGGATGGACTATCCCGTCCGGCAATTCTGGTTCAAGACCTCGCTGAATCCGGTGGACGGTCAGCCTTTCTCCTGCGAGATCGACGAATCGACCATGGCCCTGCGGACGAATTTCTTTGACGATCCGTTCTCGGCATCCCTGCCTTCGACGTTGTACAGGGTGTATGTTTTCAATCCGAACGAAATCGAGTTGCTTCGGGATATCGATGGCTGGGGCTACCCTTTCCTTCGGAAGCGCCTGAAACCTGCGACGCTCGAAATGCGGAATGCCATGGCTGGCGCCCTGGCCAAGGGGGATCCGGGCTACCAGGAGCGCTATGATGCGATGCTCGCTGCCGTCCGGGAGTACTTTGAGGCCGCGGGGGTATATGAATCCTTCGTCCAGGCCCAGGTGGACGAATGCAGAACGAAGTTTTCCCAAGCCTTTTAACTTTTTTGTATCTTTGTCCTTCGTATGAATTTGAAGAGTTTAGCGAAGGATACGGCCCTCTACGGGCTGGTGAGCATCGTCGGCAGGTTCCTGAACTACCTGCTGGTGCCGGTGCATACCTACATGATTCCCGCGGAGAGCGGGGGATACGGCATCGTGTCCAACCTGTACGCGTACACGGCGCTGTTCTTTGCGCTGCTGACCTTCGGCATGGAGACGACCCTGTTCCGCTTCGCGAACAAGCCGGGCACGGACGACAAGATGGTGTACAGCAACGCCCTCCGCATGGTGAGCAGCGTGAGTCTCGGTTTCCTGGCCCTGGTGTTCCTGCTGCTGCACCCGATCTCCGGTGCCATGGGCTATGAGGCGCATCCGGAATACATCGGCATGTTTGCGCTGATCACGGCGCAGGACGCCTTCCAGGCGGTGATGTTCAGCCGCCTGCGGCAGCAGCGCCGGCCCCTCCGTTTCGTGGCGCTGAAGCTCTCCTTCATCGTCACGAGCGTCCTGCTGAACCTCTTCATCTTCTACGTGCTGAAGCGCATGCCGTCGATGCAGGGTCTCTTCGCGCAGTTCAACGCCGGCGCCGGTCTGATCTTCGTCGCGAACCTGATTTGCACGACGATGGTCTCCTTCCTCTTCATCCCGGAGATCCGGGGCATCGCCTACGGCTTCGACAAGCGCCTGGCGAAGGAGATGCTGGGCTACTCCTGGCCGCTGCTGATCCTGAGCCTGGTGGGCGTGCTCAACCAGGTTTCCGACAAGATCATGCTGCCCAAGCTGATGCCGGGCGAAGACGGCCTGGTGCAGCTGGGCATCTACGGTGCGTGCGTCAAGGTAGCCATGATCATGGCACTGATCACGCAGGCCTTCCGCTATGCCTATGAGCCCATCGTCTTCGCGGACAACAAAGACAGGAACAATCCCGCGACGCTCGCCGACGGGACCAAATACTTCATCATCTTCACGCTCCTGGCCTTCCTCGCCGTGATGATCTACCTGCCGCTGCTGCAGCGCTTCATCGGCGCGGACTACCGGGACGGTCTCGGGGTGATCCCCATCGTGATGATGGCGGAGATCTTCATGGGCGTGTATTTCAACCTGTCCTTCTGGTACAAGCTCACCGACCAGAACTGGTGGGGCGCCATCATCAGCGCCATCGGCGTGGCGGTGATGATCGCGATCAACATCCTCTACGTGCCGAAGATCGGCTACTGGGCCTGCGCCTGGGGCGGCTTCGTCGGCTACGGCATCCCGATGCTGATCAGCTATTTCCTCGGGCAGAAGAAATATCCCATCCCCTACGACCTCAAGGCGATCGGCAAGTTCGCGCTGATGGCCGGTGCGATGTTCGCCGTCTACTGGTTCTGGCTCCGCACGCTGCCGGCCTGGCTGCAGATGCTGCTCGGCACGCTGCTGCTGGGACTCTACGCCCTGGGCATCTGGAGAGAAATCAAAACATCCAAAGCAATATGAAACGTATTTTAACCCTTACCCTCTGCTGCCTCGGTGCGGCAGCCCTGCTGAGCAGCTGCGGCGGAAACGCCGCCAAGAAGGCTGCGAAAGAAGCTGAACAGGCCGTCGCCGACTCCCTCGCGGCAGTGGAACAAACCCAACGTACCATGGAGAAAATCGCACAGCTGCCGGCCGAGCCGGTCTTCGACATCGTCACCTCGATGGGTGTCATCAAGATCAAACTCTACGCCGACACCCCCAAACACCGCGAGAACTTCGCGAAGCTCGCCCTCGAGAAATACTACGACGGCATGCTCTTCCACCGCGTCATCAATGGTTTCATGATCCAGGGCGGCGACCCGCTGACCAAGGATGCGGCCAACAAGGCCCGCTTCGGCACGGGCGGCCCGGACTACACCGTCCCCGCCGAGTTCGTGCCTGAGCACAACCACAAGAAGGGCGCCCTGGCGGCCGCCCGTCGCGGCGACGCCGTCAATCCCTATAGGGAATCCTCCGGCTCCCAGTTCTATCTGGTTCAGGACGAGCGCAATTGCGCCCAGCTGGACGGACAGTACACGGTGTTCGGCGAGACCATCGAGGGCCTCGATGTGATCGACAAGATCGCCGCCGTGCAGACCGATGGCCGCGACTGCCCGCTGCAGGACGTGAAAATCGTCACGATCAAGCTTGCAGAGTAGCCTGCTGGCATAGAAATTGCTACAAATTAAACCGAATAGTTTTTTCATAGGTTTAATTTTAGGTTAGAATTGCGAGAGGGCCCCGCTGGGAAGCGGGACCCTTATTTTTTTGCCCGTGAGTAGGCGTGAATTGCAGGGAAATGATTATTTTTGTGAGTTATAACACGCAAAAATAGCCACATTGTTATGGAAAAGGTGACCGTTCTCCCTCCCGAAAAGCTGATCAACGGCTGGATTGATCCCAAGTATCTCCCCGAAGGCAAGGACAAGTATTATATCCGCAACCGGCAGGTCCAGAAGCCGCGCGGCGGCTGGCGCCACCTGACCAGCGACGAGATCGAGCGCCTGGTCAAGAACGACAACACGGCCGCCAGCTGGGATACCATCTGGGTCACCGACGAATTCCGTCCCCAGGGCATCAAGAACAACAAGTTCTACGGCACGGTGCGCATCGGACGCGTGTCCGAGAACGGACTCCAGTTCCACGACCTGCGTCTGCCCATCGGCATCACCAATTCCTCCATCCACTCCTGCGACATCGGCGACGACTGTGCTATCCACAATGTCCATTACCTCTCGCACTATATCATCGGCAACCGCTGCATGCTCTTCAACATCGAGGAGATGTGTACCACGGACCACTCCAAGTTCGGCAACGGCATCATCAAGGACGGCGAGTCCGAGGACGTGCGTGTCCGGATCGAGGTGATGAACGAGACCGGCTGCCGCGCGGTGTATCCCTTCGACGGCATGACGACGGCGGACGCCTACATGTGGGCCAAGTATATCGACGACGAGCCCCTGCAGGCGAAGCTCCGGGAGATCACCCAGGCGTCGGTGGACAGCCACCGCGGCTACTACGGCACCGTGGGCGAAGGCTGCGTGATCAAGAATTCTTCCATCCTCAAGGATGCCAAGATCGGCGCCGCCTGCTACATCAAGGGCGCCAGCAAGCTCAAGAATATCACCATCAATTCCTCCGAGAAGGAGCCGTCCCAGATCGGCGAGAACGTCATCCTGGTCAATGGTATCATGGGCTACGGCAGCCGCGTCTTCTACTCCTGCACGGCCATTCGCTTCGTGATCGGCAACAACAGCGCCCTCAAGTTCGGCGCCCGCCTGATCAACTCCGTCCTCGGAGACAATTCCACGATTTCCTGCTGCGAAGTGCTCCACAACCTCATCTTCCCGGCGCACGAGCAGCACCACAACAATTCCTTCCTCATCGCCGCCTGCGTCAAGGGACAGAGCAACATGGCCGCCGGCGCGACCATCGGCTCCAACCACAACAGCCGCACCAACGACAACGAAGTGGTGGCCGGCCGCGGCTTCTGGCCGGGCCTGTGCACCAGCATCAAGCATTCCTGCGTGTTTGCCAGCTACACCCTGCTCGCGAAGGCCGACTACCCGGCCGAGCTGAACATCCCCCTGCCGTTCTCCCTGCTGAGTAACAATGCCAAGGAGGACCGCCTGGAGGTGGCGCCCGCCTTCTGGTGGAACCACAACATGTACGCGCTGGCGCGCAACAACTGGAAGTACAAGACCCGCGACAAGCGGATCACCAAGACCCAGAACATTGAATTCGATACCTTCGCCCCCGACAGCATGGAGGAGGTCCTCCAGGCCCGCGAACTGCTGGAGCTCTGGACGGCCAAGGCCTGGTATCGGAAAGAGAATAAATCCTTCGACAAACTCAAAGACGAGCAGCTGCGGGCTAAGGGCCGCGAATTGCTCGGCGGGGACTCCGAGACCGTGGACGCCCTGGAGGTGTTTGGCGAGAACATGGAGAAAAGCAAACGCAAAGCCCTCATCCGCAAGCCCTGGCGGGCGTATCGCGCATATGGCGACATGCTGGTGCATTATGCCGTGATGAACGCGATGGCCTATCTCGAGGCCAACCCGGGCGAGACGCTCACGTCCATGTCCGCCTCCCTCAGGAGCCGTCGTCAACGCGAGTGGGTCAACCTGGGCGGACAGCTGATGACGACGACCGAGTTTGATCATCTCCGCGCCGATATCCGAAGCGGCAAGCTGGCCTCCTGGAAAGACATCCACAAGCGCTACAATGACATCTGGAGGCGCTATCCCGTCGACAAGCTCCGCCACGCCTATCTCTCGCTGTGCGGTCTGCTGGGTGTCGAGAAGATGGATGCAAGCCTGTGGCAGCGCGTCATCGACGAGGAAGCGCGGATCCAGCGCTACATCTGCGACGAAGTGTACCGTACCCGGAAGAAGGACCACGAGAATCCCTTCCGCCAGGCGACCTATCGCAGCGACGAAGAGATGACCGCCGCGATCGGCAAACTGGAGGACAATAGCTTCGTCAAGCAGATCCGCTCGGAGACCGAGACCAACCTCAAGCGCCTCGAGGAACTGCGTTCACGTATCTAAAAACCATAACAATATGAATCTGAAAGACAACAAGTACGCCAAGTATTACCTGGTACAGGAGATGATGGGGACCGTCCCCACCGTCGCCAAGTTCGACCCCGATTGCTCCAAGTTCGTCGCGGACTCCGTCCGCAAGACGGGCAAGATCTTCTTCACCGGCGAGGGTTCTTCCCGCCTGCTGCCGGCCAAGAACAGCCGCCGCGTCGCCATGACCTGGGGGCTGGCCACCGAGGTCCAGACGGACGGCTCCCACCAGGCTGCACAATATGACCTGAGCAAATTCTCCGTGCTGATCGACTCCAACTCCGGCCGCACGAAGGAGGCTCTGATGCTCGCCAAGAAGCTGCAGGCGGAAGGCCACAAGGCGACCTTCGCGCTGAGCGCGAATCCCGACACCCCGATCCGCCAGGCCTGCGCGGACGGCCACGTCCTCGGCTGCGGCTGGGAGGAGGCTGTCGCCGCCACCAAGAGCGTGGTCGAGCAGGCGCTGTTCTGCGAGTCCATCTTCTGGCACCTGGCCGGCAAGGACATGAAGGCCGCCCTGAAGGGCCTTCCCGAGAAGCTCGAGCAGGCGATGACCCTGCCCGTGCCCGCCGAGATCGTGGAATGGGTCAAAGGCGCCCACACCATCTACTTCGCTGGCTACAACGACGGCGTGGCCGAGGAACTGACCCTCAAGACCAACGAGATCACCCGCCGCAAGAGCGACTACCTGGAGGGTACCTACGCCGTCCACGGCATCGAGGAAGTGATGCAGGAAGGCGACATCGTGTTCGTCGTGGATCCGATCGAGAGCGAGTACGACAAGTTCCTGAACGTCTTCAAGGGTGCCGGTGTGCACGTGGTGGCCATCAGCACCAAGCAGACGCCGTTCGAGAAGACCATCGTCGTGCCGGAGGCCGGCGAGCTGCAGTCCTACGTCTATCTCTGCGCCGGATGGAACATCCTCGTGGAGGTGGGCATCAGCGACGGCATCAACCTCGACAAGCCGGAGCGCGCCCGCAAGGTCGGCAACGAAATGTAATCTGCGGGGCCAGCGTATGCGGTTTCTGACGAACCCTTCGACCGACCCCTGGTACAATATGTCGTTCGACGAGTACTGCCTGGAGCAGTATCCGTCGAACGACTGCTTTTTCTATCTCTGGCGCAACCGGCCCTCCGTGATCGTGGGCGCCAACCAGAATGTTTACTCCGAGGTCAACCTCGCCTATCTCGATGCGCACGACATCCGCCTGGCGCGACGCGTGACGGGCGGCGGCGCGGTCTATCACGACCTGCAGAACCTCAATTACACCATCGTCGGGCGGGAAGCCTCGCCCGAGCCGGTGGTGACGGCGCTGCGCGCGCTGGGTGTGCCGGCAGAGCAGACCGGGCGCAACGACATCTTCGTCGAGGGCCGGAAGGTTTCCGGCTATGCCCGCCGCCTCTGGCGTGACCGGCAGATTATCCACGGCACGCTGATGTACGACGTGGACCTGGACACGCTCGCCCGGGCCCTGGACGTGCCGGGCTCCAAGCTCGCCGCCAAGGGCATCGCCTCCGTGCGCAGCCGCGTGGCCAACCTCAAGGACTATCTCCCGCAATTCCCTTCGCTGGATGCGTTGCAGGCTGCCTTGCAGGAAATCCTGGCGGCGGGCGAGGGGGAGCTGCCCTTCGAAGACAGCCGCCGCGAAGCCGTCCGGCGCCTCTCCGACGGGAAATTCTCCACCTGGGACTGGATCTACGGCCAGTCACGCGCCGCGGACCTGGTCCACCGCGGCACGCTCGCCTGCGGCACCGTGGAGGCGCAGCTGTCCCTGGACCGCGGCGTCCTGACCGCCGTCGCGTTCCGCGGCGACTTCCTGGGCGCCCTGCCCGCGGAGGAGCTTGCCGCGCGTCTCGTCGGCCTGCGCTTCGAGCGGGAAACGATAGAGGCGGCCCTGCAGGCCGCCCCCATCTCATCGTATTTCGACGGCACGTCGGCCGACGAGTTGCTTTATTTGCTCTTGTCCGGTGCGGCGGGCGTGCCGGGGAGCGGCTTGTAGTTCTTCAGCTCGCCCTTCAGGTATTCGACCGCCTTCTCCAGCTGGGCGTCCTTGCCGAGCCAGTCCTCGAACGGATTGATATCCACCACGATGTCGGGATCGACGCCGTGGCCTTCGATAATCCATTCACCTTCGGTGGAATAGGAGGTGAAGAACGGGGTGCGCATGTCCTGCCCGTCCACGAACTGGCGGGAGCTGGTGATACCCACGATACCGCCCCAGGAGCGGGTGCCGATCAGCTTGCCCAGGCCCAGCTGGCGGAAGCCGTACGGGAAGAGGTCGCCGTCGGAGGAGGAATACTTGTCGATGAGGCAGACCTTCGGGCCGTAGAAGGCCTCGTTCGGCACCGGCTGGTTGCCGCCGTTGCGGTACATGTTGACGCGGTACACCTCGCGCTGGAGGCGCTCCAGGATCATCGGCGAGACGTTGCCGCCGCCGTTCATGCGGTCATCCACGATGAGGGCCTTCTTGTCGAGCTGCGTGTAGAAGAGCTTGGTGAACATATCCAGGCCCTCGGTGCTCATGTCGGGGATGTGGATGTAGCCGATCTCGCCGCCGGAGAGCTTGTCCACCTTCTCGATGTTCGTCTGCACCCACTCGTAGTAGGCGAGGTTGGCCTCGTCGTCGACGGGCTTGACGTACACGGTGCGGGCGCCCTTGCCGGAGGCGGAGGAGGCGATCTTCAGGGAGACGGTCTTTCCGGCCTTGCCGATCAGGGCCTGGCCCGGATCCACGAGATCCTTCGCGGGCGTTCCGTTGACTTCCACGATGTATTCACCCACCTTGGCGTCCACGCCGGGGGTGCGGAGCGGGCTGCGCAGGGAAGCGTCCCAGTCGGCGCCGCGGAAGATCTTCTCGATCTTGAAAGCGCCCGTGCCCTTGTCCTTGCTGTACTGTGCGCCCAGCAGGCCCGTGGCGATGCGCGGGATGTCGTGCTTCTCGCCGGAGGTGATGTAGGCGTGGCCGATGTTCAGCTCGCCGATCAGCTCGCCGATCAGGTAGGTCAGGTCGTCGCGGTGCTTGACGTACGGCAGCATCTGGCCGTACTTGGTGCGCATATGGTCCCAATCCACG
Source organism: Candidatus Cryptobacteroides sp. (assembly GCA_045117755.1). Taxonomy (GTDB): domain Bacteria; phylum Bacteroidota; class Bacteroidia; order Bacteroidales; family UBA932; genus Cryptobacteroides. The sequence continues at coordinate 27,716 of JBGUOB010000069.1, forward strand.
CCGTGCATGTTCTCCACATAGAAGTTGTCGCGCGTGATGCGCCAGCTCTCGTCGTAGATCTGGGCCCATTCGGCCTCGTGGTCGATGATCATGTCGATCTCGTCGGTCGGCACGGCACCGCCGCGGGACGGGCCGCCGCCGAAGGCGACCACCTTGTATTTGCCCTCGCTGCGCACAAGCGCCTTCTTGGCGTCGGGCGTCAGCACGAGGGGCATGTCCGCCGGGCCGTCGCCCGTCTGCAGGGTCTTCAGGTCGAAGGTCTTGACGGAAGCGCCGCCACGGCCGCCGGGGCCGGGCATGCCGCCGCCGAAGGAGCTGTAGTAGAGCTTGTCGCCGTCAGCGAGCAGCAGGCGGTAGCGGCCGGCCGGCAGCGGCAGCGCGGTCGCGCGCTGCGCCAGGCCGTCGACATCGACCTTGGTCGTTACCTTTCCGGTATCCGGTGCCGGTTTGCCCTTTCCGTCATTCGCCGGTTTGCCCTTGGCGTCATTCGCCGGCTCCGACCGGCGAATCTCATACTCATCGTTACTCAGCTTGAGCGGATTCGGCGTATCCTTCGCCAGCGGGAGGATGAACACATAGTCAGACAGGCTGTAGGACGCATTCCACTCTACGTCGGAGTACTGCGAACGGAGTTCGCGGGAGGAGGTGAAGAAGAGATACTTGCCGTCGCGCGAGAAGATCGGCTGGCCCGCCGGATACCAGCGGTCGGTCACCTGATAGCTCTTGCGGGCCTTCAGGTCGAAGAGCCAGAGGCCGCTCATGTAGTTGGGCATCTGGGTCGTGTAGGCCGCCCAGGCGCCGTCCGGCGACAGGGTGAAGGCGCGGATGGCCGCGTCCTTGCCCACGATGATGCGGCTGACGGCCTGGGTCTCGACGTCCAGCTCGCAAACGTCCCAATGCAGGGTGGAGAAGTAGAGCTTCTTGCCGTCCGGGCTCCACTGGAGGTTGGTCGGATAGCCCTCCTTGAAGGAGGTCAGGCAGGTGGCCTGCGTCATGTTGTCCGCCGGAGCGGTATAGATCTGGTATTCGCCGGAGGCGTCGGAGAACCAGGCGATGCGGGAGCCGTCCGGGCTCCATTCCGCCTCGCGCTCGTGGGATTCCGGCGAGCGGGAAATGTTCACCACCGGGCCCTTCTCGGCCGGCAGGGAGAAGATGTCGCCGCGGGCGACCATCAGCACGCGCTTGCCGTCCGGGGAGAGGCTGTAGCCATTGATGGACAGGTTGCCGCTGCGGTACTCGCTGCGGCTCCAGACATCGTCGGAAGCCAGCTGGACCGTGACCTTCTCGGCCGCGCCCTTGCGCACGTCGTACAGGTAGATGTATCCGCCGTTCTCGAAGACGACATAGCCGTCGGCGCTGTGGGCCGGGAACTTGCAGTCGTACTCGTTGAAGTCCGTGACCTTGCGGGTCTGTTTGCTCTTGGTGTCATAGACGAAGAGGTTCATCGTCCGGTCGCGGTCGGAGAGGTAGTAGATCTCATTGCCGATCCACATCGGGAAGATGTCCTGGGCGTCGTTGTCCGTGATCTTCTCGAGCTTGGTCGTGCCCACGGTGTTGATCCAGATGTCGTCCGCCTGGCCGCCCCGGTAGTACTTCCAGGTGCGGAACTCGCGGAACATGCGGTTCATCGCGAGCTTCTTGCCGTCCGGCGAATAGGAGCAGAAGCCGCCCTCCGTCGTGGGGATGAACTCGGGCAGGCCGCCCTCCGCATCCACCAGGCAGAGCTGCGCGCGCAGGCCGCTGAAGCACCATTGCTTGCTGCGGTAGACGATCTTCTTGCCGTCGGGCGTCCAGCCCATGACGATGTTGTTGGGGCCCATGCGCTCGCCCACCTGGTCGCGGCCCACGAGGGCGCTGTAGGTCAGACGCTTGGGCTCGCCGCCCGTGATGGGAATGGTATAGACTTCGGTATTGCCGTCGTACTGCGCCGTGAAGGCGACGGTCTTCCCGTCCGGGGAGACTTTCGGGAAACACTCATAGCCGACGTCGGAGGTCAGCTTGACGGCGTTGCCGCCATGGATGTCGACGCTGTACAGGTCGCCTGCATAGCAGAAGACGATCTTGCCGCCGCCCACGGCGGGGAAGCGGAGCAAACGCGCCTCTTCCTGCACCGGCGCCGCCAGAAGCGGAAGCGCAGCAGCCAGGGAGGCGAGAGCCAGGATAATTTTTTTCATCATATGAATAATTGGTTTATAAAGAGTATCAGTATATCAGAAGCCCGACCACGCCCGCGCCCAGAATGATGGCGATCGGGCCGGCCTTCCGGCTGAGACCCAGCGCCAGCGCCGCGGCGAAAATGAGCCAGGAGGTCCAGTCCGGGAAACTCTCCCGGATCAGGCTCAGCTGCGGCTGCAGGCCGTCCCACTGCGTCCGGAACATCAGCACGAGCGCCGCCGCGCCGATCAGGCCGGCCACGGCCGGACGCAGCGCCCGCATCGTGTCCGCAAAGGTGCGGCTCTCGTGGAACTTGTTGAATACGCGGATGATCAGGAAGAAGACGAGGAAGGACGGCAGCACCACGGCGAAGGTCGCGAGCACCGAACCGAGCACCCCGGCCAGCTGGCCGAAGCCGGCGCTGTACATCACCTCATAGCCCACGTACGTGGCGCAGTTGATGCCGATCGGGCCCGGCGTGGTCTGCGAGATGGCCACGATGTCCGTGAACATCTCCTGGCTGATCCAGCCGTGCGCCGTGACCACCTGCCCCTGGATCAGGGACAGCATCGCCCCGCCCCCGCCGAAATTGAACAGGCCGATGAAGAAAAAGGTGAAGAAGAGTTGTGCCAGCAGTCCGGTCATGCGCGTTTCTTTTGAAGGATCAGGGAGACGGACACGGCCACCGAGAGGGTCACGAGGATGATCCAGATCGGCGACACCTGCAGGAAGGCGACGCCCAGCAGGGAAGCGATGGCGATGAGCCAGGTCCACCAGGACTTGCAGCCGGAGCGGGCCATGCGGATGGCCGGCACGAAGATGAGGGCGACGGCCGCCGGCCGGACGCCCTGGAAGAAGCGCTGCACGAACGCATTGTCCTGGAATTCGGTGAAGAACATCGCGATCAGCAGGATGATGAGCAGCGAGGGGAGCACGGCGCCCAGCGCCGACACGATGCTGCCCCGCAGGCCCTTGATCCGGTGGCCGGTGAAAATGGCCATGTTCACGGCCAGCAGGCCCGGGGCGCTCTGCGCCAGCACGATCAGGTCGTCGAAATCCGCTTCGCTGATCCAGCCGCGCTTGACCAGTTCCTCCTCCACCAGCGGCAGCATGGCATAGCCGCCCCCGATGGTGAAAGCGCCCACCTTCGAGAACACACAGAACAAATTCCAGAGCGTTGCAGACTGTGTCATAACGATTATACAAAGATACATAGAAAAATTTCGAAAATAAATTTGGTGAATTCAAAAAAGTAGTTTACCTTTGCAGTCCCTTTCCGAGAGGAATGGACAAAGTTCATTGAAAATACTGGAAGATAAGTACAAGCAAGTACCGAGAAACTAAGAATCGAGAGCGTTGATTTCTTTGGAAATTGATCGAGTGTCAGGAGAGACTAAGAAGTATAAAAAAATATACAAAGAAGAGTTTGATCCTGGCTCAGGATGAACGCTAGCGGCAGGCTTAACACATGCAAGTCGAGGGGCAGCGCGAGGTAGCAATACTTTG
>JBGUOB010000070.1:0-67131 GCA_045117755.1 Candidatus Cryptobacteroides sp.
GCGGGCGGAGTCTTCCAGACGGGCGGCCCGGAATTATTTTTCGTGCAGTTGCTCGAAAAACCAATTCCGGCTCCGCTTTTCCGCCGCCGTTCAGCGAATGTCTCTAACGGGGAAGGTGAAGTAGGTGTCGGGGTAGGGCTCGTTGGCGAGGGTGAAATGCCACCATTCGCTCTCCAGGGTCTTGAACCCGTGCCGGACCATCGCCTCGCGCAGAATCATGCGGTTGGCGAACTGCTCCGGCGTGATGGTGGCGGTATAGTCCGGATGGGACTCGATCCCGAACCAGTCGAAGGTGCCGCCCATGTCGACTTCCTTCTCCGTGGCCATGTCGAAAAGCGTCAGATCCACTGTGGAGCCGCGCGTATGGCCGGATTTCTCCATAATATATTCCTGCTCGAAGAGCACGGATTTGTCCAGGTCGGGATAGAAATACGGCTTCATCAGCGTGTCGGAGACATCCGCCGCCCAGCGGACGAAATGGTCCACCGCGCGCTGCGGCCGGTAGGCGTCGTAAATCTTCAGGCGGTAGCCCTTTGCGAGCAGTTCGTCGCTGACGGCGCGCAGCGAATCGGCTGCCTGCCGCGTCAGGAGCGCGGTCGGCTGCAGGTAGCCGTCGATGCGCGTGCCGACGAAATTGTAGGTCGAATAATAGCGGATCTCCAGGATGGCGTCCGGAATGATTTCCGTGATCTCGACGAAATCGTCGAAATTGGCCTCCGGTGCCTCCTTGGCCTTGCCCCAGAGCCCGAAGCCGCTGCGGAGCATGCGCGAATGCCGGCGGGCGTCGCCCTTGACTTTGGCGAGCGAGGCGGAGGAGATGCCGTCGATCCCCTTGATCTTGTTCTCGAATTTGGCGATACCGATATAGGCCGGACGCAGCCGGTGTTCGCTGGCCGCCCAGAAAAGCAAAAGCACCACGCAGGCCGCCAGAATCAGCAGAAGCTTGGAAATTAGTTTGTGTTTCATGGGGTAAATGTACGCATTATTTTCTTATATTTGTGTGCCTTCTGAAAAGGCACTAGTATGTATTACCACATTCATCCTCTTAAATCTGCATTCACGACGATGCTGCTCCTGGTGGGAGCGGTCTACGCCGGCCATGCTCAAACCCTGGAACGCCCCTGGTACGCAGGCGTCCAGGGCGGCACTTCCTTCGGACAATCCACTTTCAGCAGCATCACGGAGCACCAGGTCCACTGGGGCGTGCAGGGCGGCCTTTTCGGCGGCTACCGCATCAATCGCATCTTCTCGCTGGAGGCATCCTTCCAGTACGGCGCCCAGACCCAGTCTGCGCTGGACTGCTGCCCTTACTGGCTCTCCGCCGACGGCGAACGCTTTGCGATGGCCGTTCTTGACGCTCCGGGCTGGTATTACAGGGACCTCAGCACCCGCACGCAGTGGGGCAGGGCTGCCTTGCAGGCCAATGTCAACCTAATCGGATTCTTCGCCAAGAATTCCCGCTGGACGCTGAACCTCAGCCCGCAGATCGCCGCCGTCACGACGCAGACGAAGCTCGTCGCGCCGGATCAATCCATCCTGAACCCCCGTCAATGGCACCTCAGCTACGGTGGCCAGGTCTCGCTGGGCTACCGCATCAGCGACCGCATCGGCGCGGCGCTTTACGGCGGCGTGGCCGGTCTGGCAGGGGAGCGTTTCGATAATATGCCCTACCACGGCCACGACAGCAACCGGCTCTGGGACGCCGGCGTCAAGCTGAGTTTCCACTTCGGGAAATATCCGAAGAAGGGCCCGAGCGCTGCGGAACTGGCCGCCGAAGCGGAAGCCGCCGCCCGCGTCGCCCGTGAAGCGGAAGAAGCTGCGGCCCGTGCCAAGGCTGCCGAGGAGGCCGCCCAGGCTGAAGCTGCGGCCCAGGCCGCCCGGGAGCAGGCTGCACGGGCGGCAGCCGAGCGTGCAGCTCGCGAGCAGGCCGAACGGGAAGCCGAGGCCGCTAAGGAGGAAGCCTTCCAGACTCCGATCCCGACGGTCTACTTTGCCAATAACAGCAAGACGATTGTCGACAGCTATGCTCCCGCGCTGGAGGAGGCTCTTGCCATCCTGCAGCAGTATCCTGATTTCAAGCTGGAAATCCACGCCTACGCATCACCCAGCGGCAGACGGGCCTTCAACAAAGCGCTTTCCAAGCAGCGTATGGAGGCCATTCAGCAGTGGTTCGTCGCGCACGGCATCTCCATGGACCGCATGGCGGAGGCCTATTATCATGGCGCCGATTACAAAGCGCGCACGGCCACCCAGGCTCGCCGCGCAGAACTCAAATTCGTAAAATAGCAGCGATGAAGACAAGATATATTTTTGCGGCGCTCGCCGCCACCTTGCTGCTCGCCGGCTGCTTCCAGGACGTCCACGAGCTCGATCCGTCCAGGAATGTCGGCTTCGTGGCCCCGGAACTCAGCTGGGCCAATCCCGCTGACGCCGGTACTGATATTCACGACCTGCTCGTCGTGGTGAACAGCGAGGAAGGAGCCTACAGCAAGCACTATTCGAATGTGCGCGAATTTGCCCGCGAACCGCTGGAGGTTCCTGCAGGGGAGAGTTCCATCCTGTTCCTTGCCAATGCCGGTGAGGCCGACGGCTACCAGCTCAGCGGTCTGCCGGCCACCAAATTCACCATGGCTGAAATGTTTTTGTATTATCCGCTTCTCAGTGCATTGATGGGTCATAACTGCTATATGGGGTCTGCTGAGGTCATGGTAGGTAAGAACGAGTTCGAAGCGCCTATCGCTCCGCTGAAGCCTGTCCTGCCCCGCATATCCTTGAGTATGTCCAACATCCCGGAAAGAGCACGCGTCAGCGTGGTCCTGAGTAATGCGGCCGCCAGCGTCAGATTAAACTGCGGGAGCAAAGCGGGAGTCGAACCCGCATCCGAGTCTCTTGGCAATATCGAGTTGGGCGACCTGGACAAGGGGGATATTAAGACCCTCGTTCCGCCTACCGTCGACGGAGCGTCGACCTGCGATATGACCCTTTCCGTCACCATGCCCGATGGCACCAAAACTGTCCAGCTTCATGCCCCCCGCATGGACTGCGGTGGGGAATACAGCCTGTCGCTCGACTACAAGAATCTGATTATCAAAATGGACGTCGGCTCATTCATCATCGAAAATTGGGACGTGGAGCATTCCTACGATGGTCGCATTTATGAATAGAAAACAAACAGTATAATGAAGCAGATTGTATCCATTGTAACGATTGCCGTCGTTGCCCTCCTGGCCCTGGCTGCCTGCTCCCGCGAAGAGCCGGTTAACCCGGGCACCGACCTTCCCATCCGCGTCGAGGCCGGCATCGGCGCCCCCACCCGTACTGCCACGGACGGCGACGCCGAAGTGTTCACGGCCGGCGACCAGGTCGCGCTTTTCGTCTGGACGGGCAGCAACTCGACCGTTCCCGCGGAACGGGTCGTGAACGGTATCGTGAACACCCTGCAGCAGGACGGAACCTGGACGCCGGCTACCAAGATGTTTTGGAAGGACGCCGAGTCCGCCCATTATTTCCTGGGCGTCTTTCCTGCCCGGGCCATCAGCAATTTCAAGATGGACTCCTTCACCATCAATCCTTCTGACTATACGGCCAACGACCTGCTGGTGGCGACCAAACTGGAGGGCCTTAAGGCGACCGAGGTCCCTGTCCCGCTGAGCTTCAGGCACGTGATGTCGAAGTTCCAGCTGAACCTGAGCTACAGCAGCCAGTGGGACGCCGTCCCGGCGGGCACCACGGCTACAGCCACAAATGTCGATACGGCCTGCAAAGTGGACTACCTCAACGGCTCCACGGAGCAGGCGTCTGATAAAGGGGACATCGCGCTCACGAAACTCGCCACGGCTGCCTCCGGATGCGCCGAGAGCTACAGCGCCATCCTGATCCCGCAGGCGGGCTTCTGCACCGTCACGGTGGTCGTTGGTCAGCAGACTTTCGTCTATACGCATCCATCGGACATTGTCCTGTCTTCCGGCAAGACCACGGTGCTCAATCTCACCGTCGGCCGCGACAAGATCGAACTCGCATCCGATATCACCCTCGCCGACTGGACGGTCCGCAACCCCCTCAACGGCGAAGCCCAGGACGAATAACCCATATTCCGTCATTCGCCGACTCCGATCGGCGAATCTCCTGATAAGAAGATGAAAATGAACAAATATTTATTCTTTACATCCATTGTTGCGGCTTTCTTTCTCCCGGCCTGCCAAAAGGAAGTCCCCGGCGGCATCGCACTGCCGATGCAGGTCGCGCCGACCCTTGCCGAGACGAAAGGCTGCCTGACGACGTCCGACCTGACGGACTTCTACCTGCAGGTCACCTCCGACGATGCCGACTACAGCTACTTCGTGCACCCCGCGAAGGACGGCAGCGGCGTCTGGACGACGCCCACGAAGCTCTTCTGGAAGGACGAGACCACGCCCGTGAGCTACTGCGCCGCCCGTTTCGGCGCTTACGCCTTCACGGCGGACGACTTCAAGAACGGCGCCCTGCAGGAGCTTCCGGTCGATCAGCATACGCAGGAGCTGCTGAACAGCGCCGATCTGCTGACGATGGTCGCCGCGAACAAGAAATACGTAGAGACCACCGGCGGCATCCTGCCCGTTACCCTGGCCCACGGCCTGGCGAAGGTCTCCTTCACCCTGACCCTCGGGCCGAAGTTCTATGAGAATCACTACACCCGCGGGGAGAATCCTGTCAAGGATTTCACCGTTTCCGGGACCAACGCCTGCTTCAACTTCAAGCCGCAGACTGGCGTCGTGACTGCTACGGCGGACACGCCTGCCAATATCCTCCCGTTGGCGGGCACGTTTACGCGCGCTACGGCAGATGCCCAAAGCGCCAAGGCCACCTACGAGGCCATTTTGGTGCCGCAGGCCCTGGCCGCCGGTGCGCTGAAAGTCACTTTCAAGGTCGGTGCGTACGACTATGAATGGTCCAACGATGCCGCTGTCACGCTTGAGCCCGGCAAGATCTACGATCTGACCGTGAGCGTTACCACCGCACCGCCCGATCCCTACAATGGTCACGAGTTCGTGGATCTGGGCCTCCCTTCCGGTCTCAAGTGGGCCACCTGCAACGTAGGCGCCACCACGCCGGAGGATCCTGGTGACCACTTCGCCTGGGGCGATACCGTCAAGAAGGACGGCTACACCTGGCCCACCTACACATGGTGTAATGGTTCAGGATTTGATCTGACCAAGTACTGCATCGATAGCCATTTTGGCAGTAATGGTTTCAAAGACAACATGACCACCCTTGAAACAGAAGATGACGCAGCCAGTTACAACTGGGGCAGCCCTTGGCGCATGTCCACAAGAGCTGATTATGATGAACTTCTAGCTACCAAGGATAACACCGCTGACTACACCTGGACCTGGTGTGACGGAAACAATACAAAATATGCGGGCACCGATGTAAGAGGATGGCAGATAGTAAGGAATTCAACCGGCGCCACACTTTTCCTCCCGGCTGCCGGGTACCGCAGCGGCACGAACCTCGGCAATGTTGGTTCCTACGGCTACTACTGGTCCAGTTCGCTCAACACGGAAGCCCCGAACTGCGCGTGGTTCCTCTGCTTCAAGTCCAGTAGCGTTTTCGTGGACGACGCCGGCCGCCAATTCGGTCAGTCCGTCCGTCCCGTCTGTGATTAACCAGATGCCCGGTCGCAGCCGGGCATGACATGAATATGAGAAAATACAAACATATACCTCTCCTCTCCGCGGCAGCGCTCCTGCTGCTGGCGGGTTGTGCCAAGGATCCGGCTTTGTTGGACGCCGGCAGCATCACCGTTGAGGCGAGCATTGGCGCGATGACCAAAGTCTCCGCCGCGTCCGGTTTTGAGGCAGGCGACCAGATTGCCGTCTATGCCTGGACGGGCAGCGCCGCCGATGTCCCCGCCACCCGCGTGGTGGACGGTGTCGTGAATACCTTCGACGGCAGCGCGTGGACGCCCGCGTCCCAGATGCGTTGGAAGAACGCCACCGACGCCCACTATTTCCTGGGCGTCAGCCCGGTGCATGCCATCAGCGATTTTACGGCCGACACGTATCTTGTCGCCCCGGCAGATTATACCGCTTCCGACCTGCTCTTTGCCGCCAACCTGGGCGGCGTGAAGTCCGGTGACGGCGCCGTCAAGTTGGCCTTCCGGCACGCCATGGCGAAACTGGTCGTCAACCTGACTTTCCGGGACCAGTTCGGCGGAACGCCCGAAGTGAGCGCTGTGACGCTCAGTGCGAAGCAGACGGCCTCCGTGAACTACCTCACTCAGACCGTCAGTGCGGCGGGCGATGCGGCTTCCGTGTCCCTCCCGGCTGCGATATCGAACAGCAGTTACAGCGCCATCCTGGTTCCGCAGGACGGCATCCGGAAGGTCACCGTCACCATCGCCGGTAAGGATTACGTCTATACAGCAGGGGAGGACATCCCCCTCGTGTCCGGCCAGTTGACCACGTTGAACCTCACCGTCGGCAAAGACCGGATTGATCTGGGGAATATCTCCATCGACGACTGGGAGACCGTTACCTTCGCAGATGCCGAGACGGAGCCGGATATGTTGCACACCCCGCTGACCCTGGAGTGCGTGGAGGCGGGCGCCACAATGAATGTGACCTTCTCCAGCACCCTGTCCAGCGCGCGAGAGTTTCAGTATAGTCTTGATGGCGGTGAGAGTTGGATTACCGTGACCATCGCGGCCGGGAATCCGGGCTATACGGACAATGAATTCAATAAACATGATGTAGAGCGTGCCATCGTGGTAATCAAAGGTGTCACGCGGATCCTTCTCAAGGCGGCGAATGAGTCTTATGGGGAGTTTTCTTCCATCGGTCTGGATAATCCCAAAGAAGATGTGGATCGCAACCTGAATATCAGCGTCGATGCCGACTGCTATATCTATGGGAATGTGATGAGCCTCGTGGGAGGAGACCAGTTTGCCCAAAGAACAGATCTCAAAGAGGATATGACATTTTTTAATTTGTTTGCAGGTAATACGAATCTGAAAAGTCATCCTACCAAGAAACTGTTGCTCCCTGCCACGAAACTTACCAAAAAGTGCTATCAGCAGATGTTCTATGGTTGTACGGCATTGACGGTTGCCCCGGACTTACCAGCCCAAGATTTGACGGAAAGGTGTTATAGTTACATGTTTGCAAACTGCTTTGCTTTGACGGCGACACCAGTATTGCCTGCCACCGAATTGACACCCTATTGCTATTATGGTATGTTCTTAAGTTGCGATGCACTGACAGAAGCACCTGAGATAGTGGCTACGGCTATAGGCGAATATTGTTGTTCAAGGATGTTTGCAAATTGTTCGGCTTTGAAGACAGCGCCTTCCAGACTTGCCAGCACTGTGGCTGACCATTGCTATTATTACATGTTTGCTGATTGTACGGCTCTTGTCACTGCTCCAGAACTGCCGGCTACGACCATGGAACCGTATTGCTATTCTGCTATGTTCCGTGGCTGTTCATCCCTTGAGACCGCGCCGGCATTGCCTGCCACCATATTGGCAGACCATTGCTATGAAAGCATGTTTTTTAATTATTTGAATGATCCATATCAGTTGAAGAATGCTCCAGAGCTGCCAGCTACGACCTTAGCAGATAACTGTTACACTTATATGTTTAGCGGCTGTAATTCCTTGACGACGGCACCAGTCCTGCCTGCTAAGGTACTCGTGAACGGGTGTTATGTGTGTATGTTTAATAGTTGCACGAGCCTGACCAGTGTGAAGTGTCTTGCAACAGGGATTGCGTCTGATGCAATGACATCGCCCACATACAACTGGTTGAGAAACGTACCTGCTTCTGGTACATTTGTGAAGGATGCCAGTGTGGACTATGGTTCAGGAGAATTCTGGGATACCACCACTCAATTAGGGTCCACTACCAAATGCGCAGCGCAGAGTATTGCGAATTGGAAGTTTTCTAACGCTGAATAGATTTCCGGGCAAAACGTAGAATATGAGAATAAGCAAATATATGACAATCACCGCAGCCGTGCTCCTGCTGACGGGCTGTGCCAAAGAGCCTGAAGCCGGCATCATCACTGTCGATGCGAGCATCGGCGCACTGACGAAAGTCGCCTCCAATGGCGCCGCATCCAGTTTCGAGACGGGCGACAAGATTGCCGTCTATGCCTGGACGGGCAGCGCGACCGAAGTCCCTGCCGGCCGGGTGTTGGACGGCGTCGTGAACACCTTAGGCAGCGACGGGAAGTGGGCGCCTGCGTCCCCGATGTATTGGAAGCCCGGCTTAGATGCACACTATTTCCTGGGCGTCAGCCCGGCGCGTACGGTCAGCGATTTCACGGCGGACGCCTTTACGCTTTCGGGCGTTTACGCCACGGATGACCTGCTGATCGCCCGGAATCTTGCCGGTGTCAAGCCCGGCTCCGGTGCGGTGGCGCTGTCCTTCCAGCATGCGATGGCTCGGCTGACGGTCAATGTCAGGCTGCGCAATGAATTCGGCGTTTCGCCCGCGGTCAGCGCCAGCGTTAGCGCGAAGGGCGGCGCCATGGTGAACTACCTCACGCAGGCCGTCACGGCCACGGGCGACGCCTCGGACATCGGCCTCGCCGCCGAAACGTCCGCCGCGAGTGGCTACACGCACAGTTTCAGCGGCATCCAGGTGCCGCAGGACGGCGTCAAATCCATCGTGGTTACCGTAGGCGGCAACCGTTATATTTACACGGCAGGGGAGGATATCCCGCTCACCTCTGGTCACCACACCACCCTCGGCCTCCTCGTCGGCAAGGACAAGATCGAGCTTTCCGGCGTCTCCATTTCTGACTTGAAAGATGGTGGCAGCATTCCCGGTGGAACGGCTGCCGTCACGAAGATCAACGGCCACGAGTTCGTGGATATGGGCAACGGCCTCCTCTGGGCCACCTGTAACGTGGGTGCGTCCAACCCGGAAGAGTCTGGCGACTACTTTGCCTGGGGAGAGACTGCGACGATGGACAATTTCAGGTTTGAAACATACCAGTGGATGGAAGCGGGGAAAAACGAATGGAAGTATATCACAAAATATTCCTTCGCCGACGGGCAAACCTCTGGCATCTGGTATGACGGGGGCATTTTCAAAGGTGACAACGGCGACGGCGTGGAGCACAAGGATCTTGCTTCATACAATTATGTTGATGACGCCGCCCGCGCGAACTGGGGCGGTGACTGGCGTACGCCGACGGATGCCGAGTGGACCTGGCTGCGGGATCACTGCACCTGGGTTTGGCAGGATGACTATAACAGTACCGGTGTAAAAGGAATGCTTGTGACCAGCATGATCAACGGCAACCAGATCTTCCTGCCTGCCGCAGGGCTCCGGAACCTTACAAATTTTGGCGAAGTTGGATCTCACGGTTACTACTGGTCTTCTTCCCTCAGACTCACGGATGTAGCCTATGAACTGCTCTTCGATTCGGAGGATGGAGTCAGAATCGGACAGGATTCCCGTAGTTACGGACAGCCTGTGCGTCCTGTCCTGGGAACGCCTCTCCCTGCGCTTGGCGACCTCTACTACAGCGACGGCACCTATAGTTCGACGCTCGTGGCGGGCAAGACGCCCATTGGCGTCATAGCCTACGTCGACCAGCTGGGTACTGCCGATGACGAAATCACGGAGAAGAGCCACGGCGGCGGTCATGGCCTGGTGCTCTGCCTGAAGAATGCGGCGAGCAATGTCTGCTGGAGCACGGAGACGAGTACGCTTGAATTTGGTGACGATGCAAAGGTTGATAATCTCGATGCCCTGAAGCGCACGACGGACGTGAGCGGCTATACGAACACAGCGACGCTGGCAGCGAAGGCAGGTGCGGCGACGAAGTACCCCGCCGCCTGGCAGGCCAAGAACTATACGGGCCTTACTGCTCCCGCCGGCACCACGGGCTGGTTCCTGCCGAGTGCGCAGCAGTGGGTGAAGATGCAGGAGGGCCTCGGCGGACTGGCAGAGGGCGACATCAAGTGGCTCAGTTGGTTTGACGACGACCATACCGCTGCCGACAAATGGGAAACGGCCATGGCAAAGGCGGGAACAAAGGGTACGGCCTACGACAGCGTGACCGACGATTACCTGTGGTACTGGTCTAGTTCCGAGGGCTTCGCCGACGACGCCGTCTATCTGGGCGTCGACGCTACGGGTACTGGTAAGGGCTACGGTTTCTACTGGAACCTCGAATATAAGTTCTACTTGTCCACCTACTTCCGCGTTCGTCCCGTCCTCGCCTTTTAAATTAATGATTTCCGGGAGCACAGGATAGCCTGTTTGCTCCCGGAAACTGTTATTTCTGTATTCCGGGAGCGCCAGAGGGCGGTTTTGCTCCCAGAAACCAAATTATTCTTCTGCCAGGCAGCCGTCCATGAGAGATTCGATGGCTTCCTTGTCCAGGTGCTGCCCGATAAAGACGATCTTGTTCATCCGGTCGCCGTACTCGGGATCCCAGTCGCGGCGGAGTTTGGCGTCGCGGCGCATCATCTCCTGCAGTTCGTCGCGCGGCATCGTGGCGAACCAGTAGCCGGCGTCCTTGAGTGTCTTCTGCTGGCCCGCTGTCTCGAAGAGGTAGCATTTGTCGGTGTCGGCGCTGAAGTAGCAGAGGCCCTTGCAACGGATAATCTCCTTGGGCCACTTCTTGGCGACGAAATAGTCGAACTTGTTGATATCCAGCGCGGGACGGGACTCATAGACATAGGTGCCGATGCCATATTCCTCGGCTTCGCCTTCTTCGTGGTCGTGATCGTGGTGATGGTGGTGGTGATGCTCGTGCTCGTCGTGATCATCATCGTCGTCATCGTCATCGTGATCCTCGTCGGAACCTTCGATTTCCGCAATCCAGGCGGCGCTGGTGGCCACCTTGTCGAAGTCGAAGAGACCCGTGTGCAGGAGCTTGTCCAGCTCGATGTCGCCGTAGTCGCAGGTCAGGATCTCGGCCTTGGGCTGCAGGGCGCGCACGATGCTCTTCACGCGGCCCAGCTCGTCAGGCGTGAGCTCGGAGGCCTTGTTGAGCAGGATGATGTTGCAGAACTCGATCTGTTCGATGACGAGGTTCTCGATGTCCTCCTCGTCGATATTATCGCGCTGGAGCGCTGCGCCGCAGCCGAATTCGTCCTTCATGCGCAGGGCGTCTACGACCGTGACGATACAGTCCAGGGTGGGAACGGCCACGCCCGGGTAGGACGGCCGCGCCAGCTGCGGATAGGAATTGATGGTCTGCGCGATGGGCGCCGGCTCGCAGATGCCGCTGGCCTCGATGGCGATGTAGTCGAAGCGGTTCATGCGGGAGATTTCCTCCAGCTGGGCCACGAGGTCCATCTTCAGCGTGCAGCAGATGCAGCCGTTCTGCAGGGCCACGAGGCTGTCGTCCGTCTGGCCCACGACGCCGCCCTTCTCGATCAGGTCGGCATCGATGTTCACTTCGCCCAAGTCATTGACAATCACCGCGAACTTGATGCCGCGGCGGTTGGTGAGGATACGGTTCAGGAGGGTGGTCTTGCCGCTCCCCAGATAGCCGGTAATCAGCAGCACCGGCAGCGCTTTATTTTCTAATTCGATGTTCATAGTCATTTCGCTACGCGAAGATACAACTTTTTTGGAGATTCGCCGGTCAAGCCGGCGAATGACGGTGAATGACGGCGAATGCCCTGAATGACTACAGGAGGAAGAACAGGGCGACGCCAATCATGGAGACGCAAACGCCGAAAATTTCTTTCGGTGTGACCTTCTGCTTGTAGATCAGCGCGTAAGGCAGGATGATGAGCACGGGGGTGAGGGCCATCAGCGTGGAGGCGATACCGGCGCGTGCGTACTGCACGGCCATCAGCGAGAGCGATACGCCGATGAAGGGTCCGAAGAGGGTCGTGAGGCCGGTGAACTGCATACCGCGACGGTTGTGTACGGCGGCGCGCAACTGCGGCACTTGACCTAGAATGGCCATCCAGACGAAGAAGCCGACCGTGCCGGTCAGGGAACGGATCATCGTAGAAGCGAAGGGCATCGCCCAGTCGAAGGCGGCGGGCGCATCCGCGGGCAGCGCGGCGGCGTAGTGCTGCATGCCGATCTTGCTCAGCACCAGGCCCACGCCCTGGCCCATGCCGGCGCCGATCCCCAGCAGCACGCCCTTGAGGGGCAGCTTCAATGTGAGATGGTGTCCGTCCTGGGAGCGGCTGAGAATAGACAGGGCGATACCGGACAGGGTCACGCCCATGGCCAGTACCGACTTCCAGGAAAGCGTCTCGCCGAGCAGCGCCCAGCCCGCCAGGGCGGCGAAAACGGGCGCCAGCGTCATGAAGAGCTGCCCGAAGCGGGCGCCGATGACGACGTAGGAGTTGAAGAGGCAGAAGTCCCCGAACACGTAGCCGACCAGGGCGGAGAGGCCCATCCAGAGCCAGGTCTTGCCGTCGGCGAAGGCGGGGTACGGGTGTCCGATGACGATCCAGAGGAGTCCGGCCAGCAGGAGGGACGACAGGACCATGCGGAACAGGTTGGTGCTCATGGCACCGATGCGGCGGCTGGCCTCATTGGCGAAGAGCGCAGTCGCGGTCCACATCACGGCCACGACGAGCGAAATGATTTCTCCCAGATATTGCATAACGGCGTACTAACGGCGCGCAAATTTACAAATATTCCCGGATAATGGAAGCGGCCGCGTCAGCGATCCGCCCGCGAGCCCAGTCGGGCTGCATGGCGATGCGGTCAGGGATGCTTTCGTCCGCCAGGGCGACGATGTGCCGGAAGGGGAGTGCGGGCCCTTCGGCAACGCGTCCGCAGACCGCTGCGACGGGCACGCCCAGCTGCTGCGCGCGGCGCAGAATGCCGGCGGCAGCCTTGCCGCGGGCGGTCTGGCCGTCCAGCCGGCCTTCGCCGGTGATGACCAGGTCGGCGCCCGCCAGCAGCGTGTCGAAGCCGGCGGCGTCCAGCACCAGGTCGATGCCGCTCGCCAGCCGGGCGCCCAGCAGCGCGTGCAGCGCGCCGCCGATGCCGCCCGCCGAACCGGCACCAGGAACCAGGATGTCGTCGCCGATCAGCTTCGCGAGGGAAGATGTCCCCGCATCCAGCAGCCGAATCTGCTCGGGCGTGGCGCCTTTCTGCGGCGCGAATACCTCCGCCGCGCCGCCGGGTCCGCAGAAGGGCGTGTCCACGTCGCAGGCGGCGGTGATTTGCGTCTGCACAAGGGCGGGAAGTACGTTGCTACGATCTATGTGCGCGATGCGACCCAGCGAGGCGCCGCAGCCCGGCAATTCCTGCCCGGAGGCATCCAGGAAGCGGAATCCGAGGGCGGAAAGCAGGCCCGTGCCGGCGTCATGGGTGGCGCTGCCGCCCAGGCCGATCAGGAGCTTCCGGCAGCCGCGCCGCAGCGCGTCCCGGACGAGCAGGCCCGTGCCGTAGGAAGAGGTCTGCAGGGGATGGCGTTCCTCCGGCCGGAGGAGGGGAAGGCCGCTGGCGGCGGCCGTCTCGACGACGGCGAGCTCGCTGCACAGGGCGTAGCGCGCCCGGATCGGCCGGCCGAGCGGATCGACCGTGTCCACCGGTATCCATTTGCCGCCTTGGGCGGCGCGTATGGCTTCGCAGAATCCCTCGCCCCCGTCCGCGACAGGCACGCGCGTGACCGTGCACGAAGGCGCAGCGCGCTGCAGGCCGTCCGCCAGGGCGTCGGCCACTTCCCGGGCCGTCAGGCAGCCCTTGAAGGAATCGGGAGCGAGAATAACTTTCATTTCTTGACGGACAAAGATACCGAATTTCTTTTTTTTGATTATCTTTCGGAATAAAAACCAAATTGCCGTGAAAACCATTGTCCGAATCCTGACCTTGCTTTGTCTCCTGACCGGCCCTATGGCTTTCGGTCAGACCGACAGTCTCCGCTATGTCGTGCGTGGCACCGTCACCGACGCCATGGGCGGTAAACCGCTGGGATACGTATCCGTGACCATCCCGGGCACCAACTTTGCGACCGTCACCAACCAGGACGGTGCTTTCGTGATCAAATCCGACCGGCAGCCGCGCTTCGTCGCCTTCTCGCTGCTGGGCTACAAGCCACAGACCGTTCCGGCCGACCGTGAACAGATGATGCACGTGTCCCTGTCGCGCGGCCAGTTCACGCTGGACCCGGCGCAGGTCATCTCCGCCGATCCGTACACGCTGCTCATGGACGCCATCTACAAGATCAATGCGAACGGTCCGGCCGAGGCGGAGCTCTTCGACTGCTTCTACCGCGAGACGGTCCAGAAGCGCCAGCGCTTCATCTATATCTCCGAAGCAGTCACCAAGATGTACAAGAGCCCGTACCGGCTCAATTTCGCCCGGGATCGCGCCGCCGTGGAGAAGAGCCGCCTGCTGGAGAGTCCGCGCAAGGCGGATACCCTGGCGGTGAAGGTGCTGGGCGGCCCCACGCAGGCCGTCGACCTCGATATCGTGAAGATGCGTACTTTCATCCTGGACCAGGAAGACCTGGAATGCTACCGCCTGGAGATGCTGGATCCGGTGATGCTGGACGACCGGCGTCAGTTCGTGATCCGGCTCATCCCCAACGCCGACCGGGATTTTGCTTTGCACAACGGTGTGATCTATATCGACCAGGAGTCGCTGGCCTTCTCCCGCATCGAACTTTCGCTGGACGTTACCGACCCGGCCAAGGCCACGCGCGCCATGCTGATCAGCAAGCCGATGGACATCCGTTTCCGACCGAAGGAGATGTCCCTGCTGCTGAACTACAAGCGCGAGGATGGCAAGAGCCGCCTGAGCTACGTCCGCACGGTCTTCCGCTTCAACTGCGACGCGCGCAAGCGCCTGTTCAACACGGAGTTCACCGCCATCGCGGAGATGGTGGTCACGAACCGCCATACGGGTGCCGACGCCGTGCCGATCGAGCGCAAGGACGCCTTCCGCAGCAGCGAGACGCTGGCCGACAGGACCCAGGCCTATTTCGATCCTGATTTCTGGAAGGACTACAACATCATCGAGCCCACCGAGAGCCTGGAGAACGCCATCGGCCGCCTGAAACGGGCCGAAGGCAAATAGTTCCGCGTTTTCTTGTATTCTTGACCGGAATAAAGTATATTTGTTCCGGTTAGTTATTGTATTTTATGTCAGAGAAACGTTTGCTTTTGGGCGATGAAGCGGTGGCCCTCGGGGCCTTGCACGCCGGTCTGTCCGGCGTCTATGCCTATCCGGGCACGCCTTCGACCGAGATTACAGAATACATCCAGCAAAGTCCGTTCGCGCGGGAGCGTGGCGTGCGCAGCCGTTGGTGCACCAACGAGAAGACGGCGATGGAAGCCGCGCTGGGCATGTCCTACGCCGGCAAGCGCGCCCTCGTGTGTATGAAGCACGTGGGCATGAACGTCTGCGCCGACGCCTTCGTCAATGCCGCCGTCACGGGCGTGAAAGGCGGCCTGGTGGTGCTGGCGGCGGACGATCCCTCCATGCATTCCTCGCAGAATGAGCAGGATTCCCGTTTCTACGGGAAATTCGCCCTGGTGCCCATCCTGGAGCCGTCCGACCAGCAGGAAGCCTACGACATGATGGCAGACGCGTTCGCCCTGTCCGAGCAGCTGCACCTGCCGGTGCTGATGCGGCTCGTCACGCGCCTGGCGCATTCCCGCGCCGCGGTGCAGACGGGGGAGCCCCTGGCCCAGAACGCGCTGGATCCGGACAACGAGCGCACGCACTGGGTGCTGCTGCCCGGCAATGCCCGTCGGCAGTACGCGTCCCTGGTCGGCAAGCAGCCGGAGATCGCCGCCTGCGCCGAGCAATCGAAATATAACAGCCTGCGCATCCCGAAGACCTCGGATGTGGGCGTGATCGCCGCAGGCATTGCGTATAATTATGTCCGGGAGTCGGCGCCGGCCGGCCTCCCGATCCTCAAGGTTTCGCAGTATCCCTTCCCCATCCGGCAGGTCCGCGAGCTCGCGGCGCACTGCGGCCGCATCCTGGTCGTCGAGGACGGACAGCCCTTCCTCGAAGAGCAGGTCCGGGCCGTGTTCGGGGAGGAGTATCCCGTCGCAGGTCGCCTGAGCGGCGAATTGCCGCGCATGGGCGAGCTGACGCCGGACTGCGTCGCCGCCGCGCTGGGCGTGGAGGGCGGTTCCGCTTTCGCGAACGCGCACAACCTCGCACCCCGGCCGCCCCAGCTCTGCCAGGGCTGCGGCCACCGCGACGTCTATACGGCCCTGAACCAGGTGGCGGCGGAGTATCCGGACGCCCGCATCTTCGGGGACATCGGCTGCTACACGCTGGGCGCGCTGCCGCCGTTCCGCGCCATCGACAGCTGCGTGGACATGGGCGCCTCCATCACGATGGCCAAGGGTGCCGCCGACGCCGGCGTGTATCCCGCCATCGCCGTGATCGGCGATTCCACCTTCACGCATTCCGGTATGACCGGTCTGCTGGACGCCGTGAACGACCATTCCGACATCACGGTCATCATCAGCGACAACCTGACGACCGCCATGACCGGCGGCCAGGATTCCGCGGGCACGCACAAGTTCGAGGCCATTTGCCTCGCGCTGGGCGTGGAGCGGGAGCATTTGCACGTGGTCGTGCCCCTGCCGGCGAACATGCCGGAAATCACGCGCATCCTGCGCGAGGAAATCAATTACCACGGTGTGTCCGTCATCATCCCGCAGCGGGAGTGCATGCAGACGCTCGGCCGCAAACTCCGTCAGAAAAAACAGGAAACGAAATGAAAATTGATATCAAACTTTCCGGTGTCGGAGGGCAGGGAATCCTCTCCATCGCGACCGTGATCGGCGAGGCCGCCACGGCCGCCGGGCTGCATCTCAAGCAGGCTGAAGTGCATGGCATGAGCCAGCGCGGTGGCGATGTGCAGAGCGACATGCGCCTGAGCACGGACGGCATCTGCAGCGACTTGATCCCGCTCGGGCAGGCCGACCTCATCATCTCGATGGAGCCGATGGAAGCGCTGCGTTACCTGCCGTACCTGGCGAAGGACGGCGCCGTGATCACGTCCAGCAAGCCGCTGGTCAACATTCCCAATTATCCGGACGAGGCGGCCCTGCTCGCCGAGCTGGATGCGCTGCCGCACGTGGTGCGGGCCGACATCGAGGCGCTCGCCCGCGAGCACGCGATGCCCAAGAGCGCGAACATGATCCTGCTGGGCATGGCCGCGCCGTCGCTGAAGCTCCTCGACGAGGAGCAGCTGCGCGGCGCCATCGCCCGTGTCTTCGCCCGCAAGGGGGAGGCCGTCGTGAATGCCAACCTGGAAGCCTTCCAGCTCGGCCTTGAATATGCAAAAACCTGTTAGTCAGTAGTATATGATCTGGAATCCCACCAAAGAATGCATGTCGCGCGAACAGATGCGTGAGCTGCAGGGCAAGCGCCTTCACAAGATTGTGGAGTACGTGTATCACAACGTTCCGTTCTACCGGAACAAACTGCAGGAGATGGACCTCTCGCCGGCCGACATCCAGACGATCGATGATATCGTCAAGCTGCCGTTCACGACCAAGAAGGACCTCCGGGACAACTATCCCTTCGGCCTGCAGGCGGCGCCGCAGAGCGAAATTATCCGCATCCACGCTTCGTCCGGCACTACGGGCAACCCGACCATCGTCGGTTACACCCGCAAGGACATCAGCATCTGGAGCGAGTGTATGGCGCGCAGCCTGACCTCCTTCGGCGTGAGCCGCGACGACATCTTCTCCGTGTCCTATGGCTACGGCCTGTTCACGGGCGGCCTCGGTGCCCACAACGGTGTGGAGACCATCGGCGCGTCCGTCGTGCCCGCTTCGACCGGCAACACCGAGAAGCACGCGCGCCTGATTCGCGACCTGGGCATTACGGGCATTGCCTGTACGCCTTCGTATGCGCTGTATCTGGCGGAGACGATGGATAAATTGGGAATTACCAAGGATCAGATCAAGCTGCGTGTCGGTGCCTTCGGCGCCGAGCCGTGGACCGAAAATATGCGTACCGAGATTCAGAACCGCCTGGGTCTGAAGGGCTTCAATATTTATGGCCTGAGCGAGGTGATGGGGCCGAGCGTCAGCTACGAGTGCGATGAGCAGAACGGCTCCCACATCAACGAGGACCATTTCTTCCCGGAGATCATCGACCCGGTCACGCTGGAACCGCTGCCCGCCGGGCAGACGGGCGAGCTGGTCTTCACGACGCTCACCAAGGAGGGCATGCCGGTCATCCGCTACCGCACGCGCGACCTCTGTTCGCTGCTGCCGGGCGAGTGCCCCTGCGGCCGTACGAATGTGCGTATGTCCGCCATTGCCGGCCGTACCGACGATATGCTCATCATCCGCGGTATCAACGTCTTCCCGTCCCAGGTGGAGAGCGTGGTGCTGACGATGGAGGAGTTCGCGCCGGTGTATATGCTCATTGTGGACCGTGTGAACAACCTCGACACGCTGATGGTGCAGGTCGAGCTGCGGCCCGACTACTTCAACGCCACCCTCGACACGCCGGCGGCCATCTCCGAACTGGAGAAGCGCTTCGCCGACAAGTTGCGCAGCGTGCTGAGCATCAGTGCCAAGGTGCAGATCAAAGCGCCTGGCACCATCGAGCGCAGCCAGGGCAAGAGCGTCCACGTCATCGACAAACGTAAACTTTATTGACACTGAATACTATGACCATCAGACAGTTATCCATCTTCATCGAGAATCAGTCCGGCACGCTTCAGAAGGTGCTCGAACTGATACGCAAGTCCGGCATTCAGATCATTGCCTGCACGATTGCCGATACGGCGGAGTATGGTATCTTCCGCATCATCTGCGCCGAGCCCGACCGGGCCTGCAAGGAGCTCAAGGAGGCCGGCGTGGCCGTGGCCATCTCCGATGTGTACGCCATCGAGCTGAACAACCAGCCCGGCGGCGCGGCCGACGTGGTTGGCACTTTCAGTGCGGCCGGCATCAGCATTACCTACATGTATGCTTTCCTGCTGGACGGTCGCGGCATCCTGATTCTCAAGACCGACCAGGCCGCCGAGACCGAAGAGATTATCCGCAACCGCGGCCTCCGCAGCCTGTCGGAAGCAGACCTCCTGGCCTAACCAATTGTTAACGATATGAAAGTAAGATTCTTATTCAGCGCGCTCGTCGCGCTCGCCGCCCTGACAGGCTGCACCGCCCAGCAGCCGGCATCCGCCTCGCTGGACGATCTTTTCCAGACCCGCCGGAGCATCCGTAACTACGAGCCTGGCCGGACCATCTCCGAAGCGCAGGTGCGTGAACTTCTGACGGCCGCACAGAATGCTCCGTCCTGGGCCAACCAGCAGCCGAGCAAGTACTACGTGGCCATCAGCCCGGAGGAGCAGGCCGCCGTGCTGGAGATGATCGGCGGCAACAAGGACCGCGTGGTCAACGCCCCCGTGATGATCGTTTCCACCTTCGAGAAGGGTAAATCCGGCTTCTTCCGTGGCACGCCCGCCAATGATGCCGGCGACTTCTGGGGCGCCTATGACAACGGCCTCAGCAACGCCTACCTGGTCCTGAAGGCCCGCGACATGGGCTTCGACACCC
This sequence comes from Candidatus Cryptobacteroides sp., assembly GCA_045117755.1. Lineage (GTDB taxonomy): Bacteria > Bacteroidota > Bacteroidia > Bacteroidales > UBA932 > Cryptobacteroides. Next base: position 19,472 of record JBGUOB010000070.1, read on the forward strand.
TGATCATGGGCATGCGCGAATCCGACAAGCTCCGCGCGCTCTTCAACATCCCTGACGAGGAAATGATCCTGGCGGTCATCGCCCTCGGCTACCGCGCCGAAGAGCCCAACATGCCCGTCCACCGTCCCCTCGACGAGGTGGTGAAGTTCTTCTAGAACTCTTCCTCCCCATGCATTTCCGGCTGATCGGCGAGGTGCTGGTCAGCCGTTTTGTCGATGACGCCGTCGAAGCCGGTGAGGGCGGCGAAGGGGGCGAACTGCGCTGCGCGCTCGGCGCGGGACATGCGGGGATGGCGCCGCGGATCCGGGTCGGGATGCGGCAGGTTGATGATGTCGTCGTAGCGGTGCTCGAAGTCGTTGCTCATGCCTTGTGTCCTCCGATCTGTTTGTGGCGCTCGCGGCCGGTGGCGCCTTCATCGAAATTGGTGCCTGTGAGGATGGAATTGGTGCCGAATTTCCGCCGGATGGCGAGAATGGCTTCCTGGCGGCTGCGCTCGCGGGCGCTGTCCTCTCCGGGCTCCTCGAACAGATCCAGCTGGACCGCCTTGATCTGGTTTTCATCCACCAGGCGCGCCGCCACCACATACATGCGCCGGACCAGCAGGGCCGGATTCACGATGCGGTCGAAGAGCTGCAGGACCGCGTCGCAGATTTGGCGGGTGGAGGAAGTCTGGCGGGGCAGATTGGCGGTACCGTGGGCCGGTTTCGGCACGGGACGGCCATACCAGTCCTGGGTGACGGGACCATTGTATTTCGCCCGCACGGCCGGGTCGGTCAGGCTGCTGATGTCGTAGCCGATATGCAGCACGAGCTGGTCGGTGACCAGCTGCTTGTCCACGAGGCTCAGGACCAACTGCTCCGTCATTTCGTGAATCACCACGCGCGCCTTCTTGAAGTTGTACGGCTGGGAGAGGACCTGCCCACTGGACAGGCTGCTCGTCGTGGGCCGGTAGGAGCGGATGTCCGCCATCGTACAGGGCTCCCAGCCCCAGGCGTGGTCGATGAGCAGTTCGGCGCCCACGCCGAACAATTTGTACAAGAATTCCTGATTGTATTTCTCGTACGGCTGTCCCAGCGAGCAGCGCGCCACGTCACCCAGGGTGTAGAGACCGTTGGCTTCGAGTTTGGCGGCGATGCCGCGCCCGATGCGCCAGAAATCCGTCAGGGGCCGATGCGTCCAGTATTTGCGGCGGTAGCTCAGCTCGTCCAGCTCGGCGATGCGCACGCCGTCCGCGTCCGCGGGGCTGTGCTTCGCCTCGATGTCCATCGCAATCTTGCAGAGGTAGAGGTTGGGGCCGATGCCCGCCGTGGCGGTGATGCCGGTCTCCGCGAGCACCTCCCGGATCAGTTTGCGCGCAAAATCGTGCGCGGAGAGCTTGTAGGCCTTCAGATAATCGGTCGCGTCGATGAAGACCTCGTCGATGGAATAGACCTGGATGTCTTCGGGCGAGACGTAGCGCAGGTAGATACCGTAGATCTGACCGCTGACCTCCATGTAGTGGGCCATCCGCGGCGGCGCGACGATGTATTCCAGTTCCAGCGAAGGGTCGCGCAGCAGCTCGGAATGGATATGGCTCTTGCCGCGGAAACGGTGGCCGGGAGCTTTGGCGCGCCGTTCGGCATTGACGCGCCGCACCGCCTGCACCACCTCGAAGAGCCGCGCGCGGCCGGCGATGCCGTAGCTTTTGAGCGAAGGGGAAACGGCCAGGCAGATGGTTTTCTCCGTGCGCGTCGGATCCGCCACCACGAGATGCGTGTCCAGCGGGTCCAGTCCCATCGCCACGCACTCCGCGGAGGCGTAGAACGACTTCAGGTCGATGGCGATGTATGTGCGGGACGGGGACTTCATTATTGCAAAAATAGTAGTTTTTCGTATATTTGGGAAAACAATTAACGACCGTTATGATGAGAATTGCCATTGTCGGGAGCGGATGGATCGTTTCCGATATGTTGAAGGCCATGCAGGCCGTGCGGGGCTATGAAGTGATTGCCATCTGCGCCCGGAGCTATGAGAAGGGCGCACGCTTCGGCATTCCGAACGTCTACACCGATTACGCGGAAATGCTGACGCGCACGGACATCGACTTCGTCTATGTGGCCCTGCCCAACTCGCTGCACTTCGCCGCCGCCAAGCAGGCCCTGCTGGCGGGCAAGAACGTGCTCTGCGAGAAACCGTTCACCTCGACCGTCGCCCAGACGGAAGAGCTCTTCGCCATCGCGAAGGAGCGCAATCTGTTTATCTTCGAGGCGATTTCGAACATTCATCTGCCGAACTTCTTCAAGGTGAAGGAACTGCTCCCGCTGATCGGCCCCGTGCGCCTGGTGCATGCCGACTACGACGAGCACTTCGGCCGCTATGACGATTACCTCGCCGGGAAGGAACTGCCCGTCTTCACGCACGAATACGAAGGCGGCGCGCTGCGCGACATCAACATCTACTGCCTGCACATCGTGCTCTCGCTCTATGGCCGGCCGGATACGGTCTACTATGCCGCCAACACCTGCGGCCGCAACGCCATCGCGACTTCCGGTGCGGCCACGCTGACCTGGAAGAGCGGCGTCACGGCCATCTGCACGGCGTCCATGGACTCCGATGGCCTGCGCGGCTTTTATTTCCAGGGGGAGAAGGGCGCCATCCGCGTCTATGGCCTGCCGAACTTCTTCGACAAAGTGGAACTCATGCTGCCCGGGCAGGAACCGCAGTTCTTTGAGCTGAACCGCTACGAGCACCGGCTCTGCCACGAGCTGGACGTTTACCGTGACATCTACGAGACCCGCGACTGGAAAGCCCAGGAGGCCCTGCATGCGCAGACCCACCTCATCATGGACACGATTGTCCGGCTCGAAGAGTCGATGCCTCGATAGCCGGACCCACTATCAATAGCCATCATTTTAACCATTTATTAATAACCGTTATGCGAAAATCCATCTTTTTCCTGCTGCCCTTGGTGGCGTTTGCGGCCTGCTCCCGCACGGAGTCTTCCGATCTGAAGCTCAATGATTTGGAATACTTTGAGCGCCAGGGCGTGAACGTGCTGGTGTACAGCAACACTTTCTCCGGAGGCTTTAACGACGAGAAGAACTCCGGCATCGAGATCATCCACCATGGCGTGCGCACCGTCCAGGGCGGCGCCGTGCGTTTGTCCAACACGCCGGAACAGTGGGACCTCGTCCCCGAGACGACCGTCCGCAACGTCAACCGCGAGGAGAATTCCATCGAGGTGGGCCTGCGCTATCCGCACTATGACTTCGATTCGCGCATCGTCGCGACGGCGGTCGGCAAGGCCGTCCGGATCGACGTGTATCTGGACAAGCCTGTCCCTGCGGAGCTGGAAGGCGACGCCGGTTTCAACCTCGAATTCCTGCCTTCCCAGTATTGGAACAAGGCTTACGTGATGGACGGCAAGGCGGAGCGCTTCCCGCGCTACACCGCCAGCTTGACGACCACGCGTCCCAACGAGGAGAAAGTCTATCAGTACAAGGGATATAAGACCTATGACGACCGCGGCACCGGCCGCTTCGTGGATCCGCTTCCGCTGTCCACCGGACACGAACTGATCGTGGCGACGGACGATCCGGGCCGCCTGATCAAGATTACCAGCGAGGACGCCGAGCTGAACCTCTACGACGGCCGTGTGCTGGCGCAGAACGGCTGGTACGTGCTGCGCAGCCTGCTGCCCGTCGGCCAGACCGGCAAGGTGCTGAGCTGGACCGTGGAACCGAACGCCATCCCCGGCTGGACGCGCGAGCCGAACGTGGGCTTCTCACAGGTGGGCTACCTGCCCGGCCAGCAGAAGGTGGCGGTGATCGAGCTCGACAAGCTCGACAAGCCGCGCGCTACGGCGGAAGTCTGGAAAGTCAAGGAAGACGGCAGCAAGGTGCGCGCCTTCTCCGGCCCCGTCAAGTCCTGGGGCCTGTACTATAAGTACAATTATGTGAAGTTCGACTTCAGCTCCGTCCAGGAGCCGGGCGTCTACTTCCTGAAATACGGCGATGTGGAGACCAACGACTTCATCATCGGGGACGATGTGCTCGACCGCATCACGGATGCCACGAGTGACGTCTGGATCCCGATCCACATGAACCACATGATGGTCAACGAGGCCTACCGCATCTGGCACGGCGAGCCCTTCAAGGAGGGGTATCTCCAGGCGCCGGCCAACACCGATCACTTCGACCTGCACAGCCAGGGCCCGATCGACACCAAGTACAAGGCCCTCCAGCTGATCCCCGGCCTGAACGTGGGCGGCTTCTTCGATGCCGGCGACTTCGATATCGAGACGGGCTCCAACATCAGCGTGGTGCAGAACCTCGTCTCTGACTGGGAGCGCTTCAAGCCGATGCGCGACGAGACCTTCGTCAGCGAGGAGCAGCGTTATGTGGACCTGCACCGCCCGGACGGCGTGCCTGACGTGCTGCAGTACATCCAGCACGGTGTGCTGAACCTGGTGGCCCAGGCCGAGAACATCGGCCACATGTCCCAGACCCTGTCCAACTCCGTCCTCGACAACTACCACCATCTGGGCGACGCGGCCGCCATCACGGACGGTCTGCACTACGACCCGCGCCTGAAACCGTACCAGAAGTCAGCTGACGGCAAGTCCAGCGGCACGCCGGACGACATGTGGGCCTTCACGACCCGCAACCCGGGCCTCGACCTGCAGGCGGCGACGATGTTTGCGGCGGCGAGCCGTGCCCTGGCGGGCTACAACGACGACCTGGCGGCCCGCGCCCTCAAGCAGTCCAAGCGGCTGATGAAGGAGGGGACCGAGCTGCTGGCGAAGAATCCGGCCGCCGCCCGTCGCGGCGGACGCGGCGGCTTCGGCAACATGTCCACGAACCTGCAGCTCTATGTCTGCACGGGCGAGCAGCATTACCTGGACGACTTCCAGGAGCAGATCTGGCCGGCCCTCGACCGCGGTCCGGAATTCTCCATGCAGCCGGCGCTCGACGCCATCCCGTATCTGGACGAGGCCTACAAGGAGCGCCTGCGCCCGTACGTGGAGCAGTACAAAGTCTATCTGGACAGTCTGGAATATGATAACCCGTACGGCGTGCCCATCGGCCGGGGCAACTGGGCTTCCAGCGGCAGCGTCGTGAGCTTCGGCACCACGGCCAGCTTCGCCAGCAAATATTTCCCGGACATCATCGGCCCGGAGTACGCGCTGAAGGCCGCCGGCTACATGTTCGGCTGCCATCCGTACCATAATTATTCACTGGTGGCCGCGGTCGGCGCCACGCGCCCGAAGCAGGTGTTCTACGGCAACAACCGGGCGGACTTCTCCTTCATCCCCGGCAACGTGGCCCCGGGCGTGCTGTTCCGCAACCCGGATCACTTCGAGAACTTCGACGACTGGCCTTTCCTCTGGGGACAGAATGAAGGCACGATCGCCGGCAATACGTCGTATCTGATTTTCGGAGCCGCGCTCCAGAACCTGGTGCGCTAGAGTTCCTCTTCCGTCTGCGTCTTGGGGTCGAGCATCTTGCGGACAGGATCGCAGGTCAGGTCGATCCCAAGCTTCTTAAAGGTCTTGCGGTCCACTTCACTGAGCATAACGGTGGAGTGGACTTGCGCGCCTTTGAGCTTGGGCAGCTGGTCGAGGGCCAGCTTGCAGTTCTCGTCCAGCAGGCTCATCATGGAGATCGTGACCAGGACTTCGTCCGTGTGCAGGCGCGGGTTGTGCCCGTGCAGGTAGGTGACCTTGGTCTTCTGGATCGGGGCGATCATGGTCGTCGGGATGAGCTTGATGTTATGCGGGATGCCGGCCAGGTGCTTGAGGGCGTTCAGCAGGAGCGCCGCGCTGGGGCCGAGCAGGGGAGAGGTCTCCGCCGTGAGGATGGTGCCGTCTTCGAGCTCGATGGCCGCCGTGGCGCCGCCGGCCTTCTCGAGGCGCTCATGCGCGGCGACGGTGGTCTTGCGGTCGTTGGTGCTGATGCCGGCCTTCTTCATCAGGAGGACCAGCTTGTTGACTTCCGCCTCCGTGGCCTTGCCGTCGGCGAAATTGCAGAGTGCGGTGTAGTATCGGCGGATGATCTCCTGCAGGGAGGCCTCGCGGCACACCTCGTCGTTGCTGATGCAGGAGCCGATCATGTTCACGCCCATGTCGGTCGGGGACTTGTACGGTGACTCGCCGTAGATGTCCTCGAAGAGGGCGTTCATCACCGGGAAGATCTCGATGTCGCGGTTGTAGTTGATGGCCGTTTCGCCGTAGGCTTCCAGGTGGAAGGGGTCGATCATGTTGACATCCTCCAGGTCGGCCGTGGCGGCTTCGTAGGCGATGTTGACGGGATGGTTCAGCGGCAGGCTCCAGACCGGGAAGGTCTCGAATTTGGCGTAGCCGGCCTTGGTGCCGCGCTTGTTCTCCTGGTAGAGCTGGCTCAGGCAGACGGCCATCTTGCCGGAGCCCGGGCCGGGCGCGGTCACGACCACCAGCGGCTTGGTCGTTTCGACGTAGTCGTTCTTGCCGAAGCCTTCGTCGGAGTCGATCAGGGCCACGTTGTTGGGGTAGCCTTCGATCGTATAATGATAATAGACCTTGATGTCCATGCGCTCCAGACGCTTGCGGTAGGCGTCTGCGCTGGCCTGGCCGTTGTAGTGCGTCACGACGACGCTGTTCACGCTGAAACCGCGCGCCATGAACTCGTCGCGCAGGCGGAGGACGTCCACGTCGTAGGTGATGCCCAGGTCGTTGCGGATCTTGTTCTTCTCGATGTCGATGGCGCTGATGACGATAACGATCTCCAGATCATCCTTCAGCTGATAGAGCATTTTGAACTTGCTGTCCGGTTCGAAACCCGGAAGCACGCGGCTGGCGTGATAATCGTCGAACAGCTTGCCGCCGAATTCCATGTACAGTTTATTGCCGAATTTGGCAATGCGTTCCTTGATGTGTTCTGATTGGATCTTGAGATATTTCTCGTTGTCGTACCCGTATTTCATGAGAAGTGATAATTGCAATACGGGTTACAAAATTACGTAAATTCTTTCGTCCGCTAAAATATTTTTCGAAAAGTTTTCAACAAAATAATGTTTTGTATCTTTGCATAACTATGAAGAAAGTCGGATTGTTCATTGACACCTGGTATCCCATGGTGGACGGTGTCATCAAGGTGGTGGATAACTACGCCCGCCGCCTTCAGCAATACTGTGAAGTCGTGGTTTTCTGCCCTGAGACCCGGGGCTACAGCAAGGAGGAGGATGCCAGGATGCCCTACGAGGTGGTCCGCTGCAGCTCCCTTCCCATGATCGGGAACGATTATGACATCCCCGCCGCCTCCCTGGATCCGGTGTTCGAAACGAAGCTGATCCGGAGCAAGATCGATATGGTCCATATCCATTCTCCCTTCGCCGTCGGGCTCTCCGGCTTACTCTACGCCAAACGGAAGAAACTGCCCGTCGTCGCCACGCTCCACAGCCAGTACAAGCAGGATTTCGAGAAGCCGCTGCGCTTCAGTTTCTCCGTCAACGTGGCGATGGACGCCATCATGCGCGTGTTCAACGCCTGCGACGAGTGCTGGGCGGTGAACGGCGGCATCAAGGAACTGTATGAGCAGGAATACGGCCTGACGGCCCCCTGCAAGGTGCGGCTGAACGCCACGGAGCACCAGCCGGTGGCCGATCCGGCCGAGGCCGCGCGCATCGTCAACGAGACCTATGGCGTCCCGGCGGACGCGACCGTCTTCCTCTTCGTGGGGCGGATCAATTTCATCAAGAATATCGACTTCACGGTTCGCGCCCTGGCAAAGGCCAAGGAAATGGGACTGAAGAACTTCCGCATGCTCTTCGCGGGCAGGGGCCAGGACGAGGAGGCGCTCGCCGCGCTTGTGCGCGAACAGGGCCTGGAAGAGGAAGTCGTGATGTGCGGCCTGATCAACGGCCGCGAGATGCTGCAGAACCTGTATTCACGCGCGAAGCTCTTCCTGTTCCCGTCGCTGTACGACGCCAATTCGCTGGTCCAGATCGAGGCGGCCTGCCAGGGCACGCCGACGCTGTTCCTGGAGGGCGCGAAGACCGCCGCGACCGTCACGCCGGGCGTGAACGGTTTTATTTCCGCCCCGGGCGAGGAGAACTACGCCCGTGCCATCCTGGACATCCTGGCCGACGAGGCGCAGTACGAGCGCGTCAGCGCCGCCGCCCGCCGCGACCTGTATCTCAACTGGGATGACGTCGTGCGGGAGGTGTATGCCGACTACTGCCGCTTCTGCGAGCAGCGTTAGTCTTTGACGATCAAATATTTCCGGAGGAGTTCGATCTCTTCCAGGCTGAGGGGCTCCACGTTGTCGGAATGGCGCGTGGTGGCCCAGTTGAGCACCAGCTCGTTGATGCTCATCGTCTGGGGATCGCCGAACTTGCGCACGTGGCTGATCAGTTCGTAGAGGATGTGCGTTTCCTTTTCGGTGGCCCTGAAGTTGCGCAGGCGCGTGTTCGTGCCCGCGAAGGTGGTGAGTTCATAATCCTTGGACAGGTCGCTCTCGGACACGCCCAGCAGCGCCTCGATCAGGAAGGCCAGGGAGCCCGTCCGGTCGGCGCCGCCCGCGCAGTGGAAATAGACGGCGCGGCCTTCGCCCAGCCAGCCGATGATGGAGCGGATGGCCTGCTGGTAGAGTTCCTGGGTGTTGCCGGTTCCTCGGCCGAGGTTCTTCTCGACCGGGAGTTTCAGATACACGGCGCCTTCCATCACCGGTCCGACGCGCGCTTCGCTTTCCTTGATGCCGCGCAGGTCCAGGTCCACGGAGATGCCGAGGTCCCTGGAGAAGATGTCCCGGCCGCTCTGCGGCATGCGGGAGGACAGGCGGGCGCCCCGGTACACTTTGCCGTAGGCGATGTGGCCGCCGTCGGCCTTCCAGCCGCCGAGGTCGCGCACGTTCTCCGCGATGCCGTTGATCCAGCGCAGCGGACCCACGGGCTTCACGCACCCGGTCTTGAGGGCCTTCCCGTCCGCGCCGTACACGGTGTAGTAATAGATGACGCCCGGAATGAGGTTATAGATTTCCGCCGGCGAGGCGGAAGCGACGACTTCGATGCCGTCCTGCTGCTTGGGGGAGGTGGTGAGCACGATCCTGGCGGCGTCTCCCTGCCAGGAGATGCGCACCGGCAGCGGCTTGTCGTTCGCGCCGCGTTCCTTGTAGTAGTCGCGGGCGAACGAAAGGATGTAGGCGGTGTCGGCGGCGTAATCCACTTCTTCCAGGAACTGCCGCGTGCCCGCGTTCTCAATGTCACATTCCTCGATGGCCAGTTTGGCGCTCGGACGGACGGTGCCGCAGGAGACCAGGATGGCCGCCATCGCCGAAGCGAAGGCAAATAAAAGGGCGTTTCTCTTCATCTTTATCTTTGCGCAAATGAAAGGTTCTGCTCAAAGGTAGAAGAATTCGAAGAAACGCCCATTGCTTTGACGTATCTTTATATGATTATGAAACGATTGCAGAAGGCCGTCAGTTCGCGGCCGCGCGCTTGACCTCTCCCTTAAAGGAAGTGGGACTGTCGCCAAAGTTCAGGGAGAAGTTCAGCTCGTTGTTCACGATCTCGCCCTGCAGGTTGGTTACGGTGTAACGCGGGAACTCGCCGCCCATGGCGAGGGGAATGGTCCGCTCGCAGGAGAGCAGGACTTTCTCCGTCGTGCTCTGCAGCTCGACGTTCGGGATGGTGACGTCGACGGTCACGGGCATCCTGGGCACGAAACGGATCTGGTAGATGGTGATCGTGGCGGTCTTGCCGTCTTCGGCGGGGGTGAAATTGACCTCGATGTTCTCGTTGTCGAAGGGAGCGCCCTCGTATATGACGGTCACCGTGCCCTGGTAGTCGGACTCCTGGGGTACGACAGGGGTTTCAGGTTCGATCTTGCCACAGGCGATGAGGGACATGGCCGCAAGGGCCGCAAATAACATTTTAGTTTTCATATCTGTATTACAATTTAATGGATATTCCTGTCAGGATGGTACGCGGCTTGACGTCCGCGAAGAATTCGTTGCCCACGGATTTGAAATAGAAGCTGTGTCCGGGGGTGCCGGTGAGGTTCTCGGCGCGGACAAAAAGCTCCCATTTCTGGAAAACCAGCGCCACCCGTGCGTCCGGCCGGAGCCGGAACGGCTCCTGGAGCGTATTCTCCTCGTTCCAGTAGAAGGAACCGGCACCCCGCGCGGCGAGATCCAGGTCGATGCGCCGCGTGCCCCAGTGGAAGCTGTACCCGGCGCTGAGGTACAGCGTGTGCCGGGGGACATAAGGGACGAAGCGGCCGGCGTAGTCATGGTTCCCGTCGTCGTAGCGGACGAAGCGGCTGTCGCACCAGGCCCAGGAGGCGTGCGCGCGGAAGTCCCCGGGCGTCCAGTCCACCTCCGCCTCCGCGCCGATGCTCCGGCTGCGGCCGGCGTTCGTCATCATGCGTCCCGTGGACAGGCCCGGAGGGAAGACGGTGAGCTGCTGGTTGCTCACGGCGATATAATAGGCGGACAGTTCCGCGCGGAAATCGTTCCGGCGCAGGCGGGCGCCGAGCTCGAAGTTCCAGGCGGTCTCCGGATCGTATTCGGTATTCTCGGCCGACACGGAGACGATGGGGCGGTCCAGGTAGACGCCCAGGTCCTTCATCATGGCGCTCATCGTCTGATTCTGGAGGATGTCCGAGAAGATCTGCGTATTGAAGCCGCCGGCGCGATAGCCTTTTGCTACGGTCGTGTAGAGGGTCAGGGCACTATTCGCCCGGTACAGGGCGGCGAACTTGGGCAGCAGCTCCAGGCGGCCGTGGTTCTGGTGCCCGCGGTAAGGCACGGAGAAGGGTTTGTCCGCCTTCATCGTCGGCACGAAGCGGTAGTGCAGCTTCGCGAGGCAGTCAAAATCCATCCGCGCGCCCTCGTAGTCCAGCCGGAGGCCGGCGGTGAACTGCCAGTTCCCGACCGTCAGGACGGATTCGTGGAAGAGCGCGGCGTTCCAGGTCCCGATGAGGAAATCGGAATGCACGGGGAACTGCTCATCCGGGATGGTGAGGTAGCCGATGTCGGCGGGGATGTTCTTGTTGGCGTTGTTCAGGATCAGGCGCTCGATGCCGTCCCGCTTGAAGGTGACGGGCGCCACCAGGTGGTTCAGTTTGTACAGGGCGAAGAAGCCGGTCTTGGGCTGCCAGGCGGCCTCCGTGTCAGCGCGGGAGATGCGCACTTCCAGCGTGCCCGCGCCGCTGAGCTGCCGCTGCTGCAGGGTGAAGACGTTGTCCGCCGTATAATCCTGGTCCATGTGCATGTCGTCGGCGAGGAACTGTAGGGACGCGGCGGCGTCGGCCGTGAAGCGCTCCGCGCGGAGCCGGGCGTACACCCCGTCTACGACGGAAATGCGGCCGTAACTGCCTTCGTCATTGTACGATACGGGATGCTGGACGCCGTCCTTCCATGGGCCGTAGGCGAATCCGCCCTCGCGGGAGAGGCTGGTCCAGAAGGTGTTGCCCAGGAAGAGCCGCTCGGAGAGGCCCTGTTCCCATTTCCAGTGGAGCGACAGGCCGTCGTAGGGGTCGCAGTTGCTCCCTTTGTATTCATTCAGGAAGAAGCCGTCGCCGTGGCGGTACTGCGCCGACAGGACGTGATGCCCCAGCGTGTAGATGCCGCCCGCCCGCAGGGTGTTGGCGCTGCCGTACTCGAGATGGAAGCTCCGTCGCATCCCGTCGGCGGGGGAGAGGGACTGCAGCGCGAGCACGCCGCCCATGGCGTTCCGCCCGTAAAGCGTGCCCTGCGGGCCGCGCAGCACGGTGGCGTTGCGGATGCCCTCCCAGTCGAAGTCGTAGGCGTTCTTGTCCAGCACCGGGATGCCGTCGAGATAGAGTCCCATCACGGGATTCTCCATGCGGGAGCCCAGTCCTCGCATATAGATGGTGGACGTGAGCGAGGCGCCGTATTCGGGAATATACAGTCCGGGGACCTGCCCGGAGAGCCGGTTGTGCCGGTAGGTATTACTGCTCTGCAGCTCCGCTTCGCGCAGTACCGTGACGGGCGAAGGAAGCCTCTCCACGGAGACGCTCTCCTTGAGGGCGGTCACGGTGGCCGCCTGCAGGAGCGTGTCACAGACCGGCGAAGCGACCGTGAGCAGGGAAATGAAAAACGTTGTCAGCATGGCGGTGCAAAGGTCCGCAATCCGCGCCTATTTTTTTAGAACGGAAGGTGCCGGAATTAGGATTATCCTTGCAATCACAATAAATGATGATTGCCCCGGTGTGCGAAAGGGCGTACCTTTGTGCTCGAATAAAGAACAACGTTCCAGAAATGCAGACGCTCAAACCGGATACCCGCAAGCGGATTCTCGCCGTCTCCAGGAAACTCTTTCTGGAGAAGGGTTTCCGCGACACGACGACCCGGGACATCGCCCGGGCGGCGGGCATCAACCTGAGCAACCTCTATCATTACTATGCATCGAAGGACGAGCTGTTCTGCCAGCTGCTGAAGCCTGCCACGGATGCGCTGGAGGCGCTGCTGGACGAGCGCCATGGCCCGAAGGGCTACGATGTCCGGACGATCCAGGCGGAAGACTATGCCGAACAGGAGCTGGAAGAATACCTGGGGGTCATCCGCAAGCACCGGAACACGCTGAAGATGCTGCTGTTCAAGTCGCAGGGTTCCTCGCTGGAAGGCTTCAAGGAGTATTACGTCGAGAAGGCGACCCGGCTGGTTCTGGACTGGTTCCGGGAGATGAAAGCGAAGTTCCCGGAGATGAACGCCGACGTGTCGGATTTCTTCATTCATCTCAACAACGTCTGGATGTTCACGCTGCTGGAAGAAATCCTGATGCACGACCTGGGGGAGGAGGAAACCCGATCGGTGCTGTCGGATTACATACAATTTGAGCTCATCGGATGGAAAAAGATGATGCAATTGGAATGACGGTCGCCCTGGAGGCGGCCGTTTTTTTTGAGAACAAATCGAAACAATGTTCATTATTAATAATTCAAAACAAATGAAATCGCACAAGATTAACGACTGGTTCGGAAGGTATGCCGCCTTCCTGCTGAGATGGCGCTGGGGCGCCATCGCCTTCTTCGTGGCCGTCTTGCTCGTTTCCTTCCTGGGCATGTCCAAGATGGTGCAGCAGACGTCCTTCGACGACTATTTTATTGAGGGGGATCCCATGCTGGTGAAGACCAACGAGTTCAAGGAGAACTTCGGCAATGACTATTTCGTGGGCGTCCTTACCGAATGCGAGGACCATTTCACGAAAGAGAACCTGAGCCTGCTGCGCGAGCTGGGCGGGGAACTGCTGGACTCCCTGTCCTACGGCGACAAGATCACCTCGCTGGTGGACCTGGAATTCATGCTTGGCACGGAGGACGGGATGGAGATCGTCCAGATCGTTCCGGAGGTCATCCCGGAGACCGGCTCGCCGGAAATGGAGCAGGTCCGCGCGCTGGCCTACAGCAAGCCGCAGGTGGCGCAGAAGCTCATTTCCCGGGACGGGAAGAATGCCTGGACGCTCGTCAAGCTGCGCGCCTTCCCTTCGGAGGAAGAATGGAAGCTCACGAACAATGTGTCCCCGGACATCGTGACGGGCGAGGAGGTGTCCCGGATCATCTCGAAGGCGAAATACGCCCCGCTGCACCCGCGCGCGACCGGCATGCCGTATGTGACCCAGCAGAAATCCGACTATATCAGCGCGGAGATGGGGCGGCTGGTGATGATCGCCGCCATCATCTGCATCCTGGTGATGCTCCTGATGACCCGCTCCCTGCGCGGTGTCGTCTGTCCGCTGCTGTCCGTGCTGGGCGGCGTGGCCATCACCTTCGGCATCGCCGGCCACACGCAGATGTACGTGGACAGCACGGTGCTGATGGTTCCGGCCATTCTCGCCTTCGCCGTGTCCATCGCCTACAACATCCATTTCTTCTCCTATTTCAACCAGCGGATGCGCGCGCACGGCCAGCGCCGGCAGGCCGTCGTGGAGTCCGTCAGTGAGATCGGCTGGTCGGTGGTGTTCTGCGGCCTGACGACCGTGATCTCGCTGCTCTCGTTCATGATCATTCCCATCCGGCCGATGAAGTGCGTCGGCCTCACGAGTTCGATGACGGTCCTCTTCGTGCTGCTCACCACGCTGCTGATGGCTCCCGTGCTGCTTTCCTTCGGCAAGGACCGCCAGCCCAAGCCCGGCGTGGACGGCGAAGGCGGAACCCGCCTGAGCCACGCGATGGAACGGCTCAACGACTTCACGTTCAAGCATGCCAAGGCCATCGTGACGGTGTTCGCCGTCGCCTGCGTCGCGCTCGGCATCGGCCTGTGGAAGATCGAACCGGCCTTCGACGTCGAGCGGACCATGGGCGCCGAAGTCCCGTACGTCAAGGATATCCTGGCGGTCGGACGCAGCGAGCTGGGTGCCCTGTATTCCTATGACCTGGTGATGGAATTCGCCGACGAGGAGGAGGCCAAGCAGCCGGACAACCTGCGCAGGCTGGAGCAGCTGGAAGCGCTGGTGAAGACCTATCCGCTCACCAAGCGGACCAATTCCATCCTGGACATCCTCAAGGACCTGAACCAGACGCTGAACGGCGGTGACCGCGCGTACTACCGGATTCCGGAGACCGAGGAGGAGGTTGCCCAGATGCTCATGCTCTATGAGAACGCAGGCGGATCCGAGGCGGAATACTGGATCGATTATGGCTACAAGCGCCTGCGCCTGATGGTGGAGATCTCCGATTACAACTCCGGCGAAGTGGAGCGGGAACTGGCCGACATCAGCCGGAAGGCGGCGGAGATGTTCCCGGGCGTCACCATGACGGCCGTCGGCAACATTCCGCAGTACACGACGATGATGCAGTATCTCGTCCGCGGCCAGATGCAGTCCTTCCTGATTTCCGTGCTGATTATCGCTATCCTGCTGATGATCGCCTTCCAGAGCATCCGCGTCGGCCTGATCGGCCTCATCCCGAACCTGATGCCCGCCATCTTCGTCGGCGGCATCATGGGCTGGGCAGGCATCCCGCTGGACATGATGACCGCCACGCTGATCCCGATGATGCTGGGTATGGCCGTTGACGACACCATCCACTTCTTCAACCATTCCAAGCTCGAATTCGACCGGACGCCGGTGTACGCCGACGCCATCCGGCGGACCTTCCGGGTCGTGGGCGTGGCCATTGTCACGACTTCCATCATCACTTCGGCCGTCTTCGCCTGCTTCTCGACTTCTGCCTGCGCGATGTGCTTCAACTTCGGCGTGCTGGCGGTCATCGGCATCCTCTCGGCCTTGCTGGCCGACCTCTTCATCACGCCGCTGCTGGTGAAGAAATTCAAAGTATATGGTAACGAAAAATAGCAATGATATGAAAAGAATAGCTCTTCTGGCGGTCCTGATGTTTGCGGCCGTCGCATCCGGAAACGCCCAGACCGGGCGCGACATCGCCGAGCGCGTCAAGAACCGCCCCGACGGCAATACCCGCTACGCGGAAATGCAACTCACCCTCGTGAAGAAGAATGGCGACAAGCGGGACCGCAAGATGGTCTCCTGGGCGATGGACGAGGGGAAGGATACCAAGAAAATCATGTTCTTCACCTATCCAGGCGACGTGAAGGGGACCGGTTTCCTCACCTGGGACTACGACCAGACCGGGAAGGAGGACGACAAATGGCTGTATCTGCCGGCGATGAAGAAGACGCGCCGCATCAGCGGTTCCTCTTCCAAGACGGACTTCTTCATGGGCACCGACTTTACCTATGACGACATGGGCGGCCGCGGCGTGGACGAGGACAAGCACAAACTGCTTCGCGAAGAGATGCGCGACGGCCACAAATGCTGGGTCCTGGAGTCCGTGCCGGTGGACCCTCGCGAGATTTACAGCCGCAAGCTGAGCTGGATCCGCCAGGACTGCGACGTGACCGTCTATGTGGAATTCTACGACAAGTTGGACAAGCTTCATCGCGTGATGAGCGTGAGCGAGCTGCAGCAGGTCGGAGGCTACTGGACCGTGATGAAGATGGAGATGAAAAACGTCCAGAGCGGCCACAGCACGCAGATCACCGTAACGGGACCGAAGTATGACATCCCGGTGGACAAGAGCCTGTTCACCGTGGCGAAGCTGGAGAAAGGACTATGAAACGCACTGTGAAAACCCTGCTCGTGAGCGTGATGGCCGTGTACTGCACGGCCGTCCCGCTCCCGGCGCAGGATGGCCTGGACGTGTCCGTGAAGGGCTTCGTGGATACGTATCACGCCGTCCGCACCGAGGCTCCGGGGGACTGGATGTCGTCCCGCACCCGCGCCCGCGGCGAGTTGCGCGTGGAGAAGGACGGCGGCGGTATCTTCCTGTCCGCGAACCTGGTATATAATGCCCTGCTGAAGGATCTGTCCGGCCTCCAACTCCGGGAAGCTTACGCTTATTGGGGCAATCCGCACTGGGATATCCGCGCCGGCCGGCAGATCATTTCCTGGGGCGTGGCGGACGGCCTGCGCGTGACCGACCTGATTTCCCCGATGGATTACACGGAATTCCTGGCCCAGGACTACGATGATATCCGCATCCCCGTGGGTGCGCTCCGCGTGCGCTATCTGCATGGCTCCTGGAGCCTCGAGGCCGTCGCCGTGCCGGTGGCGGAGTTCTTCAAGCTGCCGACCGACCCCGCCAATCCCTGGTCGGTCGGCACGCTCCCGCCCGAAGTGCGGCCGGACCCGAAGCTCGGGAATATGGAATACGGTCTGCGTTTCTGCGCCTTCCTGGGCGGTGTGGACTTCTCGCTGATGGCCCTGCGCAGCTGGAGCAAGATGCCCGAGCTGCTGGGCGACCACCTGGGCTACCATCGCCTGACGGTGCTCGGCGCAGACTTGTCGATCCCCTTCGGGAGCTTCGTCTTTCGGGGTGAGATTGCCGACAACATCGATGACAGGGGCGCGCATCAGGGGAACGCCCTGGCGGGCCTGGACTGGTATCCCGGCGCGGACTGGAACCTCTCCGTCCAGTACAACCGGACCTTCGGGGCGGGGGAGCACAGCTCGCTCGCCACGCTCCGCATCTCCAAGGCCCTGCTGAACAATGCCCTGACGCTTTCCACCTTCGCGTATGCGGATGTGCGGGACAAGGGGGTCTTCAACCGCCTCAGCGCGGACTGGGCGGCTACCGACCAGCTCCATGTCCTCGTGGGATATGATTTGTTCTACGCGGAGGGGGGTATGTTCGCCCGCTATGCGCACAACAGCGAAGCCTGGCTGAAATTGAAGTATAACTTTTAATTTTATCTTGGATAAACGGAAAGGGTTGTGTACCTTCGCGGCGTCAAAAATGGAATGAAAGCAACTGGGAGGCGCATATCGGCCTGGCTGATGCTATCGGTTCTTCTGCCGGTGGTGTTCGTCGTTCCTTTCCATCATCACCACGAAGAGCCTGATCCGACGGAGCTTTCCTGCGATGCCTGCGCGCATCATCTGCCGCATCCGGGCCATCTCTCCGGGATGTCGGATACGGACGAGTGTCTGGTCTGCCAGTTCCTGGCCGAGCAGTACATCCCGTCCTCCAGCCTGGTGGTGGACCTGGTCGCTTCGGACCTGGTCACCCTGGCCGGCAGCCTGCCCGATGCGTTCATTCCCTGTCCTGTCCAACTTCCATCTTCCCGAGCCCCGCCTGTTTCATTCTTGTTTTAGTTTATCCCGTATCCATTACGTCGTGCCCGGCGTGATCGGGCACATTTAACAACGAAACCAAGAATGAATAAGATAATACTCGTATTGTCGCTGCTGTCCGTGTGTGCAGCAGCGACCGCTCAGGAGCATGTTCCTGACTCTACAGATGTGTTCTACGGCCATCTGGAAATCAATGAAGTGGTGGTGACCGGCCTCGCCGGAGACACCCGGATGAAAGAAATGCCGGCGCCGGTCTCGGTCGTCCGGCCCGCGGACCTGTCTTCCCGCTCCGGCGGCAACATCATCAGTGCCATCGCGGCCGAACCGGGCATCAGCGAAATCACCACGGGCGGCGGCATCTCCAAGCCGGTCATCCGCGGCATGGGTTACAACCGCGTCGTCGTGGTCAACGACGGCATCCGCCAGGAGGGCCAGCAGTGGGGAGATGAGCATGGCATCGAGATCGACGGCATGACGGTCCATTCCGTCGAAATCCTGAAAGGACCCGCCTCGCTGATGTACGGCTCCGATGCCCTGGCCGGCATCCTGATCTTCCACCCGGAACCGCTCCGCGGCCTCGGGGAGGTCGGTGGAAGCTTTTCTTCGGAATTCCAGACCAACAACGGCCTGCTGGCCTATTCGCTCGCTGCCGACGGCAACCTGAAAGGCTGGCTCTGGAGCGCCCGTTTCTCCGACAAATATGCCCACGCCTACCGCAACGCGCTGAACGGCCTGGTGGCCAACTCCGGCTACCGGGAGCGGGCTGCCTCCGGGATGCTGGGACGGAATGGCTCCTGGGGCTACACGCGCCTTCGCTTCAGCTACTTTCACCTGATGCCCGGTATGATTGAGGAGGACGGCGAGGAGGATGGCGGCTACCGGCCGGTTCTTCCTTTCCAGCAGGTGAGGCACTATAAGATCGTGTCGGATAATACGTTCTATGTCGGCTCCGGCTCCCTGAAACTGATCCTCGGCTGGCAGCAGAACCGCCGCCAGGAGTATGAGGAAAGGGCCGTGGAGCCCGGCCTGGACTTCCTGCTGAATACCTTCAATTACGACCTTCGTTACCAGAACAGCTTCGGCGAGGGATGGAAGACTTCCATCGGGCTGGCCGGAATGGGGCAGCGGAGCGAGAACCTGGGTGAGGAATACCTGATTCCTGCCTATGGGCTCTTCGATGCCGGTCTCTTCGCCACGGCCAGCCGGACGGTGGGGAACTGGACGCTCTCCGGCGGCGTGCGTATGGATGTGCGCTGGCTTAAGAGTGAGGCTCTGCCCGAGCGCTTCGAGGAATTCTCGCGGCGTTTCCCCGGCTTCAGCGCCAGCCTGGGTGCCGTGCGCAGATTCGGCGAGCATTTTACTTTCCGGGCCAACGTGGCCCGCGGCTTCCGGGCGCCCAACCTTTCCGAACTGGGCTCCAACGGCGAGCACGAAGGAACCTTCCGCTATGAACTCGGCAACAAAGACCTGAAGCCGGAATACAGCCTGCAGGGCGACCTGGGCCTTGATTTCAGCTGCCGCTTCCTGTCCGTGCAGGCTTCGCTGTTCGCCAGCCGGATTGACAATTACATCTTCGCGGCCAAGAACGGCGCGGTCTCCGACGAGGGCCTGCCCGTCTATGCCTTCCGGAGCGGCCTGGCCCGTCTGGGCGGCGGCGAACTGGCCGTTGATTTCCATCCTATCCACCAGCTCCACCTGAGCAGCGCGTTCTCCTGCGTGTATGCCCGGGAGCGGGGTGGTGATGACCTGCCGTTGATCCCGGCACCCCGGCTGTTCTCGGAGGTTAAATGGGAAATCACCCACAGCGGCCAGCTGTTCAACAACGCCTTCGTGGCCCTGAACCTCGACTGGAACATGGCGCAGAACCATTTCTACGCCGCAGGCGGGACGGAAACGGCCACGCCGGCCTACGCCCTCCTGGGCGCTTCGGCCGGTACGGACGTCGTCATCCGCGGCAAGACCCGCTTTACGCTCTATGTCATCGGCAGCAACTTGACGGACGCGGTCTATATGCCGCACCTGAGCCGGCTGAAGTATATCGGTGTCGGCAACATGGGCCGCAACGTGACCTTCAAGCTGACGGTTCCTTTCTGATTAATTTTCAGAGCGTTTTGAGGAATTCGGAGGGCTTCATCCCAAATTGGGCGGTGAAGTGTTTCGTGAAGTAGGATGGAGTGGAGTAGCCCACGAGATATCCGACCTCGTTGATCCGGTACTTGTGCTTGGCCAGCAGTTCCGCAGCTTTCTTGAGGCGGCAGGTCCGGACATATTCATTCACACTCAAGCCGGTGTTGGCCCGTATCTTACGGACCAGCGTCCGGCTTTTCATATTCATCGCCTCCGCCAGGCGCCCGGTTGTCATCTCGCTGTCCGAGATGTGCTCCAGGATGAAATCGTGGAGCATTTCCATAAATTGCTGCTCGACGCTGCTGAAGGACGCGCAGTTGAAGTGGGCGAGCGGGGACACGGCGAACTGCTCGTTGCGGATCTCGCGGTTGCGGAGCAGGTTGTGGATGCTCTCCTGCAACAGCTCGGTCTTGAACGGCTTCTCGATATAGCTGTCGGCGCCGGCCTTGAGCGAGCGGATGTGGTTCTCTGCGCCGATGGCCGCCGTCAGCAGGATGACCAGGATATGGCTGGTCCGGACGTCGGTCTTGATGGCGTCGCAGAGTTCGCAGCCGTCCATTTCGGGCATGATGATGTCGCTGACGACGACGTCCACGTTCCGCTGCTCGATGATCTGCAGGGCTTCTTTGCCGTTGCCTGCCTCGGCGGTCAGGTAAGACTTGGAGAGTTCGCCTACGACGAGTTTACGGAGCTCCACGTTATCTTCTACGACCAGGATGAGTGGCTTCCCGTCCGTGCCCTGCCAGGCTTCCTCCTCGGCCGGCGTCGGTTCCTGCGGCACGGCGGCCGCGGGGGTGTCGGTTTTTTTCAGCGGAAGCATGAATACGAAGGAATTGCTGTCTTCCCGGGAAGAGTCCAGGAACAGGCGTCCTTCGTGCATGTTGGCCAGAGCGCGCGAGTAGGTCAGGCCCAGGCCCGTTCCGGTGCTCGTGCCTTGTTTTCGCTGGTAGAACGCGTTGAATATCAGCTCGCTTTCGTCTTTTGGAATCAGTTCTCCGTCGCTGTCGACGCGGACGACGGCCTGTTCTCCTTCCGTCCCCAGGGATATGGCGATGCGGGTCTGTCCGTATTTGATGGCGTTGGAGAGCAGGTTGGAGAGGATTCCCCGGACGGCTTCCCGGTCGCAGTTGACCGTCACGGGCGTATCCGGGATGGCGAGCGACAATTGCATGCCCCGGGCTGCGGCGGTGGGGCGGAAGGTTGCGCCGACGGCGCCGACCAGTTTCGAGAGGTCCTCTTCTTTCAGGTTCAGCCGGACCTGCTCGTTCTCCACCTTCCGGTAGTCAAGCATCTGGTCACAGAGCTCCAACAAGTGGTTCATGTTTGCTTTCAGCGACTTGATGTTGTCGGTCTCGTCGCCGGTGTTCTCTTTCGAAAGCCGGTCCATCAGGATGGTCATCATCGTGACGGGCGTGCGGATCTCATGCGTGACGTTCGTGATGAACTTCATCTGGCTGTGCAGGGTCTGCATCTTGTTCTGCGCCTCCTTGAGCTTGGCGACGCGCTCCCGTTCGGCCCTTCTTTTCCGCAGGATCAGGACGACTAGCAGCGCGGTCAGGGCGACATAGATCAGCTTGGCGACGATGGAAAGGTACCAGGGGGCGGTGATGAAGATCCTGATGGTGTCCTTGTTACCGGGATTCGGATCCCCGTGGCCGGTTACGCTGAATGTATATCGTCCCGGTCTGAGACCTTGATAGACGGCGGAATGGTGCTCTGTGGTGAATGTGCTTGTGTGGCCCCTCCGCGTGAGCTCGCAGTCGAACAGGTCGCGGTTCGGGTTGCCGTAGCGCACGGGAGAGAAGGACAGCGTGAGCACCGGTGCGTCTTTCTGCTTGACCTTGAGGCTTTCCGTGAACAGGGAGGACTTGCCGGGTTCTGTCCGCTGGACGGCATTCCCGGACATGCCGGTGACGACTTCCCGTATGAAGACGGGCGTGTGCTTGAATTCGGCCGCCATGCCGTCCGGGTCGAAGGCGAGCAAACCTTTGTGGGTGCCCATGTATGCGATCCCTTCATCGGAGAGGATGCCCGCATCGGAACTGAAGAAGTTCCCGACGACGTCGTCGGCCTGCATGTAGATGTTTCGGATGGACAGTGAAGTCGGATCGAACTCGACGAGTCCGTCCGAGGTGGCGATCCAGAGAATGCCGTTATGGCCCTCAATCATGCCCTTGATGTCGTTGGAAGGGAAACCGGACCGGCGGTCGAATGTCTGCGTGTTGTCCGGTGATCCGGACCGGGAGAAGGTGATTCGAATCAGGCCGCCGCCTTCGGAACAGACCCAGAGCCGTCCTGCCGAATCGATGAACAGATGGTTGATGTAGCTCGCCTTTTGCTGCTCGCTCTCGTCGCTTTGCGCCCATTCGTGGTAGCGCATGCTGTCGGGCTCCCAATAGCCGACACCCTGCCCGTCTGTGCCTATCCAGATGCGTCCCCAGGCGTCCTCTGCCAGGGTGAAGACCGGGAAACCCCGTGTCGGCTCGATCAGGGACAGCTGGCCTGCATCCGGATTGAGGGAATAAAGGCCGACATCCGTTCCGACCAGCATGTTGCCCTGGCTGTCCTCGAAGATCGTGATGAATCGTTCAGTCTCGCAATGGGCTTTCCGGAGCACCCGCCCGGCGGCCGGATCGAATTCGATGAGGCCTTCTCCGTAGGTGGCGATCCAGAGGGATTCGCCATGGCGGCTGACATCTGTGATGATCGTTCCGTAGCGGATGCCTGTCCGGGAACTGAAGTCCTTGAATGCCTGGGTCTTGGGATCCAGACGGGAGAGTTTCCCTTCTTCGCTGCCAAGCCATACATAGCCGTCCGGGTCCCCGCAGACGGCCCGAATCGTCGTCCCGGCGAGGGAATGGCCGGTATTTTCGGACACGAAGCGTGAGAATTGCCCGTCATAGTTCATCCAGCCGCGGAGGCCTCCGTTCTCGGTGCCTGCCCAGACATTTCCGTCCCGGTCGGAGAACAGCGCCCGGATGCTCTGTCCGGACAGAGAGGACAGGGCCCCTTTCTCTTTTCCGGTCTGTTCCTCCAGAGTCTGACTGGCAGCGTTGTAGATGATCAGACCGGAGGTCGTTCCGAGCCAGTATTCGTCTTGTCTGACCATCAGCGAGGTTATTTCCAGGGAAGAAAACGACGCCGTCAGGTCCAGCACGGTCTCCCGCTGCCCGGACTGGCCGTCCAGGGCCAGAATGAGCCCGGTCTTGGTGGCGATGATGACTTCGCCGTCGCGGCCGCAGGCCAGGCGTTTCGCCCGTGATTCTCTCCCAGTCGGGCGGTAAATCGTCTCGGTGCGGCCGGAGGACGGCGTGTAGCGTGTGACGCTTCCGTTCGCGGTGGCTATGTATAATTGGTCGCCTGTCTCGTTGAAACAGGAAGATGCCGGCTTGAGCCCGCTCCGAATGAGGACGGGGACGACCGTCCCGGAAGTCTCGTCATATTTCCAGATACCGGACGCGGAAGTCAGCCAGATCGTCCCGTCCGGCCCCATGTCGAGGTCCCGGGCCGGTTCGGTGTCGAAGCCCGGCAGGGGAGTGAATATGCCGCTGACCGTGTCGTAATAGCCGATGCCGCTGCTGGCTGCCACCCAGATCCGGTCCTTCCCGTCGCAGGCGACGGAAAAGGTCATCTTCGTGCAGGCCTGGATGTATTCAAAGGCGTCCAGGGGCTCGAAATGCGTACCGTTGTAGTAAAAGACGCCGTTGCCGCTTCCGACCCACAGTCTTCCGAAGGAGTCCTGACAGCAGCTTCGGATATGCATGCCGAGCAGGCCGTCCTGTTCCGTATAATGAACATAGAAATGATGCTCCGTCGCGGAAAGCGAAAGAGGGGCTAATAAATAAAATAATTTGATAATCAGCGCGACTTTTTTCATCGTTTTATCCTATCTCGCTAAAACAATTCGAGATTACAATAAATATGTAACAGTTTTCTTAAAACATTATTCAAATGCTTAAGAAAATGAATCATTGTCCGAATCGTTGCATAATTTACATCATTATTTCCATTTGTGCGTCCTCTTTCATCGTATTTTCGACGAAAAACAACTGCTAACCCCGAAACTCCTAACTCCATTATTATTTTCTAATTCAACTATTCAAAGTAAACAAGTATGAGACAGAAACTGTTATCCTGTTTGACAAAAACCTGTCTGGTTTTGTTCCTGGGATGCCTGGGCATCGGTCTGTTTGCCCAGAATCGTTCTATCAGCGGTACGGTCGTCGATGCGAAGGGGGAGCCCATCATCGGTGCCTCCGTCGTGGTCGTCGGCAACGCGCGCGTCGGTACTGTGACCAACGAAGACGGTACCTTCAGCATCAGTGCCGCGAACGGTGCGACGATCAGTGTTTCGTGTATCGGCTATGCGACCGAGACATTTGTCGTCGGCCCGCAGCAAAGCTACACGGTTACGCTCCCCGATGATGCCGAATTCCTGGAAGAAACCGTCGTCATCGGTTACGGCGTCCAGCGGAAGAGCGACGTCACCGGCGCCATCGCCTCGCTGAAGTCCGAGGACCTTTCGAACCGCACCTCCACGGATGCCATCCAGGCCATGCAGGGCAAGGCCGCCGGTGTGCAGGTCGTGAATTTCTCCGGTGCGCCGGGTTCCTCCTCCAGCATCCAGATCCGCGGTTATTCCTCCAACTCCAAGACCTCTCCGCTCATGATCGTGGACGGTCTGAAGGTCAAGAGCATCGATTATCTCGATCCGGAGAACATCGCCTCCATGGAAATCCTCAAGGATGCCGCCTCCGCCGCCATCTACGGTGTCGAGGCCGGTAACGGCGTCATTCTCATCACCACCAAGTCCGGCTCGGCCATGAAGGGCTCCGGCCGCGTGTTCTATAATTTCCAGCAGACCTATCAGAGCATCGCCCACCTGCCCGAGATGATGAATGCGAAAGACTGGATGGACTATATGAAACTGGCCGGCGCCGCCAACGACGCTACGCTCGAATATGACGGCCACACGGATACCCGCTGGTCAGACTACATGTTCGAGACCGGCCGGATGTCCCGCCACACTGTCGGCTTCCAGGGCGGAAACGACCGGGGTAACCTCTATGTTTCCCTCACGTCTCTCACTAACAACGGTATCATCTCCGGTGACAAGGACGTCTTCAACCGCCTCACCGGCCAGATCAATGCTGACTACAAGATCAACAAGTGGATCCAGATCGGCGTGACCGCGTCCATCGTCAAGAGCCTCTCCCGCAGCGTCTCCGAGGCTCAGGCGGCAGGTGTCTCCCTGATGTCCTCCATCCTGACTTATGATCCGATAACGCCCTGGTCCTATCCTGAAAATGCCGTTCCTGAGCGCATCACACTCTGGGAAGCCCAGGGATACGAGCTTCCGAAGGATCCTGCGACCGGCCAGTACTACGGCGCGTCCGTCTTCGCCGGCAACAGCCTCATCTGGCATCCGGCCGTGATGCGTGACCGCACCGACGCTGAGACCAATGGCTTCAATCTCAACGGTACCGCTTTCGTGAACCTCACCCCGATCAAGGGCCTGACGATCACCTCCCGACTCGGCTACCGTGCCGGTTATTCCGTGAACCACACCTACAACTATAAGTTGTTCGTGAACCCGACCGAGAACCAGTCGTTCTCCATCAACGCGCGTTCCACGACCAACCTCTATTATCAGTGGGAAAACTTCGCCAATTACAACTTCACGATCGCGCAGAAGCACGAAATCAACTTGATGGCCGGTATGTCGTTCCAGAAGAACACGAGCGACTACGTGTACGGAAACGCCACCGAGCTGAAGAGCTACGAGCCGAACTTCCGTTACCTCTCCAATGCGGTGAACAATTCGCAGATGTCCATTTCCGGTACGCCGACCGAGAGCGCGAACATGTCCTACTACGGTCGTATCGGCTGGTCCTATGGCAACCGTTACAACGTTCAGGCGAACTTCCGTGCCGATGCTTATGACACGTCCAAACTGGACCGTACCCACAGATGGGGTTACTTCCCGTCCGTCTCCGCCGGCTGGACCCTCTCGAACGAGAAATTCATGGCCGGCTTCAAGAGCGCGACCGGGATCACCTTCATGAAACTCCGCGCTTCCTGGGGTATCAACGGTAATGTGAACGCCCTCGGCAGCTACCAGTACTCTTCGACGCTCTCCATGAGCGGCGGCTACAACTTCGGCAACGGTTGGGTGGATGCGGTTGCTCCTTCCTCCGTGCTTCCGAACCCCGACATCAGCTGGGAGACCTCGCACCAGACGGACATCGGTCTCGACCTGCGTGCCTTCAGAGACCGGCTCACCGTCGGTATCGACTGGTACAACAAGGATACCCACGACCTGCTGACCAGCACGGCGGCTCCCGCCAATACCGGTGCCACCACCGTGTACGTCAATGCCGGCATCGTGAACAACCACGGTACCGAGTTTGAAATCAGCTGGAAAGACAACATCGGCGACTTCAGCTATGGAATCAGCGGCAACCTCGCCACCGTGCACAACAAGGTGGTCAAGGGCACGTCCAAGGATCGCGTTGACGGTACGTCCAGATGGTCCTCCCTCCCGATCACGTATTTCGAAGAGGGCTATCCGCTGTGGTACATGCGCACCTTCGTCGTCGACCATATTGACCAGGCGACCGGTGATGCTGTATACAAGGACCTTGACGGCAACGGCAAGATCAACGGCGACGACCGCGAGATGACCGGTAGCGGCATCCCTGACTTCACCTACGGTATCACCCTCAACCTGGGCTGGAAGGGCTTCGACCTGACCGTCTATGGTGCCGGTTCCCAGGGCAACGAGATGTTCTTCTCCATGAACCGCGGTGACTTCTTCGCACAGAATACCCTCAAGGAATACTATGCCAACGCTTGGCAGAACGCCAGCTCCACCGGCTACAAGTATCCGCGTCCGAACGTCTCCGACAACTGGATCGGCATGTCCGACCTCCGCGTGTACGACGCTTCGTTCTTCAAGATCAAGCAGATCCAGCTTGGCTACAATGTGCCTCGCAAGCTCCTCAAGAAGATCGCGCTTTCTTCTCTCCGGGCCTATGTCTCGCTCGATGACTGGTTCACTTTCACGAAGTACCCGGGCATGGATCCGGAAACCAACGCCATGGGCAGCAGCAGCAACGGCTCCGGTCTCGGTATTGATTTCGGTTCCTATCCGATCTCCCGGAAGCTCGTCTTCGGTGTCAATGTTTCGTTCTAATGTGCAATCCTTATAATAAGACCGAAATATGAAAAAGATATCTATCATTCTTTCCGTCATCATGCTCGGCTTTGGCCTGACATCCTGTGAGTCGCAACTGGAAGTGCCTCAGAAGAGCGTGTTGAACTTTGGCGACTATTATGCCGCGGCCGAGGGTGCGGAAGCCGGCCAGTTGATTGCTTCCGTCTACGTCCAGTATTTCAAGGAAGTCTGCAGCGTTGAGCACAACATCCTGCTGGATATCCTCAGCGATGACCATCTTGTCGGTGGCGGCGGTGTCTCCGACAACTCCAAGCAGTTCCGCAATGCCGCCAACTTCATCATGACCTCCGCCGATGCCTGCCCG
Source organism: Candidatus Cryptobacteroides sp. (assembly GCA_045117755.1). Classification (GTDB taxonomy): domain Bacteria; phylum Bacteroidota; class Bacteroidia; order Bacteroidales; family UBA932; genus Cryptobacteroides. The sequence goes on from JBGUOB010000070.1 coordinate 46,705, forward strand.
AAGAAGATGTATGAGGGTATTTATCGGTGCATCTACTTCTGCAACTGTATTATCGAGAAAACTGAGAAGGACGATGCGGAGCTCAACCGCGTGAAGGCCGAAGCCAAATTCTTCCGCGCCCTCTGTATGTTCGAGGCCGTGCGCCTGTGGGGCACTCCTCCTTTCGTGGACCATCTCCTCTCTTCGGATGAGTACGAGCTTGGCAACGGCGATACGAAGGAAATCATCGACTGGTGTCTGACGAACCTGCAGGAAGCGGCGGATGCCCTTCCGGCTGTCTCTGGTGTCAACGGTCATGCTGCTTTTGGCGCCCGCATTTCCAAGCACGCAGCCCTCGCCTACAAGGGTAAGGTCGCGCTCTGGTACGGTCAGAAGTTCCAGGACAACGCTGTGCTGAATCAGGCCGTTACGGCCCTCAAGTCCGTGATCGACTCCAAGAACTACGAGCTCATGGAGGACATGAGCGTCCTGTACCGGCCTGCCGGCGACTTTTGCAAGGAATACATCTTTGAGCACAACTGCGCTGAGGACGACGGTCATCCGGGCGACAAGCAGGCTGACAAGCGTCAGACCTGGGTGGGACTTCGTACCGAGAATATGACCCTTCCTGCCGCCGTGCAAGGCGGTGGCTGGGGCTGGTCCGCCGTGTCCGGTGATTTCGGACGCTTCCTGACGCAGCATGACGGCGGCGTGGACGGCCAGCGTTTCCGCTCTTGGATCGCCACCTACGACCAGATCATGGCCATGGAATACGATGCCGGCGCAACCCCGGGCGTGAAGAAGTCTGGTTATTACGATAACGAGGGTTATTTCCGCATTAAGGGTATCCTCTTCAAGGATGACCTTTACGATGTCCCCGGATTCTATCGCTATACCTTTACCAACGACCCGTACATGCGTTACGCTGAGGTCCTTCTGATGTATGCGGAGGCCTGCCAGCTGACCGGCTCGGATGCCGCCGGCGCACTTGCCGCCCTCAACAAGGTCCGTACGCGTGCCGGACTCCCGGCCCTCGCCTCGATGACAATGCAGGACATCAAGGATGAGCGTCGTGCGGAGCTCTGGGGTGAACATGAACGTTTCTTCGACCTGGTTCGCTGGGGCGATGCGGCCACCGTGCTCAAGGATAAGAACAAGACCTGGTATTCTTTCTACGGATACAAACCTGGCACCACCGATTGGGATGTCCGTACCGAGGAAGGCTGGAGCAAGGGCTGGGACGACAAGTATGTGCTCATGCCGTTCCCGTACGCCCAGTTGGCCGCCAACTCGAATTTGAAACAGAACCCCGGTTGGTAGCGTTATTAACGCTGTTTGATTAGTATATTTGGGGAAGGAGAGAGCCGTCACGGCTCTCTCCTTTAGATGGAAAAAGAACAAATGTAACCACGCATATGAAAAGAATAGTTATTCTGGCAGCGGCCGCTCTTTTCTCGGCCTCTCTGCTCCAGGCCCAGACCCTGGGCAAGGACGCGCGCTACTGCAATCCGCTTCCGATGGAGGTGGGACAGGGGAGCGCCTCCGGAGACGTCAGCGTCTTCCAGTGGGAAGGCAAATACTACATGTTCTGCACGGGTGGCGGCGCCTGGGTGTCCTCCGACATGCTCAATTGGGAGTACCACTATGTGGCTGGCGTCCCAGTCGCTCCTGACGTGTGCCCGTACAACGGCAAGTTCTACATGACCGGCAACAGCAGCAATGTCTGGGTGGCCGACAATCCACTCGGACCGTACGAGGTGCTGGGCGAGTGGAAAGGCGTGCCGGACCTGGAGCATGGCTGGAGCCAGGGTTTCGATCCCCACATCTATGTGGACGAGGACAACCAGCCTTACCTGTTCTGGCCGGGCATGGCGATCAGCGGTATCTATTCCGTCAAGCTGGACCCGAACGACATCACGCAGTTCGTCGGCCCCGTCACGCATCATTTCAGTTTCAATCCCAACCATGTCTGGGAGCGTCAGGGCGAGATGAACGAATACACGGACGTCGCCTGGATCGAGGGCCCGTGGGTGTACAAGCATGACGGGAACTACTATCTTCAGTATTCCGCCTCCGGAACGCAGTGGCGTACCTATGCGGAAGGCTACTACAGGTCTAAGAATGTCCAGGGCCCGTACGAGTACGCCTCGAACAACCCGTTGCTTCGCCGCACGGACGGCGTCGTGACCGGTCCTGCGCACGGCAGCATGGTGACCGGCCCTGACGGCAATATCTGGCAGTTCTACACGATCGTCCTGCGCAGCGGCGGACGCCGCATCGGAATGGACCGCGTGACGGTCGGCCAGGACGGCAACCTGTCCTGCAACGTGACCGACACGCCCCAGTGGGCGCCGGGTGTCGTGAAGGATCCGACCCGGGGCGATTCCGGCTCCATTATCGTGTCTGTCGGCAAGACGTCCATGAGCACGGGACAGGGCTTCCCGGGTGCTGCCAAAGTCGCTTCCAGTGAGAAGCCGGGCCGCGGTGCGGAGTATGCGCTGGACAATTCGACGGCGACCTGGTGGGAGCCGGCCGATGACGATGCCGCGCCGACACTTACCATCAGCCTGTCTCCGGCCGTGGACCGCGACCGCGTGCAGACTTTCCAGATCGATGGCTCCCGGATTCTGTTCGGCGGCGGTGGCCGGGGATTCGGTGCCCGCGGCGCCGCTCCGGTGCTCCCGGTCTACAAATACAAGATTGAAGTCTCCATGGACGGCAAGGACTACACTACCGTGTTGGACCAGTCCGCGAACACGGCTTCCCGGAATGTGGTGTTCGACGAGATTGCGCCTGTCGAGTGCCGTTTTGTCCGCCTGACGATCCTGGATTGGCCGAAGAATAGCCCACTGAACATTCTGGATTTCTCCGTGTTTGGCAAGGCGACCGGCTACTCTCCTTCCCAGCGGCCGATCCCGACGCCGCTTGTGATGAAATAGCTCTTCCGGAAAGCGGAAGGGGTCAGGCCGGTTTCTTTTTTGAACAGACGTGAGAAATAGGACTGGTCTTCAATGCCCACGGTGGCGGCGACGTCGATGACGGACAGCCGGGTTTCGGAGAGCAGGCGCTTGGATCGCTGGATGCGAACGATGTCGATCCAGGCGCCGACGCTCCGGCCGGTCGCCTTCTTGACCAGGCGGCTCAGGTAATTCTCGCTGATGCCGACTTCGGACGCGTAGGAGGCGATGGTCCCGGGCATCCGGGCCGGGTTGAAGACCGATTCCAGGAACTGGCTGACGGCTGCCGGAAGGGTGGCTTCCTGCGCCGGCTTGATCCGGGAGAGCAGGAGGTCCAGTCCTTTTTCGATAAACGCACGCTCTCCTTTCTCGAAAGAGAGGGCCAGCATGTTGAAGAGCTCGCTCATGAACGCGCCCTCGTCGAACCAGAATCCCTGGTGAAGCGGGACCGTCAGGTAGCGCAGCGCTTTGGCGTCGGAGAGAATCGTCGGGGAGAAGCCGCCGGTATAGCCTACGGCGTTCCGGTAGTAGCGGATGGCGAAGAGGCGCTGCTGGGGAATCAGCAGGATCTGGCCCGGCTGGCAGAGGTAGGGGACTTCGTCGATTTCGACGAGTACTTCTCCGGAAGACACGTAGATAAAGCCGATGAGCGGAAGTCTTGCTGCAGGTGCTTCGGAGGGCTTGAGGTAGCCGGAAGTGTCCATCCTTCGGATGAAGAAGGGTGTGCTCGAGAAGTCTGCGTTCGGATTCCAATGGGCGTGCGGATTCATCTGTCTTTGCCGTTGAGACGGCAAAGATAGTGATTTCGCGAAAATAAACTTACCTTTGTTATCCGATGGACATCGTACACCACTATATCGAGCAAGGGCAGGGCGAGCCGCTGATCCTGCTGCACGGCAATGGAGAGAACTGCGACTATTTCGCCGGGCAGATGGAAGCATTCGCCCGGCATTTCCATGTCTATGCCCTGGACACCCGCGGCCACGGGAAAACGCCGCGGGGCGATGCCCCCTTCACCATTCGGCAGTTCGCCGAGGACCTGCTGGGCTTCCTGGACACGCACGGGATCGCGAAAGCGCACATCCTGGGCTTCTCCGACGGCGGGAATACGGCCCTGATCTTTGCCCTGAAATATCCCGAGCGGGTAGACCGCCTGATCCTGAACGGCGCCAACCTGGACGCGAAGGGCGTGAAGCGCTCCGTCCAGCTGCCCATCGAGCTGGGCTACCGCTTCGCGAAAATGTTCGCGCGCAGGAGCGCGGAGGCCCTGCAACACGCCGAGCTGCTCGGCCTGATGGTCAACGACCCGAATGTGCGGCCGGAGGAGCTCTCCCGCATCCAGGCCCGGACGCTGGTCATCGCGGGGACTCACGACATGATCAAGGAATCGCACACGCGCCTGATCGCCAGCCGCATCCCGGATGCGCAGCTGGTCTTCGTCGAAGGGGACCACTTCTTCGCCAACAAGCGCCCGGAAGCGTTCAACCGGGCGGTACTGGATTTCCTGAATCATTAAACCAATTATTATATGGACCGTAGAGATTTCATCGAAAAGTCGGCCTTGGCGGCGGGTGGTATCCTGCTGTCGGCCAGCGGCGCAGAAGCCTTTGCAAATAATAACGGCAAGAAACATATGAAGGTACTACTGATCAACGGCAGCCCCCGTCCCAAGGGCAATACCTCCGTGGCCTTGGCCGAGCTGGCCAAGCAGCTGGAGAAGAACGGCATCGACAGCGAGACCGTCTGGATCGGCACGAAACCCGTCCGGGGCTGCATCGCCTGCAACCAATGCAAGGCGAAGCCCGGCGCCTGTGTCTTCAACGACGACGTCTGCAACAGCATCAGTGCCAAGTTCGCCGAGTGCGATGCGCTGATCGTCGGTTCGCCGGTTTACTATGGCCAGCCCAACGGCGCCGTGCTTTCCGTGATCCAGCGGGCCTTCTATTCCAATGGCGCCAGCATTTCCGGCAAGCCTGCGGCGGCCATCGCCGTTTGCCGGCGGGGTGGCGCCTCGGCGGTGTTCGAAACGCTGAACATGCCTTTCCAGATGATGAACATGCCCGTGGTCACCTCCCAGTACTGGAATATCGTGTACGGCCGCGAAGCCGGCGAGGCGGCACTGGACACGGAAGGTATGCAGACTATGCGGGCGCTGGCCAATAACATGGCCTGGCTGCTGAAGGCCACCGACGGGAAACCGGCCCCGGGCCGTTCCTCCGATGACCCCTGGGCTCCGATGCACTTTATCCGCTAGTCATTTTTCCGGCTTTTTCCGTCATTCCCGGCTTGATCGGGAATCTGTAAACAGGATTTTTGTGCATTTTTATAAAATATCGCTTGCGATATAAAAATAAAGTCGTATATTTGCATCGTGAACGATATATAATAACAACTAAAATTATTGCAACATGGACTTTACGACTACTTTTCAGATTGCGCAGATGATTGTGAATGAACTCGCAGGAAGCGCTTTTGTACACAGAATGCAGGGACAGCTCTTCAAGAGCCAGGGTTTGACCAAACTTGGCCAGAAGTACCTCGACCACTACACCGAGGAAATGGGCTGGGTGGAGAAATACACAGACCGTCTGCTGGATCTGGGCTGCACGCCCGAGGTGAAGGTCTGCAACCAGACCACGCTGATCGAAGACGCCAAAGCCTACCTCGAGGCCGATCTTAAGCTCCAGAAGGAAGGCGTGGAGACGCTCTATAAGATCATGCCGTCCCTCGCTTCGGATCCCACGACCTACGATCTCACCAAGGCGTATCTGCTGGACGAGGAAGAGGATCTGTACTGGGATGAGGAGCAGCTGGACCTGATCGGGAAGATCGGCTACCAGAACTGGCTCGTCAAGCAGCTTTAATTCAGAATGGACATGATCAAGGAACAGTTCAAGCTCGATAACCAGCTCTGCTTCAGGCTATACACGGCTTCCCGCCTGATCACGCAGGTGTATCATCCGCTGCTGTCTCTGCACGGGCTGACCTATCCGCAGTACCTCGTTTTGCTGGTGCTGTGGGAAAAGGACGGCCAGCCGGTGAATGACATTGCCAAGCGGCTGCACCTGGAGACCAATACCGTGACGCCGCTCCTGCAGCGGATGGAAAAGGAGGGGATCCTGACCCGCACCAAGGGCAAGAAGGATGCCCGGCAGATGATTGTCACCCTGACCCGGGAGGGAAAGGAACTGCAGAAGGAGCTTGACCGGGTGCCCGCCACCGTCGGCAGATCCGTCCTCTGCGACAGCATCACGCCCGAGACCGTTCCCGATCTATTCCGTATGCTGGACGACATCATCAAGCAACTGGACAACGCCTAAAAAGAAATGGATCTTCAGAACTATATGAACGGCGCCATCCGGCGTATTATGTCCAAGGCCTATCTCAACGTGCTCAGCAACCCGCGCGAGGCCAAGACCATCCTTCGCCTACAGAACGTGTTTCTCAAATCCGAGAAACGTCGCGCTGCCGTGGCCAAGGAAACGGGCCTGGACGTACCTCCCTTCCTGATCTGCAGCATTTCCACCGAGTGCAACCTCTCCTGCAAAGGATGCTACGCTCGTGCCAACGGCATTGCCGACGATCCGGGAAAGAGCAAGCGCCCGTCCCTCTCGCCGGAGCAGTGGCGTGGTATCTTCGAGGAGGCGGCCGGGTTGGGAATCAATTTCGCGCTGCTCGCCGGCGGCGAGCCGATGATGCGCAAGGACGTCCTGGAGGAGGTGTCGAAGGTGGAAGATATGATCTTCCCGGTCTTCACCAACGGAACCTTGATCGGTCCGATGTACATTTCCTTCCTGAAGGAGCATCTCAACCTGATTCCGGTCATCAGCATCGAAGGCACGCAGCACGTCACGGACACGCGTCGCGGCAAAGGCGTGTACGAGCGGGCCATGATGTCCGCTGAAAACCTGCACAAGGAGAACCTGTTCTTCGGCGTCAGCATCACCGTGACGACCGAGAACTTCTCCCTGGTCACTTCGGATGAATATGTCGACCGGCTCCGCGAAATGGGCTGCAAGCTGATCATCTACGTGGAATACGTCCCGACCGAGAAGGAGACGGAGTACCTCGCTTTCGGCGAGCAGGATCTGGAGATGATGGAGGCCGTGCAGGCCCATCAGCGGGAACGCTATAACGACATCATCATCATTTCCTTCCCTGGCGACGAGAAACACCTGGGCGGCTGCCTCGCGGCGGGTCGCGGCTTCTTCCACATCGGTCCCGACGGCAGTGCGGAGCCCTGTCCTTTCTCGCCCTACAGCGACTGCAACGTGACCGCCATCGGCGTGAAAGGGGCCTTGGAATCGCCCTTGTTCAGGCAGCTGCGGAGCATGCACCTGGTCGGCGGCGAGCATTCCGGCGGCTGTGCCCTCTGGGAGCACCGTCAGGAAGTAGAACAATTAGTCAACCCATCAAATAACATATAAAATCATGACTACAGCCATTCGCTATTACAGCAAATTCGGGCATTCTGAGAAGCTTGCCCAGGCCATCGGGGAAGTGGCGAAGACCACTCCTGCATCCGTCGCGACGCCCCTGGAAGGTAACGTGGATATTCTCTACCTGGTCGCCGGCATCTTCCTTGGAAAGGTCAACAAGGACATGATTCAGTTCATCAGGAATCTGAAGCCGGAGCAGGTCGGGAAAGTCGTCCTGGTCGGCTCCTCTGCGCTGATCCAGGATCCGGTGAAGGAAATGCGGGAGGCCCTCCAGGAAGGCGGCATCGCCGTATACGAGCGCGCCTTTACCTGCAAGGGTGCCATGGGCCCGGTGCACAGCGGCCACCCCAATTCGGAAGACATCGACGTGCTGAAACTGTTCGTCGCGTCCATCCAGGGGGAATAGGGGATTATTTCCCTGAATAGAGCGGCATCAGCTTGCGCGCGACTTCGTCCGGATGGTCCACCAGGAACTGGCCGTGATTCATGCCGGGAAAGATTTCAATGTGCGCACTCGGGAAGATAGCCTTCAGATGTTCGGCCTGCGGCCGGGCAACGAAGGCTTCTTTCGTGCCATACCAGTAATGGATGTCGGCGCCGTGGATGGACTCCAACTTGTTGGTATAGACATCCTTGTATCCGTCCCGGACGGCCTTTCCCTTGCCGTAGGGCCAGACTTTCCGGCACTCGTCCAGCAGCACGTCGAAGTAGTGCGAGTGAAATACCCATTTCCAGAAACCGGTCCAGTGGTAGCAGGTCCAGACGTTGGCGCTCTGGTAGTAGCGCAGCGGGTCTACGCTCCATTTCGGCAGGGGCATCAGGGGAGCGGCATCCAGGATGGCATGGTCGACGGTGATCTCGTTCCGCTCGAGGATGCGGGAGAGGATCTTGCCGCCCAGAGACAGACCGTAGGCGAGGTCCAGGTGGCCGTCCAGATTCTCCTGGACATAGCGGATGGACTGCGCCGCCTGGTCGTCGACCGAGGTGAAGCGGGACTCCTGCCCCAGCAGGAAGCCGTCGACGCCGGCGGCGATGATGTGGAAGCGGTCCTGTAGCAGCTCGATGAGCGGCAGGAAGATCTCATAGGACACGCCCAGTCCGGGCAACAGCAGCAGGCTGGGGTGGTGGGATGCGCCGTAGGTTTTAAAGGTCATAGCACTTTCTTTACGCCCGGGATCAGCCGGACAAGCCAGGTAAAGACAAACGATGCCACGGTACTCACGACCGCGATGAACAGGAATTTGCCGAAGGCGCCGAGCCAGAGGCCGTCCGTCAGGTGCTGCAGGACGAGCATCAGCAGCATATGGAATACGTAGGCGCCGTAGGACTGCGCAGCGCACCGGCGCCAGAAGTCACTGGTCCCGTTGGCCATCTCGCGGAACAGCCACAGCAGGCCGAAGGAGATGAAGACGCACATCAGCGATTCATAGATGCCGAACCAGCGCCACACGAAACTGCTCCAGGGCCCGTCGCCGCGCAGGTAATTGCCCAGGGCCAAGAGCAGACCGACCGCCAGGGAGGCCGCGCCGACGCGCGTGGTCATCTTTTCCAGCCAGCCGCAGCGTCCGGCCAGGACGCCGATCGTGAACATCATCACATATTGCAGATAATGAGCCGGTTCCAGCGGCATCGGCAGGATGCCGAACGGCCAGATCCAGTGGTCCTGCGGGCTCACCTGGCGGATGAAATGACTGCCGACGCCCATCACCAGGGCGATGATGAATAGGCCCCAGAAAGGCAACTGCTGCATCCGGCAGGACTTCAGGGCCGGCACGAAGCGGCGGATCAGCGCATAGACGAGGCAGAAGACCAGCAGGCTCTCGACAAACCACATGTGGCCGATTTCCGGCTTGCCGGAAAGGAGCGCCAGCAATCCGCCCATGACGAGCAGGGGGATGCCCAGCCGGACGAGTTTCTTCCGGACGAACGCGCGTCCGCCGTGCTTGTCGTAGCTCCGGGGGACGAAGTACCCGGAAATCAGGAAGTAAAGTCCCATGAAGAAACTGGCATTGGTCGAGAAGAAATGCCAGATCCAGGGCATGAACTCGGCTGGATTGCTGGGCGTATAAGCCCAGCTGCCTCCGTTTCCGTAGGCCTGCCCCGCGTGGTGAAAGATCACCAGCACGGTCAGGAAGACCTTCAGGTTATCCAGATAGTATTGCCTCTGTTCGTTCATTTCGCCAGGAAACGGGCAGACATGTTGACGCTGATGCCGAAGTTGATGCTCCAGGCAGCAGCGGGAGAGGGGAAAGCCGTGCGAGCCACGTAGAGCCGGGACCGGACGGAGAATTCGGAAAGTCCCTGCAGGGTCTGGACGAATTCGACGATCCGGGAGAATTTATAGTCAGCCGAGATGCCGGCCTGGAAACGGAATCCGGCGATCTCGTCAGTTTTCCTGTTCGGATCCCCAGGATGGGAAGGATAGTCGATGAAACCGACGCCGACACCCGCGAAAGGAACCAATTTCCACCATTGGGAATCCATAACGGTATAGCCGAGCGAGACCTCGATATTGCCGCCCATCATCCGTTCTCCGGCGTTCCAATGGTAGCCGCTTCGCGGAATGGACTGCTTGTAGCGACCGCCCCAGCCGAGGAGCCCGCCCAGAGACAGGTTGACCCGGTTGTAAAAGAAATCGAAGCCGAAGTCGATGCCCGCAATCGGGGTCACATAATCGGTCATGGGCCCGAGATAGCATTCGCTCCCGACCCCGAAATGCATCCCTAAACCGAAACCGCGGGGGTTGATTTTCAGGTCGTTATATTGGATTTCCTCCGTCTTTGACAGTTCCTCGAAGACGCGGCGGGAGTATGCCTGCACGGCCTGGGCATCCTGCCCCTGATTCGTTGCATCTTTCATCTCCGCCAGGAAGTTTTCAGCCACGTCCAGATGGAAATCAATGACATTTTTCAGGCCGAAGGTGGATCCTTGCAGGTAATCCTTCATGGCACGCCGGCGGCAGAGTTCGACATAGTCGAATCCGGTCTGGATATATTGCAGCATCGTCTCCGTCCGGTAATCAGGATGTACCCAGGAGGTGTAAGGGTTCAGGTAACTGCGTGTGGAGGGGATCCGGAAGCGTGTGTTGCCCGTCTTCCGGTCCTGGATCGTCCAGGCGATGTTGTATTCGAATTCGGAGATCTTGGGCAGTTCGCTCTTCCGGGAGGAGATGTCGTCGTAGCTTAACAGCCCTTCATCCCAATAACGGAGTGCGCGGTCCATCGTGAGGTCGGGCGTGAAGGAGGGATTGGAACGGTCGGGCTGGTCCTGCTTGGCTGCCGGGCTCTCCTGCTTGGCCGTCCGGACGAACCACCCGATCTTCGGGGTCATCGTATAGTCCTGCGGATCTTCCTGGACGCCGACGATGCCTGCGACCAGTTCCATCGCGGTCTCCTGCAGCACGGTGCCGACCAGGTCGACCACCTGATATTTGAAGGGAACGACCACAGTTTCCGGCAGCATGTTCTGCGTGATGTTTACTTTCTCGGGCGTTTTCCCGTCATTGTCATACGGGAAGAACTTGAGGAACCAGCCGTCGAACTGGGTCATCTTCGGCTGACGCGGTCCGCAGGTGGGGCCCTGGACGGTCCTGGGGCGGGTGGTGTTGACGATGTCTTTCCAGAACCAGTAGTCAGGTCGTCCCTCGGCTGCCTTGACAAACTCTTCCAGGATGGGCACCAGCTCCTCCGTCCACCAGCCCAGGCCGAAAGCCTCCAGCGAACGGGTCTTGTTCAATACGTTACGCCAGTCATCTGGAGTGCCAGTCAAGGTGATGGACGGGATGCCGCAGACGGCATAGATGGCGGTATAATCGAAATAATTCTTGACCACATCCATCAGCGTCACCTCCGAGGCGATCCGCTCGTTCGTTCCGGTCGTGGAGAAATCAGCGACCAGCGTGGTCGCCAGGTCATTGTTGGTGTATTTCCCGATTTCCTGCGTAAAACCGCTGATGAGTCCTTCCCAGTCGGCCTCTTCGGAGAAGAGATTTTTCGTCCTGACCTGGAGTTCCTTCTTTCCTTCGTGGAAGACCAGCACGTCCCGATATTGCTCGGGGTCCTCATTCACGATATGGCTGAACTGCTGGCAGATAATCAGCCAGATGGCATCCGGCGTCAGGACGACGGGGCGGTGCTGGCACCACGCATTAAACAGCATCTTGAATACGACGTCCTCTCCGATATCATACAGATTCGGCTCGTCGGCAAAACTGTTGGCGAGGATCTGCGGCTCCCTGTACGAAAACGGATCCCCGCCGATATCCATACGAAGGTCGGCGGCAATCTCCGAGCCGCTCATCCTGATGCCGCAGTGGCTGGTCGGAGGATCCACTTCATCCACGGCAAAGGTGATGCGACCTTCTTCCTGATGCAGAATCACCTGTTTCGGCTGGGCGGACAGCCCGGCGTAGACGAACAAGCCAACGACAAATAATAAACCCCTTTTCATTGCTTAAGATAATATCACTTCCGATACAAATTTAATGATAAAAACGGAAATAAACCCGTTTTTTCGATTGTAAACCTTTTACAAATGTCTTTACAATCGTTTTACACTTTTTACAATGCTTTCGCTTTTCAGTGAATTGATTGTTAATATGTTAAATGCTTTGGCACGGCAAATGATAGTCCCTGTTCCGTAACAAACACGATTTGCTTATGTCTATTTGCCGCATCAGTAGTACCATCTTTCTCATTGCCTGTGGGCTTGTCCTGTCTTCGTGTTCCATCATTAGGGGATACCGTGCCGACGGGTTGGATGGGCCGAACATTTTCAGCTTCGAACACCATGTCCACGATACGGTTCCCAACGGCGACCAGGTGTTCCGGTTCAAAGTGGCTGAATCCCGGGCCGATTGGATCGATACGCTTCATTTCTACAACGAGAAGCCGAATAAGGTCAACCTGACTTTCCGGGAAGCGATGTGGGATAAAAGCAACACGCAGGGGATCATGATCATCCATGATAATGAGATCGTTTACGAAATGTACCGGGGCGATTTTACGGCCGACCGCCTGGCGACCGTCTTCTCCGTGTCCAAATCCATTACATCCCTGCTGTGCGGCATTGCGGTGGATGAAGGTTCTATAGAAAGCATCGACGATCCCGTTACCCAGTACCTGCCGGAACTGAAGGGGAGAGACCCCCGGTGGGAGAAGCTGACCGTCCGGCACCTGCTATGCATGCGCAGCGGCTTGGATTTCGATGATGAATATGATTTTAATATCAAAGCGTTGAAGGCAGTCAACGCCATTGCGAAATTGAACTACGGGCACGATATGATGAGGCAGATTCGGAGGCTGAAATTCCGCCGTGATCCGGGGACCAGGTTCCACTACGAAAGCATGACTACGGCCATCCTCGGTATGGTCATCGAGCGCGCCACGGGCAGGCGCTATGTCGATTATCTCAGCGAGAAGGTCTGGAAGCCGCTGCAGATGGAGTCGGTGGCGCTAATCAATATCGACAGCCGCAAGCACGGTGCGGCGCATGCCTTCGGCGGGATCACCTGCACACTGAAAGACCTGGCCAAGATCGGCCGCCTCTATCTGAATAAGGGCCTATGGGATGGCAAGCGCATCGTAAGCGAGGAATGGATCCATCTGACGACCGATTTCGACCCCAGGTCAAGTTACCATTACAGTTGGTATGATGTCCGGTATGACGGCTTTGAAACGGGGGAATATCCGGGTTTTTACGCGCTGGGTATATGTCATCAAGTCCTTTATGTCAACCCGTATAAAAACCTGATAATGGTTAGGATCGGCCTGGGTAACGGCCACGGTGGGTTCATACCCGGCGTGTTTGAGCAGCTGAGCAACGTATGGCAATAATTTTCGTATATTTGCTTTGAAAAATGGAGCCATGGAATACCTTTCAAAGCAACGATACGACGAGATTGCCTCCGAGCTGAAGCATTTGATAGGCGAGGTCTATCCCAAGGTGCAGGACGAGCTCGCGGAGGCCAGCGCCCAGGGGGACCGGAGCGACAATGCCGGATACCGCGAAGCGCGGCGGATCCAGGCGAAGACCATCAGCCGGATCCGTTTTCTGCAGAAAATCCTGGAGCATTCCCGCGTGATCGATCCCGACGCCCTCCCCAAAGACAGGGTGAGCCTGCTGAGCGTGGTTGAATTCACGAACCTGTCGACCAATAAACGTATGAAATTCGAGATCGTCAGCCCCCACGAGATGAACCTCGAGGCAGGGAAGATCTCCCTGAAATCCCCGATCGGCGCCGCCCTGATGGGCAAGAAGGTCGGCGAAATCGCCGAGGCCCAGGTCCCCTCCGGAATTCTCCGCCTCCGAATCGAGAGCATTTCCTTCGACTGAGTCGCAAGGATTTGCGTTTGAAGTATTTTCTTCCGATCGACATGGCCAGGGAACTGGTCCTGCACCAGGGATACATTTACGCGGGTAAGCTTCGATACCCCAGCAGTTCAACGGACTACGATATCTATTTCTCGGCCGATAAAGCCCTGGAGGTTTACATCCGTCCCTTCGAAGACGGTACCTGGAGAATCGCCTATCAGCCCACGGATCCCGATGACCTGCAGTATATCATTAAGCCGTAACGCGTTTCAACTTGGCCATGCTCGTTGCTGCAGGCTACTTTAAAACCTTTTCTGCAAGCCGCATGGACAGGATGGCAATGGGGATGGTCAGGGCCATTACGACAATCAGCACAGGGATGTTGTTGATGACCGGAATCATCAACTGGTCATAGCCCGGGCGCATTTCTTCTACTGCCGCGGCCAGGGAGCCTTCCGTGTCGGTCCACCAGTGGGCGGTGTAGGCAAAGAATGAGAGCGCAAAGGGGACAAAGCTCCAGCGGACGCCCTTCTTCGTATCATATCCACAGAAATAGCGAATGAGTTCGGCCAGTGCCGTCAGGACGATGGTGCCGATGATGTATGCGATATCCGCCTCGCCGGCCATCAGAAACAACACGAAGATGAATCCGTTCAGGACTGTCGCCGCACCGAAACCATGGATGGTGGAGCAGGTATGGAGGTAGATGAATGCAAATAGCAGCGGTAGAACCGCGCCGGCATAGGCATAACATGCAGGATGAATGGCACCGCTGGCGGCACCCAGGATGAACGTGGCAAGATAGGCAATGGCCATCAAGAGAACTTTGAAGACAGGTTTCATGTCGTTTTAAATTGAAAATTTCTGGTACAAAGTACGGAAGATGCAGTAAAGAAATCAATCCCAAGAATTAGCGATTTGTTGGTTAGCAGAAAAGCCGTACATTTGTAACGGAATGAATTTCGACGCCATACTGACCGCCCTTCTGATTCCCTTTGCCGGTACGGCTCTGGGATCTGCCTTCGTGTTCTTCATGAAGCAGGAGATTCCGGGCCGCCTGCAGAAAGCGTTGCTGGGCTTTGCCTCCGGCGTGATGGTCGCCGCCTCCGTGTGGTCCCTGCTCATTCCGTCTATGGAAATGGGGGACGGGAATGTCTGGCCCGCGGTCGTCGGTTTGCTGGGAGGTTTCGCTTTCCTTCTGTTGATTGACTATGTGACGCCTCATATCCATGCGTCCGGTCAGGCAGAGGGCCCGCAAAGCCGCCTGTCCCGCACCACCAAACTGGCCTTGGCGGTTACCATCCATAACTTCCCTGAGGGAATGGCGGTTGGTGTCGCTATTGCGGGGGCCATGAATTCCGGTTTCAGCATGGCAGGCGCATTGGCCTTGTCGCTGGGTATTGCGATCCAGAACATCCCGGAAGGTGCCATCATTTCGATGCCGCTTCGAGGCGCCGGTAACAGTCGTTTGAAAGCATTCGGCGTGGGAAGCCTCAGCGGTATCGTAGAGCCCATTGGCGGAGCCCTGGTGCTGTTGCTCGCATCGGCCGTAACGCCGCTGATGCCCTATCTGCTGGCTTTTGCCGCCGGCGCGATGCTCTACGTGGTCATTGAAGAATTGGTTCCTGAGACAGCGGAAGGAGAACACTCGAACCTGGGCTCCCTGGGCTTCGCCTTTGGTTTCGCCCTGATGATGGTGCTGGATGTGGTAATGGGATAATCTGGCGTGTTGATTACTGATACTCCAGCCCCTTGACGCCAACACCGATATTGACAGGAATTTTCATCATTTTTCCCATGGCGGAATAGCGCTCATAACTACTCTTGAAGTAAAGTGCCGTGGACATGTGAAGGGCACGTGGATGACGTTCCGATTCCGGCGTTTCCAGTATTCTGCGCACTGCGTCATCATCAGTGGCCACAACCTGTAAAGCTACGAAATATCTGCCAGGCTCCAGCAGAATGATCTCCTCCGGCTGAATACTGTAATCCTTTCGGGAATCAGATTCTATGATGTTGAAATAGATGGGCTTATGCAGCACGTTGACAAAAGATTCCGGATCACCCTCTATGCGATATACATTGATGGATGCGACGCATCCAGGAATATGGTTGTCCAGGATCGTGAAATGAATGTCCTTAATCAGGAATGGTTTCCTGACCTTTGCTATACAGCCCAGTTCCGCGCCTTTCCCTCCGCCACCGGGACGGTAAAAATCAGCACCTCCAATCCGTTCATTGATCTTCATGCCTGGATGGATCAGGTACTTCTCCTTGGTGTCCCCTCCGATGAATACGGCTGGCGGCAGCTCCTGTTCGTGAAGAACGATGACCACGTCATCCTCCGCTTCTGTGACGGGATAAGAGGCTGTTTCATATGACACGTGGAAGAACTCAAGTGTATCTGGGGGCATGGAGATTTCGAAACGGCCATCCATGGTGGAAATGGTTCCTATTTGGAGTGTTGGCACACCGACTTGCACGTATTCGACGGCCTCTCCTTTCTCATTGATAATCCGTCCTCTGACGGTGACACGCTCCTGCGCGAAAACACAGACAGGAAGAAGCAGGAACACCAGAAATAGCTTGAAATTCATACGATGTTCGTATTCCGGAAAGAAATCACGAATGAATAACGTTCCATGGTCTATGTCGCCATGAATATCCTCATCATCGGCCTCGGTGTCATCGGGGCAACCTACGGCTATCTGTTTCAGAAAGCCCAGCCAAAACCAAGATAGGGATAGAATCTGAATTGGTTACCACTGATATTGTAGGAAGGAATGGCGCCGACACGGAACAGGAAGCCCTTGCTGGTGACAAGGCGATATCCCAGGCTCAAATAGGGGATCACGCCGAGATTACTGGCGGGTTTCGCACCTGAGGCAGACGTGTACAGGTCGGCACAAAGAGCTGCCCCGGCTCCTGCTTCGAATTTCGAGTTACCCTTGCCCAGGAGATAATTTACTTCGACAGGGATGGACAGGCGGAACATCTGGTTGTAGGTGTCAATTTTCTCCCCATCAGCAAAGAATGCTACGCTGATGGAAGAATATGCGTAGCCGAATCCCAACCCCGTTCTCCAGCCGAATCCATCCGACACGTCTTTCTTGAAACGGGCGTCATAGTTGAAACCGATACCCTGGGAGGCACCGAGAAGCTCACCATAAATAACATGGCTGCGTGTCTGATTCTGCGCAGCACTGTTGCTGCAGAAGATACAGGTGAAAAGCAGTGCTGACAGGAAAAGAGCAATCTTATTCATAATGCCAGATTATAAAAAGTTTGATTTAGATAGAAATTCGGACTAAAAGTTGAGCGCCAGGCCAATCCCGTTATCATTTTCTCCGACAATGAGACTGGAATGTTCATTACCCCGCATGCTGCTGGGCATGTTCATCGCTGCGACACCTCGTAATTGTGCAATAAACGTGCCCACAGGGCCGTTGAAGTGTGTTATCTGAGCAACAGACATGCTAAGTTCGTATGAGTTAATACACATTTAAGGAAATTCCGTAAATTTGCTCCGCTAAATCGAAAAATAGCAGAACTGAAATAAGACTCATCGAATGAGAAAAATATCATACCTGCTTGCCATTTCCTTGCTGACGTCATGCACCATTATCCGGGGTTATATGGCCGACGGGGCGTATGGTCCGACAAGTTTCAGCTATGAGAAGCAGTTGAAGGATACTATCGTCAACCGCTCTGAAGTCTTCACTTTTGACCGTGCATCACTGCAGGCTGACTGGATTGACACCTTGCACTTCTTCAACCAGGGCCGGATGTATTCAAATACTACGATGTGGGAGGCCATCGGCCCTAAAACGGAGACACAGGGCGTTCTGATTGTCAAGGATGACAGCATCGTCTATGAAAAATGCACGGGAGACATTACTCCCGATAAGATTGCCGGTGTTTTCTCAGTCACTAAGTCCATCACATCGCTACTCTGCGGCATTGCGGTGGATGAAGGGTATATCAAGAGCGTCGATAATGCTGTGACGGAATACCTGCCGGAACTAAAGAAGGGTGACCCGATGTGGCAGAAGCTCACCATCCGGCATTTGCTGGACATGCAAAGCGGCCTGGACTTCGATGATACCTATACGCTGAGCCTGAAGCAGAAGGATCTCAAGCGTCTGAATGCGATGGCCAAACTGAATTATGGCCGCGACATTCCCGCACAGGTCAGGAAATTGAAGTTCCGCTGTGAGCCTGGTACGGAATATCGGTACGAGAGTATGACTACCGAGATTCTGGGGCTTGTCATTGAGAACGCTACGGGCCGAAGCTATTCCGATTATCTTGCAGAAAAGGTCTGGACACCAATCGGGATGGAGTCTCCGGCCTATATGAATTACGACAGTAAGAAGCACCACACGGCCCACGCTTTCGGAGGTTTGGCCCTGACGATGCGGGACCTGGCGAAGATTGGACGGCTGTATTTGAACCACGGGCAGTGGGACGGGAAGAAGATTGTGAGCGAATCCTGGATTGAGCAATCCACCGTGTACTCCACGGATAATGAGGGTTACCACTTCTGCTGGTACAACACCAGTTGCATCGGGGCCGATAAGGCAGACTATCCCGGATACTATGCCATGGGCATCCGGGGGCAGGTCCTTTTTGTGAACCCCTATAAGAATCTGATTATGGTAAGGCTGGGGCTCAGGGATGACACCTACGCCCATATCCCTTACCTGTTTGAGCAACTGAGCAATATCTGGCCGGAATAACAGTACTACAAATTCGGATTTATTTAACTGACTTTGACTGCTTCCCTTATCATCGGTAGGGGCATATCGACAAAAATGGTTACCTTTATGTTTGATAAATCGAGATTTATGGACATCATCATATATGGCAGCCTGCATGGGGCGGCGAAACGCTATGCCGAGGGGCTTGCGGAAAGGACAGGGCTAAAGGCGGTTGACTACAAGGAGGTGGACAGCCTGGGACTGTACAAGCGCGTTATCTACATTGGGGCGATATATGCCAGCGGAGTAACCGGACTGAAGAAAACCGTGGCCAAAATGACCCGGAATCAAGAGCTCTTTGTGGCCACCGTGGGTATGGTCGATCCAGCGGATGAAGCCTTCATTGGCTCTTTTCAAGAGGCTTTGATGAAACAGATTCCGTCGCAACTGTATGATGAGAAGAAGGTCTTCCACCTGCGTGGAGCCATTGACTACAGCCAACTGGAACTCAAATACCGAATCTTGATGAAGATGATGTATTCGCAGGCATCCAAGTTACCGGAAGAGATACTCACTTCCGAATTCAAAGCTGTACTGGCAACTTATGGTCAAAAGGTGGATTACGTCGATTTATACTCGATGGAACCGTTAATCGATGCCATAACGAGCCAGAATGGCATTCCCATTCATTGAAGTTTTGCCTTCAGCCGCTGGCGTGCTTTGGTAACGGAGGTGGGCGAAATCCCAAGCGGGACTTCATGAGAGTGATCATCGCCATGAGAAGCTCATGGAACAATATGACAAGGCTGGCGGTGTGATGAACGAGAAGGAATTGACAGATGCTATCGTTTCTGTCACCCAGCTTCCAGAGAAAGGTGCCATCGTCGGCGGCACCCTCTGGACGATGGTCATGGACTTGACACATCCTTCCGTCACATATTACTCCCGCAGGCATTTCGACAAGCCATTCCGTTTTGAGCTTAAAAGATAAAACACATGAAACTAAACAGAGCAACAATTGAAAATTATGAGTCCATCATCGCATTCTATGATGATGTGACGGACAGAACGCCGGAGATGGAATTATATGCCCGATGGCAGAAGGGCAAGCATCCCACTCATGACGGCATCAGAGCCTATATCGAGGAGGGAAGTATGTACCTATATAAAGAGAATGATGCTATCGTTGGTGCGATGGCTGTCACCATGTATCAGGGCGAGGACTATCATGCCATCGAGTGGTCGCAGCAAGTTCAGGATAATGAGGCTGCTGTCATTCATATCCTTGCGGTGAGTCCTGATGCTCAAGGCAAGGGCATCGGTTCTGAGATGATTCGTGAGGCCATCCGTCTTGCTCGGACAAATGGCATGAAAGCCGTACGTCTCGATGCACTCGCCTCTAACACACCTGCCCATAAGATATACGAGGCATTAGGCTTTGAATACCGCGGACAGCAGCATCTCTATGCCGAGAATACTGGCTGGACAGATTTTTATTTCTTTGAATATAAAGAACCACACAATTCATGAAAGTAATAACTGTTATATGAAACACGAGATTATTGAATTGCACGATGTGCAGATTATTGGCATGGCCAAGAAGATTGCCTTCAACGAGGCGAAAGAAGAGTGTCCTAGGTTCTGGGGTGAGTATGTGGAAAAGATTATCAAGCCCGTGATTTTTGAGAAGCAAGAGCCCAACGCTTTTCAGAAAGCTGCACTTGAGAATGGCGTTGGTGAGTTCGGACTCTGCACCTGCGATATTCCGAACCATAATTGTGCTACATGTTGGGAAGCAAACTTTGGTGCTTGCTGCGAGAACACCTTTACTTACGCCATTGGCGGTATTTATAAAGGTGGCGACGTGCCCGCAGGAATGCAGCTCTTTCCTATTCATAGCGGAAAGTGGCTGAAGATGCATTTCGAGGGAGGCATGAAAGCGTTTCAAGAGCAATACATGAAGTTCCATAAGGAGTGGTTGCCTGCTCATCCTGAATACAAATGGGCGCCGAATTCCTGCTGCATGGAGTGGTATCGGGG
>JBGUOB010000071.1:0-57260 GCA_045117755.1 Candidatus Cryptobacteroides sp.
ATAACCCTGTGGATAACCACTCCCCCTCTCCGGTGCCCTGCCTATGAACACTCCGTTCACACGGAATCAAAAGGTTTTCAACACTTATTTAAATTTATAAAATTTTGATTCTTAGATACTTACTTAAGTTTTCAACTTTTTAACAAGTATATAAAAATCATCAGTTTCTAAAAAATAAAAACTATATTTGTATCTGAATTTGAACCCAAGCCCGCATGTCTGACTTCGATCCACACGACACAGTAGAGCGCAAAGATAGTGAATTTGAGGGAATAATCCGTCCGCAGGGACTGGAGGACTTCACCGGTCAACAGGAAATCGTTTCCAATCTTGGCATCTATATAAAAGCCGCAAAGATGCGCTCCGAGGCGCTGGACCATGTCTTGTTCCACGGCCCTCCCGGTCTGGGAAAAACCACCCTGGCCCATATCATTGCCAACGAGATGGGAGTGAACATGAAAGTGACGTCGGGCCCGGTGCTGGACAAGCCCGGAGACCTTGCCGGCCTGCTCACTTCCCTGGAGACGGGAGACGTGCTTTTCATTGACGAGATCCATCGGCTGTCGCCGGAAGTGGAGGAGTATCTCTACTCCGCCATGGAGGACTATGTAATAGATATCATGATAGACAAGGGCCCCGGTGCCCGGTCGGTGCGCATATCCCTCAATCCTTTTACGCTGGTGGGAGCCACTACCCGCAGCGGCCTTCTGACGGCGCCGCTCCGGGACCGGTTCGGCATCAACTGCGCGCTGGAGTATTATGATACGGAAGACCTCCGGAAGATTGTGCTCCGGTCGGCCCGAATCCTGTCCCTGGACATTGACGACGATGCCGCCTACGAGATTGCTCTCCGCAGCCGCGGAACGGCCCGTATCGCCAATGCCCTCCTCAAACGCGTCAGGGACTTTGCCCAGGTGCTCGGAGACGGCCGTATCAATCTGGAGATTACCCGCTTTGCCCTGAACAAGCTCAAGATTGACAAGCGGGGCCTGGATGCCATTGACAACAAGATTCTCCGTACGCTCATCCTTACGTTCAAGGGCGGTCCGGTGGGCATCGGCACGCTGGCAACCTCCGTGAGCGAGGATGCCGGTACGCTGGAGGAGGTGTACGAGCCTTTCCTGATCAAGGAAGGATTCATCATACGTACACAGCGGGGACGCGTTGCGACGGAACTCGCCTACCAGCATCTTGGCATGGAAGCCTACCTCAACCAACGTAAATACACTTCCGATGAAAGCGGTTCACTTTTTTAGCATTCTTTTTTTTCTGCTGGCCGGCGTGCCTTCCTTTGCATGCACTTCATGCATCATCAGCGGAAACTATACCCAAGACGGGAAGGCGGTGATGTTCAAGCACCGGGATTCCAGCTGCCAGGATGTAGCCATCGAATACTTTCAGGGAGAAAGGTACAGGATGATGTGCCTTGTCAATGCCGACTGGAGGACGAATCCACTGGCAAAGGTGACGCCGGGAACCCGCGAAGCCTGGGCCGGAGAGAATGAGACGGGCTTTGCCATCATGAATACGGCCACCTATGATTTGAAAGATGACGACATCCCGTCCGAAATGATGGACAGGGAGGGAGTATTCATGTACCGGGCCCTGGAAATCTGCTCCAGCCTGGAAGACTTTGAGCATTACCTGGATACCCTTTCCAGGCCGATGGGAGTAGAAGCCAACTTCGGCGTCATCGACGAGTTCGGAGGGGCAGCCTATTATGAGGTGAACAATCACAGCTGGGTTAAGTTTGACGTAAACCGGGAACCGCTGGGATACCGGGTGGTGACCAACTTTACCACTACGGGCCGCGTGGAGGACAGAAAGGGCGTGGACCGCTATGTGAAGGCACACCGGATCCTTGCCTCTACCGATGTTCCCATGAGCGAATGGGACCATGACTTCCTTATCCGGAACATTTCCTGCTCCGGTGCGCCCATCATGCGGGACATAACTTCGTGTGCAATCGTATTTGAGGGAAAAACCATGTGGGCCAGCCTGGGAAAACCGGACAAGGTGCCCTGCAAACCCTATACATTATAAAAAGTCCTAAATAAATCCCGAAAAATACTTATATTTGCAAATCTAAAGGAAAATCACAACAATAATTTAATTATATGTCAGATCCTAAATTGATTTCCAAGATTCCGGATGGACCGCTCAAGGACAAATGGTCCAAGCGCAAAGCCGAAATCCGTATTGTTTCTCCGAACAACAAGCGGAAACTGGAAGTGATTGTGGTGGGTACTGGTCTTGGTGGTGCATCCGCAGCTGCCTCTCTGGGCGAGATGGGATACAACGTCAAGATTTTCTGCATCAGTGACTCCCCCCGCCGTGCACACTCCATCGCTGCACAGGGTGGTATCAATGCTGCCAAGAACTACCAGAACGACAACGACTCCGTTTACCGTCTGTTCTATGACACCATCAAGGGTGGTGACTACCGTTCCCGCGAGGCCAACGTGTATCGTCTGGCCGAGGTAAGTGCCGCCATCATTGACCAGTGCGTGGCTCAGGGCGTTCCTTTCGCCCGTGAGTACGGCGGATACCTGGCCAACCGTTCCTTCGGCGGCGTGCAGGTGAGCCGTACCTTCTATGCCCGCGGTCAAACCGGCCAGCAGCTGCTCCTGGGTGCCTACGCTTCCCTGAACAAGGAGATTGCGAACGGTTCCGTGAAGGCATATCCCCGTCACGAAATGCTCGACCTCGTGGTCGTGAACGGCCAGGCCAAGGGTATCATCGCCCGCAACCTCGTGACCGGCCAGCTGGAGCGCTTCGGCGCCCACGCCGTCGTGATCGCGACGGGCGGCTATGGAAATACCTATTTCCTGTCCACGAACGCCATGAACAGCAACGGTTCCGCTGCCATGCAGTGCTACCGTAAAGGTGCTTATTTTGGAAATCCCTGCTTCGCGCAGATCCACCCGACCTGTATTCCGGTCCACGGCGACCAGCAGTGCAAACTGACCCTGATGTCCGAGTCCCTGCGTAACGACGGCCGTATCTGGGTGCCGAAGAAGAAGGAGGATGTGGAGAAGCTCCGCAAGCACGAAATCAAGGCTTCCCAGATCCCTGAGCAGGACCGTGACTACTATCTCGAGCGCCGCTACCCGGCCTTCGGTAACCTCGTCCCCCGTGACGTGGCTTCCCGTGCCGCCAAGGAGCGCTGCGACGCCGGCTTCGGCGTGAACGAGACGGGCAAGGCCGTGTTCCTCGATTTCGCGGATGCCATCCAGCGCCTGGGTCACCAGCGCGTGGCTGAGCGCTACGGCAACCTCTTCGACATGTATGAGAAGATTACCGCCAGCTCCCCTTGGGAGGAGCCGATGATGATCTACCCGGCCATCCACTACACCATGGGCGGTATCTGGGTCGACTACGACCTGCAGACCACGATTCCGGGCCTGTACGCCATCGGCGAGGCCAACTTCTCCGACCACGGCGGAAACCGCCTCGGCGCCTCCGCGCTGATGCAGGGTCTGGCGGACGGTTATTTCGTGCTGCCGGTTACGATCGGCGACTACCTCTCCTACAAGTTCGCCGAGCCCAAGACGGACGTCAATACGAAGGAATTCGACGATGCAGAGAAGGCCGTCCAGGCCCGTATCGACCGTCTCTTCGCCATCAAGGGCAAGGAGACCGTGGATTCCATCCACAAGCGTCTCGGCAACATCATGTGGGACAACGTGGGTATGGCCCGCGACGAGGCCGGCCTGAAGAAGGCTATTGCCGAAATCAAGGCCCTCAAGAAGGAATTCTACGAGAATGTCAACGTTCCCGGATCGCAGTTTGAATTCAACCAGGAGCTCGAGAAAGCCCTTCGTCTGGAGGACTTCTTCGACATCGGCGAGCTGATGGCGCGCGACGCCCTGAACCGCACCGAGTCCTGCGGCGGCCACTTCCGTGTGGAGAGCCAGACTGAGGAAGGTGAGGCCAAGCGCGACGATGCCAACTTCATGTATGTCTCCGCCTGGGAGTACAAGGGCGAAGACCAGGAGCCCGAACTCCACAAGGAGCCGCTCAAGTATGAGTTTATCGAGGTGAAAACGAGAAATTACAAAGACTAAGCGAGATGGAATTCAATCTGAAAATATGGCGTCAGAAGAACGCCAAGACTAAGGGTCATTTCGAGACCTACCATATTGCCGGTATCGAAGAGGACGCCTCCTTCCTGGAGATGCTCGATATCCTGAACGAGCAGCTCATCCGCGAGGGTTGCGATCCCGTGGCGGTGGAGCGCGGCTGCCAGAGCAGCGGTCCCGTGTCCTTCGATCACGACTGCCGTGAGGGCATCTGCGGCGCCTGTGGCCTGTATATCGACGGCCGTGCACACGGTCCGGACGATCACGTGACCACCTGCCAGCTCTTCATGCGTCACTTCAAGAACGGCGCAACCATCACCGTGGAGCCCTGGCGCAGCGCCGGTTTCCCGGTCATCAAGGACCTCGTCGTGGACCGCAGCGCCTTCGACAAGATCCTCCAGGCCGGCGGCTTCATTTCCGTGCGTACCGGTTCCGCGCAGGATGCCAACAACATCCTGATTTCGCACGACCGGGCCGAGGAAAGCATGGATGCAGCGGCCTGCGTGGGCTGCGGCGCCTGTGTGGCTACCTGTAAGAACGGTTCCGCGATGCTGTTCGTCGCAGCGCGCGTCAGCTCCCTCGCCCTGCTTCCGCAGGGCCGTCCGGAGGCCAAGCGCCGCGCCAAGGCCATGGTCGCCAAGATGGACGAACTCGGCTTCGGCAACTGTACCAACACGCGTGCCTGCGAGCTCGAGTGCCCGAAGGGTATCAGCGTGACGCACATCGCCCGCCTGAACCGCGAGTTCCTGAAGGCGAAGTTCTCCGACTAAGGATTCGCCGGTCAAGCCGGCGAATGACGAAAAAAAGGGCTGCAAATCTTTTTTGCAGCCCTTTTTATTTACCAAAGGAAGTTATTGAAAGGATATCTTCCGGCATGAATCTCCGCAACCATCTTATAGATGTCGTCGCGGAGTTTATCGATATTCTCCTTCTTGATGGCGGAGATGAAGATGCACGGGATCTTACGCCCGTTGATCCATTTGTACTTCAGCTCGTCGAGCGTGAAATTCCGCTCTGTCTTGGGCTCCAGGGAGAATTCGTCGTAGGGTTCGTAGGTGTAGGCGTCCGTCTTGTTGAAGACCACGTAAACGGGCTTATCAGCCGCGGAAATGTCCTTCAGCGTCTTGTCCACGACCTCCATCTGCTCCTCGTAGTCTGGATGGGAAATATCGACCACATGGACCAGGATATCCGCCTCCCGGACTTCGTCCAGGGTGCTCTTGAAGGCCTCGATGAGCTGGGTGGGCAGCTTGCGGATGAAGCCGACGGTGTCGCTCAGCAGGAAGGGAACGTTGCCGATGACGACCTTGCGGACGGTCGTATCCAGGGTCGCAAAGAGCTTATTTTCAGCGAAAACGTCCGATTTGGACAGGAGATTCATCAGCGTGGACTTGCCCACGTTGGTGTAGCCGACCAGCGAGAGGCGCACCAGCTGGCCGCGGTTGCTGCGCTGGGTGGCCATCTGCTTGTCCACCTTCTTGAGCTGCTCCTTGAGCTTGGAAATGCGCTCCCGCACGATACGGCGGTCCACTTCGATCTGGGTCTCACCCATACCGCCGCGCGTGCCCATACCGCCGCGCTGGCGCTCCAGGTGGGTCCACATGCCCGCCAGACGGGGCAGCATGTAGTTGTAGCGGGCCAGTTCGACCTGCGTCTTGGCGTAAGCCGTCTGGGCGCGCTGGGAGAAGATTTCCAGGATGAGACTGGTCCGGTCGATGACGGCGGAGGTCTTGATGATCTTCTCGATATTGCGCTGCTGCATGCCCGTCAGTTCATCGTCAAAGATTACATAATCAATATGATTCTCCTCGCAGTAATCGGCGATTTCCTGGAGTTTTCCGCTCCGGATGTAGGTAGCCTTGTCGGGCCGGTCCACGCGCTGGACGAACTGCTTGTCGCCCATCGCGCCGGCCGTCTCGGCGAGGAACTGCAGCTCGTCGAGGTATTCGTAGATCTTACGCTCGTCGTCATCCTGCTTGATGATGCCGACAAAGACCGCTTTCTCTTCTCTCGTATTGTCCATATTTTAATCAAAAAAAGGCCGTCTGCGGGGACGGCCTCTTATTCGTTAGAGCTTGCTTATCGCAGCTGGAAGATCACAGGGAACTGATAGGTAACCTTCACAGCACGGTCGCGCTGCTTACCCGGCGTCCACTTCGGGGAGCTCTGGATCACGCGGACAGCCTCTTTGTCGAGGGACGGGTCCACGCCACGGAGCACCTTCACGTCGGAGACGGTACCGTTCGGGTTCACGGTGAACTGCACCATGACACGGCCGGAAACGCCATTCTCCTTGGCCAGTTCAGGATAGTCGAGGTGCTGGGACACCCACTTGGAGAAGGTGTTGGCATCGCCACCCTGGAACTTCGGTTTCTCCTCGACGAGGGCGAACGGAATCGCTTCCTCTTCGACGACCTCTTCCTGAACCTCCTCTACGTAGTCCATGATCTCGACACCGAGGTTGGAGTCATCCTCGAGGTTGAGGATATTGTCGTCCACCTTGATGTTGTCGTCCACGATGTCGATCTGGTCCGAAAGGATCGGGATCTTCGGGGTCTCGGGGGGCGGCGGAGGGGTCTCCTGGGTGATAGGAATGATCTCCTCCTCAATGAGTTCGGTGTTCTCAGCCTCAAAGAAGCTGTCTTTCTTCTCCGACGTACGATACTCGAAAGCGGCAATCGTAATCAGAAGGGAAAGGACTAAACCAATCTCGACAAACAAGAGCTTCTTGTTGTTCAGATCAGCCTTGGGTGATTTCTTGACTTCCATATGTGTGGTTACATTAAATATTCTGTTTGGGTCTCAAAGATAGAAATATTTATTCTCAATTCCAATTATTTCATTTTATAGATGTAAATTTGCAAAAATTTTGACGATGATACGCTACTTTCAGGAGGACATCCGCTTCGAGCTGAAGCAAAAGATGCTGAACAACCGCTGGCTGAAAATGGTCGCCGGCAGTGAAATGCGCCGGCTGGGCGCGATCAACATCATATTCTGCTCGGACAACTACATCCTGGACGTCAATATGAAGTATCTGCAGCACGACTATTTCACGGACATCATCACTTTCGATTACTGCGAGAAGGACGTACTCTCCGGAGACCTGTTCATCAGCATCGACTCCGTGCGCGAGAATGCCCGGTTCTACGGGACTGAGTTCGCGGACGAGCTGAACCGCGTGATGGTGCACGGCTTGCTGCACCTGATCGGCTACGACGACCACAGCGAGGCGGACATCGCCGTGATGCGGCAGAAAGAGAATTACTACCTGGAGATGCGGGCGTCTTTGTGATGGAGCGGGTGTATGATATAATAGTGGTGGGCGGGGGACACGCCGGATGCGAGGCCGCGATGGCGGCCGCGACGCTCGGCTCGTCCGTGCTGCTCGTTTCGATGGACATGCTGGGCTTCGCCAAGATGTCCTGCAACCCCGCGGTGGGTGGCATCGCCAAAGGACAGATCGTCCGGGAGATCGATGCGCTCGGCGGATGGACCGGTATCGTGACCGACCGCTCGACGCTCCAATTTCGGATGCTGAACCGCTCGAAGGGCCCGGCGATGTGGAGTCCGCGCGCTCAGTGCGATAAAATCCAGTTTTCACTGAACTGGCGCAAGGTGCTCGAAAGTGCCTGCAATTTAGATATTTACGCGGATTCTGCGACCGAATTTCTCTTTGAGAATTCAAAAATCTGCGGAGTCAAGACCAATACAGGGGCAATTTTCAAGTCTCGGGCGGTTGTTTTGACCGCCGGAACCTTCCTTTCGGGGAAATTGTTCATCGGTCGTCACCAGATGGAAGGCGGACGCATCGGCGAGCCGGCGTCCTATGGTCTGACCGAACAGCTCGTCGAGAGGGGACTGACGACCGACCGCATGAAGACGGGAACCCCGCCGCGGATCGACATCGCCTCCGTCGACACGACCCGGCTTCCGCTCCAACTCGGCGATCCGGACCCGGCGCGTTTTTCCTTCCTGCCGGAGCGGTCCGCCGTTCAGGGGGAGGGTCGGGAGCAGATGCCCTGTTTCATTTTGCACACGAACGAGCGGGTGCATGAGATCCTGCGGAGCGGCTTCGGCGAGTCGCCGCTCTTCACCGGCCTGATCCACGGCCGCGGCCCGCGCTACTGTCCGAGCATCGAGGACAAGCTCCGCGTCTTCCCGGACAACCCGGCGCACCAGCTCTTCCTGGAGCCGGAGGGGAGGAGCACGAACGAATACTACCTCCAGGGATTCTCCTCGTCGCTGCCGCTGCAGGTCCAGCTGGACGCACTGCACGCCATCAAGGGTCTGGAGGAGGTCAAGATCTTCCGCCCGGCGTACGCCGTGGAATACGATTTCTTCGACCCGACGGGTCTGCGCCCGAGCCTGGAGTCCCGCTTCGTCGAAAATCTCTTCCTGGCGGGGCAGGTGAATGGTACTACAGGATACGAAGAAGCTGCTGCTCAAGGAGTTATGGCCGGAATCAACGCGCATCGCAAGCTGCAAGAGCAGGATGCGCTCGTCCTGCGGCGCGACCAGTCCTATATCGGCGTCCTCATCGACGACCTGGTCACGAAAGGCGTCGACGAGCCGTACCGGATGTTTACTTCGCGGGCGGAGTACCGCATCCTGCTACGGCAGGACAATGCCGACCAGCGGCTCACGCCGGTCGGCCACGAGATCGGTCTCGCGAGCGAGGAACGATACGCTTTGACGATGCGTAAGTATGAGCAGGTCAAAGAGTTACAAGATTATTGCGAGCAAAAGAACCTGACGGCCAAACAGTCCAATCCATACCTGGAATCCGTCGGGTCCAGCCCGATTTCCGAGTCGAAAAGAATCGCCGATCTGGCCACCCGTCCGGAGGTTTCTCTTGGGGAACTATTGAAAATTGTTCCACGTGGAACTTATGAACAGGAGGCGGTGGAAAGCGTCGAGATTTCGCTCCGCTACCGGGGCTACATCGACCGCGAAATGCAGATGGCGGAGAAGATTCAGCGGCTCGAGGATCTCCGGATTCCGGAGAACTTCGACTTCGACCGGGTTGCCGGTCTGACGATCGAATGTCGGCAGAAATTTAAAAAATATCATCCGCTGACGATCGCCCAGGCTGCTCGCATCTCCGGGGTCTCGCCAGCGGATATATCCGTCTTGCTGGTCTATTTTGGCCGCTAGATTTACAGGCGCTGGAGCGCTGTCTTGATCAACTCTTCCACAGAAGCGGAAGGGTTTTCCTTGAGAATCGCCTGCAGGGCCTTGTTGATGTTCGGCTTGGAGAAGCCCAGCATCTGAAGGGCCGTCGTGGCTTCTTCTGCCGCCGCGCCGGCGTCGGTCCGGAAGAGCACGTCGCTGCTGGCGCCTTCGCCTTTCACGATCTTGTCCTTCAGCTCCAGAACCATGCGCTGGGCCGTTTTGAGGCCGATTCCCTTGACGCCTTTGAGCCGGTTGACGTCCTCGCTCAGGATGGCATTGCGCAGTTCCTCCGCCGACAGGGAAGAGAGTATCATGCGCGCGGACGCGGCGCCCATGCCCGACACGCTCGTGATCTGGCGGAAGAGATCACGCTCGTCCTGGGAGGCGAATCCGTAATCCACCTCCGATCCGTCGCGCGGGTTGACCTGGCGCTGGATATAGACGGTTGCATTGTCCTTGCCGCGCAGGACATCATAGGTTTGCAGGGAGATTTCTACGGCGTAGCCGATGCCCTGATTGTCGATCACCGCCATCGTAGGGGTCAGTGTCGCAAGCTTTCCGGAGACGTAATCTATCATATCACAAAAATAATATATAAATTTGCATTTCCTTATGACTCAGATAGAAAAAATACGACAAGAGTTCCCGGAACTCGGGGAGCAGGTGTACGGCAAAGCGCTTGTCTATCTGGACAATGCCGCCACGTCACAGCGCCCGCTGTCCGTCATCCGCAAGTGGACCGAAATGTCGGAGAAATACAACGCCAACCTGCACCGCGCGGTGCACCGGATCGCGGACCTGGCCACGTCGGAGTACGAAGCCACGCGGGATGCCGTCCGGGCGTATCTGAACGCAGAATTCCGAGAAGAAATCATCTTCACCTCCGGGGCCACGGCCTCGCTGAACCTGGTGGCTTACAGCTTCGGGGAAGCGTTCATCCACGAGGGGGACGAGATCCTCGTGGGCGAGGCGGAACACCACTCCGACATCGTGCCCTGGCAGCTGCTCTGCCAGCGCAAAGGCGCCACGCTGAAGGTCCTTCCGGTGGACGACGGGGGACAGCTCCGGGTGGATCTGCTGCCGGGTCTGCTGACCCCGCGGACCAGGCTCTGCTGCGTGGCCCATATCTCCAACGTGCTGGGCCTCGTGAACCCCGTTAAAGAAATTGTAAATATTTGTCATTCAAATAATTGCGCAGTTCTGGTCGACGGCGCGCAGGGGATTGTCCACGCGCGAGTCGACGTCCGGGATCTGGGCTGCGATTTCTACGCTTTTTCCGGCCACAAGGTCTACGCCGCGCCCGGCACGGGCGTGCTCTACGGCCGCCGCGCGTGGCTGGAGCAGATGCCGCCCTTCCTGGGCGGCGGCGAGATGATCGGGACGGTCCGCTGGTCCGGCTCGACCTGGGCGCCGCTGCCGCAGAAGTTCGAGGCTGGCACGCAGAACATCGCCGGCACGCCGACCCTCCGGCCGGCACTTGAGATGGCCGAGGCGCTGCGCGACCCCGCCATCGAGGCCGAATCAGAGAAGATTAAAGAATTGATTTTAAATAAATTACAGAACGAACCCCGCATCCGTCTCTATGGTGTCCCGAAGACGCTCGAGGAGAAGATCCCCCTGTTCTCGTTCTCCGTGGAACACGTCCACCACGAGGACCTGGCGCTGATCCTGGACAAGATGGGGATCGCCGTCCGCTCCGGACAGATGTGCGCGGAGCCGCTGATGGACCGCTTCGGCGTCACGGGCATGCTGCGGGTGTCCTTCGCCCCGTACAACACCGTGCAGGAGGCGGAATACTTTATCGCATCGCTCGACCGGGCGATTAACATGTTGGTAGGATGAAAACTTTACAGGAAGTACAGGCCGAAGTCGTCGCAGATTTCTCGATGTACGACGAGTGGCTGGACAAATATGAGTATCTGATCGATCTGGGGCGCAACCTGGAGGCGTTCCCCGAGGAACGCAAGACCGAAGACCGTCTGATCAAGGGCTGCCAGTCCCGCGTGTGGCTCGACACCACCGTGGAAGGGGACCGGCTCTATTTCCGCGCGGACAGCGACGCCATCATCACCAAGGGCATCATCTCCCTGCTGATCGGCGTCTATTCCGGCCGGACGGCCCGCGAGATCGCGGAGGACGATTTCTCCTTCGTTGACCAGCTCGGCCTGCGCGAGAACCTCTCGCCGACGCGCGCGAACGGCCTCGCCTCGATGATCGAAACCCTTCGCCGCACGGCGCAAAATCTGCTTTGAGATGGCACAGGATAATGTTTTGACTCCGCAGGACGTCAAGGAACTGACGCCGCTCTATGAAGATGTCGTGCTTGCGCTCAAGCAAGTGTACGACCCGGAAATCCCGGTCAATATCTACGATCTGGGCCTGATCTACGAGCTCCACATCAACAAGGAGCACGAGGTCTCCATCAAAATGACCTTCACCGCGCCGAACTGCCCGATGGCGGACGAGGTGCTGGCGGAGGTGAAGCAGATGGTGGAGGATACGCCGGGCGTGAAAGGCTGCACGATCGAGCTGGTCTTCGACCCTGTCTGGGACCAGAGCATGCTCTCCGACGAAGCCCGGGTGGCCCTGGGCTGGGATCCGGAGTTCTGACGAAATGAAAAGCGTTCCCGTATATTTCTCCCTAGGCACCAACCAGGGCGACCGCCGCGCGCAGATCGACGAGGCGCTCCGCCGTCTGGACGCTGCCATCGGACGGCCGTACGAGGCGCTCTCTTCCATCATCGAAACGCCTTCCTGGGGCTTTGAGGGGCCGGATTTCCTGAATTGCGTGGTGCGCTACCGCACCGCCCGCCGGCCGCGCTCGCTGCTGAAGATATGCAAGAAGATCGAGCGGGCGATGGGCCGCACCGGCGGTCCGGAATACGACGCCGAAGGCTGCCGGATCTACCACGACCGCCCCATCGACATCGACATCCTGCTCTACGGCGACGAGCGCGTGGACGAGCCCGATTTGCAGATTCCGCACCCGCTGATGGAGCAGCGGGACTTCGTTATGCGCCCCTTGCGGGAGATTTTCGCGCAGAAATGACTATATTTGCACGATTTAAGAATAAGTTAGTAATAAAGATATGACACAAGACGAACTGTTCAAGGTACTCGTAGCGCACTGCAAGGAGTACGGTTTCATTTTCCCGTCCAGCGAGATCTATGACGGCCTGGCCGCCGTGTACGATTACGGCCAGATGGGCGTTGAGCTGAAAAACAACATCAAGCAATACTGGTGGAACGCGATGACCCGCCTGAACGAGAACATCGTGGGCATCGATTCCTGCATCTTCATGCACCCCCGCATCTGGGAGGCCTCCGGCCACGTGAGCGCGTTCAACGACCCGCTCATCGACAACAAGGACTCCAAGAAGCGCTACCGCGCCGACGTCCTGATCGAGGACTTCCTCGGCAAGATCGAGGAGAAGATCAACAAGGAGGTCGAGAAGGGCCGCAAGAAGTTCGGCGAGAGCTTCGACGAGGCGCAGTTCCGCGCCACCAACCCCAACGTGCAGCGTGAGCAGGCCAAGTGGGATGAGGTGCACAACCGCTACGTGGCCGCCGAGCAGGCTTCCGACTTCGCGGAATACCGCCAGATCATCATCGACAACAACATCGTCTGCCCGATCAGCGGCACCTGCAACTGGACCGACGTCCGTCAGTTCAACCTGATGTTCAGCACCTCGATGGGCAGCACCGCCGACGGCGCCAACACGATCTACCTGCGTCCGGAGACGGCCCAGGGCATCTTCGTGAACTACCTGAACGTCCAGAAGACCGGCCGAATGAAGATTCCTTTCGGCATCGCCCAGATCGGCAAGGCCTTCCGCAACGAGATCGTCGCCCGCCAGTTCATCTTCCGCATGCGTGAATTCGAGCAGATGGAGATGCAGTTCTTCATCAAGCCGGGCACCGAGCTCGACTGGTTCAAGAAATGGAAGGAAAACCGCATGAAGTGGCACGTCAACATCGGCATGGGCGCGGAGAACTACCGCTTCCACGATCACGAGAAGCTGGCCCACTACGCCAACGCCGCCACCGATATCGAATTCAACTTCCCCTTCGGCTTCAAGGAGCTGGAAGGCATCCATAGCCGTACGAACTTCGACCTGGGCAACCACCAGAAGTTCTCCGGCAAGAAGATCGAGTACTTCGATCCCGAGGAGAACGCCTCCTACACCCCGTACGTGGTGGAGACCTCCATCGGCGTCGACCGTATGGTGCTCGCCGTCCTGTCTCACTCCTTCCACGAGGAGCAGCTGGAGAACGGTGAGACCCGCGTCGTCCTCAGCATCCCCGCTCCGCTCGCGCCGGTCAAGGCCGCGGTCCTGCCGCTCGTCAAGAAGGACGGCCTGCCTGAGCTCGCCCAGGAGGTGATGGACCTGCTGAAGTACGATTTCAACTGCCAGTACGAGGAGAAGGACAGCATCGGCAAGCGCTATCGCCGCCAGGATGCCATCGGTACCCCGTTCTGCATCACCGTGGACCACGATTCCCTGAACGACCGCTGCGTGACCGTGCGCGACCGCGACACGATGACCCAGCAGCGCGTCCCCATCGCCGAGCTTCGCGCGATGATCGACGCCAAGGTCAACCTGAATAACCTCCTTCGTAATCTGTAATGGCGCAGAGTTTCAGCGAGTTAGGCCGTATTGAGGCCATCCGGCAGCTCTTCGAGGGGACGGGCTATACCCCCTTCGGCGAGCCGCTGTGGCTGGAGGCGAAGCCGCAGGAATGCATCACCTCGGCCTCCGGCCTGCTGCTGGAGGGAATCGACTTCGACCTGGTCTATTTCCCGCTGAAGCACCTCGGCCGTAAGGCCGTGCTGAAGGTCACGGGCGAACTCTACGCCGTCCTGGCGCGCCCGGAGGCCCTCACCGTGCAGCTCGGCGTGTCCGCGAAACTGGACTTCCCGCAGGTGCAGGAGCTCTGGAACGGCATCGTCTCCGCCGCGCAGGAGCACGGCTACAAGCAGCTCTCGCTTGACCTGCAGCCCTCGCGCAACGGCCTCACGATCGCGCTGTCGGCCACCGGCCGGCACAGCGCCGCCGTCTCGGCCGCCCGCCCCGTGGCGCAGTCGCGCGACCTGATCTGCGTGTCGGGTGCGCTTGGCGCCGCGTTCCTGGGCCTGCAGGTGCTGGAGCGTGAACGCATCAAGTTCGACAAGGGTTCCACCGACCAGGCGTCCCTCGAGAAATACAAAATGCTCGTGGGATCCTATTTAAGGCCCGAATTAAGCCCAAATTTGCCCGCGCAGCTCGAAGACGGTAAGTTTACCCCCTCGTTCGGTTACTTCGTCACCAGGGGCCTTGCAGACGCTTTGCTGTGCCTTTGCCGCGACAGCGGGCTCGGCGCCAAGGTCTATGCCGACAAGATTCCCTTCGAGGGCGGCAGCTTCGACCTCGGCCGTGAGCTGAACCTGGACCCCGTGTCCGCGGCGATGAACGGCGGCGAGGACTACCACCTGCTGTACGTGATTCCGATCGCGCAGTTCGAGCGTTTCCGGACGGAATTCCAGACCTTCGACATCATCGGCCACCTGGCGCAGCCCGAAGTGGGCGCCGTGCTGGTGTCGCCCGACGGCCTGGAGCATCCCGTCTCCGCACAAGGATGGACAACCAATAACGAATAACACATGAAAAAGATCGTTGTAATCCTCGGCGCGTTGATGCTGGTGGCATCGGCGGCCAGTGCCCAGAACATCCTGGGCGGTATCCTGAATTCCGTGACCGGCGGCAACGTCGGCGAGACGGTCGGCAACGTCCTCACGAGCGTGCTGGGCGGCGGCCAGGTGGATCTGGCCGGCACCTGGAACTACGGCGGCGTGGGCGCCGCAGTCAAGAGCGACAACATCCTGAGCAACGTGGCCGGCAACGCGGCCATCAGCACCATCGAGTCCAAGGCGGACAACATTCTCGCGAAAGCGGGTGTCACGCCGGGCGCCGCCACCTTCACCTTCAATCAGGACGGCACCTTCTCCTTCAAGGCCGGAAAGCTGCCCGCGATCAGCGGCACCTATACCCAGAACGGCAACGCCGTCACGATGAAATTCGGCCGCCAGCTGACCTTCCTGCAGCTCGACGGTACCGTGAGCGCCGCGACGAACGGTTGCAAGATCCTCTTCAACGGCGAGAAGTTCATGACCTTCACCCAGCGCCTGATCGAATACGCGAAGAAGATCACCACCAGCGCCGGGGTGGCCACGGTCGGCAACATCCTGTCCACCGCCAAGAGCGTGGACGCCGGCTTCAAGCTGACCCGCTAACCGTCATTCGCCGGCCCCCACAGAGTCATTCCGGGCCGCGACCCGGAATCTAAA
This sequence comes from Candidatus Cryptobacteroides sp., assembly GCA_045117755.1. Lineage (GTDB taxonomy): Bacteria > Bacteroidota > Bacteroidia > Bacteroidales > UBA932 > Cryptobacteroides. The sequence continues at coordinate 15,583 of JBGUOB010000071.1, forward strand.
AAACGGCTCCCGAATTACTCGGGGGCCGTTTTTCATGGATTAGAAGCGTCCGGGACCACCCTGCCCGGGGCCACCCTGCCCGGGGCCACCCTGCCCGGGACCGCCGCCCATCGCGCTGCCGCCGCTGTAGGCCGTCAGTGTGACGCTGCTGCCGCCGCTTGCGGACGCGGCGCCCATGCCGTCGAAGAAGGTGTCGCCGGAGACCGTGACGCCGGACTTGAGCGAGGCCGTGCCGCCGGTGGAAACCACCACGGAGCAGTCGTAGGACGGCGCCTTGAAGGCCACGGCAAGCTGGTTGTCCGCATAGAGACCGAGCCAGCTGTTGCGGCTGACCGTCGCGGAGTAGCAGGCCTGCGAGAGGTGCGCGCCGCGCTCCAGGCCGCCGACGGCGACGAGCGTGCCGCCGATCACGTAGAGCGTGTAGCCTTCCTCCGTATTGGCGTCCACCGCCACTTCCGGATCATTGGCGCCAATGGCGTAGACGATGCCGCCCTGGAGGTAGCAGTTGCCGTTGGCGTCGATGCCGTCGTTGCCGGTGGACCAGGCGAAGACGCGTCCGCCATTGATAATGAGGTGGCTGCCCGCGTTGATGGCGTCGTCGGACGAAGTCGCGCAGATGTCGCCGCCCGTGATGACCATCTCGCCCTTGGCCTCGATGGCCTCGTGGCTCTTGGCGGAAACGGTGACCGAGCCGCCCGTGATGACGAGTTTCCCGTCGAATTTGATACCCTTGGCGGAGCAGGACGTGTCCTCGAGGCCGACCGCCGCCGAGCCCGTAACCTCATAATTGCTGCCCGTTACAGTGATGTTCACGGTGCCGCCTGCGATCAGGCCCGCCGCGTCGCCGCTGATGCCCTTGCCGCCCTGGCCGCTGTTGGTGATGGTCAGGCTGCCGTCGTTCATCACGAAGGCGGCGTCGGCCTTGATGCCGGACGAGGAGGAGAGGTCCGTGAGGTCGGAATCATCCACGCCGCCGCTCACCGCGAGGGTGATCTTGCCGCCGTCGATGCGGACGGTGCCGTCGGAGGTGATGGCCTTCTTGCCTTCTTTGCTGACGCTCACGTCCAGCGTGCCGCCGCCGATCACGACGGCGTCCTTGCCGCGAATGCCATGGCCCTTGGCGGCGCTGACCGTGATGGCCGGGCCGTCCAGCACGCGGACGTAATCATCCGAAGAAATGCCCGCCTTGCCGCCCGTGGAGGTCACGGCGAGCGAGCCGCTGCCGCTGAAAATGAGCTGCGCTTCGCTGAAGAAGGCGCCCTTTTCGTCCTCGTCCTCGGGGGTGTCGGTGTATTTCTTGCCGTCGGCAAGTTTGTTGGTGCCGTTCACGACCACGAACGTACGTTTCTTGTTCTGGTTGTTGATGGCCGCGCCGTTGGCGTTGGTCAGGTCCAGGCCGTTCAGCACGATGGCCTGTTTCTTCTCGCCATAGATCTTGAAGAAGCCGTCCGACGCGGAGCCGGAGAGCTCGTAGCGGATCTTCTCGGAGCCGGTGTTGTTGACGGTCACGTCGTTGCCGGAGACCGTCACGATGCCGTTGTCGTCGCCGGAGACCGTTGCGCCCGCGGCGGCGTACACGATGGTGATCGTGCGGTCGAAGGTGGTGTTCGCGATTGCGTCCTCGTCATCTTCAGGGACGAAGGGATCTTCGATGCTCGTGTCCGGGGTCACCGGATCGACGGGGGAGTCGGTGTAGCTTTCATTGCCCTGCCCGTTCGGGTTGAGGGGATCGCTGAGCTCGCAGCCGCTGCAGACCAGCAGCAAGGGGAGCAGGAAGGAGGATATCAACTTTTTCATATCACATCGGTTTTAGTCACGACCGGCTCGGGGGCAAGAATGTTGCCACTTTTGTCCGGATTCAGCGAACGGGCCGAATTCTTCAACGAACGGGTATTTTGTGGAAATTTTCGCTATTTTTGTTGCTATGATCATCGCGTTCCTGGTTCTGCTCCTGCTGCACAACGTCCTGGCCCTGCCCCTGCTGGTGCGCAGGAAAAAGCCGGTTGCCTACGCCCTCGCGGCGCTGGCGCTACTGGCCGCGTTCGCGGTGTATGTGCTCCTGGCAAGCGGTATCCACGGCGGTCCGCCGCCGGACGGTCCCGGAGGCCCGGGCGGTCCCGGCCCGATTCCGCCGGAAGTGTTGATGATCCTGGTCGCCTTCCTGCTGATGGCCGTGAATACGGGCATCGTGTATCGTATGCAGGCTTCGCGCTCGGCGTCCCGCATCCGCGAGCTGGAGACGGAAATCCAGCGCCAGAACGCCGCGGCGCAGACGCCCGAGGCCGCCCGTTTCCTCGTGCTGCGCTCCGAGGGCAAGGAAGTCCGGGTGGACCCCGCGCAGATCCGTTATATCGAGGGAATGAGCGAATACGTCAAGATCTGGCGCGACGGGGATTCACAGCCGCTGGTCGTTCTCGAAAGGCTTAAGAATCTGGAAAATACGCTCCCCGCCGGCAGTTTTATGCGCATCCATCGCTCCTACATCGTCAACCTGGCGCGCATCCGCATCTCCGGCCGTGACGGCGTCACCCTCGACGACGGCACCTCCCTCCCCGTCGGCGACAGCTACCGCCCCGCCTTCAAGGCCTACCTGAACGGAACAAAGTAGGGGCTTTCTGCTTTCGGAACCAACCCTGTTACTTATGCGCGACGGTGTAGGTGAGGCCGAGGCGCTGGAGGTCGGCGAGGAAGGGCTCGCAGACGGTGACGGAGAACTTCTTGGAGAAGAACTCAAGGTTGTAGCCCGTGGCTTTGTCGTGCAGGAAGAGCGAGAGGGGAATCTTGCCCTTGTGGGCTTTGAGGAGTTTCACGAGCGCGGCGCGGAATTCCGGCGTGAGCCGCTCGGACTCGAGCAGGATGTTGAAGCCGGTGATGAGCGATTCGCTGAGGTTGCCCAGCAGGGTGATCTTCTTGATTTTGAAGCTGTAAGGCGCCTTCTTTCCCTGGGCGCGCTCTTCCGGCTTGATGAAGTAGCGGGCGGCGATTTCCCCTTCGATGAAGAGCTGCGCATGCTGCTGCATATAGGGCAGCAGGGCCTCGTAGTCCTTGCCGAAGAGGGCGAACTCGTAGCTGCCGTCGAAGTCCTCCACGACGACGCGTGCGCCCGGTGAGCCGGTGCGTGTCGTGATCGTCTTGACGTCGGTGACGATGCCCGCGACGGCGGCCTTGCCGTTCTTGTCGGCGCGCTCACACTCGTCGATCCGGTCCTGCAGCTCGGTCAGCTTGCAGTCGGTAAAGGTTTCTATCTCAAAGCGGTAGCGCTCCAGCGGGTGCGAGGACAGATACATGCCCACGAATTCCTTTTCCTGCTGGAGAATCGCGAGAATGTCCTCGTCGCCGGAGAAGGTCGGCACCTCCGGACGCACCGGCTTGAGCTCCTCCACCTCGCCGAAAAGCGAATTGGCGGAGTCCAGCTGGTCGTTGCGGTAGAGGCCCGCGTATTTGACGATTTCATCGATGCAGAGCTCCCCGTTCTTGCAGGGCAGGAAGAACTGCGAACGCTTGTAGCCGAAGGAATCCAGCGCGCCGGCATAGACCAGCGTCTCGAAGGCGCGGCGGTTCAGCATTTCGGCCATCCGCTCCACGAAATCAAAGAGATCCGTAAAGGCGCCGTGCTCGCTCCGCTCGCGGATGATGGCCTCCACGACGTTCTCGCCGAAGCCCTTCAGGCCGCCGAGGCCGTAACGGATGTCGCCGTTCTTGTTGACGGAGAAGGTGGCCTCGGACTCGTTCACATCCGGGCTGAGCACTTTGATGCCCGCCTTGCGGCAGTCCGCCATGATCTCCTTCATCTCGTCCATGTTCGAGATGTTCTGCGTAAGGTTGGAGGCCTGGAATTCGGACGGATAATGGGCCTTGATCCACGCGGTCTGGTAGCTCACCCAGGCGTAGCAGGTGGCGTGCGACTTGTTGAAGGCGTATTTCGCGAAAGCCTCCCAGTCGGACCAGATCTTCTGCAGGATCGGCTCCGGGTGGCCGTTGGCGATGGCGCCCTTCATGAAGGTCTCCTTGAGCGAATCCAGCACCGCTTTCTGCTTCTTACCCATGGCCTTGCGGAGCTTGTCCGCCTTGCCCTTGGAGAAGCCCGCGAGCTTCTGCGAGAGGCGCATGACCTGCTCCTGGTACACCGTGACGCCGTAGGTTTCCTTCAGAAGCTCCTCCATGTCGGGGAGGTCGTAGTGGATCTTGGTCGGGTCGTTCTTGCCGGCCACGAAGTCTGGGATATAATCCATCGGGCCCGGGCGGTAGAGGGCGTTCATAGCGATCAGGTCCTCGAAACGCTCGGGATGCAGCTTGATCAGCCACTCCTTCATGCCGCCGGATTCAAACTGGAAGATGCTCTTGGTGTCGCCGCGGGCGTAGAGCGCGAAGACCTCCGGGTCGTCGATGGGGATCTTCTCGATGTCGATGTCCTTGCCGAAGCGCTTCTTGACCATCGCGAGCGCGCGGTCGATGATGGACAGGGTCTTCAGACCCAGGAAATCCATCTTCAGCATGCCCACGTCCTCGATTTTGGTGCCCTCGTACTGCGAGACCCAGACCTCCTGTCCCGTGGCCTTGTCCGTGCCCACGGTGATGGGGATGTAGTCCGTGAGGTCGCCGCGGCCGATGATCATTGCGCAGGCGTGGATGCCCGTCTGGCGGATGCAGCCCTCGAGTTTCAGGGAGTACTCCAGCACCTCGCGCACCAGCGGTTCGCCCTCTTCGTATTCGTGCTTGAGCTCCTTGATATATTTGACGCTGTTCGCCAGCGTCGGCTTGTATTCCTTTTCCTCGCCGTTTTCCTTGACGATGATGGGCCGGTCGGGGATCATCTTCGTCAGGCGGTTGGACTCCGGGATGGAGAGGCCGGAAATGCGCGCCACGTCCTTGACGGCCAGCTTCGCGGCCATCGTACCGAAGGTGATGACGTGCGAGATATGGTCGGCGCCGTAGTGGTCTTGGACGTACTGGATCACGCGGTAGCGGCCTTCGTCGTCGAAGTCCACGTCGATATCCGGCATGGAGATACGCTCCGGGTTGAGGAAACGCTCGAAGAGGAGGTCGTAGCGGATCGGGTCCAGATTCGTGATGCCGAGGCAATAGGCCACGCACGAGCCGGCCGCGGAGCCACGCCCCGGGCCCACGGAAACGCCGTTCCGGCGGCCCCAGTTGATGAAGTCCTGGACGATGAGGAAGTAGTCCGGGAAGCCCATGAAGGAAATGGTCATGAGCTCGAAATGCAGGCGGTCCTTCTGCTCGTCGTTGAGCGTCTCGCCGTAGCGGCGGTGCGCACCTTCGTAGGCCAGGTGGCAGAGATAGGCCACGGAGCGGCAGAATTCGTCGCCGCGATAGGTCTTGACCTCGTTGCCGTCGGCGTCCTTGTCGATGCTGTATTTGCCGTTCTCAATAATGTCGGCGTATTTCTCCAGCTGCGCGTCGATGTCCGCGAGGAAGTCCGCCGGGAGCTCGAATTTCGGCAGCACGTGGCCGCGGTCGATCTCGTAGCGCTCCACCTTGTCCAGGACCTCCAGCGTGTTCGCGAGTGCCTCCGGGTGCTCCGGGAACAGGACGGCCATCTCCTCCTCGCTCTTGAGGTACTCCTGCTGCGTGTAGCGCAGGCGCTTGGGGTCGTCCACCATCGCGTTGGTGGTCAGGCAGATAAGGCGGTCGTGCGCGGGGCCGTCCTCCTTGCGCACGAAGTGCACGTCGTTGGTGGCCACGACTTTCACGCCGTGCTTCTCCGCCAGTTCGAAGATGCGGGTCGTATATTCCTTCTGCTGCTCGTAGAGGTCCAGCGACATGCCCGGGACCTCCGTCTTGTGGAGCATCACTTCGAGGTAATAATCCTCCCCGAAGACGCGCTTGTGCCATTCGATGGCCTTGTCCACGCCCTCAGCGTCGCCCGCGAGGATCGCGCGGGGCACCTCGCCCGCCATACAGGCGGAGCAGCAGATCAGCCCCTCGTGGTACTTCTCCAGCACCTCGTGGCTCACACGCGGCTTATAGTACATACCCTCGATGTGTCCCGTGGACACGATCTTCATCAGGTTCCGGTAGCCGTCGTAATTCTTGGCCAGGAGGATGAGGTGGTAGTACTTCTTGTGGTCGTTGTCCTTGAGGTGGTGGTCGTAGTGCTGCGTGACGTAGATTTCGCAGCCGAAAATGGGCTTCACGTCCGGGTGCTTCTTGGCCACGTCGCTGAAGTCCTTGACTCCGTACATGTTACCGTGGTCCGTGATGGCCAGGCCCGGCATCCCGAGCTCCTCCGCGCGCCGGAAGAGCTTCTCGATATCGCTCATTCCGTCGAGAATGGAGTACTGGGTATGGACGTGAAGATGTACGAAGGGCATAGCAGGACAAAGATACACAAAAACCCCCGACCTTCAGCGGGTCGGGGGTCTATTGTTGAAAACTTTTCAGTCGCTTATTTCTTCGACGCGGCCTTCTTGCGGGCGGCCATTTCGGCGTCGAACATGACCGGGGTACCGATCATGATGGAGGCGTAGGTACCGATCAGGACACCGAGGCAGAGCGCGACGGACAGGCCGCGGATGGACTCGCCGCCGAAGATCGCGATGGCGACCATCGGGAGGAGGGTCGAGACCGAGGTGTTGACCGTACGGGTCAGGGTCGCGTTCAGGGACTTGTTGACCGTCTCCTTGAAGTCGTCGCTCGGGTGGAGCGCGAGGTTCTCACGGATTCGGTCGAAGATAACCACGTTGTCGTTGATGGCGTAACCGATGATCGTCAGGATAGCGGCGATGAAGGTCTGGTCCACGTCCAGGTTGAACGGCAGGATGCCGCTGAACAGGGAGAAGAAGCCGATGATGATGATCGCGGTGTGAGCCAGGGAGACGACGCCGCCGAGACCCCAGTTCCAACCCTTGAACCGCACTGCGATGTACGCGAAGATGACGATGAGGGCGAGGATGATGGAGATGATGGCGTTGCGCTTGATGTCGTTGGCGATGGAGGCGCCCACCTTGTCGGAGGAGATGATACCGTTCGGGTTCTCCAGCGTGGAGGTGAAGTCGGAGAGGCTGACTTCCTCAGAGTAGAATTCCTTCAGGGACTCGTACAGCATGCCTTCGATCTCGGCATCGACCGTGGAGGTCTCATCCTGGAACTTGTAGGAAGTCGTGATCTTCATCTGGCTGTCGCCACCGAACTGCTTGACCTCGACGGAGGACTCGGGATCGGCCAGGTTGAAGGTCTTGTTCACGGCGGAACGGATCTCCTCGGACGTCACGGGCTTGTCGAAGCGGACCACGTAGGTACGGCCACCGGTGAAGTCGACACCGTAGGTGAAGCCCTTGATGGACATGGACAGGATGGCGATCACGACGAGGGCGCCGGAAATGATGTAGGACCACTTGCGGCCGTCCAGGAAGTTGATGTGCGTATTCTTGAGGAAGTTCGCGGACCACTTGTTCTCGAAGGTGATGTTCTGACCGCGCTTGATGCGGCCTTCGAAGATCAGGCGGGTGACGAAGATCGCCGTGAACATGGAGGTCAGGATACCGATGATGAGCGTGGTAGCGAAGCCCTTGATCGGACCGGAGCCGAAGAAGAAGAGCACGATACCCGTCAGGAGGGTGGTCACCTGGCCGTCGACGATGGCGGAGTAAGCGTTCTTGTAACCGTCGGCCACAGCCTTGCCCAGGCCCTTGCCGGCCTTGAGCTCTTCCTTGATGCGCTCGTAGATGATCACGTTGGCGTCCACAGCCATACCCAGGGTCAGGACGAGACCGGCGATACCCGGCAGCGTCAGCACGGCGCCAAAGGCGGACAGGGTGCCGAAGAGGAGCACCACGTTGGAAAGCAGCGCGATGTCAGCGGCCACACCGGCTCCCTTGTAGAAGAGGATCATGTAGAGGAGGACGGCGCAGAACGCGATGAGGAAGGAAAGGAGACCGGAACGGATGGACTCGGCACCGAGGGTCGGACCGACGACCTGCTCCTGGACGATCGTAGCCGGGGCGGGAAGCTTACCGGACTTGAGGACGTTGGTAAGGTCGGTGGCCTCATCGATGGAGAAGTGGCCGGTGATGGAGGAGGAACCGCCGGTGATCTCGGTCTGGACGGTCGGGTAGGAATAGACCGTACCGTCGAGCACGATGGCGACCTGGCGGCCGATGTTCTCCTTGGTCAGGCGGGCCCACACGTTGGCGCCTTCGGCGTTCATCGTCATGGAAACGCCCGGGTAACCGCCGCGGCGCTGGTCGTAGTCGACGTGGGCGTCGGTCACGGAACCACCGTCGAGCGGGGCCTTGCCGTCGCGGGACGTGGACTTGATGGCGATGAGCTCATAGATATTGTCGCTCTGCATGTACTCGGACGGCTGGACCGACCACATCGGACGGAACTCGGCCGGGAAGACGGCCTCGACCTCGGGCATGCGGAGGTATTTGTTGATCTGGGCGGTATCAGCAGCGGCAGCGAAGCCGATGCAGGCGTTGCCGCGCATCCCGGACGGGCTCAGGATCGCGTAGAGCGGGTTGGCCTTGCGGGCGGCGGCGAGAGCGGCCTCGTCGGAGCCATTCTGGGCCTGCAGCTCCTGGGCGACGGCGTCCGTAGCCTCGGCAGCGGCCTCCTCAGCGGCAGCGACCGGCGCGTCGGCGGAGAGGATCTCAGCCAGACGGGCGTTGGCCTCGTCGAGGTAGGAAGCCATCTCGTCGTAGGTGAAGGTCGGCCAGAACTCGAGGGAGGCAGTGCCCTGGAGCAGCTTACGCACACGCTCCGGCTCCTTGACGCCCGGGAGCTCCACGAGGATGCGGCCGGTGTTGCCGATCTTCTGGATGGACGGCTGGGTCACGCCGAAACGGTCGATACGGTTACGCAGGACGTTGAAGGAGTTCGCCACGGCGCTCTCCGCCTCTTCCTTGATGACCGCGACGACCTGCTCGTCGGTAGACTCCGGCTTGATGCGGTCGCGCATCTCATACGTACCGAAAATCTGGGCGAGACGGGTGCCGGGAGCGGTCTCCTTCATGGCCTCCGCGAAGAGGGTGATGAAGTCGGACTGGGAGTTGACGCTGCGCTCCTTGGCCAGGGAGATGGCCTGCAGGAACTCAGGGCTCTGGTTGCCACCGGCCAGCGCGCGGACGAGGTCCTCGAGCTGAACCTGCAGCATGACGTTCATACCGCCCTTGAGGTCGAGGCCGAGGTTGATCTCCTGGTTCTGGACCTGCTTGAAAGTATAACCCAAATAAACTTTCTCGCCGGAAATGGAATCCGTGTAACGACGGGACTCGATCTTCCGGATGGAATCGAGATAGAAAGCACGGTCCGCCTCGGCGATAGCGGTGACGTCGGTTGCCAGGGCAATCTGGTCTGCGCGCTGCTCGGCCTTCTTGTTGTGAAGGGCCGTCACCGCGGTGAAGGACAGCTGCCAGAGGCAAGCGAGGAGGAGGCAGATCGTGACGAATCTGATAGCACCTTTGCTTTGCATGATTATGGTTAAATTAAATAATTTTCACAAAATAGCTTGCAAAGTTAGTATTTTTCTCAAAACAAAGAAACTTTCGGTGCTATATTTTATATTTGATGCGCGTTATGCATAGCTATGGACCCCGCCGAGGAAGAGGTTGACCCCGAAATAGGTCACCAGCACCGCCAGGAATGCCAGGATGCAGAACAGGTGGAAACGGCGCGGATGTCCCGCCGCGCGCAGCGACTCCCCGTGCAGCGCGAAGGAATAGATCAGCAGCGTGTTCAGCGCCCAGGTCTCCTTCGGATCCCAGGCCCAGTAGTTCCCCCAGGAAATATTCGCCCAGACGGCGCCGAAGAAGGTTCCGAAGGCCAGCAGGAAGACCGCCGGATACAGGACCGTGTAGCCGACGGCGCGCAGGCGCTCCGCCGCTTTCGGCCGCAGGCACAGTCCCACGATGCCGAGCAGGGCCAGCAGGCTGAACACGGAGTAGCAGACCATCATCGGCACCACGTGGATGAACAGCATCGGCGAGCGCAGCACGGGCATCAGCGGCCCCTTCGGGAAAGCGTCCAGGAACCAGGCGAGCAGCAGTCCCGCGCCGAGGACGGCGAGGACGATCGTGCCCACGTGCCGCCGGGGGCCGGGGTTCCGCTCGCGGCGCAGGGAGCGGAGCGTCTGGCGATAATGCGAATCGGGCTCGAAGAAATAGACGATCATCGCCAGCAGCAGGAGGATGTAGCCCGCGTAGGTGACGCCCACGCCCCAGGGGTCGTGGCTGAAGGCCAGGATGCTGCCGTGCCCGTCTTCGTCGTAGTCCGCCTGGTAGAAGCGGTAGCCGTCGCGCTTCGCGATATGGTTCATCGAGATGGTGACGGACTCGCCGTCGAAGGTGACGACGGAGATGTAGTCCGCCACGTGGCGGGTGCCGGGGTCGAATTCGATGCGGAACTCCTTGAGCTCCAAGGCAAAGGGTAGCTCCAGCGCCGTGCCGTCCTCCAGTTCGACGGCGGCCGTCGCCTCCCCTTCGCGGAGGTGGATGCTGCCGCTCTGGCCGGACAGGTGCGTGATGAGCGCGCCGGCGAGGATCAGCATCAGCGCGACGTGCAGCGCGAGCGTGGCCGGGCGCGAAGCGCCGCCGCGCCGCACCAGGAGCGCCAGGCCGGAGGCGGCCAGCACGGCCCACAGGGCGAAGAAGATCGGATTGTGATAGATGGCCGCAAGGGCCGTCTCGGTGCCGTGGAATTTCTCCACCACCGTGGCGGCGACCATCATCGTGATGAGGATCGCAGCGGAGCCGTAGCTCAGGAGTTTGAGGGTCTTAGATTGCATCGATGAAAGCGATTACCGCCTCGCGGTCGGAGGGGGAAAGATAGTAAAATTTTTCCGTAGCAGAATACGCGTCGCTCTTTTTGCTGTACCCGTGCCACATGATAGCCTCGATCACGTTGCGGGCCCGGTTGTCGTGCAGGCGGTCCTCCGCGCCGGTATTGGCCTTGGACAGGCCGCGGCCCCAGAGCGGCGTGGTGCGGCACCAGCTGCCGTGGATGCCGTTCTTCATGTAGAGCCGGTGCTGGATCATGTCGGTGTAGGGCCAGATGGTCTGGTCCTCATAGCGCGGCAGCGGCTTACCGTCCACGATGGCCGGCGCCCAGTAGTTGTCGTCCTTCGTCTTCCAGGACGGGCGATGGCAGGTTGCGCAGCCGATCTGCTTGAAGACTTCCTTGCCCCGCTGGACCTTCTCGCTGTTGAGGTTGCGGGCGCGCGGGATGGACAGCCCGCGGTGCCAGACCAGGAAGTTGTAGTACTGGTCATCGCCCATTTCGGGCGAGAAATTGTGCCACGCGTTGTCGAACTGGTTCGTGTTCGAATCCAGCAGGTGCAGGACGGCATCCGCAATCCCCTCCGGCGTGCCGTCGGCGTAGTAGGGCGAGGACGGGTCGGCCTGGATGGCCGCGATGACTTCCGGCGTCTCCGACATCGCCTTGGCCCAGGCCTTGGTCGTGTACAGGTACGGACGGTCGCCGCGGGTGACGTTCGTGATGTTCCAGATGGCGTTGGCGCCGGCGCCGTCCTGCAAGGAGGCGCGCGTCATCGCGTAGGTGAAACGTTTCAGTTTCTTCGTTCCGGCGGGCGCGGGGGTGCCGTCGGCGAACTGCCCCTCGGCGAGGGAGTACCACGCCGTGGCGGCGAAATCGCCCGCCGCCTTGTCCCAGAAGGACGGGTTCAGCTCCACGTACGGCGCTTCGGCCTGGTATTGGGCCTTGATGTCCTCCTCGGGGATGGCGTCGAGCAGGCCCGTGCCGATGATGCCGATCGTGGACTCGAGGCGGAAGGCCACGGCCTGGTTGCCCGTCTCGTAAGGCGTCGGATCGGTATGGAAGGCGCTGCGCGGAATGGTCACCTCCGGATAGATCAGCTCATACGCTTCCCCGTCGGGGAAAGCCAGCGGCAGGCCGCTCTCCATTTCGCTGACCTTCAGCCAGTTGATCATAATCTGCTCCTCATCCACCGGCGGCAGGAAGGGCGCGACCGCCTTGGTCTGCGGCATGCCGGTCACTTCGGACACATACGGCCCGTCGTCGCTGTTCGCCCCGTCCGCGGGGTGGTAGATGACGAGCAGGTAGCCGTTGCCGTAGCCGGCGCGGTAGTACTGCTGGCGCTTGCCGTGGCCGTAGCCGGGATGGCAGTCCAGGCAGGAGGTGCGCAGGTAGGCCGGCCCGAGCCCCTTGAAGGGCGCGGTGTTGATGGTGAAATTGCGCTCGAAGGCCGCCTCGCCGAGGTTGAAGGCCGTCATCAGGCCCTGCTGCGCCGTGGCGGGCGTCTCGTCTTCGTAGCAGCCTTCCGTGACGTTGAGGGTCGTGCCCAGGCGCCCGGCGGGATACCATTCATCTTCCGTGAAATTGCCGACCGCCTGCCCCACGTACTTGGCGTCGGACTCCGCTTTCGGCTCGTAGCGGGTGGAGTACGTATCAGGGCCACAGCCTGACACCAGAAGTGCCAGGCTGCCCCACAGAATCATCTGCTTGATCTGTTTCATATGCTATGTATCGAGAGGGGGTTCTTACTGCTTCACGATCCAGTCGGCGGCTTTGTTGAGTTCGTCGTCCAGGCCGCTGATCGCGTCCATCGCCGTCTGCACGGAGGCGTCGGTGTAGATGTCCACGAAGGCGCCCTTCTGCTGGCAGGCCTTCAGGGCCGCGACCGAAGCTTCCAGCGCGCTCTGAAGCGCGGAGGCGCCGCTGTAATTCTGGCTCTTGAAGAAGCTCATCAGCGAATGGGCCTGGGGGGAAGTGGCCCCGGCGGCGCCGTAGAGGCTATATTGGATACTGAGAATGTTGTCGATGAAATCCTGGAAGGACTTCTTGCTGTACGGCGACTCGATGTAGTTGACATCCTCGCCGGAGTGGGCGTTGCCCATCTTGACGTCGGCGACTTCCGCGCAGATGTTGGAGCAGCCGGCAATCAGGATGGAGGACATGGCGCTCTGCCAGGTGCGGTACGAACTGCCGGCGGCAGCGGCCCCGAGCAGGTTCTCGCCATAGGTCAGGTTGGACCCCGTCACGGTCGTGGCCACCTCTAGCGCCTCGCAGCGGGCGGCGAGCGCCTCCGGCGCCTTGGGATTCCAGGCCACGAGCAGGCGGTAGCAGTTGTCGCGCAGGTCGCCGGCCACCGCGGCGGCATAAATCAGTTCCTGCGCGCCGGTCACGGTCTTGCCGGCGAAGGCGGCGTGGTCCTCATTCGCGCGGAGCGCGGCCACGCTGCGGTTCTTGCCGTCCCGGAAGAGGACGAATTCGATGCCGTGGAAGCCCAGGAGCTCCTGGCCCAGCTTGGCGGCGGCATAGCCAATGCCGTCCTCGCCCGCGAGGGATGCGACCTTCTCGGCGTTCGCCAGCTCGGTCGCGAGCCCGTCCGCGTCGAGCGGCCAGGTGTCGATGTGCGGATCGATGCCGAAGTCCGTGGCGGCACCGAAGAGGAAGGCTTCCGACTCCTCCCAGCTCTGGCGGGCCTGGAGGAACTTGGCGCAGATGGCGTCCACCTGGCCCTGGGTCAGGGCATCCACCCCGCCCTCGGCCGCCGCGGCGAGCAGCTCATAGAGCTCGCCGGTCTCCCGGGCGAGGTCGCCGTAGGTGGCATAGATCACATTCGGAACGTACAGCTCCGCAATCAGTTTCATTTCCTGTTCGCTGGCGGTGAGGTCGCCCAGCTGGCCGTTCTTCTCGCCGCAGGCGGCGACGAGCAGGCAGACGGCCAAGATCTTGAGAAGATGTTTCATATGCTTGTGTTTTTAACGATTATCGGGTGAAGAATCCCATGTAGGCGATGCCGAGCGAGAGGGACGGCTCGTTGTTGTACTGGCTCGGCAGGAAGCGGTGCGAATACTCGCACTTCACGGCCACCTGCGGGATGGGCAGCCAGTTCAGGCCCACCGCGATGCGGTGCCGGTCGGTGTAGGGGTAGTCCGGCTGGTCGCTGTCCGGGATGTAGGAATCATAATACTCGTAGCGGCCGAAGAGGTAGAGGCGCTGCTCCCGGTCCCGCTGGCGCGGGAAGAGGTGCAGGACGTCGTAGCCCGCCTCGAGGCCCGCCGCGCAGGCGTTGCGGCCCACGGGCGTCTTCTTGTACGGCGCGTTGTTGGAGCTCATGTTGCGCTTGACGGTGCTGATCACGGAGGCGTCGCTGACAAAGCCCCAGTCGGCGTTGCCCCGGACCGTCAGGTACTTGCCCGTGTAGGCGAAGTCGAAGCAGCCGATCAGGGTGTGCCCCCGGACGTCGGCGTAGCGGGTGTTCCACATGTCGTGCGGGTAGGAGTTGTGCATGCCCTGCCCGTAGAAGCCGCTCAGGCTCAGCCGCAGGTCGCGGACGGAGAAGTTGTCGACGCGTGCCGCGAAGCCCAGCTTGTTGGCGACCTTGAACTCGTAGGGGGAACCGGCCCCGTATTTCACGAAGTGGTCCCGGTCGTAGCGGAACGCGTCCAGGCCGGCGACGACGAGCGCTTCGTAGCGCCAGGCGCCGGCGCGGCCCCACAGGCTGACGCCCGTGTCGTGCCAGGTCGAGGGCAGGATGGTGAATTCGCCCTCCGGGCGGTATACAGTGAAGAAGTTGAGGGGCTCGTGGGCGTTGTTCAGACCGCCGACGGGCACCACCACGTGGCCGATGCGGACGTTGAACTGCGGCGCGAAGCTCTTCTGGATCCAGAACTGCTCCAGCTCCACCTCGCCGCCTTTCTCGATCTCGGTCTCCCACTCGCCGGCCTCGGTGAATTCCTTCTCCACGGCGGCGCCGGTGCCGGTGTGCTCGAATTCGATCTCGGTCTGCATCGACCAGCCGTGGCCGAAGTCGTAGCCGAGGTAGATCACGGCGTGCGGGACATCGAAGCGGCCGTGCGCGGGATCGTCTTTATAATCTGCCGGATGGGAATAGCGATAGACATTGTCACTGAAGAAATTGCGGGTCAGGGCTACTTCGCCGTAGCCGCCGACGGTCAGCCGTCCGCCCCGCTCCGGAGCCACCTGCGCGGACAGCGTCGCGCCCGCCAGCAGGGCTCCCAACAGCACCAGAACAATCTTTTTCATAAACTGCTAACTAAAACCGAGTGCAAAGATACACCCGGCCTCCAGCGCAGTCAATCCTATATTTTGGTGATAATAGAAACGTGCCGTATCCCCATAAATGAGGATACTATCTTCGGTTCCCGTCCTTGATCAGCCCCTCGACGGTGGCGTTCAACTCGCTGGCATACAGCAGCTCGTGCACGTCGAAGTGCAGGCGGAAGCGCCAGTGGTGGTGCGAATCGGCCGGCTCGTTGATGCGCTCGGCGTTGCGGTCCTTGCGGCGCAGGCCCTTGTCCAGGGCCAGCCAGTCCTGCAGCGGGAAGATGGCGAGCATCGACGGCGAGTTCAGGAAGTCGGCGAGCATATACTTCACCTCCCACGGCTCCGGATCCTGCTCGCACTGCATCCGCAGCGTCGCGCAGTCGTGGCTCGAAGTCGCGCAGACGGACAGGTATTTCCATTCGCCCTCGTGCTCCATGCCGCGCATCTTCAGCGAGAGGATCTTCTCGTGATCCATCACGCCCGGTACGCAGTCCGGCACCATGCCGAGGTCCTCCCCGCAGGCGAGCATCCTCGTGGCGCCCAGCAGCTCGGGCAGCTTGCGCTCCGCGTTGCGGCGCCAGAACTCGTCGTGGCGGTGGTAGAAGAAGTCGTTGTAGAGCGCGCCGAAGCGCTCCTGCTGCCATTGCGGCAGGCTCGCGGAGGCCGGCGCGATGAGCGGCTGGTACTTGCCCGGATGGCGCGGATCGGGATGGAAAAGTCCCTCCAGGGGCAGGTGCAGGGCGTAAATCTCCTCCGGAGAATAGGGCAGCGCCGGGTTGAAATGGCCCATCTGCCCGGAGCGGAATTCCTTCGGGATCTCCCAGATGCGGAAGAAGCCGAGGATATGGTCGATGCGGAACGCGTCGAAGAAGCGGCTCATCTTGCGCAGGCGCGCCTTCCACCAGGCGTAGTCGTCCTTCGCCATCTCCTCCCAGTTGTAGGTCGGGAAGCCCCAGTTCTGCCCGTCGGTGCTGAAATAGTCGGGCGGGGCGCCCGTCGAGGAGTCGAGGTTGAAGAGCTCGGGATGCCAGTAGGCTTCCGCGCTGTCGGCGCTCACGCCGATGGGCAGGTCGCCCTTGAGCGAGACGCCCATGGAACGGGCATAGTCCACCTCTTCGCAGAACTGCCTGTCCAGGTGGAACTGCATCCAGCAGTAGTATTCGGGCTCCAGCTTGTCGCGGCGGGCGCAGAATTCCGCGTACTCGCCCAGCCAGGCGGCGTTCTCCTTCGCGAATTTCTTGTAGGCCGCCGAGGCCAGGTCCCTGGCGCCGCGCGCCTCGAAGGCCTGGCGGATGTAGGCCATCTTGGCCTTGAACACCTTCGGGTAATCGATTTCCGGGAGGGCGTTCAGCTCGGCCTGCTTGCGCTTGAAGGCGGCGTCGGCCTTGACGCCGAGGTCCTGCAGGTGGATGTAGAGCGGGTGCAGCGCGAAGGTGGAGACGGGGCTATAGGGATAGGAATCCTCCCAGCCGCCCTTGCGGGTGGTGTCGTTGACCGGCAGCAGCTGCAGGATGCACTGCCCCGTGGCGGCCGCCCAGTTCACGAGGGGCCGCAGGTCGCGGAACTCGCCGATGCCGAAATCATCGGCCGTGCGCAGGGAGAAAATGGGGATGGCCGTGCCCGCTCCGCGGAATCCGGGACGGTCGAACATCGCCGCCTGGTGCTCGCGCGGGAAGGGGCAGCCCGCGATCGGGCAGTCGATCCAGCGGTCCTCGATGGTCTTCGCGGCCCTGGCGCTGTGGTGGCTCCACTCGGTGCGGACGATCAGGCCGTCGCGCATCACGACGTAGGTGTAGTCCTTGAGCGCGGCCGCGGGGCAGTCCTTCACGGAAACGCTCCAGACGGCGCCGTCGCCCCAGGCCATCGGGTACTTCTTATCCAAAAGAACCAGCGCGAGACTTTCGCCCCACGCTGTCCTGTACTCTATCTTGAAAGTGACTGTCATTACAACTTGTAGTAACTTCCCAGAATCGCCGCGAACCAGCTCGGCGGCAGGAGCTTCTTGAGCGTCACGGAGAGGCGCTGCTCCAGCGTCGAGATGATATAATGATAGCGCGGATGCTTCCTGGTGACGATCTTCGCGATCTTGTCGGCGAGGTACTCGGGCTTCAGGCCCGTCGTCTCGTCTTTCTCGATGCTCGCGAGGGACTTCGCATAGGTCTTGTACACCTCATACGCCTCGGGATTGGCGACGCTCTTGCGCTGCGCCGTGAAGGACGTGGCGAAGTCGCCCGGCTCGATCACGACCACCTGGATGCCGAAAGCCTTCGTCTCCAGGCGCAGGGCCTCGCAGTAACCCTCGATGGCGAATTTCGACGCGGAGTAGAGCCCCTGGAACGGGAGTCCCATCAGACCGCCGATCGAGCTGAAACAGAGGATCTTGCCGCCGCCCTGCTTGCGCATGACGGGCAGCACGTAGTGCAGGAAACGCACCATTCCCATCCAGTTCACGTCCATCTGGCGCTCCGCGTCCTCCAGCGAGGAGAATTCGAGCGGTCCGCCGATGCCCATGCCGGCATTGTTGATGAACACGTCGATGCGCCCTTCGGCGTCAACCACCTGCTTCACCGCCGCCTCGCAGTCTTCCGCCCGCTGGGCGTCGGCCTGGATGTAGGTGACGCCGGGCAGCAGGTCCGTGGCCTTGCGATGCGTTCCATAGACTTTATGGCCGTCGGCGCTGAGCCGGGCGGCCATCGCGCGGCCGAAGCCGGAGGTGATGCCGGTGATGAGGATAACCATAAATTAATGGATGATATCGAGTTCGCGGAAGATCTTGGACAGCTTCTCCACAGCCTCGTCCACCTGCTCGGTGGTATGGGTGGCCATAAGAGCGAAGCGGATGAGCACGTCGTTCTCCGGGACGGCCGGGGCGATGACCGGGGTGATGAACACGCCGGCCTCGTAGGCCTTCGGGACGATGGTCATGGCCTTGATGGTGTTGCGCACGAAGAGCGGGATGATCGGGCTCTGGGTGTGGCCCGTGTCGAAACCGGCCTTCTTGAAGGCTTCCTGCGCGTGGCGCGTGACCTTCCAGAGGTTCTCGCGACGCTCGGGTTCTTCGATCATGATGTCCAGGGCCTTGCTGGCGGCGGCCACGGCGGCCGGGGTCATGGAGGCGCTGAAGATCAGCGAACGTGCGTTGTGCTTGAGGTATTCGATGACCACCTCGTCGCCGGCGATGAAGCCGCCCAGCGAGCCGAAGCTCTTGGAGAAGGTGCCCATGATGAGGTCCGTGTCCTTGGTCACGCCGTAGTGGCTGGCCGTACCGGAACCGTTCTCACCGATCACGCCGAGGCCGTGGGCGTCGTCCACCATCACGGAGGCGTTATATTTCTTGGCCAGCTTCACGATCTCGGGCAGCGGGGCGATGTCGCCCTCCATGGAGTACACGCCGTCCACGACGATGAGCTTCGGGGCATTGCGCGGCGTCAGCCAGAGCTTCTTCTCCAGGTCCGCCATGTCGTTGTGGCGGAACTTGCGTACTTCGCTGAAGCTCAGGCGGCTGCCGTCGATGATGCAGGCGTGGTCCAGGGCGTCCAGGAAGATGTATCCGCCGCGGAAACCGAGACCGCCCACGACGCCCAGGTTCACCTGGAAACCGGTGCTGAAGGTCACGGCCTTTTCCTTGCCCACGAACTTCGCCAGCTTCGCCTCCAGCTCCTCGTGAATGTCGAGGGTGCCGTTGAGGAAGCGGCTGCCGGAGCAGCTGGTGCCATATTTTTCTATTGCTTTGATGGCGGCCTCCTTGAGGCGGGGGTCGTCGGAAAGTCCAAGATAGGAGTTGGAGCCGAACATCAGGACTTTTTTGCCGTCAGCCATGGTGACGACGGGATCCTGGCCGGAGGAAATGGGGCGATAATACGGATAGATACCGGCTGCCTTTGCCTCTTCCGAGCGCTTGTCCTTGGCGCAGAGCTCGTTCAAAATCTTTTTCATTCGTACGGTTTATTTTAGTACAACATGCAAATATACACAATTATTCCAAAATATGGTCATCCCAGCATATTGGCAACGACCGCCGCCGTGCTCCACGCCGCCTGCAGATTGAAGCCGCCCGTGACGGCATCCACGTCCAGCGCCTCCCCGGCGAAAAACAGCCCGGGGCAGACCTTCGATTCCAGCGTATGGATGTTCACCCCCGACAGCGCTACGCCGCCGCAGGTGACGAATTCCTCCTTGAAGCGCGCACGGCCGGCGACGGGGTAGGCGTCGGCGCTCAGCGTAGCCGCGAGCCGCGCCGCGCCCTTGCTGCCGAGCTCGGCCCAGCGCAGGTCCTCGCGCAGCCCGGCGCGGCCCAGCAGGTGGCGCCAGAGCCGGGCGGTGATGCCCGCCGGAGGCGTGCCGGCGGCCTGTTTCTGGGGGTGCGCCGCCGCGGTGGCGGTGATCCATTCCCGGGCGTCAGCCTCGGGGGCATCCAGCCAATTGACGAGCAGCGTGCCCGTGTAGCCATTTTCCGCCAGGTGGCGGGCGGCGTAGGACGACAGGCGCAGCGTCGCGGGTCCGCTCACGCCCCAGTCGGTCAGCAGGAGGGTGCCCGCTGCGCGGAATTTGGTCCCGGCCAGGCTCAGCGACGCCTGCTCCACGACCGTGCCCATCAGGGC
Source organism: Candidatus Cryptobacteroides sp. (assembly GCA_045117755.1). Taxonomy (GTDB): domain Bacteria; phylum Bacteroidota; class Bacteroidia; order Bacteroidales; family UBA932; genus Cryptobacteroides. The sequence continues at coordinate 35,193 of JBGUOB010000071.1, forward strand.
GCGCAGGCCGGTATCCGGAATCTTCAGGGTGAAGAGCGACGGCACGCAGTCGGTCACTTCGACCCCCGCCGGCAGCAGCCGCTCCAGCTTCTCCCGCGACATCCCCCCGACCGTCACGACGACCTTGTCTGCCTGAAGGTCATCCACCCGCTCCACGCGGGTGTTGAGGCGAATGACCACGCCCGCGTCCCGCAGGCAGCGCTCCAGCGTGCGCACGATCTGCATCGCATCCTGGCTCACCGGGAAGACGCACTGGTCCTCCTGCACCGTCAGGCGCACGCCCTCCGCCTCGAACCAGCGCATCGTGTCCTCGTGGCTGAAGACCGCCAGGGCGCGCCGCATCAGCTGCTCGCCGCGCGGATACACCTCGCCGAGCCGCCGGACGTCGCGGAAGGAATTCGTGAGATTGCACCGGCCGCCACCGGTCACGGCCACCTTGGCCAGGAGCTTCGGGCCGGCCTCATAGACCATCACCTCGGCGTCCGGCAGGCGGCGTTTCAGGCCGATGGCGCAGAAGCAGCCGGCCGCCCCGCCGCCGATGATGGCGATTCTCATTTTTCGAAAGAAGCTTCGTTGCCGGGACACTCCTCTACCTCGACCTTGTAGCACTGCGGGATCTGCTCGCAGATCCAGCGCGCGAGGTTTTCGGTGGTCGGGTTGCAGGGCAGGACCTCGTTGAGGTCCCGGTGGTCGAGCGCGCCGCAGATGCGGTGATCGATCTCGCAGAAGTCCACCACCATGCCGTCGGCGTCGAGCTGCTCGGCTTCGCAGTAGACGGTGATTTTCCAGTTGTGGCCGTGGTCGGGCTCCGTCTGCGTGCCGCCGGCGAAGGAAATATGGTGGCTGGCCGCCACCGTCATGGTTTTCTTGACCCTATACATTGCCGCTCTTGTCGATGTAGCTCAGGAACTCGTTGCGCGTCTGGGGGTTGGTCCGGAAGGACCCCGTGAGGTAGGTGGAGGTCATCACGCCGCTCTTGCGCACGCCGCGGCTCTCCTTGCACATGTGGCGGCCGCGCATCATCAGGGCCATGCCGCGCGGCGGGTTCTCGGTCCCGAGCGCGTCGGTCAGCATCTCCACCACGTCGTGCACCAGGCGCTCCTGGACCTGCAGCCGCGCGGCGCAGTAGTCCACCACGCGTCCGATCTTGCTCAGCCCCAGGATGCGGCCCTTGGGATTGGGCAGATAGGCGAACCAGTAGTCGCCGAAGAAGGTGCGGCAGTGGTGCTCGCACACGGAGTAGAAGGGGCCGCAGTCCACGACCATGTCGTCATAGATGATGCCGTCCTGCCCGTTGGGGAAGGTGGTTACGACGGGGGCCTGGGCCGGATCGTAGCCGCGGAACATCTCGTGGAACATCCGGATCATGCGGTCCGGGGTGTCCCGCAGGCCGGTGCGCGTCGGATCCTCGCCGATGTACTCCAGCAGTTCGCGGATATGCTGTTTGGCTTGTTCTTCGCTGATCATAATTCGTAGGTGGCTGTGTTGTCTTCCGTCTCCTTGACGATCACTTTGTAGCAGTCCGGGATCTGCTCGCAGATCCAGCGGGCCAGGTTCTCCGCGGTCGGGTTGCAGGGCAGGACTTCATTGAGGTTGCGGTGGTCGAGCCGGTCGGTCACGCGCTCCTTGATGGTCTTGAAGTCCACGACCATCCCGTTCGCGTCGAGATCCTTCGACTTGCAGAAGACCTCGATCTCGTAATTGTGCCCGTGCGACCGGGCGCACTTCGTCGGGTAATCCACCTCGAGATGGTGGCTCGCCGCGATGCGGATCTTTTTGGATACGTAGAACATAACCCCGCAAAGATAATAAAAAACCCCGTCATTCGCCGACTTGATCGGCGAATCTCATTTCCTCTTAACCCCTCTTACCGCCTCTGCTTCGAGGGGGTTGTCGGGCCAGGCGTGCTTGGGATAGCGGCGGCGCAGTTCCTTGCGGACTTCGAAGTAGGTGCCGGACCAGAAGCTGCGCAGGTCGGAGGTCAACTGGACGGGCTTGTAGCCCGGGGAGAGCAGTTCCATCAGCACGGGCTTTCTGCCGTCGTCCACGCGCGGGGTGTCCAGCAGGCCGAAGCATTCCTGCAGCCGTACGCGCAGTACGGGGGCCTCGGCGCCCTGGCGGTATTCGACGCGGATGCGGCTGCCGGTCGGTACTTCGATGTGCGACGGGGCCAGCCGCTCCACCGCCTGCTGCTGGTGATAGTCGAGCAGGGTCCAGAGGGCTGCGGTCAGATCTATTTTCTTGAGGTCGGCGACGGTGGTGGCGCGGCCCACGAAGGGGGGCAGCCACGCCGGAGCGCATTTCAGGACGGCGTCCGTGGACAGGTCCGGCAGCTCCAGTTCGGGGTGCCACGCGGCCACGGCGGCCACTCTTCTTTGTAGGTTTCCGACTTCGTCGGAGAAGTCCAGCATGGCCGTCCCTTCTTTCTGCGCCGCCTCGCAGATGGCCTGCGTCAGCTGCTCCCGGACGCCCTCGGAGAGGGGTTTGGCGTCCACGAGCAGGCCGCCGATGCGGTGTTCGCGCTGGGCCACGGCGGCGCCGGCCTTGTTGTCCCAGACCACGCGGTCGCGGGTCCGGATCAGCTCCGGCAGGTCCGCGGGGTCGACGGGGGCGGCCAGGAAAATGCGTCCCTCCCGGCCCGGGCGGACGCTCACGGAGGCCACGGCGAGCCATTCGCAGGCGGACAGGGGGTCCTCCGGCGCGACTGCCGCCAGCTCGCCGTTCGCGAGCTGGAAATGGCCCCGGCCTTCCGGCCGTGCCTTCGCCACCCGCTCGGGGTACGCCGCCGCCACCAGCGCCCCGACGGCATAGGGGTCTTGGTTCCGATTTTGGCCGTTTTCGGCCCCAACCACAGTTTTGTTGCCGGGGTTCGTTCCGTATTTGCCCATTTTCGGAACCAGCAATCGATATTGTTCCGCCATCTGGGCGATGCGTCCCCAGCGCCCGTTCCGCCCGGCCCGGTGCAGGGCCTCCAGGCGCGTGGTCAGCGACGCGTCCTGCTCCGCAGCCAGCGGATCCTTTTCCTCCAGCAGCGCCGCGATCTCCGCCGCCAGCTCCACCGCCGACCCCATCCCGTCATTCGCCGACTTGATCGGCGAATCTCCTGCCCTTATCAACATCTGCGCGATACGCGGATGGCACGGCAGCGCCGAAAGGGCCCGGCCGTGCGGGGTGATGCGCCCCGCCTCGTCCACGGCGCCGAGCAGCGTCAGCAGCTGCCGGGCCTGGGCCACGTGCGCGGCGGGCGGCGGGGTCAGCCAGGCCAGGCGCTCGAGCTGGCTCTCGCCCCAGGCCGCGGCATCCAGCGCCGTGCCCGCGAGATCCGCTTCGAGGATCTCCGGCACGCGCGTGGCGGCCATCCGGGCCTGCGTGGCCGGGCTCCAGAGGCGGTAGCACACGCCCGGGGCCACACGGCCGGCGCGGCCGCTTCGCTGGTCGGCCATATCCTTGCTGATACGCACGGTCTCCAGGCGGCTCAGGGCGTTCTGCGGGTCGAAGACCAGCCTCCGGCAGAAACCGCCGTCCACCACCACCCGGACGCCCTCGATGGTCAGCGAGGTCTCGGCGATCGGGGTGGCGAGCACGACCTTTCGGCTGCCCGCGGGACTCGGAGCAATGGCCGCCCGCTGCTGTTCCGGCGGCAGGAGGCCGTAGAGAGGGTAGACACACACGTCATTCGCCGACCCCTTTTCGTCATTCGCCGACTTGATCGGCGAATCTCCCACCCCGGAGAGCAATTCCGCGCAGCGGCGGATCTCCCCTTCGCCGGGCAGGAAGGCCAGGATGTCGCCCTCGTGCTCGCGCAGCGCCACCCGCACCCAGTGCGCTACGCGCTCCGCGACGTCCTCCGGCGTCGCCTCTTCGGGCGTATGCCGCACCTCCACCGGGAACATCCGCCCGGCGCTCTCGAGCAGCGGGGCGTCCAGCGCGCGGCAAAGGGCGTCGGTGTCAATGGTCGCGGACATCAGCAGGATGCGCAGGTCGGGCCGCAGGAACTGCTGCGCCTCGCGGGTCAGCGCCAGCGCCACATCGCTCTGCAGGCTCCGCTCGTGGAATTCGTCGAAAATCACGATTCCCACGCCCTCCAGCGCGGGGTCGTCCACCAGCATCCGGGTCAAGATGCCCTCGGTCAGCACCTCGATGCGCGTCTGGCTGGAGACCCGGCTCTCGAAGCGGACGCGGTAGCCCACCGTCCGGCCGACCGGCTCGCCCAGCAGCGCGGCCATGCGCTCCGCGATCTGCCGCGCCGCAATCCGCCGGGGCTCCAACACCAGCACCTTCGTGCCAGGGGCAAATCCCGGCTCTTTTGCCCCTCGCAACTGATTTTTCCTATCGCCAGGGGCAAATTGGGGGCTTTTTGCCCCTGGGAGTTCGTCAGAGCTGCAACCAAACAAAATTGTTAGCGGAAGCAAAGTCGACTTGCCGGCACCGGGCGGAGCTGTTACAACCAGGCGCGGAGACGCCTCCAGCGCCACTTTCACGGCGTCGGCGATCTCCAGTATCGGCAGTTCCGGCAGTTTCATCCCCGCAAAGATAGGAAATTTTCGCGGGCAGCCCCTGGCAGCAGTTTTGTCGGCCCCACCGGGCAGGCGCGGGCGCAGCGCGAGCCGTCACAACGAGCTCGCGCAGCGTCCCGCGGCAGCCGCCGGAAACCGCATATTCCGGCGGCGGTGCCCCAAACCTGCACGCCCCACCTTGACCCCATCCTTCAACGCACCCGGGCAGCGGCGCCGCGCTCCGTTATGCGCGGCGGCGAGGACCCTGTTTTTGGAAATATCTGATAATGAATAAGTTGTATTTTTACTTGCGGGCAATTTCCCGCAAGTAAAATTGTAAGTCATTGGGTATTCGTTGGTTGCGAAAACGGGCAGTATAATAATCTTGGCAGGGGTATACCATCCGGGGCGGGCAGGACCTGGCACCTGGGCCGGGCTCCGCGCCCGGCGCTTACGAGCGATCTCCGCGCCCGAACTTTGAGGGTTCGGCGCGGCCCGCTCGTTGCCGACAAGTATGGTAGCTGCCCGCGCGGCATTTTCTTGTGAGCTGGAAGCGGTTGAGGGTGAGGATATTAACGTTTTGTGCTCCCCCGAATTAAGGGAGAGCACAAAACAATGAATATATGATTGCTAATCAGTTACAGCTTATAGGCCGCTAACCTTACGGCCGGGCGCCGAAGGCGGGGCGGGGAGCGACGAGGGGCTCGCCCAGGGCGGAGTCCTCGACATCGGCGTCGTTGAGCTTCCAGACCATGAACTGCGGCGTGGCCTCGGTGTACGGGGTCCACTCACCGCCGTCGGGGCCGTTCGGATCGGCATACTTGGCGAAGTTGGACCAGGCCGTCAGCATGCGCTCGGACAGATCCCAGTCGCCCTGCGTCCAGGGACGCCAGCAGTGCTCCAGCGACTTGAACACGAACCACAGGTCGGAAGAGTGGAAAGCGCCCTGCAGCACGTTCGGGCGGCCGTCGGTCGGCAGCGGACGGGCGAACTGGTAGGCGTAGGCCTTGCCGCCCATCTCCTCGCGGTTGAGGCAGAAGGTGCGGATCTGGTCGCCCATGTTGCCGGAATCATTCAGCGTATAGCCGATCATATAAGGCACCTGCGCGAGCGTGCCGTCGATGCAGGCCTCGTCGAAGGTCTCGGGCAGCACGTAGCCGTCGATGTACGGGCTGATGGGCATCGCGGAGAGGATGCTGCGCTTGCCGGTGACGGAAGTATAGATCCCGCCGAGGGCGTAGATCGTCTCGGTGGAAGCGGCGCGCATCTTCTTCAGGTCGGTCAGGCCGGCCCAATCCATCACGGCCTTGACGGACTGCTCCGCCTCGGCGAGGGTGGGCTGCTGCTGCGCAGGCATCGCCGGCGCGCCCGGGAACATCGGCTGCGCGGGCTTGCGCGGATCCACGAGGCCGCTGCCGCTCATGATCACGGCCTTGTTGAAGAGGCCCTTGGTCAGCGGCGAGGCGCTCAGGAACTTCACGCTGCGGGAGCCGGCGCTCTGGCCGAAAATCATCACGTTATCGGGATCGCCGCCAAACTGGGCGATATTGTTCTGGACCCATTTCAGGACCGCGATCTGGTCCAGCGTGCCCCAGTTGCCGGTGGCGTGCTCGGGATCCTCCGCCGAAATCTCGGGATGGGCGAGGAAGCCGAACGGGCCCACGCGGTAGTTGAAGGACACCAGGACGACATCCTTGCCGGCCCAGTTCTTACCGTCGAACTCCGGCTCGCTGCCCCAGCCTTCGCGGAGGCCGCCGCCGAAGATCCACACGGCCACGGGCAGCTTCTTGTCCACCTGGCCGGGCGCCTTGGTCCACACATTCAGATAGAGACAATCCTCGCTGTAGGGCGCTTCGTCGCCATAACCCCACTCGGTGGTGTAGCCGCCGGGATAGTGGGCCGCCTGGAAAGCCGGGTGGCCGAACTTGTCGCACACGCGCACGCCCTCCCAGGGGGTGACGGGCTGCGGCGCACGCCAGCGGTTCTCGCCGATCGGCGCGGCGGCGTACGGGATGCCGCGATAGACGGTGACACCGGGGGCGTCATCCAGGGCGACACCCTGGATCTGACCACCCTCGACAGTGAGGACGGGATTGTTCGGAGTGGTGGTGCAGGCGGCCAGCGCCAGCGCGCCAAGGAGGATGAATATCTTTTTCATATCTGTAGGATTAGCTTTAGCCAGGACCAAGGTAAGGAGAGAATTCCGCCCGCGCAAGAGCGCCCTCCCGCGATGACCAAATAACAAAACAAAATGACGCATAACGAAGAAAAATGAGTATCTTGGGGCCCGAAAAACCAAATTATCATTTTTATGTCGAAAAGATTCGCATTCGTGGCCATGGCTTTCCTCGCGCTCTCGCTGAGCGCAGGCGCACAGGGCCGCAAACCCGCTGAGAAGCCGGCCGCCGACGCCGCCAAGGACGGCGAAAAGAAAGAAGAAACCGTTGAATTGAACTTCACGCAGGGCCTCTTTGGCGTAGCGCAGCACGAGAACGACTGGTACTTCGAAGTGCCCGACTCGCTGCTCGGCCGCCGCATGCTGGCCGTGACCCGTTTCGTCAGCAATACCGTCGATGCCGGCAACTACGGCGGCGAAGAAGTCAACGAACAGATGATCTACTGGGAGAAGGCCTCCAACGGCAACCTCCTGCTCCGCACCGACGTCCTGTCCATCCAGGCCGCCGCGGACCAGGACATCTTCAAGGCCGTGAGGGTCAGCTCCGAGAACCCCATCGTGGCCTCCTTCAAGCCCGAAAAGAAGAGCACCGAAGGCACCACGCGCGTCAAGGTGAACAGCCTCTTCGAGGGTGACGTCCAGGTCTTCTCGATCACCCCGGGCGACAAGCACGGTTACAACCTCGGCGGCGTCAAGGGCGACGCCTCCTTCATCGGCAGCATCCGCACCTACCCGATCAACACGGAAGTCACCGTGACCAAGACGTATAATTATAACGCGCCTACGGGAGGCAATAACAACCAGCGCGCCAAAAACCTCCCCGCCGGCCGCCAGGCCGGCACCGTGACGGTCGTGCTCAACACCTCCATCCTGCTGCTCCCGGAGACGCCGATGCAGCAGCGCTGGTTCGACCCGCGCGTGGGCTATTTCGCCGGCGGCTACACCGAATTCTCCGACGAACAGCAGGGCGTCAAGAACATCCGCTTCATCACCCGCTGGCGCCTCGAAGCCCGTCCGGAGGACGTCGAGAAGCAGAAGCGTGGCGAGCTCGTGGAGCCGGTCAAGCCCATCGTCTACTACATCGACCCGGCCACGCCGAAGCAGTGGCGCAAGTACCTCATCGCGGGCGTGAACGACTGGCAAGCCGCCTTCGAGCAGGCCGGCTGGAAGAACGCCATCCACGCCGAGGAATGGCCCGAGAACGCCGAGGAACTGGGCATGAGCCTCGAGGACGCGCGCTTCTCCGTGATCCGCTACCTCGCCTCCGACATCGCCAACGCCTACGGCCCCAACGTCCACGACCCCCGTTCCGGGGAAATCCTGGAGAGCCACATCGGCTGGTATCACAACGTGATGACCCTGGTCCACGACTGGTACCAGGTCCAGGCCGGCGCCGTGGACGAGCGCGCCCGCAAGATCAAGTTCGACGAAGAGCTGATGGGCGACCTGATCCGCTTCGTCTCCTCGCACGAAGTGGGCCACACCCTCGGCCTGCGCCACAACATGGGCTCCAGCTCCCAGACCCCTGTGGAGAAACTCCGCGACAAGGCCTGGGTCGAAGAGCACGGCCACACCGTCTCCATCATGGACTATGCCCGCTTCAACTACGTCGCCCAGCCCGAGGACAACATCGGCAAGGACGGCCTCTACCCGCGCATCAACGACTACGACAAGTGGGCCATCGAATTCGGTTACAAGCCCACCTACCTCAAGACCCCGAAGGAAGACCAGCTCTACTGGAACCAGGTCATCATCGCCCGCCTGAAGGAGAACCCGCGCCTGTGGTTCGGCGGCGAAGGCCGTGACGACGACCCGCGCGCCCTCACCGAGGACCTCGGCGACAACGCCATGCTCGCCAGCACCTACGGCATCGCGAACCTCAAGCGCGTCCTCGCGCAGATCCCCGAATGGAACAAGGAAGAAGCCGACATGTACGCCAACGTGTCCCGGATGTACGACGCCGTCGTCTCGCAGTTCGGCCGCTACCTGGGCCACGTGTCCGCCAACATCGGCGGCCGCTTCATCACGAACCACAGCATCGAGCAGCCTGAGCTGGTCAAGTACGCCCCCGTCCCCAAGGCGCGCCAGAAAGAGGCCCTGCAATGGCTCGACGAGAACGTTTTCCACGAGCCCGCCTGGCTCTTGAACGTGCCCTACATCTGGGAGCTCACCGATCGCCCGGACACCTACGTCTCCCGCCTGGTGAACAGCGTGATCAGCTCCAGCAGCCTGCTCAGCGTCGCCAAGATCGCGCGCCTGGGCCAGTTCTCGCAGTATGACGCGTCCAACTACAAGCCCGAAGAATACCTCTCCGACCTCGAGGGGATGGTCTTTGCCGAGCTCTTCAAGGTCGGCAAGGTGGACGGCTACCGCCGCTTCCTGCAGCGCCGCTACGTGACCGTGGCCCTCGAAGTGGCCGCGACCGCCCCGGCCCGCAACACCGACGTCCGCGCCCTGCTGGTCGCCCAGCTCGAGGACATCCAGAAGCGTGCTGCGCACGCGAAATCCGCCGACGCGCTGACCCGCGCCCATTGGCAGACCCTCGCCCGCCAGATCGAGACGGGGCTGAAAGAGCTGAAATAAAAATATTTGCTATCTTTGCCGAAAACCCAGCAAAGTATGATGCGACATAATACCGCCAAATGGCTCGGCCTGCTGCTCGGACTCGTGGTCCTGGCAGCAGGCATCGGTGTGTTGTGGCAGCGTAGCATCGAACGGCAGGCCGAAGAGGCCTGCGTCGCCGAATCCGAGGAGCTCGTCGAAGTCGAAGACGAGCTCCTGGAAGAGGAATCCGAGCCCCTTCAGGCTACGGACGAGCAAGACTTGACACAATAGCGGTCATGCCCGGCATGAGGTGCGGATGCGGCGTGAGCGTCGCCTCCAGGTGCACCATGCCGTTCTTCTCCACGACGGGGCTGATGGCCGACACCACGGCCTCGTGCGTCTCGTCCGGATAGGCGAGGGAGATCACCTGGATGGGTGCTCCCAGCTGGAATTTGTGCAGTTCGTTCTCCAACACGTCAAAGCAGACCTTGAGGTGCTCGGTGTCCACGATGTAGAAAAGGGGCACGCCGGGCGTGGCGGCGCTGTACAGCGTGGTCTCGACCCGGCTCACGGCGCCCGAGACGGGGGCGGTGATGGTGCAGTAGGTCAGTTCGTGCTCCAGCTGCTGCAGGGCGGCCTGCGCGCTGTTGAAGCCGCTGTTGATGCGGGCCTGGCGCCGGATCTCTTCGGGCGCCTGCTCCAGCTCGCCGCGCTTGTAGCCCTGCCCCATCAGGATGGCCTGGTACTGGAATTCCGCCCGCTCCAGCTCCGCACGGCAGTTGGCGATCCGGTCGTTCAGGGCGTCCTGGCTGAGCCGGACGACCACCTGCCCCTTGCGGATGCGCTGGCCCAGCTCGATGTCGAACTGGACGATCTGCTCGCTGATGCGGCTGTAGACCGGCACCTCGGTGACGGCCTGGATGGTTCCCTTGCTGGAAAAGCCCTCCGCCTCGATGGTGCGCTGGAGGTTGGCGCCCGTCGCCTGTGGCGAGGCGGACTGCTCCGGCGCGGGCTCGGAGGCCTCCTGGACGGGAGCCGCCGGACGGGAATGGCAGGCCGTCAGGGCGGCGAGCAGGAGGAGGTATGCGGGAATCTTATTCATACTGCGTGAGGGTTAACAAATGATAATAGGTGGTCCAGTACCCGGCCAGGGCCGTAAGGTGCTGGTTGTAGGCGCTGTCCCGCCGGCTCTGGGCCAGGGAATAGGTATTGATGTCGCACAGGCCGTTGGCATAGTTCTCGGCCGTGAGCGCGAAAACTTCGTCGGCCATGGCCACGGCCTCGGCGGTGTGGGCGAGCAGCTGCTCGTGCGAGCGGAGCTTGTCGAGCGTCGTCCGTACGTCCTCGTCCAGCGCGCGCTCCGCCTCGCGGAGGGCCAGTTCCTCGCGGGAAACCCAGGCGGCCGCGGCGGCATTGCCCCGCCTGGCGGCGCCGTGATCCATCAGCGGGATCCGCAGGGACACGGACCCTAGCATGAAGAACTGCGGGTCATGGTAGGCCCCCACGAAGGTATTGCTCAGCTGCTGCATGCCCATGCTCAGGTCCACACCCACCGTCACGCCCTGCTCCCTGCGCGTCTTCTGCTGCTGCCGGAGCGCCTCGGTGAGGTCCGTCTGCTTCTGCTGGACGGCCGGGCTGTGGCTGCGCGCCAGCTCCAGGGCGTCCTCGTCCGTGAGGTAGATCAGCCGCGTGCCGTCGGGCACGGTCAGCCGCTCGCCCAGCGAGCGCGGATCGGTGCGGAGGTACGCGGCCAGGGACTCCCGGGCCAGCTGCTCCTCGTTGCGGGCGCTCAGGAGCGCGTTGGCGGCGTTGAGCCGCTGCAGCTCCAGCGAGCGGAGCTCGGCCAGGGTGACGATGGCGATGCTCGCCTTCTCCCTGGCGATGGCATACAGGGTGTCGGCGGTCTGCTTGTTGCGCAGGCACATTTCCAGCATGCCCTGGGCGCAGGCCAGGCGGAAGAAGCGGACGGTGGCCTCCTCGGCGATGCGGCGCAGGTCGTAGTCGAGCTGCTTCTGCGCGGCCTCCAGCCGGAGGTCCTCAATGGTCTTCTCCCAGCGGTGGGCATTGAAGCCCACCAGGGGCTGCTGATAGCCGACGGCGAACGGCAGCGCCACGAAGTCCCGCGGCCGGTTGTTCGTGTCCCGGCCGAAATACTCGCTCCAGATGGCCTGGCTCTCCACGTACGCGTCGCCGCCCCAGTTCAGCACCTTCTGGCTGAGCTTGAGTTGCGCGGCGGTGGAAAAGCGGTCGAAGTTGCGCAGATACACGTAGTTGCGCGTCGGGTCGCTGATCATGCGCTGGTAGTTCGGCACGACGCTGAGTTCGAGCTGCGGCTTGCGGAGCGCCTCGAACTGGGCGAAACGCTGCGCGTGAAATTCAAACTCGTAGCGGCTCTGGAAAGCCGTGAGGGTGCTGTCCTGGGCCAGGCGGATCACCTCTTCCAGGCTCTGCGCCTGGCAGAGCAGCGGGAAGCCGCAAAGGAGTGCGATCAGAAACTTTCTCATGCCGTCTGCCGTTTAATGATGTCACTGAAAAGTCCGCCCTTGGCCAGCAGCTCGTCGTACGTGCCGTCTTCGGCCACCTTGCCGCCGTCCAGGACGATGATGCGGTTGCACTCGCGGATGGTGCTCATGCGGTGCGCGATGGTGATGCGCGTGCACTTCATCCTGGCCAGGTTCTCGGTGATGATGTGCTGGCTGATGTTGTCCAGGGCCGACGTCGCCTCGTCCAGCAGGAAGATCTTGGGCTTGCGGATGAGGGCGCGGGCGATGAGGATGCGCTGGCGCTGGCCGCCGGAAACGCCCTGGCCGTCGGCCGAGATGGGCGTGTCCAGCCCGCGTGGCAGGGCATCGAGGTCCTGGTCCAGGGCCGCATTCTTCGCGGCTTCCCGCACGTCCTCGTCGGTATAGCCTTCGTTTCCGAAGAGAATGTTGTCCCGGATGGTGCCCTCCACCAGCTGGCCGTCCTGCAGGCAGATGCTGATGCAGAAACGCCGCAGGCTGGGCTTGTTGATATCGTCGAGGTTGTGCTCGTCGTAGAAGATGGAGCCGCTCTCCGCTTTCTCGAATCCCAGCATCAGGCGCACCAGGGTGGACTTGCCGCAGCCCGAAGGGCCCACCAGCGCCACATAGTCGCCGGCGTTGATGTGCAGGTTGAGGTTGTTGAAGAGATACGGCATGTCCTCGTCGTAGCGGAACTTCAGGCCGCGGATGTCGATGTTGCCGCTCACGTCCTTGAGGAACAGGGTCCCCTCGTCCGTTTCCGACTCGGCTTCCAGGAGCGGGCTGCAGAGTTTGATCTCCGGCGCCAGCTGGGCCAGGACCTTGGTGATGCGCTGGAACTGCTGGATGGCCTCCGTGGCAATGGTGAGCACGCTGCAGTAGGCGATGTAGTCCGACAGCCCCAGCCCGTAGTGCCAGGCGGCGAGCATGGTCACGATCAGCGGCACCATCCGGAAATTGTAACTGATGGAGTTGCTGTAATTGAACAGCGCCGGGTAGCGGCTGCCGTCGGGGTCGGACGGCTCGTAGGCCTCGGCCCAATGGCGGAAGGCCCGGATTTCAGCCCCGTTGGTGCGGATTTTCTGCGCGCCGGTGGCCAGGTTGTAGATGAGTCCCGTCAACTTGGATGCGTACACATTGGCCTGGTCCTGCACCTTCTTGCGGCAGGAATACTGGACGTAGATGGTCAGCATGTACAGCGCCATCACCAGGATGCCCGTCCAGAGCAGCGGTCCGCCGTAGGTGAAGAACTGGAGGAACAGCATCACCGTGAAGATCAGGGTGAGAATGGTGGAGAGCATGTCCTCGGTGAGCTGCGTGGAGAAGCGGACCACAGACAGGACGCGGTTGGACAGTTCGCCGGGAGAATACTGCTTGAAGAAGCTGGCCGGCAGGGAGAGCATGCGCGTCATCAGCGAGGACTGCATGGTGTACTCCATCTTGTCCTTCATGCGGACGACCAGGAAGTTACGGGACATCTGGACCATCACCAGGCCGGCCGCGGCGCTGAAGAGGAGCACCGCGATGGGCGTGATCTGGGAGGTGTCGCCCGAAGGGATGACTTCGTCGAACAGCAGCTTGCACGCATACGGCGTGAACATGGTCAGCAGCACCACGCCCAGGCAGGCCAGCAGGGCATAGATGGCGTCGTAGACGCTCAGCTGCCGCAGCGCATGCCCGATGAACGAGCTGATGGTGAGTTTCCCCTTGGGCAGGGGGTAACAGAGGGTGAACGCCTCCTTCTTGAGGAGGTCCATGTGCTTGCGGGCGTTGCAGCGTCGTCCGGTATGGGGATGGACGAAGGTATAGTCGGCAAAGCCGGGGGAGAGAATGACCGGCGTGTCGTCGTTGGCCGAGAACGCCAGCAGTTTGCCCGCGCAGCGCGTCCACCAGGAGCCTTCCAGCTGGATCTGGCGGAAGAAAATCTGCTGCCGGTAGAAGGTCTCTTCCAGCTCGTCCAGGTCTTCCGGAATCTCCCGCTTCAGGGTGAGCTTTTTCCACACCTGGCGGTCGATCATGCCCCGGAAGATGTCGGCCGCCTGGTTCATGGCCTTGCGGTCTCCTTCAATACGCTGGACCAATTGTTCGAAGAATAGATTATTCATAGGTCAGGCGTATTTCATGAGTTCGCGGTAGAGGCCCTCCTGCTGCATCAGCTCCTCGTGGGTGCCTTGCTGCTGGACCTGGCCTTTCTCCATGACGTAGATGCGGTCGCAGTCCCGGATGGTGCTCAGGCGGTGGGCGATGAGCACCAGGGTGATGCCCAGGTTGCCGATATGCTGCATCACCTTCTCCTCGGTCTTGGGGTCGAGGGCGGAGGTGCCTTCGTCCATGATGAGGATGGAAGGATCCTTGGCCAGGGCGGTGGCGATCTCCAGGCGCTGGCGCTGGCCGCCGCTGAAGTTCTTGCCGTTCTCGGTCAGCAGGCCCTGGTAGGCGCCGGGGCGCTCGGCGATATCCTCGTGGATCTGGGCGTCGTGGGCGGCCATCACCATGGAGAAATCCTCGATGGACTCGTCCCACATCTTGATGTTGTCCTCGATGGTGCCCTCGAAGAGGGAAATGTCCTGATTGACCACCGACAGGGAATTGATCCGGACGGCGCGGTTCACCTGCTGCGCGGGCATGCCGTCCAGCAGCACTTCGCCCTCCCAGGGCTCGTAGAGCCCGGAAATGAGCTTGGCGAGGGTGCTCTTGCCGCAGCCTGAGAAGCCCACGAAGGCAACCCGCTCTCCCGCCTTGATCTTCAGGGAGAAATTCTTGAGAACAGGGGGGAGGCTGCGGTCGTAGCCGAAGGTGACGTTCCGCAACTCCACATCCCCCCGCAGTTTGGGCTGATCCGGAAGCGCCTCCGGGTCGGACAGTTCCAGGCTGTGCCCCTGGCAGGCCTCCTCCACCTCATCCAGGCGTTCCATGGCGGCCTGGCTGCGATAGACGTTCTGGGTGGCCTTGACCGCCGAATTGATGGGATAGATGATGCTGGAAGCCAGCGCCTGGGAGGCCAGGAGCATACCCGGCGTCAGTTCTCCCTGCAGGATATACCAGGTGCCCAGAATCAGGATGAGGGCATTGCTCAGATGCAGCACCAGCAGCGGGATGGAGCCGGTTCCCATGATGCTCATGGTAGAACGGACCCGCACGTTGAGGGCCTGGACAAAAGAGGCTTCCCATTGGCTGTAGAAGGCGCGCTCGCCGCCCATGGACTTGATGGTCTCCATGTTCTTGATGCCCGTCATGGTGACGCCCTGCAGACGTCCGTCGGAGACTTCCGTTCCCTTGGCTTTCTTCTTCATGCTGTCGGCCGTCACCTGCATCACCAGGACGAGCAGGGACATGGACAGCAGGACCACCAGGCCCAGTTTCCAGCTGTACATCATCAGCATGGCGGCGCTGATGATGGACTGCACGATGAAGATGAGGCCGATGGAGAACTGGTCCATCGTGCGCGAGATGCTGGTGATGCTGGAATAACGGGCCACCAGTTCGCCGGACGAGAAGCGGTCCAGTGTCAGCATGGGCAGTTCCAGGATGCCCAGGACGAAGCGGGACGAGCTCAGCACGCCCATCTTGGTAAAATGCCGCCGGCGCAGGAGGTTCATGGACATCCAGACGGCCAGCTCCAGCACGAACAGCAGAATATACGCGATCATCAAGGGCCCGAACCACTCGGGATTCTTGCGCGTGATGATGTTGTCCGTGTAGACCTGCTGGAAGAAAGGCGCCAGCAGGTAGGCGACAATATCCACGAAGTACAAGAGGAAAGTGACCCAGTAAAAGGCCATACATCCCCGCATAAAGTGGCGTATGAGCGATATGGTACTTTCCTTCTTCATGTGTTATTCTGTGCGCAGCTTGACGGCGCGGAAGCGCGTCCGGGCTTCTTCAAACAAATAGCGGAACATGCTGCGGCGCCGGGTCTCGCTCAGCACCGAGCAGTAGGTGCCCACGTTCATGCTGACATCCTCCGGCTCGCCGAAGGACCAGTCGAACAGGGCGGGATCGTCCGGCGAGGGGAACAGCTCGATCTGCACCTGGTACATCATCTCCCCCGAAGCGAGCAGGCGGCCCGCCATCTCCTCGTTCTTGAGGGTCTGGCGCACTTCGCTCGCCGACACGGGGTATCGGTCGATGCGCGTCACCCGGCCCCGGACATAGCCGATCTCGTCGCGCTTCTCGTTTTCCGGCCAGACCTGGGCCATCATGCCTTCGCGCAGGTCGCGCTGGCCGGCGTTGTCGATGTAGGCGATGAGCATGGAGCGCTGCGTCCGGGCCCCGTTCCCGCTGACCACGCTGATGATGGGCTCGAAGGCCTCGAAGGGCTCGTTGTCGATCTTGGTGCTGATGACGGTTCCCTCCACCGTGCTGGTGAGGATGCTGTAGCTGTCCTCCATGGAGATGAGGGCCACGGACTGGCCCTGGCTCACGTGGTCGCCGCTGTGGACGAAGACCGTCCGGACCATGCCGCGGTTGGGCAGCGAGACGTCCGTCGTGCCCTCCGACGGGAAGACCACGCCGCTGTAGTACACCTTGTCCGAGACGCTCCCCAGGAAGCCCCACACGAAGAACGCGCCCATCAGCAGCAGCGCCGTCAGCGCCAGCAGATAGGTGGGAAGCGCCGTTACCTTGAGGGTGCTTCCGATCTGGTCGGGGGACTTCAGCTGTTGTTGCCGGCCGTCGGAGGAAAAAGGGTTCAGGTTATTCATTGATTATTAATCGGTTTCAGCTCCTTGGAGACTTTATAATACACCTGGCGGGAATTGAAGCCGCTCTCCAGCACGGCCTCCTGGAGCGTCGCCGAAGGGTGCTCCTGCAGATAGGCGTCCACGTGCTGCACGCGCAGCCCGTTCACATAGCTGAAGAATCCGCCCAGCTCCGCCTTGAAGAGGCTCGAAAGCGCAGAGCGGCTGTAGCCGCTGCGGTCGGCCACGTCCTGGATGGTGAGATGCGCGTCCAGGTACGCCTCCTGCTCCACCACCACCTGGTGGACGGCCTGCAGGATCTCCTGATGCTTCTTCCCGGCGGGTGCGCGGCGGCTTTTCCCTTCCTCCGGAACCTCCTCCTCCAGCGGCTCCCTCCTGTGCGGATGCAGGGCCGTGATGATGAACAGCACGGAAGACGCCGCAAACAGCAGCATGACCCCCGCCAGCACCCCCGGACGGGCCGCGATGGCCCCCACCCAGCACAGCACCAGGTTCACGATCACCATGACGATCCAGCGCCGGGCGCTCGTCACCGGGAAGTCCGCCTGGTTGGAGAAATCATCGGCGTCGAAGCGCTTCGCCCAGGAAAGCACGAGGGCCGTAGCCGCGATGCAGGCACCTGTGACAATGATTCCCAGCACGAACAACGTCGCCCGGGACAGTGCCGGGGACAGGCTGCCCACCTGTTCGCCGGGCCACACGGCCAGGACAAAGGCCGCCAGCATGGCGAGCACGACGGGCAGGCTCACGATCAGGATGGGCCCCTGCCACTTCTTCCACTGCATAACACCTCCAAAGTAGGACAGTTGCAGGATGGTAAAATGGAAAATGGTCACCGGCAGGAAATACAGCCGCGCCAGGTACCACGCGTCCGCGCTCTCCGGATGCAGGGCATACGGCAACAGCAGCAGCGCGTTCAAGTAAATGCCCGTGACATAGGGCCGCCCGGGATAATAATATCGGGGCTTGCGGTCATACGGTCGGCACAGATGGAACCAGCGCACCGCCGCAATGGTCAGGCTCACGGCGATGAACACCGTAGCCGCCAAGCCGAAAAGATATGCCCCGGAAATGACCATTATAATAGCACAAAGTTATAAAAATCGTTCAAAACGGACAAATTGGCCTCAGCGTTGACAAAGCTTGGCCTCACAGATGACACCACTCTCGCGCGTGAAAGGTAAATTCGGGCCGTTTAGTTGTAGTGTAACAGCAATGGACAAAGACATTGTCATTACCTTAATCCTGGCCGGACTCGCGCTTTTCGTGTGGGTGCCGGCCATTATTTGGTCTGTGCGCCGCGTCTTGAAAAGCGAAAAGAAAACGAAAAAATAGTGTATACACCCATGGAAGAAAACAAGAAGGAGCGCTACGAGGCACCGGAGATCGTAGTAGTGGAACTTAAAACAGAAGGTCGTTTCCTGATGGCCAGCGGCGATGACTACGGCGACGTGTGGGATATTTAAACAGGAGGAAAAGCATTATGAAAGCAAGACACATCATCATCCCTGTCCTGGCAGTGCTCTTCTCTGCCTGCGCGAAAGAACCCATTCCTGCTCCAGAAGAGAAGACCGACCCGGTCGAAGAAAAAAGAACCACCACCACCGTAGTGCCGTACACCTTCTCCATCCAGGCCACCAAGGGCGAAGAAGCGACCAAGGCCCTGGACCTCGTGAACAATGGCTCCCGCCTCAACACCTACTGGGCGGGTAACGAAAAAGTAAAAGTTTACAAGGACGGCACCCCGCTGGGCATGCTGGATACCTTCCCTGAAGAAGGAGAAAAACCGTCCAGAGCCACCTTGAGCGGCAGTTTCATCACGTCCGGCCTGGCCGAGAATGACGAACTTACCCTGCTCATCCCCCGCGAGACCTGGGACTACACGGGCCAGACCGGCGTCCTGACCGGTAGCGGCAACGTGGAAGGCTTATACGCTTACGCCATGGCCACTGTCACCATCACCGCCATTGCCGGCAATGCGGTCACCACGACCAATGCCTCCTTCCATAACCTGCAGAGCATCTACCGCTTCGGTTTCAAGCGGGGCGGCAGCTACATCGATCCCAAGGCCTTCACCGTCAGCGCCGCCGGCGGCAAGCTGGTGCAGTCCATGAGCTGGGGCGGCAGCGACTGGGCGGTCACCTACGGTTCCCTCACCGTCAACGCGGCTTCAGCGCCCGCAGACCACTTCTTCTACGTCTCCATCCGCAACGACCAGACCACGGAAGACACATACAACTTCGTCCTTACCGGCGACGACGATGCCCTCTACGTGGCCTCCAAGGTCATCCCGGCCTCGGTCCTGGACGTTACCGGCAAATTCATCAGCGCCAAGACGATCACCGCCACCCAGCCCGACTTCAGCCCGGCCAGCGGCGAAATCACGGATTCTCAGGAAGTCCTCTAAACCATGAAAGCCATGAAACAGAATAGATTCTTCGCTTCGCTCAGAATGACAATGGTCTTGAGAATAACAGTGGCACTGATCGTATTCCTTTCTTCAGGATTGAGCGCGTGGGCGGCCAATACCTGGAAGGTCGAATACGTCAACGGCAAGTTCAAAATCTCCCGTAGCGGGGACCTCTCCATCACCGAGACCGTTCAGTACCGCACCGTCTCCCTCTCCGCCTTTGCGGGGCAGCACTTCACGGGCGTGTCCGACCAGGTGACCTTTGAGCCCGGCGTGGACGCCGTGGAAATCTCCGTCACGGAGAACACCCCCGGCGCTAATGCCTATAGGTATCAAAACGGCACCTCCCGCACGTACCGCTTCGAGGTGCTGGACCAAGGCGGTTTCCGCCTGGCATACACCGACCGCAGCATCACCACGGGCACCAATGTGCCAATCAGCGGCCTGTTCAACGATAAGGAAATCACCATTTATTCCTCTGAGGTTAAGTACACCGATGCTGGCTATAACCAAACAGCCAACACCAATCATTACATAAGCAGCTCAAGCTACTATAGCCTCGGCGGTATCGCCCCCGCTGCCTACTACACCCTCATCGGTGCGCAGCTGCGCTCAACACTGAGCTTTGAGGCTAAGGAGGTTGACAACGGCTACCAGTACGTGCAGATACTTATCAACAATATCAACGACTGCGACAACCGTTCAAATCCAAAATGCGACGACGGTGACCCAGGCCACATAAACATCTCGCGCTATATGGCAGGCTTCGACCACCAGCCCGGCAGCGCCAATACCACTTACGCTGCCTACTCCTTCCCCGTCACCTCGCAGCCTGACAACAACACCAATCCGGTTGACAATGCCTGGAACAACGGCGTTACCAACAAGCTCTACAAACAGAAGTTCAACACCAACTGCCGTGCCTCCGACGGCCGGCTTATCCTGCCCGTGGACTTCGAAAAGCTCGTTGTCCGCTTCAACGCCAGTGGTGGTAGCAACGACGATTGGTATGCCAAGAACGTCAAGGCCCATATCCAGGCCGTGGACGGCACCAACCCTACCGTTCTTGCCTATAGCGTCGCTCCTGGCACTCATGCCAGGGGCAACACCGTCTATGTCAGCGTCTCCTTCAGCGAAATCGTCACCGGGACCTCCTCCAAACTGACCAGCAACTGGGGAGACCTGTCTTACGAGGCGGGCAGCGGCAGCAATGTCCTCACCTTCAAACGTCAAATCCCTGAAAGCGCAACCCAGGACCTCAACATCACAGGATGCTCCGGAATCACAGACCTGGCCGGAAGGGCTCCGTCTTCGGTCAACACCAACGGTATTTGCACCGTTGACGCCAGCCACGCATTTACCATCTCCTACGACCTCGCTGACGGCTCGGTGGCTAGTGCCAACCCCGACAGCTACACCTACGAGACGGCCACTATCACCCTGAACAACCCCACGCGCCTGGGCTACTACTTCGATGGCTGGACGGGTAGCAACGGCAATACGCCGAGCACCACCGTCACCATAGCTAACCACTCCCACGGAAACAAGACCTACACCGCTCACTGGACCCAGGTGTGGACGGGCAACGGCACGCTGGGCGACCCCTACGTCATCACCTCCCCCCAGGGCCTGGACCTGCTGGCCCAGTACGTGAATGGCCTGAATGGCAATACGCCCCACGACTGCAACGAGGTCTGTTTCCAGTTGGGTGAAAATATCACCTACACCCACACCACTGCGTGGAATCTTGCCTCCAGCACCGAGAACAACTACACCGCCATTGGCACCAATGACCATCGTTTCCAAGGCACCTTCGACGGCCAGGGATACACCGTCAGCGGCATCCGTCTCTACAGGGGCAGCGAAAATGATGCCGATAGAAATCAAGGACTCTTCGGCGCAATTGGCAGTGGCGGCACCGTCAGAGGAGTAAACCTTGCCGACGCACGCATTACTGGCAAATATGGAGTGGGCGGCATTGCAGGAAACATTTTCGACGCCACTGTGGAGGACTGCTCCGTGGCCGCCGATGTCTGTATTCACGCGGTAAAGACCAATTCCTCTTATCACGGTGGCATCGTGGGTTGGTCCCAGGGCTCCGTGCGGTACTGCCTCAGTCGCGCCACCCTCACTGTCGCCAACGTCGCCGGCTGCGGAGAATACGGCGCCATCACGGGTAATAACACTGCCAGCAAACATTCAGTAAAGGACTGTATTGCCGTTGGCGCCACCGTGCCCAATGTAAATAATGCCGGTGCTATCACCGGCAACAACTATGGTAATAACAGTTCCTACGTCCAGCGCAACTACTACCGCGCCTGCACCGTAGCCGGAACGGCCAACGCTACCGGCGTGGGCGTGGGATCGGACGATGGAAACTCCTCACCCCACGACCTCACCACCAACCAGGGCGCCCAGGCCCTCTACAGCCTTACTCTGCCCGAAGGTGTCACCCTGGTACGCAGCGCATCGGCCACCCTGCCGGGCACGGGCAACGCCACCTACACCACCGGCGCCGACATCGACGGCGCGCCTTACGCTTATGAAGGGGCTTCGCTAAGCTTTTCCTACACAGGCGCAACCGCGGACGAAGGATATATACTGGCTATCTTTGTGAACGGAGTCCAGGCGACCGACAACGGCAATGGCACGTTCACCGCCACCATGCCCGCCGAGGACGCCACCGTTACCGTCAGCACGGTCGCGAAGGACTTTACCGCCGACGGCCACAGCGGAGACAGCGAAGCCGATGCCTATATCATCTACAACAAGGATCAGCTGGACCTACTGGCTACCCGCGTTAACAGCGGCACGGGCGACGACTATGCCAATTCGTGCTACTCCGGCAAGTTCATCAAACTGGGCGCCGATATTGAATATGATGGCACGGAGAATAACTACACCCCCATCGGCAGTTTCTTCGGTACCTTCGATGGCGACGGCCACACCATCAGCGGCATCAACATCAACCGCAATATAGACAACCAGGGCCTCTTCGGCTCTGTCACAGGAGGCACCGTGCAGAATGTCACCCTCGCCAACAGCACTATCACTGGCGGCACTAACGTCGGTGGCATCGTGGGCCATATCCTATACGGCACCATTCAAAACTGCCGCGTGGAGAGCACCGTCACCATCGGCGCAGATGCCGACCATGTGTGGAGACACGGCGGCATCGTGGGCGATAATAGTGGTGGCACCATTATCGGCTGCGCAAGCGCCGCCACCATTAGCCATAACA
>JBGUOB010000072.1:0-18784 GCA_045117755.1 Candidatus Cryptobacteroides sp.
GGCGGAGTCTTCCAGACGGGCGGCCCGGAATTATTTTTCGTGCAGTTGCTCGAAAAACCAATTCCGGCTCCGCTTTTCCGCCGCGTATCAGAAACTATATCCGAGTCCGAACATTAACGAGTTGCCGAGGGTCTCCGAGGCCAGCAGGTAGGTGAAGTCAAGGTGCACACCCGCGAACTTCACGCCCAGGCCCAGCGATGCAAACATCGGGATGGCCTTGGCTGCGTCGCCGTAGTGGAAACCGCCGCGCAGCGACACGATGTCCACGATGGTGTATTCCACACCCAGGCCGGCCATCAGCGTACCGCTGAAGAGGTAGTCGACCTCGGCGCCGACGGTCAGGCCGGCGACCGGACGGACACCGCCGCTCACCGCAGCCATCGCCGGCAGCGCATAGGAGGAGCTGCCGCCGTAGTTGATCTGGGAACCCAGGTTGCGCACACCCGCCGAAGCGAAGGCGATCTCACCCTTGTAATCCACGCTCAGGTCGGCGCAGAAAGCACCGCCCTGGCCGTCCGGCGCAATGGCGGAAGAGACGTATCGGGCCTTGAGCGTCGCCCCGAAAGCATCGGAGAACGCCACGGAAACACCCGCGCCGAAAATCAGGTCCTTGGGGCTGAAAGTGCCCGTCACCTGCCCCTGCGCATTGGTGATGTCATACGGCTTGTCGGAGAAGACGCGACCTTCGACGTTCAGCGCCACCCGGTCGTTCAGGCGGAAGAAAACATCGCCGCCCAGCAGGGAGCTGCCGGCGCTCTTCGGCGCCCACATCCCATAAAAAGCCTGCACGTCCAGCTTGGACGCATCTTTCGGCAGGGCCACGCCGCCCATCGCGAGCGAACGGGAATCAGCGGGGACCAGCAGCGTCGGCACGGCCTGCGCGAACGCGGCCTGTGCGGACAGGATCAGGATCAGAAGTATCGATATCTTTTTCATGGGATTCTATTTTTTAGCAATCGTATAACGCTCATCGACGCCGGCGCCCTGGACGCGGACGTAGTAGACGCCGCCGGGCTGCGCGGACAGGTCGATCGACATCGGGGAGAACGGGCCCGCAGCCGCGCTGCCGGACCAGACGGTCGCACCGACTTTGTTCGTGACCGTCACCGCCAGCTGGCCTTCCTGGCCCGGCCGGATGTTCAGTTTGTCCACGACGGGGTTGGGGTAGATGTCAAACGCACGCGAGGCATCCCGCACCAGGGCATTGAAGCTCTGGGAGACGCTCGCTCCGCGCCCATCGACAGCCGTGACCGTAATGACGACACCGCCGAGAGAGTGTCCCGTCAGGGTCAGCTCCTTCCCGGCCAGGGACGGCTTGACGATAATGCTCGTGGTCGACTGCTTCACGTCAAAGGTGAGGGCATCGCCGTCAGGATCGCTGAAATACTTGGTCAGATCATATGCATGACTCTCCGAAGTGGAGGCAAAGATCTGGTCCTCGATCTGGGCGACGACCACCGGCGCGTTGTTCTTGAGAATGGTGTAGCTGAAAGCCAATGTGGTGGTCTCATGACCGTCACTGACGGAAAGCACACCGTTATAGGTCTTATTGTCCGTTGCTTCCAAGGCATCAATGGCCAGCGTAAGGACACCGCCGGCCAGGGTCGGAGTCACGCCGTCCAGGTCCTTCGAGAGCGACCAGGTCAGGTCGTGCCCGTCCGGGTCGGACAGTTCGAAGCGCAGGGAGCCCTTCGCGCAGGAAGACAGGGTCAGGGACGTGCCGTCCAGCGCTTTGATGACGGGTTTGCTGTTCGAGCCCGTCTTGCAGGTCTTCTCGGCGGAAAGATCCGAGAAGGTCCCCATCAGGTTTGCGCTGCAGATACGGAAATGATACGTCGTATTGAAATCCAGACCGGTCAACGTGCCGGTCAGCGCGGTGCCGGAGGTCTTTCCTGCACCATATACCTGAAGCGTTTTCACGTCCTCTCCGGGATGGGCAGGGTCCAGGGAAGACAGGCTGTTCTTGCTATAGAAGATGCTGTAAGCATAGGGGGTATAACCATCGATGGCAGCGGGGATGGTCCAGCTGAGATCGATGCGGTTACCCGTCGCGGCGGCCGTCAGGTCGTTCACGGGATTCGGCTTGACGTCCGACGATTCGGCCGTCAGCGCCGCGTAAGCGTCAATGAGGCCGGCACCGAGACGCGTGGCGTAGGAGCCGTTCTCCTCCAGGGCTTTTTTGTTGGCGGTGCTCTGCATCAAGTAAATGAGCTTGTCGCGCGTGAAGCCCTTGTGGCCCACGCCGTAGTGCGACACGATCAGGGCGGCCACGCCCGTCACATGCGGCGCCGCCATCGAGGAGCCCTGTTTGTTGCCATACTGATTGTTCTTGATCGTCGAGAGCACATACGTCTGACGATTGGCATCGCCGCCCGGTGCGCTGATGTCGATCCACTCGCCGAAGCTCGTGAAATAGGAACGGACGTAGTTGGCGCTGAGCGCCGCCACGGAGAAGACGTTGTCGTCCATCGCCGGGTGTTCAACCTCACGGCCATCGTTACCGGCGGCGAAGATAACCAGACCGCCGATCATCGGACCTACCTGCTGGCCGTTCTCATCCAGACCGGCGTTTTTGTTGAAATAGTCGATGGCTTCCCGGACGGACTGCGGCGTGGGAGCTTCGTAATTGATGAAGCCCCAGCTGCAGTTGACCAGGACGGCGCCATTATCCGCCGCATAGATGAAAGACTCAGCCGTATTCGCTGCGTGATTGAGCTCGTCCAGCGTTTGCGTGACCATAATCCGGGCACCGGTGCCCGGCGTGCCATCGCCGCCGGCGATACCGCTGACGCCGATGCCGTTGTTGTTGACCGCAGCGATCGTACCGGCCACGTGCGTACCGTGATCACCCGGATCAATTTTACCTACGGATGTAGAGCCACTATAAACCATAAAGCTGTATCCGTAAATATCGTCAACATAGCCGTTGTTGTCATCATCCTCGCCCGTCTTACCGTTCAACTCGGCCTGGTTGACCCACATGTTGGCAGCCAGGTCTTCGTGCGCATAGTCCACGCCATTGTCGTTGACGGCCACGATCACTTCCGGCTTACCCACTTCGAGGGTCCAGGCCTTGATCGCGTTCACGTCGCAGCCTTCCTTCCACTGATCCTGTCCGCCCGGGTTGTAATAGTGCCACTGCTCGGGGAGACGGGGATCATTGAACGGATAGCTCAACGCTTTCGTACGAGCCTCCGGGACGTACTCGACGACCTCGACGGCATCCGTTGCCAGGGCATCCTGGCCAGCCTTGGTCAGGGACACGGAGCTGTCAAAGTGAATATCGTACCAGAGATGCAGGCCGGCCTCGCGGTGGCGCGCTTCCCATTTCCCGGCAGGGGGGAAGGTCCTCGTCATCGTATACGCGCCCAGCGCAGACAAGTCCGGACCACCCGCCTTGGTGAAGGTAGGCTCGCTCTTGAATTTAACTCTGATAACTCCCGGCACGGAGCCGGCAGGGACCTGGAAGGCCGGAGTTTCGGTTGTTTCAAACTGCTCCGCCACGGGCTCACGCGCACACGCAGCCACCAGCAGCAGGGACAGGATGGAAAGGGGAAGGATGTGGTTTCTCATATAAAATGATAAAATCAGGGCGCTCGTCACCGAGCACCCTGATTGAAAATGAATAGGTTACAGATTCAGATCAAGCTTGAATGCACCGTTGTTGTTCGCATAGTAACCGCCATCCGCGTCATAGACAACGAGGCCCTTGGTCGGGAAGGTGATCACCTTGTTCACCATGGTACCGGCTTTCAAAACGGCAGCCTCCATCTCGTTATAGCCCCAATCGACACCAAGTTTGGTGCGATCGAAGGTGACGGCGTTAGGATCCGTGGCATCAATGACCCACTTCACCCCCGCCCTGTAGGTACCGGACTTGGTACTGCGCGGGAACACGCCTTTCCCATAAGGATCGTTCAGACGATACATTTCGAAGCCCTGGGCCTTCTCCACCACCACGGAATACGTGACAGGATCATAACCGAAGAGCGGTCCGATAATATCATCCGTGTATTTGCAGCTGCCGTAAGTCTCCCATTTGAAGGCTTTCTGCAGCGTAACACTGATCGAACTGTAGGTAAAACCGGCCTGATCCTTCAGGGCAATCGTGCCCTTCAACGGGCTACCGATAGCCAGCGAGCTGAGATCAAGAACCAGTTTGGTGGAAGAATCTCCAGCGCTGAAACCCAGGACACGCGGGCAGACACCGTTGGGAAGGTTGGTCTCGACAACCACCTGCGCAGGATAGTCCGGGCTGGTGCGGCCCACGACAATCTCGTAAGAGGTGAGGCTGGGGCTGAGCTCGGTTTCATTAATCACTTTCTGCACGAAGGAAGCCGCAGGAGCGTCCACGTCGTTCTGGGACAAAATGTTGCCGACATTGCTGACGTCGCAGGAACTTGCGGCGAAAGCGAGAACAGTCAGGGCAAGGATGCTTTTGAAAATATTTTTCATATGCATTTCATTCTAAGATAACAAATTATTCAGCAGCAGCCGGCTTGGGTGCGAGAGCGGGGTCATCGCCTTCCAGTTCGCTGGTCGGATAGCTACCGACCGGGTTCTGGAGAATAAGCGGGTTGGCATTGTATTCCTTGGCAGGGATGGTCATAACCCAGTCGAAGGACTCAGGATCATCGCAGTGCAGGCTGGTGAGCAGACCGGCAATCGGGTGACCCATAGCCTGGGTGCGGACGAAGCCCTGACGGAGACGCTTGATATCGTAGACACGGCCAGACTCGCCCCAGAGCTCAATACGGCGCTGGATGAGAATCTCCTCGAGGAGGGAACCGGTCATATCCGTGGTGAGCTTGCCCAGTTCCGTACCGGTGAGTTTCGAGCAGTCATACTTGGCGTCACGCGTCTTCATCAGCGCGTTGAGCGCCTCCTTGGCCTCAGTCTCGTTGCCCAGACGGCAAGCCGTCTCGGCGATGATGAGCTGCATCTCGGGAGCGCGCATGAAGATATGGTCGGCACCCGTCAGCGGAGACTTCGCGTCCTTGAAGAGGAACTTGTACTGCTGGTAACCCTTGGTCTTGCCATCAGCAAGAACCTCATAGCTCCACCAGTCCTTGGCACGCTTGTCATCCGCGCCCATCTTCTCATACAGCCAGGCGCTGAGGCACTTACGGGCACGTGCGCCGTAACCTGCGAAAGCGATGTCCATATGGGCCAGGAACTGCGGGTTCGTGGTACCCTGGGACTCGATGACCTCAGCACCCCAGAGAACGCTGGCGTGCGTAGCATCGTTGTAGCGGAAGTTGGAATCGTATGCATACGAAGCCTTGGAGACAGCGATCTTGGCGGCATCGTGCGCAGTCTGATAGTCACCCATGTAGAGGGCGATACGGGCCTTGAGGCCGTTGGCAACGTACTTGTCGAAGTGAGAGACGTGCTGCTGCTTGGAATCGCCGAGCAGTTCGATGGCCTTGTTCACGTCGGACATCGCCTGGGCGAAGACCTCGCGGTTGGTGGAACGGGCCTTGCCGGCAGTACCGGCGAAGGTCGGCTCGGTGTAGATAGGGATGCACAGACGATCCTCGTGGCCGATGTAGCTACGGGCATACAGCATGCCGGCGTAAGCATAAGCATAGGCGCGGAAACCGTAGGCGTTACCCAGGATGTATTTGATCAGCGTCGGGTCACCCTCGATCTTTTCGGCAGCGTCGATGATGTAGTTGACGTTGGAGATCAGCGTGTAGTAGTAGTTCCAGGCATCGTACGGGCGCCAGGTGGTGCTGTTGATAGCATCCTTGACATCGTACAGATAGTCATACCAGAACCAACCGCTTCCCTGGGCGGCCATGACCATGTCCTCACCCATCAGGTCGGCCATCAGGTTATAGGACTGGGGACCGAAGCACTGGTGCTTGTTACCGGTGACCGAAACACCCCACTGCCAGAAGTAACGAACCGTTCCGTTGAGGGCCATCATGGCGCCGTCCGTATCCGTGAAGATGGTGTCACCGGACACAGAGTCAGTCGGATTCGTATTGAGGATTTCTTTGTTGCAAGCCGAGAACGACAGCAGGGTCGCAAGGGCCATCAGAGCAAAAAATATCTTTTTCATATTCGTAGCCTCCTTGATTAGAAGTTGATATCGACACCCAGCGAGATGGCACGCGTCGGCGTATAAGCGTAGTTCGTACCGCCGGAGATGCTATACTGCGGGTTGAGACCGTTCAGTTTACTGAAGAGGAAGAGGTTGTCACCCACGGCGAACAGACGCAGGGACTGGAGACCGATCGCATGAGACCACTTGGCCGGCAGCGTGTAGCCGAGCTGGATGGACTTGATCGCGAAGTAGGAAGCGTCGATGAGCCAGCGGTCAGCGGCGAGGTTGCCGGAGTTGATCAGCAGGACAGGGACATCGGTGACGTCACCCGGCTGCTTCCAGGCGCGCAGGGCATGCTTGCTCCAGGTGTCACCGGCATAGGTAACCTCACGCGTACCAGCGTAAACGGAATCGTAAGTGACACCGCCCACGGAGAACGTGGTCAGGAAGCTGAAGTCAACCGGGCCGAACTGGAATTCAGAGCTGAAGGAGCCCTGGAACAGCGGCTCGCGGCTACCGCGGAAGTACTTGCTGTTGGTCGCCTTGGTCTTGTCGCTGGTAAGATACTCCTTACCTTCGATGACATACTGACCGGCAGACTCGAGCCAGACGATATCCTGGCCCTTGCTGTTCTTGAGGGGCTCGCCCGCGGCGATCATACGCTCAGCCTCGGCACGGTCGAACATGTCGTAGGCCCAGTACAGCGGCTGGCCGTTGGCAGGATCGACACCGGCGAACTTCGGCGTATAGTAGGTATTGATCGGATAACCGACACGGATGACCTGGCTGCCATTGGTGATGGTATCGTCACCGGTCAGCTGGAGCACCTTGTTGCGGTTGAAGTAACCCATGAGGGTGCTGCTGGCGCGGAGGTTGCCACGCTTGAGCCAATCGACGCGGATGGTCGCCTCGACACCCTGGTTGCGCATGGAACCGACGTTGGCGTTGTAACCGTTGAAACCGGTGGAAGTCGCCATCGGGAAGGAGAGGAGCATGTCGCTGGTCAGCGAGTTGTAGTACTCGACGGTGAGACCGAGCGTATGGTTGAAGAAGGTTCCTTCCAGACCGGCGTTCCAGGTACCCTTCTTCTCCCAGGAGACGGACGGGTTGGCGAGCGAGCTCACGACGGCACCGGCGTTGTTGGCGTTCGGCCAGGTGAGGTCGTAGAAAGACTGCCAGGCATAGTAAGAACCGATGGAATCGTTACCGAGCTGGCCGTAGCTGAGACGGAGCGTCAGGTTGTCCACCCACGTAGCGTCACGCATGAAGCCTTCCTGGGAAAGACGCCAGGAGGCACCGAGAGACCAGAACTGACCCCAGCGGGCATTCTCGTTGAAACGGGAAGATGCGTCGGTACGCCACGTAGCCTCGATATAGTACTTGTCGCGGAAATCAGCGGCCAGACGGCCGAAGTAGGACTCCATGCGATAGAAGTCAGAATAGGAGTTGTTGCCCGTCTGATTGGTTGCAGGAGCGAGTTCCGTGATACCGGGATAAACGCCCTGGCGCTCGGCATAGAGGTACTTGTAATTGTAGTTGTAGAACTCGTGACCAGCCTGGGCCAGCACGTGGAAGTCGTTGAAGGTACGCTCGTACTTCAGGATCTGGTTCCAGGTGTAGGAGAAGGCACGGGTGCTGTACTTGTCCACCTCACCACCGGTAGAGGAACCGTCACCGTGGAACGGGTTGTAGTAGGAAGTGATGTAACGACCGTCCACATCGGCACCGAAGTTGGTGGAGAGGCTGAGGCCGCGGAAGATACCCATCACATCCTCGTCACCACCGAGAACGGCGTAGGCACGGATGCTGGTGTTGTCACGGAGCGTCTCGTAGATGTTGTCCTTGAGGTCACCGACCACATTGAACTTGGAAGCCTTCGGACGGTTGTTCTCACCGTAGTCGAACTGCTTCTGGCCGTTGCCGTCGAGAGCATCCTTACCGTCTGCATCCTTCAGATACACCGGGAAGATCGGGGCCATGAACTGCGCCGTGTACCAGGCATTGCCCGTCTGGGTGTTGCTGTACTGGGAGCTGTTCTGGGTCGTGTAGGCATAGCTGGCGCTGGCACCGAGCTTCATCCAATCGTTGACCGTGTGGTCCACGTTGGCGCGGATGGAGTAGCGCTTGAAGCCCGTGGTGATTAAGACACCGTTGTCATTCAGGTAGCCGAAGGAGAACGCATACTTGGTCTTGCGGTCACCACCGCTCACACCGAGCTGATACTCCTGACGGATAGCCTGCTTGTTGGTGAGGACGTCCATCCAGCTTTCGTTCCAGGCAGGAACGGCGTCGGCACGCACGAGACCGGTCTCGGGATCGACGACCTGGTCCCAGGTGTAATTCTTATAAGGGTTGTAGAACTCGCCACCGAGGGAAGCGGCCATGCTGTTGGAAGCAAGAGCCTTCGCCTCCTCAAGGGAGTAACCACCGTTGATGTAATAGTTGTTCTTGAGAGCTTCCCAGGTCAACTGGACATATTCGTTCTGGTTGACCATGTCGTAGTCCTTGATGGAGCGGGACTGGATACCGACGGTCGCCTTGAAGTTGACAATGGCGCGACCTTCGGAACCACGCTTGGTGGTGATCATGATAACACCGTTGGCAGCACGGGCACCGTAAAGGGCAGCCGCGGAAGCATCCTTCAAGACGGTCATGGACTCGATATCGCTCGGGTTGAGGGAAGAAAGAGTGCCGCCGAAAGGAACGCCGTCCACGATGTAAAGCGGGCTGCTGGAAGCGTTGATGGAACCGGTACCGCGGATCTGGACGGAAGCGCCCTCACCCGGCTGACCGGAACCGGCGGTCGTGGTGATACCGGCGACCATACCTTCCAGGGCCTTGGACACGTTAGCGACGGTACGCTTCTGGAGGCTCTCGCTCTTGATCGTACCGGCGGAACCGGTGAACGAGGACTTCTTGGCGGTACCATAGGCGACCACGATGGACTCGTCGAGAGACATGGAGTCGGGATCAAGAGAAACGTTGATCACGCCACGGCCATTGATAGCCTCGTCCACGAGGACATAGCCGATAGCAGAGAACTCAAGCGTTCCATTCACCGGTGCATTCAGGGTGTAATTACCATTAGCATCGGTAGAAGTTCCGGTCACCGTCCCTTTCACCACGACGGATGCAAAGGGGACGCCTTCCCCTGTAGAGGTGTCCTTAACGGTACCCGTCACGCGCATGTTCTGAGCATTGACGGCCACTGCCAGGAGCACAAACAGGGTGCTGAAGAACAGTTTTGCTTTTTTCATAAGCATTTCCTTTAATTAAACAATAAACTATACTTAATAACCTGTTTATTCTTTCCGGGCCAGCAAAACAACTGCGAGGGTTTGTTTCGCAATAGGCAATAAACGGGGTGCAAGGTCGGAATAATTTTTTAGAATTCCAAATTTGTAATCGCGTAACGAATTGAGCCAATGAGCGAATTTAGGCCCGAAACAAGAAGATTCTGCGAGATTTGAAGATTTTAAATTTCGGATTATAAGCAATTTTTGGAAATTCCTTCCAAACGTTAATATTTTATTTTTTTAATAAATCTGCACCCCCTCGTTAACACACTGATTTCAAACAACTTGAAAGTATGTTTCAGGACGCCCTTTTTGACCTTCCAACTGCTTGCAAACTGTCACCTAAGGCCCCTCTTTTCCGGTTTTTTCACGGAAAACACTATCTTTGTAAAGCATGAAGAAGGGATTCGTCATATGGGGACTGATGCTGTTTCTGCTGGCAGGCTGCATGGCGCAGCTGCCGGAGGAGCCCCGTGCGCCGGGCGCTCCCGATGACATCTATCTCCCGGGCGAGGCCTACCTGCGCCTCTCCGAGGAAGGGGCCGCTTCTTTCGATCCGGCAGGCTCACCCGAAGTCCTGGCGGCGCTCGGCGTCCGTTCGCTGGAGCGCCTGTTCCCGGATGCCGGGGAATTCGAGGCCCGGCACCGCGCGGCCGGCCTGCACCGATGGTACAAAGTCCGCTACGACAACAACACCCCCCAGACCAAGGCCGGAGATGACCTCAGAACCCTCCCTTATGTGGAAGCTGTGGTTCCCCGCCTCCGGATGAAGCAGAGCAGCCGGTTCAACGATCCCTTCCTCCCCAAACAGTGGCATTATTTCAACGACGGCACGCTCGGCCCTCATTTCAAGCGCGGTATCGACATCAACGTCCTGCCGGTCTGGGAGCGATTCACCGGCGGCAGCCGGGATGTTATCGTAGCCGTCATTGACGGCGGCATCCAGGCAGACCATGAGGATCTGCAGGGTGTCGTTCTCTCCGCCGCGGAAGGAAGCCGCAACTTTTTGGAAACTTACGACCCGACCTTTCTACCCGCCGACAGACACGCTACGCATGTAGGCGGCATCATCGCCGCCATCAACAACAACGGCCTGGGCCTCTGCGGTATCGCAGGCGGGCGCGACGGCCAGGGCGGTGCGCGCCTCATCAATTGTATCATCTTCTCCGACAATACGGATGAAGACATCGGAGATGAGCCCGCCGCCCTGGTCTGGGCGGCCGACCATGGAGCCGTCATCGCCAACAACAGCTGGAATTACACCTTCCCGACAGACGAACAAGAGGCTCGGGCCGTCCAGATCTTCGAAACCATGGATACTCCGTTGCGCGACGCCATCGACTATTTCGTCGAAAATGCCGGCTGCGACGCCGACGGCCATCAAACCGGGCCGATGAAAGGCGGACTGGTCCTGTTCTCTGCCGGCAATCAGTCCTCGTCGCACAGTTTCCCGGGCGAATACGAAAACGTTCTCTCCGTGGGAGCCGTCGGCCCGGACGGCAAGTTGGAGTCCTATTCCAACGCCGGGCCGTGGCTGGATATCCTGGCGCCAGGCGGCCATAGCGGGTTGGCATCGGATGCGGGACTCATTTTGAGTACAGTCTCGGGCAACAAATATGGTTACGAAAGCGGTACGTCCATGGCGTGTCCGCAGGTAGCCGGCGTCGCCGCCCTGCTCGTTTCCTATTTCGGCGGCCCCGGTTTTACCGTCGATCAGCTGAAGGAGGCCCTGCTGGGCGGAGCCAAATACCATGTTATCGACGTACAGGGACGGGAAGTCTACGCCGGCATGCTGGACGCGCTCGGCGCTTTCGAATACCTGCTGGGCGACCTTCCGCCCAACCATGCACCCGAGCTCATCGGCACGCCGGGGAACCTTGTCATCAATGCAGCCTCGGCCGCCGTGTCCAGCATTCCCCTGACCGAGCTGTTCACGGATCCGGACGGCGACCCGCTCCACTACGCGTGCAGTCTGAGTGACGATACCGTCGTCTCGGCCACCTTCCAGGGCGACGTGCTGACCCTCACGCCCACCGGCTACGGGTATTGCGACGTAACCCTTTCGGCCATGGATTCCCACAAAGAATCCGTCTCCTGCAATTTCCGCCTCCTGGCGCGCAACGCTTTCCGGGACATGGATATCTACCCCAACCCCGTCACTGACCGGTTCTGCGTCCGTTCCGGCAGCGACCGGACGGCAGCCGTGGAGCTCTTCAACGCGGCGGGGGCACGCGTGTATGCGAATCCTTCCGCGAAGATGGGGCCTTTCCAGCCGATGATCATCGACATGATCGAGATGCCGGGCGGCACCTATACGCTCCTCGTGGACGGGAAGACGTTTACGGTGACGAAACGATAGGGAGAATTACTGTGCGCCGCCGAGGAGGTCGAGAATCTCAGCGGTGATCTTCTGCTGACGGCCCTTGTTGTATTCGAGCGTCAACTCGCCGAGGAGTTCCTCGGCGTTGTCGGTCGCGGTCTGCATCGCGAGCGTGCGGGCGGCCTGCTCCGCCGCAGCGGAATCCAGGATGGCCGCGTGGAATTTCAGCATCATCACCTGCGGGAGCAGCTGCGCCGCCAGCGCCGCCGCGTCGGGCTCGAGGATGTAGTCAGATTCTTCGCTTTCGCTCAGAATGACACCATGACCATCCTGATTCCCTCTTCTGTCATCCTGATTCCCTCTTCTGTCATCCCGATTTCCTTTTCTGTCATCCTGATTCCCTCTTCTGTCGTCCTGATTTCCTTTTCTGTCATCCTGAGCAGCGCGAAGGATCTCATCCCCTCCGCAGAACGGGAGATATTGCTCCGCGACGGGCTCCTGCCTCGACGCGGAGACGAAGCTGGTGTAGACCAGCACCACGCGGGACAGTTCCCCGCGCTCATAGCGCTCGGCGAGGCGGCGCGCCAGCGTGGCGGATTTCTCATAAGAAGGATGGCCGACAAGGTCGTTGTAATCCTGGTCGGCGGTATAGCCTGCGCGACGAAGCGCCTCCGTCATCTTGCGGCCGAGGGGATAGACCTCCACCGGCCCTTCGCAGCCGCGGATGGCCTCCAGCGCCTTCCGCACCACGTTCGCGTTGAACCCGCCGCACAACGAACTGTTCGACGCAATCGCCACGACGGCGGTGGGAGCTGTAAAAGCGGTCGCGGCGTTGCCTGATGCCGAAAGCTCAGCCGCAGCAGGATTCGTGGCGCCGAATCCGGTTCCCGCGTCAGCGGGAAGCGAGGATGGAAGCCGAGGCTCAGGCACGCCGGACCGCACAGCTCCCACCGCGGAGCCCGATAGCGAAGCAGGGGCACCAGCCGTCCCGCCCGCACGAACAGCAGCAAGGATTTCGGCAAGGGTACGCTCGTAGGGGCGCATGCCCTCGATGGCACGCTGGGCCTTGCGTAGCTTCGCGGAAGCCACGAGTTTCATCGCCGAAGTAATCTTCAGCGTACTGCGGACCGAACCGATCCGATCTTTGATCTCCCGAAGCGATGCCACCTTCCCCTCTCCTTATGCTTTCTTCGTCAGGAGCCGGCACAGATCCGCCGCCTCCTGCTCAATGACTTTCGGCGCGTCGTCCGGCATCTTGCCGGCGCCCAGCGCATCCAGAATATCCTGATGCGACCCGCGCATCCGGTCCAGGAACAACCCCTGGAACTCGATCACCTGATCGATCCGCAAATCTGCCATCAGCGCGTGCGTACCGCAATACAGGATGGCCACCTGCTCGCCCACGGGCATGGGGCTGTACTGCGGCTGGATCAGCAGCTGGTTGTTCTTGCGGCCCTTGTCGAGCGTCATCGCCGTCACCTTGTCCATATCGGACGAGAACTTCGAGAACGCCTCCAGCTCGTTGTACTGCGCCTGGTCGATCTTCAGCGAACCCGCCACCTTCTTCATCGACTTCACCTGCGCGCTGCCGCCCACACGGGACACCGAGATGCCCACGTTGATGGCCGGACGGAAACCGGCGTTGAAGAGCGACGACTCCAGATAGATCTGGCCGTCCGTGATGGAAATCACGTTCGTCGGAATATAGGCGGACACGTCGCCGGCCTGCGTCTCGATGATCGGCAGGGCCGTCAGGGAGCCGCCCGCCTTCACCTTGCCCTTCAGGCACTCCGGCAGATCGTTCATCTGCTCGGCCACTTCCTGCTGGCTGATGATCTTGGCGGCGCGCTCCAGCAGACGGGAGTGCAGGTAGAAGACGTCGCCCGGATAGGCCTCGCGGCCGGACGGACGGCGCAGGATCAGCGACACCTCGCGGTAGGCCACGGCCTGCTTGGACAGGTCGTCATAGACCACGAGCGCGTGGCGTCCGGTATCCCGGAAATACTCTCCGATGGCCGCGCCGGCGAAGGGCGCGTAATACTGCAGCGCAGCGGGATCGGCAGCCGTGGCGGCCACCACGATCGTGTAGTCCATCGCACCCTTGGCGCGGAGGGTCTGGACGATGGAGGCCACGGTGGAGCCTTTCTGGCCGACGGCCACATAGATACAATAGACGGGCTTGCCCTTGAGGAACTCCGAGCGCTGGTTGATGATCG
Organism: Candidatus Cryptobacteroides sp.; assembly: GCA_045117755.1. Taxonomy (GTDB): domain Bacteria; phylum Bacteroidota; class Bacteroidia; order Bacteroidales; family UBA932; genus Cryptobacteroides. Next base: position 13,885 of record JBGUOB010000072.1, read on the forward strand.
TGTCGATGGCCACCGCCGTCTTGCCGGTCTGGCGGTCGCCGATGATCAGCTCACGCTGGCCGCGGCCGATCGGGATCATCGCGTCGATGGCCTTCAGGCCGGTCTGGAGCGGCTCCGTGACGGGTTCGCGGAAGATGACGCCGGGCGCCTTGCGCTCCAGCGGCATACGCACCGTCTCGCCCGCGACCGGGCCGAGCCCGTCCAGGGCCTCGCCGATCGGGTTGACCACGCGGCCCACGAGCCCCTCGCCCACCGGAATGCCGGCGATGCGGCCCATGCGGCGGACGTTCATCCCCTCGCCCACCTGGTCGGTGGGGCCGAGGAGGACGGCTCCGACGTTGTCCTCTTCGAGGTTCATCACGACGCCTTTCACGCCGCTGTCGAATTCGAGAAGTTCACCGGCCTCGGCCCCTGCGAGGCCGAAGATACGCGCCACACCGTCGCTGACGGTCAGGACGTGGCCGATTTCTTCATATTGGAGCGAAGTGTCGATCCCCCGGAGCTGCTGCAGCAGGAGGTCGGAAATCTCACTCGCCTTGATAGTATTCTGCGCCATTATACGATTCTGTTGTTTGAGATGACGAACTGCCGGCGGATGGTCTCGATCTGGCGACGCACGCTGCCGTCCAGCAGGTAGTCGCCGATCTCGAGGGTGAAGCCGCCGAGCAGGTCGGGATCGACGGATGCTTCGAGAAGCACCTCACAGCCGAGCTGCTTCTCCAGGATGTTTTGGAGCTTGCGCTCCAGCTCCTTCGCAGGCACGACGGTGGTCAGACGGGCCACTTCGATGCCGCGGGAGCGGTAGTACATTGCGATGAAACTGCGGAAAACGAAACGCACGTCCTCCAGGCGGCCGTTCTTGACCAGCAGACTGACCAGACGCTCCAGCTCGGGTTCGAGCGGACCGGGCTGCTCCTCAGGATGCTCGAGCAGGCGGCGCACCTGGGCGCACACACGCTCCCCACCCCCTGTCTCCTGCGTGTAGCGGAGCAGGGCGGAAGCATACCGTGAAGAGATGATTCCCGTGTTCATCGCATCCGTCAGTTGGGTATCTGGGCCTGTTCGGCCTCATCGACCAGGCGGTCGAGCAGGGCGAGCTGGCCATCCCCTTCGTCGAGGTCCTTGCGTACGATCTTTTCCGCCACTTCCACCGAAATCATCGCCACCTGGCGGCGGATGTCGCGGATGGCGCTTTCGCGCTCCGCGGCGATCTCCACCTTGGCGTGCTCGAGCAGCTTCGCCGCCTCGGCGGCGGCCTCCTCCTGCGCCTGCGCAATGATGCGCTCGCGCGTCTCGGACGCCTCCTTGAGGATGCGGCTCTGCTCCAGGCGGGTCTCCTCGATCATCTTCGCCTGCTCGTCGGCCAGGCCTGCCAGGCGCGCCTGGGCCTCATCTGCGGCCTTGAGCGAGTCGGCAATGTGGTCGGAGCGGGTCTGGACGGCCTTCGTGATCACCGGGAAACCGAACTTCGCAAGCAGGAAGAACACGATCCCGAAGATCACGACCATCCAGAAGAGGAGGCCGAAATCCGGTGTAATCAGCGACATAGGCTACGAACGGAGGACCGCCAGCAGGCAAACGAGCACACCGAAGAGGCAGACGCCTTCGATGAGGGCGCCGATGATGATGGCCGTGGTCCGCAGACCGCCGGAAATCTCCGGCTGACGGGCGGAAGCCTCCATCGTGGACTGGGCAAGTTTACCGATACCGATCGCGGACGCGAGGGCCACGATGCCGGCTCCGATGGCGCCGCCAAACTTGGCGAACGCAGCAGCTTGAAGAAGAGTACCTAACATAATTGTATAAGATTTAATTGGTTTCGTGTTCCGGGTGCGGATGCGCCAGGCCGATGAAAACGGCCGAGAGCATCGTGAATACATAGGCCTGCAGGAATGCGACGAGCAGTTCCAGGCAGTCGAGGAATACGCCGAACAGCGCGGCGATGAGGGTCAGCGAGCCATTCAGCACGGGGCCGAGCGAGGCCGACAGGAAGATCAGCGCGATCACGCTCAGGAGCATGATGTGCCCCGCGAGGATATTCGCGAAAAGACGTATCATCAGCGAGAAGGGCTTGGTGAACATGCCCAGGATCTCGATGGCAGGCATAATGGGGATGGCCTTGAGGAAGAGCGGCACGTCCGGCCAGAGGATATCCTTCCAGTAGTGCTTGTTGCCGAAGAGGTTGACCATCAGGAAGGTGAAGAGCGCCAGGACGCCCGTCACGGCGATATTGCCCGTGATGTTGGCACCGCCCGGGAAGACCGGGACAATGCCCATCAGGTTGTTGATCAGGATGAAGAAGAAAGCCGTCAGCAGGTAGGGCGAGAAGCGCTTGTAGTCGGGACCCACCGCGTCCTTGATCACATCCTGCTCGATCATCACGATGACCGGCTCCAGCAGGGCCGCGAGGCCCGTAGGCTTCTCTTTCAGGACGTCGTGTTTCCTGTACCAGCGGGCGCAGAGCAGGATCAGCACGACCAGCAGGATGCTGTTGAACAGCAGGCCCACGACATTCTTCGTGATGGAGATATCGAGCGGCCGCTTGCCGGTCTGAGCATTCACGAGCTTGCCGTCTTCGTTCAGCGTGTAGCCGTTCTCGGCGGCGTGGTGCAGGGTGAAGACGTGGATGCCGTTCTCGATGACGATGCAGGGCAGCGGGATGACGATGTCTTTGTCCTTAATGGTCGTGATGTGCCACTCATACGCGTCCCCGACGTGTCCGAAAAGGTACTCCGACACGTCGAAATCGCCATCACTGACGCTAGATTCTTCGCTGGCGACAGATTCTTCGCTGGCGACAGATTCTTCGCTGGCGCTCAGAATGACAGGGGGGATGTCATCCTGAACCGGCAACGCCGGTGAAGGATCTGCCAGCAGCAGGACCGATATGAGCAACGCCAGGATCATCATTCCACGCAGGCTACGATTTCATTATCCTTGACCTTGACCACGCCGCCGCGGATCGTGAAGCGCCGCTCCTCTCCGTCCACCACACGGATCTCCCCCGCGCTGAGCGCGGAGATGATGGGCGCGTGATCGGGCAGCACCTCGAAAGGGCTCACCGTGCCCGGCAGGAACACGGCGCTGGCCGTGCCCTCGTGCAAAGTGCCCTCGGGGGTGAGGATGCGTATGGTCAAAGTCTTTTCTTTCATCTACTTATTGCTTGGCCTGTGCCAGCAGGGCTTCGCCCTTCTTGATGGCGTCCTCGATGGTGCCGACCTGCAGGAAGGCCTGCTCGGGGAGGTAGTCCACCTCGCCGTCGAGGATCATCTTGAATCCCTTGATGGTATCTTCGATCTCCACCATCACGCCCGGGCAGCCGTTGAAGGCCGCGGCCACGTGGAGCGGCTGCGACAGGAAGCGCTGCACGCGGCGGGCGCGGTTGACGGTGACCTTGTCTTCCTCGGAGAGTTCGTCCATGCCGAGGATGGCGATGATGTCCTGGAGTTCGTTGTATTTCTGCAGGATCTGCTTCACGCGCTGGGCGGTGTCGTAGTGGTCCTGGCCGATGATGTTCGGGTCGAGGATGCGGGAGGTGGACGCCAGCGGGTCCACGGCCGGATAGATGCCGAGCGTGGCGATCTTACGGCTCAGCACCGTCGTCGCGTCGAGGTGGCTGAAGGTTGTGGCCGGGGCCGGGTCGGTGAGGTCGTCCGCAGGCACATAAACGGCCTGCACGGAGGTGATGGAGCCGTTCTTCGTGGAGGTGATGCGTTCCTGCATCTGGCCCATTTCCGTGGCCAGCGTCGGCTGGTAACCCACGGCGGAAGGCATACGGCCCAGCAGGGCGGACACTTCGGAACCGGCCTGCGTAAAACGGAAAATGTTGTCGATGAAGAAGAGGATGTCTTTCGGACCGTCGGCGCTGCCGCTGTCGCGGAAGGATTCCGCAAGGGTCAGGCCGCTGAGCGCCACGGAGCTACGGGCTCCTGGCGGCTCGTTCATCTGGCCGAAGACCATCGCGACCTGCGATTTCTCCAGTTCTTTCGGATCGACCTTGGAGAGGTCCCAGTGGCCTTCTTCCATGGCTTTGGAGAATTCTTCTCCGTATTTGATGACGTCAGATTCAATCATTTCGCGCAGCAGGTCGTTACCCTCGCGGGTACGCTCGCCCACGCCGGCGAAGACGGAGAATCCGTTGTGTTTCTTGGCGATGTTGTTGATGAGCTCCTTGATGAGCACGGTCTTGCCTACGCCCGCGCCGCCGAAGAGGCCGATCTTGCCGCCCTTGAGGTAGGGTTCCAGCAGGTCGATGACCTTGATGCCGGTGTACAGCACTTCCTGGGAGGTGGTCAGGTCTTCGAATTTCGGGGGTTCGCGGTGGATAGGGAGGGCGCCCTCGCGCTGCAGCTCGCCGAGGCCGTCGATGGTCTCGCCGGTGACATTCATCACGCGGCCGCGGATCTGGGCGCCGACGGGCATCGCAATCGGGGTGCCGAGGCTGACGGCCTCCAGGCCGCGCTTCAGGCCGTCGGTGGAGTCCATGGCGACGCAGCGGACGGTGTCTTCGCCGATGTGCTGCTGGACTTCGATGATGAGTTCACGGCCGTCGGGGCGCTGGACGCGCAGGGCGTCGTGGATGCCGGGGAGGTTTTTCTCCTCCTGCTGGCCTTTGAGGTCAAAGTGTACGTCCACCACCGGACCGATAATCTGAGAAATATGTCCCTTGATCGTAGGCATCTTGAATACTTCTATTATTCGAAACCCAAATTTAGTTATTTTTCTTCAGATAATCCCAGGTTTCACTTTCACATCCACCTTAAATATCACACATGGCGCAATTTGGACCACAGAGCACGTCATGACGGAGTGAGGTGGATATAAAAGAAGAAGGTCCGACTGACAAATGTCAATCGGACCTTCCGAAAAGCGGCAGCGACCTACTCTCCCACCTGGTGGG
>JBGUOB010000073.1:0-5197 GCA_045117755.1 Candidatus Cryptobacteroides sp.
GGTGCCTGCCATCAAGGTTGCCGACGGTGTCATCGCCACCAGCGAACTGTGGCACCAGACGCTGCAGCAGTCTGCCGGCAGCACCGCACAGGATGCCTACCAGCGCGTCGTCGCTCAGAAGCAGGAAGCCAACATCAAGTTCCTCATCCAGCAGGCCGAGTTGCGTAAGAGCGAGCTGAAGAGCGGCTCCATACAGGAGTTCGTCGCTATGCTCAAGCGCATCAGCAACGAGCGCGAGGCCCTCAATCTCCAGAATGTCGAGGTGTCGGCATACGCTTCGCCCGACGGTGGCTTCGCACTCAACGAGAAACTCGCCAACAAGCGTCAGCAGAATGCCGAGGGATATGTCAAGCAGCAGATGAAGCAGGCCAAGCTCACCGACAATGTCGAGGCCAACTACACCGCCCAGGACTGGGAGGGCTTCCAGCAGCTCGTCGCCGCTTCCAACATCCAGGACAAGGATGTCATCCTCCGCGTGCTCTCGATGTATAAGGATCCCGAGGAGCGCGAACAGCAGATCAAGAACATGAGTGCCGGTTTCCGTGAGCTCGCCGACGGCATCCTCCCCGAACTGCGCCGTGCACGCCTCACCATCAACTACGAGACCATCGGTCGCGACGACCAGCAGATCCAGCAGCAGTTCAAGAGCGACGCCTCACAGCTCAGCGTCGAGGAGATGCTCTATGCCGCCACGCTCACCGACGATGCCGCTGAGAAGAAGGCTATCTTCCAGCAGGCCGTCAGTCAGTATGCGCAGGACGTCCGCGCCTACAACAACCTTGCAACACTGGCTTGGCAGCAGGGCAACTTCGACGAAGCACGCCAGTGGCTCGACAAGGCACAGGCCGTCAACCCCAACTGCCCCGAAGTCTTTGCAAACCTCGGCATGCTCGCACTCCAGCAGGGTGACCTCCAGGCTGCCGAAAACTATATCAGCAAGGCTGCCGGCGCCTACAACCTCGCCGAAGCATTGGGTAACCTTCACCTCGCACAGGGCAACTACGCACTGGCCGCTCAGGACCTCAAGAACGTCGTGTCCAACAGTGCCGGTCTCGCTCAGCTCCTCAACAAGGACTATGCCGCAGCAGCTCAGACACTGCGTGCCGTGAAACCCGCCGACGCATTCACCGACTACCTCCAGTCCATCGTCTGCGCCCGCCAGGGTAACGAGGGCATGGCAGGCTTCTTCCTGCGTCAGGCCATCGAAAAGGATGGCAAGATTGCCACCTACTCTGCCAACGACCTCGAACTCCGCAACGTGAGCAAATAAATTAAAAAGTAAAAAAGTAAAAAGGTAAAAAGGTAAAAAAACAAGGCAATGGGTAATACTATGACTACTGCTGGAAAGATGGTAAAAAAACTTTTTACCTTCTTACCTTTTTACCTTTTTACCTTTACCCTTTTCTCCTGCGGGGTCGACAGCAACAAGTTCCGGCTTACCGGCCGACTGCGTAACATCAATCAGGCCGAATTCCTCATCTACAGCCCCGACGGAGCCATCAGCGGCATCGACACCATCGCCGTGCGCGACGGACGGTTCTCCTACGAGACCGAGTTGCGCCATCCCGCCACCTTCGTCATCGTCTTCCCCAACTTCTCCGAACAGCCCGTCTTTGCCGAACCCGGCGAAGAGGTCGACATCAAGGGTAACGCCTCACACATGAAGGAAATGATCATCAAGGGCACCGACGACAACGACGACATGACGGAGCTGCGCATGCAACTCAACGAACTCATGCCGCCCGACGTCCCCAAGGCCGTAGGCACATTCATCGACAAACACCCCCGCTCACGCGTCAGCCGCTATCTCCTCCAGCGCTATTTCCTCGCCGAACCGCAGGCCAACCTCGAACAGGCCTACATCCTCGCCGCCCTCCTCCAGAAGGAGAACCCCGACGACGAACAGCTCGCCACGTGGAAACGGCAGCTCGACGGCATGCGCCACAGTCAGGTCAACGGCCGCCTCACCGACTTCTCCGAGCGCGACGTCAAGGGGCGCAGCGTGTCCCTCGCCGACCTCAAGGCGAAGGTCAACGTCATCACCGTCTGGGCATCCTGGAACTATTCCAGCACCGACATCCAGCGTCGCCTGCAGCGTCTGAAGAAGGACAATGGCACCAACCTCTCCATCGTCAGCATCTGTCTCGATGCCGACATCAAGAAGTGCCGCCAGACCGTCGAGCGCGACTCGCTGCCGTGGAAGACCGTCTGCGACGGCCGTATGTGGCAGTCGCCACTGATCTCGCGCCTGGGCATCTGCGATGTCCCCGGCAACATCATCCTCAATGCCAGCGGTGTCATCCAGGCCCGCAACCTCGCTCCCCAACAGCTCGAAGACAAAATCACCCAAATGCTAAAATAATTCGTACGATTCGTGCGATTCGTGTTCCTAAAACTATCCGTTTAATCCGTATAATCCGTGTTCGCTATGAAGTCCGTGTTTAAGTGGTTACTCCGCGCTGTCATTGCGCTCATCGTATTGGTAGTCATCCTGCTCGTCACAGGATTCTGCCTCGTCAACTCCAACTCCGTCCAGAACGAGCTCGTCCGTCGTGCCAAGACCATGCTTCAGGACAAGCTCCAGACGCGTGTCGACATCGACAGCGTCAGCATCAACCTCGTCACGCTCAATGCCGAACTCTACGGACTCTACGTCGAGGACCGCCAGCAGCGACCCATGCTCCGTGCCAACCTCCTCAAGGTCAAGGCCGACCTCATGCCGCTCATCATCGACGGCGTCGTACGCATCGAAGAGGCACGCCTCAAGGGCATCCATGCCGAGATCCACCACATCCGCCACGACTCCATCGACTCCGTGCCGAACTACAAGTTCATCCTCGACGCCTTCAAGCGCGACCACAACCCCGACCAGAAAGCCGTCCGCAAGGAGCTGAAGAAGAAGAAGCAGAAGCTTGCCCTTTCCATGAGCCGTCTTACCGCCGAGGATATCGACGTGCAGTTCAACCAATACCGCTTCTCCCTCGGTGCCCTCGCCTTCAAGGAAGGCAAGAACAACAAGCTCGGTGTCAACATCGAGCGCGTCGCCGCCCACTGGGACCGCACCAACAAGAAAGGGTGGACCGTCAGCCATGCCGCCACCATCGCCACCATCGCCCTGCGTAGCGAGCGTGAGGGCGAGGTGCTGGCCGACATCAACGGCGTCCATTTCACCAACAACAACCACCACCCGCGCAAGAATGACGGCAAGCCCAAGCGCGGCTTCTTCGATGCCGAGCATGTCAACGCCTATGCCGACATGAAGCTCACCGTCGACTTCACCAAGCCCGACTCCGTCTTCGGACGCCTCGCCGAGTGTACCGTGCGCGATACCGTCATGGGTGTCGACGTCCGCGACCTCCATACCAACTTCTTCCTCAACAAGGAAGGCCTCCACCTGCGCGACTTCTTCGTCCAGCAGATCAGCACCACGCTGCGCTTCGACAAGGCACTCATCCAGCTGCCCAGCAAGAAGCAGGGACGGCCCTTCACCTTCCGCACGTCATTCATCCATGGCCGCGCCATCCTCAAGGACATCTCGCGACCCTTCGCCCCCGTGCTGAAGAATTTCACCGAACCCCTCCTCCTCAGCGTGCGCTTCAGTGGCGATGCCACCACCTTGCGCTTCGACAATGTCCGCGTCAACACCGCCGACAAGCAGCTGCAGGTTGCTGCCCGCGGCACCATCACCGGTCTGAAGGAGAAGACGCAGCTGCGCGTCCATTTCGATGTCGACAACATGGAAGCCAAGGGCGGCAGCAAGGAACGCATCATCAAGCAGTTCCCCGTCAAGCGCCTCATGATGAAACAGCTCCACGCCCTCGGCACGCTCCACTACGCCGGTTCCTTCAATGTGCTCTATAAGAAGGAGGAGTTCCAGGGTCGCCTGACCACCGCCGCCGGCGCACTCAATTTCTATTTCGCCCTCGACGAGAACAACAAATACCTCTCCGGCCATGCCTCCACCGACTCCTTGGAGATAGGGCGCGTCATGGATATGAAGGACATCGGTCCCGTCGCCGCCTCGGCCACGTTCAAGATCGACATCTCGAAACCCCGTACCGCCATCATGCGTAAGCGCCTGGGCGGCAAGCTGCCCATCGGCGAAGTCCACGCGCATGTCTCGCGCGCGTCCTATAAATTTGTTCGCACGCGCGACCTCACCGTCAATATCGTCAGCAATGGAGCCGTCGCCGAAGGTAACCTCGACGCCCCCGGCAAGTGGATGGACCTCAGCTGCACCTTCTCGTTCACCAATACCAACGAGATGCACAAGACGAAGATCAAGCCCAAGATGAAGCTCCACCTCTTCGGCAAGAGCGACCTCACCGACGAGGAGAAAGCCCAGCTGAAGGCTGAGAAGGAAGCCCGCAAGGCTCAGAAGCGTGCCGACAAGGAAGCCCGCAAGGCCCAGAAGCGTGAGGACCGTGCCGCCCTTGATGCCGAAAAACAGCTGCGCAAAGCAGAGAAGCAACAGCAGAAAGCCGCCGACAAAGCCGCCAAGGCCGAGGCCAAAGCCGCCAAAGACGCAGCCAAGGCTGCCGAAAAACAGGCCAAGGCCGAAGCCAAAGCCCAGCGCAAAGCTGAAAAAGCCGCCGCCAAAGCCGCCAAAAAAGCCGCCAAAGCCGCTCAGTCTGACGACTGAACCCAGCCAATACGATAACAAAAACGATATGAGCAAAATTTCGATTAAGAGAGAGCAAAGCCAAACGGGTTTAGTCTTTGCCGAGCGTGAGAAAGTTCGACCGCAGGTCAAACATTTACTATGAACTATTGCCCTGGTATGCATAGTGGCAGCGTGTGCCACTCTTACGCCAGAAGAGAGAGCAGCCCGCGAGGCAGCATCCAAGGAGAAGGTAAAGACCGCTGTGGCAAGTCAGAAGTACAAGATTTACGTCACCTCGATGAAACCGATGCGCGGTCAAGGCCAACGACCACGGCTTTGAATGTAAGTTCACCATCATCATCGAGAATACGGGTGGTGCCAAAATCCATGTCGAGCCCCAGAACCGCGACTTTATAGACTACGAGGGCAACGTCCGGTAAAACGACAAGTCATTTATAACTTCACAGCCTCACCCTCCATCAGGGCGGTGGGGCTTTATTATGAAATATAGTGTCATATTAATTAAACAGTCAAAAACAATGAAAAAGCAATTTGAATCGCAGGTGCTGGTGCAGCTGCTGAAAGAAGTCAGGA
>JBGUOB010000074.1:0-4004 GCA_045117755.1 Candidatus Cryptobacteroides sp.
CTTCACGCCGGCCTCGAAGCCGCTCCGGTAGAGGTTCTTGACGTAGCCGGAGAGCTCCGTCCGGTTGTAGTTCTTGATCCGCTTGTAAGCGTCGCGGCTGATCATGTCCTTCTCCGCGAGTTTCTTGGCCCCGATGATCTGCGGGCCGTTTCCGATGATTTCCATGTGTTCGTCCTCCTGTCATGGTTTTTTGATGATATTCCGGATCTTCATCCTGATCCCGGCGATCAGGACGTAGGCGATGTACTTGATCCACGGCTGCCGGCCGTAGCCGGCGCGGATCCGGTCCCGCTGCCGCTTCTTTTCGGGAGTCACGTCGGGCCCCCTTCGTGCCGATCGAGGCGGGAGAGGAGCCGGGCGACCTTCTTGGCCTCGATCTCCTCGGTGTCGCCGAAGATGATCCGGATCTGGTCGAGCATGATCTGGACGTCGGCCGCCTCCTCGAGGACGTTCTGCTCGGCCTCGAACACTTCCGGGGATCCCGGCTTGGTCCGCCATAGCTTGCAGATGGCCTTCGTCAGTTCGCTCATTTCCTCGATCATCATCTTCAGCTGAGCGTCGGGCCCATAGGTCCGGACGGCTCGCTCGAGGATCTCGCTGCGCTCGTTTTCGTTCATGTTTTCGCCTCCTCTCTTTGCATGACGTCGAAGATCGTGAGCTGCCCGGCGTTCGGTTCCATGGCGAGCCGCCGATCTTCCTCGGCTTTTCGTTTTGCTTCGTTCTCCGCCGCCTGCTGCCGGTCGATCTCGGCCCACTTCTCGGCGGTCTCGTTCTTCATGGCCGGCCCGACGGCCTTCATGGTCTCCGGGTCGAAGTTTCTCGGGATCTTTCCTTCCGCGGCCTGCTTCCGCATGATGTCGGTCCAGTAGTGGCTCGGCCGGTAGGCGTCGCAGGTGCTCAGGACGTGCTCCTTCCAGTAGTCCGGATGGTGAGCTCCGCCGAGCCCGCCGTTGCCGATGAAGATCTTCCGCTTGTTCGGCTGCGAGCCCCTCGTGCAGAAGCCCTCGTGGAAGCTGTTGCTATACTCGCAGGTGTAGCAGATCCCGAAGATGTGGTTCGGCGCGAAGCTCTCGCACTCGCCCGGGATCCGGTCGCAGCGGGAGATCCCGAAGATGTTGCAGGAGAGGTCCTTCCGGTGGAACTGCGTGAAGATCCACTCCTCCGGGATGTCTTGGTTCCCGCCTTCCGGTCGGCCGTGCATACAATAGCGGCAGCGCGTCTCAAAGACGTCGTCCGGGATCTTCATGGCTTCGCCTCCTTCCCGCTCAGGGTGTCGAGCAGCTTGTTCAGCCGCTTGATCGTCCCCTCGATGTCCGACTTCACCCAGTCGATGTTCATGGCCCTGAAGGCCGCGAACTCGTCGAGGATCTCGTCGATGTTGTCGTGCCGCCAGATATTGAGGCGGGCCGTCAATTTGTCGTAGGCCTCGAGCTTGGCCGCCTCCTGTTTCACCCGCTCGGTCATATAGCCGACGTGGCGCTCCGCTTCCTTTTTGCCGTCCTCGATGCCCCGGTTGTACTCCTCCCGGAGCTCCTGAGCCGATGGCTGCAGGCTTTGGATGCTGCGGACGACGGAAGCGAGGAAGCCCCGCGGGACGGCCCTGTCGGCCTTTACGTCCTCGAGTGCGAGCGGCTTGCGCTTGTAGCGGGTGCTGCCGTCCTCGTTGACGATCAGGATCCCCCAGCGCTTCGGGATGATGTCCATGAGAGGCTCCGTGACTCCCGCCGGCGCGGCGATGGTGTAGTAGTCGATCACGTCGAAGAAGGCGATGTGCTTCTCCGGGACCTCGAGCTCCCTGCGGAGGTCGCTCGTGCTGACCTTGATCTCGAAGCCGTCGATCCGGAAGCCGTTGGAGTTGTAGCAGTCGAGGACCATCATGTCGAGCCGCCGGTGGGAGAAGCCGGTCGTCAGGCCGACCTCCTCGGCGATCGCGTAGCGGCGGTGGTCGTTGAACTTCTTCCTCAGGGCCGCCCGGACTTCGCCGGCGTTCATGACGGCCTCCTGCGGTGCCGGTCTGCATAGGGGCAGGTGGCGAAGTGGCTGATGTAGCCCGTGAGCTCGCCCTCGCGGTCGCGCTTGCCGCGCTCGACCTTGCCCTCCGGCGTCACGAAGGTCTCAGGACCTCCGCCTCTGGTGAAGCGGATCGCCTCCGCGTTGCACGGCATGGCCTTCCCGCCGACGGTCTTGACCCAGAGGATCCTCGCGCCGCAGCTGCGGCAGGTGGAGAAGTTGCTCATGCCCTCACCTCCGTCCTGCGCCAGACGGCCTCGGTGGCGTCGGATCTGGTGGCCTTCCGGCGGCCGCAGGTCTCGACGATCCCCATGTCCTTCAGCTCGGAGAGCCGCGGGGCGACGTAGTTGCGGTTGAAGTACGGGATCCGGCCGGCAGCGACCAGCTCCTCGGTGATCTCGCTGACGGTCATGGACCGGCTGCCGAGTGTCTCGAGTACGAGGCGGGCGCGGTCCTTCACTTTCGGAAGGATGGCGTCGTAGCTCTCGCGGCGGGTTTCTTTGGTGATCTCGTTCATGTTTGGCTCCTTTCTCGGGCGCTTATAGGAGGCCCTCGTCCTTGACTTTCTTCTTGCACCTCGGGCAGAGGTGAGATCCTTCGCCTGCGTACTCGCCGCAGACGACGCAGATGTCCGGAACGTAGACCAGCTCGCCGGCTTCCGGCTTGATGATCCCGCTCAGGATCTTGATGACGCCGGCCGTGTAGGGGATCCGGTATTCCGGGAGATCCGCCTCGGTGACGTACTGCCTGCCGAATGTGGCCTTCATGTTGTCCCAGATCCTCCACGGGACGCGGTAGAAGTGGTCGAAGCCGAAGCAGAGGATCACGAAGCAGAGGGCGCCGAGTTTCTCGTGGCCTCTGAGGTCATCCATCTGCTCGTCGGTGAGCCGCTTCCGCTCGAAGCGGTCGGAGTCGGTCTGCTTCGCCTCGAAGCGGACGGAGCGGCCGCCCCTCATAGTCCCGGAGAAGTCCACCTGCGCGGCCTTGGTGTAGACCGCCGTGAAGCGCCCGCCGGCCTGCTTCGGCCCGAGCGGCTTCATCGGTTCCGGCGTCTTTGCTGCCTTCAGGATCCCGCGCTCCTCATGCCATGCGAGACTCGCGGCGATCTGATCCTCGAAGTGCTGGCCGGCGACGCGGGCCCGGGCTCCGGCGATCCTGCGCTTGTACTCCTCGGGCGTCATGGTGTTCATCGGAGGCCTCCTGAGATCTTCACGACCTTGACGACGATGACCTTCGGATCCGTTGCCGGCATGAGCTGGACCGGCTGCTTCTTCATGGCCTCGATCAGCTTCTTCAGATCGTCCTCCGGGACGTCCTTCCGGATCCGGACCTCCTTGGTCCGCTTCATGATCTCGTGATGGCCGTCGCGGACCGGGATCCCGAGGCGGATGGCGTGGGCGATCTCGCCCTTCATGCCCTCGCTCGGGTTGTCGATGCCGAACACCCAGACCTCAGAGCACTCCTGCAGGAGCTCCTTGCCGATGGCCAGAGCCTCGGCCCGCTCCTTGCTGTTCTCGTCGCTCAGGAAGCGCGTGAAGTAGATGTGCGGCGTGACCGGCAGGTAGCCGAGCCGGAACACTTCGCCGGTCCACCCGATCGCGTTGTCGATGTTGTCGTCATAATGTTCGCCCCTACACGGGCTGCAGATGTAGATCTTCTTCCTCATGCCGTTCTCCTTTCCGGTGTCTCGCTGTCCTTGACGCTTGCGCGGATCGCGGAAGCTCTCGGGATCAGCTTTGTGATGCTGTTGATGTAGTCCTCGATCACGGCGACGACCTTGTTCCCGGTTTCTTCCGGGACGTCGACCGTGAACTCGGTCGAGAATTGGATGTTCATGCTATTTCCTCCGCCAGCTGTCGCCGGCCATGGTGACGCCTCTGCACATTTCCATGAGGCGGTCGAGAGTGGCCTTCGCGGTCGTGTCGTCCCGGGTGTCCCTCGGCGTCATGCGCTGGATCAGCGCGTCGGTGTCGTAGTTCGTGGTGATGATGGTC
>JBGUOB010000075.1:0-2137 GCA_045117755.1 Candidatus Cryptobacteroides sp.
CGGCGAGACGTACATCAAGAACAACGCGCCGGTCAAGATGGACTCGATCATCCTCAACGGCACCAAGTACTACCTCGGCACCGCCACGATCGACGGCCACACCGTCCTCACCCTCTCCACCACCGCGCCATGAAGAAGCTCGACCGGATCGTTTTCTGCATCTTTGCCGCGCTCGCCGTAATCTGGGCGGGCGCCAAGCCCGGCAGCGTGAGATTTCCGCGCACCGATCCGGAGGTGTGGTATATGATGGACGCCGGCTCGGCGGTGTCGAACGACTGCGTATATGTGCGCTTCGCCCGCAGTCCGCTCCTGCCCTCCTCGGCCAACATCTTCATGGACGGCATGGACGTCGCCTACACCAACGAGGAAGACTGGGCGACGCACTCGTTCCCGGCCTACTCCAACCGGCTCGATGCGCTCGACTTCGACGGCTTCGACTTCCCATATCCGAACGCCACCAACTACAACTGGAGCGTCTACACCGACTGGACGCCGTCGCCGATCATCCACACCAACGGCGTCGCCTTCGTCATGTGGCAGACCGGCAACGCCACCAACCGCATCGTCACCTACCGCACCGGCGTCTACGCGGACGCGCGCAAGCTCGCGCCGAACCCGTGGATCACCAACTCGCCGCCGATGCCGGCGATCCTGCTTTCAACACCCACCTCAACGGAGGCTAATCCATGAAGAAAGTCCTACTCGTCATGTCCGTCCTGCTCGTCCTGTTCGCGGCAGAGGCGACGCAGTATTCCAAACTGCGGATCATCACGCTCGCCAAGGAGCGCGGCGTCTGGCCGGCCGTCAAGGCGGTCATCAACGAGGCCGACTTGGCCGAGGAATGGGCGGCGTGCCAGTACATCACCGACGACTACCCGCAGTTCGTCGCCGCCACTAACATGCTGGTCGCCGCCGGCATCGCCACCGCCGAAGACATTGTCTACATCCTCGCCAACTCCGTCGACGAGGCGGTGCCAGACGCGGCGCTTCGCCGCGTGTACGACAAGGACAACACGAGCGGCACCGGGCGGGTCAAGTGGCACGGCAAGAAGATCCGCGAAGAGGTCGACATGACCAACATGGTGCGGATAACGACCTACGAGGACGGAACCGTCTTTCGCGATGTCGCGCCGGTGGTGACTCCGCAGGACGCCGCGGAGGCGTATCTGCGCCGGATCGCGTCGACCACCAACTCCGCGCCGGCAAGGCTCAACGCTGCGCGGCAGCGGCTTCTCAAGACCAAGACCGACGAGGCGAACGGGGTAGTATCAAACGTGACCGTCAACCTGACGGCAGGGAGGTAGTGTGCAAATGGGAGAGTCGACCGAGATTTTTGAGCGGCTGGGCCGCATCGAGCAGACGCTGGCGAGGATCGACGAGCGCACGAAGGCTCACGATTCGGCGCACGGCGACCACGAGCAGCGCATCCGCGCCCTGGAGCGGGATAACGACAAGCGCAAGGGCGTCCTCGCGGCGCTTTCGCTCTTCTCGTCAATCGTCGGCGGCGCGCTGGTGTGGCTCTTCAAGACCATGTTCGGAGGCGGCAACTGATGGTCATTGAGTTTGAGGACATGCCGAAAGTCGAGCCGATGCTGGACGGCGGCGAGTGCTGGGTGCTCGTCGCTGACTTCCACGCCAAGGTCGACGGGATGGCCTTCACCGTCCCCGCCGGATTCGTGACCGACGGCGCGAGCATTCCGCGATTTCTCTGGCGGCTTTGCGGACATCCGCTCGAAACGCGCCGCTTCCCGGTTGCCGTGCTGCACGACTGGCTTTACGAGGCCGATCTGGGGCTCACGCGCCAGCAGGTCGACGAGATCTACCGCGACGGACTCCTCTCGCTTGGCTACGGCAAGTGGACCGCCGCGACCGAATACTACGCGATCCGCCTCTTCGGAGGCTCGCGCTGGATGTCAACCGAAACCACCCCAACAAAGGAGGCAACATGACCAAGCAAGAAGACAAGATCACGGCGGGCGAGTGCGTCACCGCCACCATCGGAGCGTCCTGGCTGCTCGTCGGAGCGGTCATCGCCGGCCTGCTCGTCGGCGGCTGCAAGTCCATCGACGTCGAGTACCGCGGCAAGGACGTCGCCACGTGGACCGACACCAACGGAGTGGTGCGCGTCCTCTGCGAC
>JBGUOB010000076.1:0-6719 GCA_045117755.1 Candidatus Cryptobacteroides sp.
AGCTACGGTTACGCCTGTGTTCCCGGATGTTGAGTTCGTGTTCCACGTGAATGTCTTTGTCATGCCTGTCAACGTCAAACCGTCGGGAATCACTAACACGCCTAAAGGATTCGAGATACTTCCATTCGTATAACTCAGTTGAATGAGAGCACAGCGGCACCCCGCCGTTCCGTTCACGGAAGAGCCCGGGCGGCTCGTGCCGGTGAAGAAAGCTGTCAACTGATCCGATGTGGGGAGGTAACAGCCTGCGATGGGGGTTTTATCGTTGTCGATATTCACGTGGGCGCTTGTGTTGATGGAGGTGTCGAACAATCCGGCCAGATGGACCCAGTTGAAATAGCTGTTCCCGGTCCAGGTTTGGGTGCCCGGCACCGTGACGCTATATTGGTCCAAACCACCGGTCCAGTCGGAATACAAGGCGTATCCGGTGGCTGTCTTATACATACTGCCCTGGCTGATGAAATATTTCTTTCCTTCATATGTGAACGGTCCGCCGAAGCCCACTGGCGGACCCCAGGCGAATTCTTCTCCGGAGGCCGCTCCGGTGAGGCTCCAGAAAACGTCATCTCCCTCGGAGGTCATACTACTGCGCCAGTTGATCACGGCGCCTGTGCCCTGGAACTCGGAAATCCAGTTGACAACCGGGCCAGCGCCCAGCAGCTCGGAAATCCAGGTGACGGCTTCACCGGACGCATCGACCGACAGCCAGTCGGGCATGTTGAGCGTGTAGGTGTAGCCGTAGCCCGCCGCCCAGGAGACGATGCTCACGGAGAAGGTCTTCTGCGTGCGGGGACCGCCGTCCAGCGTGTAGTCCACCTCGATCTGCTGCGTGCCGATGGCCTGCGGCTTCACCAGCAGCGGTGTGGCCAAGGCGATCACACTGACTCCCTCGTCATAGTGGGTACTGCCCAGGTTGAATACCAGATCTCCGGCGCTACCCGTGTTGGTCCAGCCGGAGGTATGGGTGTACACACCGTTGTTATACACATTCTTAACAGTAATGCTGTGGAGGGTCACGCCGGGGCTGCCGGACATCTGGAAGCGTATTTGGGCCAGGGGTCGCTGGAAGGCCAGGGTCACTTCACCGTGATCCTTTCCGTGGTTGGTCTTCACGGCATAGATATACTCGTGGATGGCCGCCTGACCCGCTGAAGTGAGCGGGAGGTTGGTGCAGGTGAAGCCCGGGCCAGCGGCCGCCGTATAAGTGGGCGAGGTGATGTAAGCGGGCCGGGTGGCCGGCATCCAGGCGTGGAAGTCCAGCGTGCCGCTGGCGGGCCAGTAGCGCCGTCCGTCATCGAAGGACCAGGCGCCCGCGGCGTAGCTCACCGTGGTTCCGGCGATGTAGGCGGTGGTGGTGCCATGTGTGTAGGCCGCCACCCCGAAGCTGCCGGTAGCCACGCTCCCGGCTCCGTACAATGAGGCCTTGGTGCCGGACTGCCAGGCGTCTTCCACCTGGAAGCGGATCTCTCCGGTCCCCGGATCCAACAGGCTGCAGGCTCCGGCCAGCAGGCCGGCCGCCAGCAGCATCCAACGCTGATGTCTCTTGTTCAACATGTTTTTCTTGTTTCAGTGTTATAATTGGTACCCGGCAAGGCGGTCAGGCCCGGCCGGATAAAGGAACATGTGGACTAGGCTGCCGGCGGGACAGCAATTCCCGCTGCGTCGGTCCAGGTGTCAACAGAAGGAGTAAGGAAGCTGATCTCCAGGGCATCATCAATGGCGGGTTCAGGAGTACCACCACTACCCGGATTAGGATCTTCGGGCTCATAACCGCCGCCGGCCAGATCCACCGTGTAGGTATAGGCCATGCCGGGGAGCCAGGAAATAGCTGTCAGCGGCCACATCACCTCTACAAACGTACTTTCTCCACCCACAATCCAGTTGCCACCTGCCGTGTTCTTGATTCTCAGGTTTACTTTGATGCAGGCACCTGCATAAGTTCCGTCTGTTTCGTATGCACCCGGGTTGACAAGTGTCTGGGGGATTAGTACCATCGCGTCACCGGCAGCGGCTGCGGTAGCGGTGGTAAAATCGTCCTGCGCAGCACCGGTGATCGCCTGAGTGTACACCGCAGTAGGGTCAGCAGTGACCGACCAGTCAGCGACCTTCAATTTGGATTCCGATTCACCCGTGTACGTGTAAGTTCCGGCACCCTTGATATTAGCCAGCGAAACACTGCTCACATCAATAGTCTGGTTGGCGTTGGAGTTCTTGAGCTTGATGATTACCTTGGATTCCGCATGGCGGAAAGTGAGGGCGACACCGGAGCCATTGCTTGTCTTATTCTGATTCCCCGTATACGCAAAAATGAAGTCAACCTGCTCGGATACCGTCGTCGAAGGGGTCACGACAAATGTTTTGTAATTGGCTGTTGCGTTATGGCCAGAGATTTGCCCGGTAGCGGCAGGAGCGTAGGCATAGAAATCGAGCGCGGTATCATCATCAGGCCAGTAGTTGGGCGTGGCCGTGATCCAGGAAGTGGAGTTCCAGGTGTAATGCGTGTCGCTGAAATAAGCAGCGCTGCTGGAATTGTACCGTGCAAGGACATAGAAGCCATTGGCTTGCAGCGTAGAGAGTGTGTTATCCACCGCCTTGGTCATGCTGTTCATCAGCGGGCGGAAGGAAATGGCATCAGCTCCAGGGGGCTCCTGGATGAGTTGGGTTTTGTTGCACGCCACCATGGCTGCAACGCTGGCCAGAGCCAGAAGAATCAATGATTTTCTCATAACTGTTAGTTATTAAAATGGGTTAATGGGTTTTTGATTTATTTCATTCCGACGGCGATCTCCACGCTCTGCCAGTCATCCACAGCAGGCTGGAAGCCACCCGTGCTGGGTTTCGGGACGGGCAGTCCGGGCAGATCGATCACAATCTGCTCCGGCTGGTCCGGGTCCTGCGCCCCGCCGTGCATCTGTTCACTGATATCTTCGGTATAATACCACTTCGAACCGTCGGAGAGCACGGTATAGATGGTGAGCACATGCGAATTGACACCTGCTTTCGTCTTCTCTCCCGAGCAGTGTCCGAACGTACGGAACTGCATGGTAAGGGTCGTATCGTCAGCCTTGCGCACTTCGAAGGCCTGGGTCACGCACTCCTCCCCCAGCCGACCGTCGGCCAGGAATACGGAGCCGGCCAGACCGCTGACAGTACCACCTATATCGGTGACGTACTGCAGGTTGGGTACGTCATGAATGGTGATGGTAACGGTCTGGATCAGGAGCCGGGGCGAGAGGGACACCGTCTGCGGGACACCGTCCCGGAGCTCGAAGAACTCTCCGACACCGCCCCAGAGCAGATCCGGTTCCAGGATGACCCGCTCGCTCTCCACGCCCTTGGCGCGGGGCATATCTCCCTTGGTGACGGACGACATCCGGGTGCCTTCCGACAGGTCGGACGAACGGGTATAAGCCTCCAGCGTAGCAACCGATTCCGCTCCCCGGATGAGGATGGTCTCCGTGTCGTTGTTGTAGCCGGCCGCCAGCCAACGGCCCGACGCGAGGCGGGCAGTGCCGCCCTGCATACCGGAGAAGTCGTAGCGGACCGCTTCTCCACCCTGCTCCGGGAAGAAGATGGCCGTCATGCTCGCCGGGGAGGCCTCCGGAGCCTCAGTCCAGTCGTATTGCAGATGCACATCGACCACGTGTGCGTGATCGTAGCACAACTCCTTGTACTGGCAGGCCGTTGCCGCCAGCAGGAGAATCGTCATGACCAGGATCTTTCTCATCGTCTGCCCTCCTTCTCCTGTTTCCCGAGGATCCATTTCAGGCCGATCTGGATCTTGGTGGGACCGAACCACATACGTTTGTACGTGCCCGTCCAGACGAAGTGGCCGTCCCGGGGTTCATATGTCATGTAATCGCCGTCCTGGAAGCCCAGGCCCAGCGAGAAGTCCAGGTTGAGACTCCGGTTCAGCGGCAGGCTGAAGCCGTACTCGACACCGCCGCCGAAGCCCCACCTGGCAGCCTGGTAGCCGGTGCCGCCCAGCTCGAAGTCATAGGTGAGGGCATCGCCGTAGAGACCCAGGAAGTGGCCGGAGAAGCGGCGGGTTTTGGCGATACGCCCGAAGTAGTGGCGCACGCCGAGGTAGCCGCCGTAGGTCTGCCAGGCTTTGTTATCCCGGGTGTTCGACCACCAGGCATAGTTCCAGTCGGCCGTGAGGGACCATCGCCCGCCCAGGGTGATTTCTACCCCGATATTGGGGATGAGCGCGGCATCATAAAGCAGGTTCGTAGTAACAGCCATGAAAGGTAGCCGGGCCGCCGGGGCGAAAGAGGCCGGAGCGGACGGTTCAGGCTCCACTGCATCCGGGGCCTTCGGAACAAGCTCGGAGAGCACAACGGCGGCCCAAGGCTGCTCCTCCGCAAGGGAAGGCAACTCCCGGGCAAGAGCATCGTGACGGATGCGGACCCGGTTGAAATCCAACCGAAGAGAGTCCCATAGGAAGTAGTAAATCGCTCTGGCGCGACGATCACGCAAGGTGGAGTCCTGCTCTGCCAGCTCTCCAGACGAAGCCCCAGGGTAGATGTCTATCTGCATGGACTGGAGTTCCATCCCGGAAGTGCGGGCCTGGTAGCGGTCACGGAAAGAGACGATCTGCCGGTCGTTATCGGCATAATCTATCTCCAATTCCGCCCAACCGGACCGGAACTGGACCAACAGCGTGTCAATGACAGAGACTGTCTGCGCAAAGGTACGGGGTGTCCCACAATACATTAGGAACAAGACACCCAGCGTGGTTATCAGTGTTAGTTGGCGTGATGAGGTCATAGTGTCGCCAATTAATGGGTGGATAAATTGGAGATAACCACTCCCCGCGGACCACCGCTCTTGACCCCTGCGTCAGCGCCGTGTATTCAAGAAAATTTTTTCGAGAACTATTGTTTTATTGATTTTTATCCTTACTTTTGTAGCCAAACTAACCACCGTTTAATCAACGCATTTTCGCCGTTTCAGCCACCTGTAGACCGTGTTTTTCCCCACGCCGAGCGCCTCGGCCATCGTCTGCAGACTCGCCCCCTGTGCCAGCAATTCTTCGATATAAAACTTTTTTTCGTCCAGACGGTATTTTTGGTTTTTCGCCCCCACCGGGCGGCCCAATTTCACACCTTTCGCCCTCCGGGCGTCCAGGGCTTCCTTGGTTCTTTGGGAGATTAGGTTCCGTTCGATCTCGGCTGAGAGTCCGAATGCGAAGGCCAGCACCTTGCTCTGAATGTCGTCACCCAAACGGTACTGGTCCTTGATGGTCCAGACCCTGCAGCCGCGGTTCATGCAGATGCTCAGGATTTCCATGATCATGAAGAGGTTCCTGCCCAGGCGGGAGAGTTCGGCGCAGACGATGAGGTCTCCTTTATTCGTCCGGCTCAGGAGCTCTCCGAGCTGACGACGCCCGTACGACTGGGTACCGGAAATGGTTTCCTCGATCCATCCGTCGATGCGGATGCCCTCCTGCTGACAGAATTTGCGGATCTCGTACCGCTGGTTGTCGAGTGTCTGCTTGGAGGTTGACACTCTGATGTATCCATAATTCATTGCGCTATAATTTAAAGAGGTATAGCGCAAAAATACGAGTTTAAAGAATACTCATCGACTGCTCGCGGCTAACCAAAACTGACGAGGCTGGGTAGAACATAGAAGCCCCCGACCAGTTGGCCGGGGGCCTGTTGATATTCTTAAGATAACTAAAGAGCCTGTACTTCTTTTGCAGTAAGCCCAAGGGCTTTCGCAATAGTATTAATGTCTACGCCAAGAGATTTGAGACTCCGGGCATTTTCCATTCTCTGTTCAGCCTTGCCTTCCTCTCGACCTTCCTTTCGACCCTTCTCAAGCCCCTTCTGCTCGGCAAACTCGATGGAATTGTCGTAATCCCACTTCTGCTTCATCGAGGCAATGTAGGCTTCCTGCTCCTCGAAAGACATGCTGGCAAATTCGGCTTGTTCCATAAACTCGTTAAAATAAGGATCATCCCATAACTCGGGCTTCTCGACAAAGGTAGGTAAATTCTTCATCATCCACAAGAAACGGTCTTCGTATCTCCGCTCCTATAAAAGACTTGCATGTATCTTTCAGAGTCATTCCGGGCTTGACCCCACACGTCATTCGCCGGCTTGACCCTTCTCGTCATTCGCCGGCTTGCCCCTTCTCGTCATTCGCCGGCTTGACCGGCGAATCTCCTCGCAAATCTGGGTCATCAACCAGCACGGCAGTCAAATCAATCCATCCCGGATTTATAGACTCCACAAGTTTATTCTTCCATATTCGCTTATACCGTTTGAGAAGCTTCTCTCGCGCTATCGCCTGCTCGATATCGGAAAACACTTCATAATAGACCAACTTTTCGCAGTTGTATTTCTCTGTAAAGCGGGAACCTTGACCGTTGGCATGTTCATTTGATCTACGCTTTAAGCTGTTCGTGACTCCAATATAGAGGACGTTGTTGTACGTGTTTGACACGAAATAGACATATCCTTTTTGTTTCATACGATTAGGAGATAAGGAGATTCGCCGGTCAAGCCGGCGAATGACGAGTAAAACGAAGATGGAAAGAAAAGCAATACGCGGCAGTAAAATTCGTATTTTTAACGCGCCGCGTCTCTGGAATTGATAGATATTGACGGTAATTTATCATTTGCAAGACCTCTTTCAGATAAGACTCTTACAAAGGCAGAGCTTGGGGTCATCGACGCCGCGCATAACGGAGCGCGGAATGACTCTGAGCA
>JBGUOB010000077.1:0-2856 GCA_045117755.1 Candidatus Cryptobacteroides sp.
ACCGCACCCACAAGGCCGTTGCCCACCGTCACCATCGAGGACATACACGACTGCATCAGCAGAAGCAGGAGCACACAGCCCAGCGCAAGGAGCGATCCCACGGGATGCCGCTTGGCAAAGGCCACCGTTTGGGCGGCCAGCTTTTCCGTGGTGACTGCCGTTTTTTCGGCAGCCTTGGCGCTCTGCTTGGCGGTTTCCCGCGCCCGCTTCTGATACTCCCGCTTCAGCTTGTGCTTATGCCACATCCTGGCGGCGCTTTTAGCGGTCTCGGGCTGTTCTTGGGCAAACTTGCGGGCGTTGTAATCCGCCGTGGCCTTGATATACCGGGACTCGGCGCGGGCGGCAGCCTTGGCCGGGTGCTCCCGGACGGCCTGTTTCACCTTGCGTTTACCATAGTGGAGGGCAGCCTCCCCGGAACGCTCGACAAAGTGACCGCCCTCCACGCCTACGTTGTCATGCTCCTCCTGATAGATTTTCCCATGCACAAAGGCATGGGCCTCGGCCCCGGCCACCCGGCCTGCCCGCTTCACGGGGCCGGGTTTCTTGGGCGGCTTCTGTGCGACCAGCCGATCACGGGCCTTGCCCAGCTTTTCCTCCCGGCTCTCCATGCGGAGCTTGGATTTGTGGAGCTTGGCCTGTTCGCTGTCCTGATGAAACTTCTGGCCACCGTGACCAGAAGCACCGCCCGGTCTACTCTGTCTGTTTTCCATTGGCGGCGTCCTCCGGCTTGGTGGTCAGCAGATTGTAAATCTCTCCTCGGGGGAAACGGTCTGCAAACGGAATCGTCACGCTCCCATAGAACAGCAGGCCCTCACCGGAATTGGACTGCGTGATATAGGAAAGCTGGTGCTCTGATATGCCGATCTGCTTGGCGAGGATGGCCCGGTCGCTTTGAGCCTGTGACAAGAGGATCATAAAGTCCGTGTTGTCCAGAATGTTCTCGATCTCCCGGCTGGCCAACAGGTCTTTGACGTTCTGCGTCAGGGCCGACGGCACACAGCCCTTTTTGCGAAGCATCTTCCAGACGGCCACGAAGTAGCTGGCGGTCAGCGGATCGCGCAGAAGAATATGGAACTCGTCGAAGTAGCACCACGTCGAAACGCCGTTTTTGTAGTTGGCATTGACCGCCGAAGTGACAAAATCGTTGGTGATGTGCATGGCGATCTTGCGGAGGTTTTCACCCATGCCTTTCAGCACGAAGCACACCACGCGGGAATTGAGGTTGACGTTGGTGGGGTGATTGAACAGGTTGAGGGAGCCTGTGCAGTAAAGCTCCAATGCCGTGGCGATCCGCTTGGCCTCGGGTTCGGGCTGTTTCAGCAGCTCCTCGTACAAATCTTGGAGCAGGGGCGGCTTGGCCGTTTCCAGCCCCAGCGCGATCTCCCGGTACACCTGACGCACACAGCGGTCAATCACGGTTTTCTCAATGGGCTGCAAGCCCTCCTTGCCGCCCACGATCAGCTCGCACAGGGACAGCAGGAAGTCCGCTTTCATGGAAAGGGGGCTGTCCTCGTCGTTGACGCTCATTTGCAGATCCATCGGGGAAATGTGGTTCGGGCTGTCCGGGGCAATCTCGATCACCTGACCGCCCAGCCGCCGCACCAGCGGGGCATATTCTCCCATCGGATCTACCACCAGAATCCGATCCTGCGGAATTGTCAGAAACACATTGAGCAGCTCCCGCTTGGCGGCGAAGCTCTTACCACTACCCGTCGAGCCGAGGTACATTCCGTTGGCGGATTTCAGTTTTTTGCGGTCAGCCATGATGACGTTATGGGAAAGGGCGTTCATGCCGTAATAGAGGGATGGCCCATCCATGCGAAGCTCCCGCGTCATAAAGGGAATAAAGATGGCCGTGGAGCTGGTGGTCATGCCCCGCTGGATTTCAACGCCGTTATAGCCCAGCGCCAGCGAGGACATATAGCCCTGCTCCTGCTGCCAGTCCAGCCGCTTCAAAGCACAGTTATACTTCTGCGCGATGCCGCCCACCGTGAAAATATCGTTTTCCAACCGCTCCCGCGTGGGGGCGGTGTTGACGATCAGGAACGTCAGGAGGAACATTCGCTCATTTCGGGACTGGAGCTCGGCCAGCAGGTCTGCCGCGTCCTTGGAAAAGGTAACGAGGTCTGGCGGGAGAATATCGGGATCGTACCCAGCGCGGGTGGCCTTGCGCTGTTCCTCCACCTTCATTTTGTCGATGTCGGAGATTTTGCCCTTGACCGTCTTAATGGCCTTGACCTGATCCACCGTCTGAATGTGCATGGTGACGGTCAGCTCTGCGTCCAATTCCAAAATCTCTAACAGGAGCTTGTCCGACATTTCCGACGCCATGATCTGCAAGTAGGACGCCGCGCCCCACGTCTGGCCCACGCGGAACAGCCGGGACTGTCGGAAGTCGAAGCTGTCCGGGACGATAAAATCTTTCGTCCCCAGCCCGGTATGGGCGATGTCGGCCCACTTGAAGCGGAACGGCTCCCGGCTGCTGGGGTGGAGCTGACCGTGGAGCAGGGCCAGACGCTCCCGTCCGTCGAGGGGCTGGGACTGCACCCCCAGCCGCTTAAAGTTGCCCATAACATCGGCCTCCACACGCTCCAGCCGGGGGCGGGCGGCGGCCACGTTCTCAGCGGGGATACCGAAAGTGATGTACTTGGATCGCTCAATACCGTTGTTGCTTTTGGCAATCTGGTTTTTCAGCATCCCGGTGAACTCGGCCCGGACGCTGTTGTACTCGTCCTCGGCGGGCTGGATATTCACCTTATAGCGGCCCCCGGAGCGGGAGCGGCGATTGATAAAGGAGAGCTGGAACGGCAAGGAGCTGTCAAAGTAGTTGAGGAACGAACTCCAGCCCCCGAAGAT